>JAPKZK010000137.1 GCA_026393835.1 Candidatus Aminicenantota bacterium | reverse complement strand
TTCGGAGGGAATTGCCATCGGAGGTTATTCAGCGATAGCGGGTATTCAGAAATCGGAAAATCGCAAGTACATTTGTCCGCGTTTATTTTTAGATGCGTACTGGGCGTATACTACCCGAGTGTTAAGAGAATAGGGAAACGCAGCTCTTGCGGGGCTTTTAATTTACCTTGGGGCCTGGGCAACAACGGTAAGGGACCAATGGGAACGGCTTTATCCTCGAAATAAAGAATATATTTACCGGTATCTTTGTATTTTTCGATTTTCTGAATTATCGCCGCCGCATGTTTTTCAAAGATAATATCTTCTAGGAAAGCATCGAGTAACAATTCCGGCATGTTTCCGTTTTCACCTGTCCCCGTTTTCACCGTATTCAATTTATAATAGGCGCATAACGTTTCCTCTGTAAAATCGTTGCCTGGCTGAAAACTGCAACACACAAGTAGTCCGATATCAATCATATTCAGTTTTTTGCCTGTCCCTTTCCAGCGGAGCGGAGTTGATTATCCCCGGAGATATCAATAAAACATGGTACGGAGCGAAATCCACGGGAATTTTGAGAAACCCACGAGGTTTTTGACAAAACCACGGGATTTTAGACAAAACCACGAGTTTTTAGAGAAAAACACGCGGTGCAGAGTCAAATCCACGGGAATTTTGGAGAAACCACGAGATTTTAGAGAAAAACACGCGATGCGGAGCGAAATCCACGGGGTTTTAGAGAAACCCACGAGGTGCAGAGCCAAACCCACGAGATTTTTGAGAAAACCACGGGATTTTAGACAAAACCACGAGATTTTAGAGAAAATCACGCGGTGCAGAGCCAAACCTACGGGAATTCTGGGGAAACCACGAGGTTTTAGAGAAAGGCACGGGATTTTTGACAAAAGTACGCGGTGCAGAGTCAAGAGCACGGGATTTTAGACGAACGCACGAGATTTTAGAGGAATAAATTGGGTTTTCAAGAGAGGTCTGCGGTGTTGATTCTATCGCGCGGTTTTTTTGTCTGAGAATGGTCATTCTTATCTGAAACGGCTATCCGCTTTTGTTTGGCACGCCGATAGCCGGTATTTGATCTTCATCTCATCGTCGAATCCTTGAATTTGAGAATTGGGTTCCGTCATTTGTGACACTCCTCATTAATCATCTTTATTTTACTGAGTTTGTATTTAAACACCGAATTGGGAGAGATGGTGATTAAAATGTCGCCAGATTAATCTTGACCACGCCGGACCACTTAGTCGGCCGAAAAATGGATGAATCGGCCACGGCTCTTTATCCCGGTTCTCCAAAAACTGATCCAACAATTCGATTACTCCCCGCTTGTCTTTTTCCCACTCTCCAGGCTGCCTTTTCAGCATACCCGGACTCGTCCGGATTTTACCTTTTGGAAATGGAATATACAACCGTATCAAATGACGAATAAACATCGGCGGCCCTGCTGCCGCTTCCGTTTTACCTTCGGTTATCCCTAATGCATACTCCAGGTTATCTAATAAATGACACACCATCCGCTGTACGGAAAACTTCCCCCACCGCGCGACAGATTCACTATCCAATTTTTCGACTCTTGCTTTCATCTCCTCGAGATGAATTTCATTAAATAAATTTTTCACCTTATCCTCCTTTATGATCAATGATTGATTATATGTCACCCCTAACCGAAAGTCAAAGGAATCGGTAACTTGTCAGCAATTCTTATTTTGACCTACAAAATAGAAATTTTAATTTGGACAGACATGGGGGGCCGTGGATTCGCCCCTACAAAATCGAAAACTCATAACCATTCAGGGTTTCAATTCATTTATGTAGCCTGTTCCTTCAAATGCCCGTGGGAACAGGCAATGCTTGTTCGCGACGATCTACAATTTTAAATATCAAAACATCCATGACTTTTCGGATATGGCTCCAGGGATGAAGTGGAAACAGGTTGTGGGTTATAAAAAAATTAAAGCGATCCCTTGACAGTACAGCGGAATCTGGTAGAATGTCCGTCTGAAACATCGATTAGAAATAAAAGGGACACACAAGTTTTTTCCCCCTCCTATTTACACTTGATCCTTTCCTGTTCTCCTATTTACAACCAACTGACCGATTTATCCGCCGTCGGATATTCGACGGAAGGAGGTTGACAGGTATCTGCCGGATACCCCAGCGCACATCCATCCAGCGCATATTCCCCACAAGGAATGCTGAGAAGTTTGCAAAAATCAGGGTCGCTATCCATTTGCATCGCTGCACTGACAAGCTGAAAACCGATGCCGAGGGACGTTGCTTTCAACCACATATTCTGAAGACAGAAGCTCAACGATTGTGCGGCAACCGCAAGCGCTGGAAATGGGGCGAATAATCCCGCCCGGATTATTGCCTCTATGGCCTTTCGCTCCGGCGGGATAGGGCTAAATGCTCTTACCGAACGCCGCGCCCTTATAATGACATCAAGGGCCGCATTATATTCTGGGGTTATGTTTTCATACATATTCTTCCCCTTTCATTTATATAATTCGATACCCATTGCTTTCATCATTTGATAAAAAAGATTCACCGGGAACCCCATGACATTAAAAAAACAACCGTCGATCCTCTTAATAAACGCCGACGCCAGCCCCTGGATCGCATAAGCCCCGGCTTTGTCCAAGTAATGCTCATTATCCAGGTAATATATCAACTCCTCTTGGCTAATCTCGGAAAACTCCACCCGCGTCCGGGCATATTCATAATAAGATACACCCCGGTAACGAACCGCCAACCCGGTTAATACCTCATGCATATTGCCTGACAATATTTTCATAAACCGGTAAGCCTCATCGCGGTCCGCCGGCTTGCCAATGATTAAATTGTCGCACCATACGATGGTATCGGAACTAATGAGGGGAATATCGAAAAACTCATCCCTATAAACCGCCTCCCCCTTGGCAATGGACACACGGCGCAGGAACGTTTCCATGGACTCCCCGGGCAAAGTGTTCTCATCCACAACGGGTACGATAATCTCCGGTTCGATGCCCAACATATTTAACAATTCCTTTCGGCGGGGCGATGAGGAAGCCAATATCAGTCGCATGGGCGCCTTTTTATTTACCCTTTGCCTTTTACCCGGTATTTGTCCATTAAATACCGGAGGGAACGGTAATTGAGTTTTAGCATTTCAGCCGTCTTTTTCATATTGGAATTGCTTAACTGGAAAGCCCTTATGACGAGCCGGCGACTGATATCATCGATATGCTCCTGGAAATCGAAATGCCCCTCCTGAAGCAAGGCATCGATATCAACGGCCGGGGGATTCTTAGCCGAGATATTGTAAACCAGTTCCGACGAGAGACTTTTGGTGGTAATGAATTTTCCCTTTTCCAGGGCCACGGCCCGCTCCACTACATTCTCCAATTCCCGGATGTTGCCGGGCCAGGGGTAACTATTGAAAAGTTCCAGCGCATCTTTTTCAAACCCCTCGATGTCCCGGTTAAACTTTTCATTGAAAATTTTCAGGAAAAATTCCAGCAGCAGCGGGATATCGTCTCTCCGTTCCCGCAGCGGCGGGAGATTGATGGAGATCACATTCAAGCGGTAAAAGAGATCCGACCGGAACTCGCCTGTTTTCATTTTTTCAGTCAAATCCTTGTTGGTGGCGGAAATAATGCGGACATCTATTTCCAATTCTTCATTGCCGCCCACCCGGCGAATTTTCCGTTCCTGGAGGGCGCGCAGCAATTTCACCTGCATCTTTGGCGACATCTCGCTGATTTCATCCAGGAAAAGGGCGCCCTTATGGGCCGCCTCGAATAATCCCTGTTTATCCTTGTAAGCATCGGTAAACGCGCCTTTGGTATGACCGAACAATTCGCTCTCCAATAAATTTTCCGGCAGCGCGCCGCAGTTGATGGATACAAATTTACACCCGCTGCGCTCGCTTTTATTATGAATGGCCCTGGCGATCAATTCCTTGCCGGTGCCGCTTTCACCGTTAATCAATACGGAGGAATCGGTTTGCGAAATGGTATCGACCATTTCGAAAATATCCAGCATCTTCTGGTTTTTACCCACGATGTTTTCAAATTTTTCCTTATCCGTCAACCGCGATTTCAACTGGATATTTTCCTTTTCCATATTCGTTTTGTATATGGCGCGGTCGATAATGATCTTTAATTCATCCAGGCTAAAGGGCTTGGTCACATAATCCTCGGCCCCCAGCTTCATCGCTTCCACCGCATCGTTGGCGGAAGCAAACGCCGTGATCATAATCACCGGGATCTCCGGGCTAATGGTCTTTATCTTCTTCAGCAGCTCGATGCCGTCGATGTCCGGCATCTTGATATCGGAAATGATCAAGTCGAAACTTTCCTTTTTCAATTTTTCCAGGGAAGTTTTGCCGCTCTCGGTACAGGTGACCTGGAAACCGCTCTTTTTCAAGACGATGGCCAACATGTTGCGGATGCTGGGATCATCATCAATGACCAAAATTTTCAACTGCTCTTGAAACATATGATTACCTCGGTCCCGATATTTTTTTCAGAAATTATTTTGATGTCGAAATTATGTTCGTCGATAATCCGCTTAACAATCGCCATACCCAGCCCAATGCCCGAGCTGAATTTCGAATAAAAAGGGGTAAATATTCTCTCCATTTCACTGCCGGCGATCCCCACCCCGTTATCTTTAACGGCAAGATAAATATCTCCGTCTTTCCAGTAAATATTAATTTCAATGACCCCGTCTTCATTAATCGCTTTGACCGAATTGTTCATCAAATTCCAGATCACCTGGTCGATTTTCTTGATATCCGCGGTTATCATATTTCCTTCACTGTATTTTTTGACCAGTTTTACCCCGGGGTAATTCAGGGATATCAGTTCCGAGACGTCATCCACCGCTTGCGAGAGATCGAATTCCACCGGTTTTAATGGGATGGGCCTGGCGTAATCCAAGAACACCTCGATAGAATTGGATAACCGGCCGGATTCCTTGACGATAATGTCCATCAGGTTTTGATACTCCTTGTCCAGTTTTAATTCCTTGCTGAGAAACTGGACAGACCCGGAAATCGAAGCCAGGGGGTTCCGTATCTCATGGGCGATGCCGGCGGACATTTCGCCGATCAGGGCCAGGCGTTCTTTTTGTTTTAACCGTTTCTCTATTTCCCGCTTTTCCGTCAAATCCGTTACGATAAAAACATATACCTTATCGAAAGAATAAATATTCTCGATAATGGAATGGGAGATGCCCAGCACCCGGTTATTCACCTCCACTTCAAAATACAATTTTTTATTGAGGTCGGAAACCGCGACTTCATCCTCATCTTCATCTTCATTATCGCTGTCGGAATCCTCATCCCCGCCGCCGGATTTCAGGGAACCCACCGGCGACAACGACAACAAGTCGAAAATATTACTGTTGCTATTTAATTTTAATAACGTCCTGGATTTTTCATTATAGGAAATAATGACGCCATTTGCATCGCTGACAATAAACCCGTTTTCCATCTTTTCCAGCACCGTGTTGTTCAATAACATCAGGTCTTTTAAATTTTCCCTGGCATTTTTTAAAGCCGCCCCGGTTTTTCGAATGCGATCAAAGTAATAAGAAGATAACATGGCGATGCTGGAAAAAGCCACGAAGCTCATTACCAGGTTGTAGATAAAAACGTCAAGTGTGATATTGATGGAAGCGATGAGGGGATAGAAGGGAATGATCTCCAGGTAGATCAAATCAGACAACACCCCGAACATGATATAAGATAGAGTGGCAATGTATATGGTGTCGCGCCGGGTTAAAAAACTCGCCGCCGTGATAATGGGAAAGATATAGAGAAAATAAAAAGGGCTGGTAATGCCGCCGGAATAGTAAACCAGGAGGGTGATAAGGGCAATATCCACCAGGGACTGGAAGTATAAAACCACCCGGTAGTTGAGCCATTTAAATAACTTGAAATTGAGAATACTGAACCCCATGGCCACCGCCAGGGCGAAGAATACCGGGACAAAAGAAAAAGGGGTTTCCGCCAGGACGGCTAAAAAAATCGAAACCACTACCAGGATTGAGAGTACAGCGATGCGTAAGGCATTCTGAAATGAAAACCGGCCGCCGCTTTTATTCTCTTCCAAAAACGTTAACCTCGATCTTTATTAGATTTTTCCGACAATATCGAACATAGGCAGGTACATGGCAATAATGACGCTTCCTACAATTCCGCCCAGGAACAGGATCAAGAGGGGTTCCATCAAGGACACCAGCGCATCCACCGCCTGGTTGACTTCCTCATCGTAAAAATCCGCGACTTTTCCCAGCATGTTGGAAAGGGCGCCGGTTTGCTCGCCCACATTGATCATCTGCGTCACCATAAAGGGGAACATTTTCGTATCTTCCCAGGATTCTCCCAGGGGCTTGCCTTCCTGGACCGAGGAGCGACTTTTTAACACCGTATCTTCGATGATGGAATTGCCGGCGGTTTTCGCGGTAATGGTCATGGCTTCGATAATTTCCACGCCTGAATTTAACAGGGTTTCCAGCGTCCGGGTTACCCGGGCCACGGCTACTTTCATCAGCAGGCCGCCGAACACGGGTACGCGCAGTTTCAACCGGTCGAACACCCGTCGTCCTTTAAAAGTTTTGTTATAGGACCTGAGGGCAAAAAAGATGCCCACCCCTGCCGCGATCAAGTAGAGAATATTGGCCTGCATAAACCGGGAAATATTGATCAATATCTGTGTGGGCGTGGGAAGGGAAGCGCCCAATTGGGCAA
The DNA here is from genome assembly GCA_026393835.1 of Candidatus Aminicenantota bacterium. Classification (GTDB taxonomy): domain Bacteria; phylum Acidobacteriota; class Aminicenantia; order UBA2199; family UBA2199; genus JAKAGC01. Next base: position 101,695 of record JAPKZK010000137.1, on the reverse strand, counting down.
ACATATTTTCAAATACGGGCACCACTTTTATCATAAGCACTGTGGTAATCACCAGGGCGATGATCAATACCGAGACGGGATACGCCATGGCGGATTTTACTTTTCCCATTAACCGGGCCATGTTCTCAATATACTCGGATAACCTCATTAAAATGGTATCCAGGTTACCGGAAGCTTCACCGGCCTGGATCATACTGGTATAAAGTTCGCTGAAGATATCCGGGAACTTTTTTAAGGCATTGGAGAAGTTGGAACCGGCCTCTACTTCCTTCCTGATTTCTACTATCGCATCTTTGAAGTATTTATTCTTTTGCTGGGTGGCAAGGATGCCGAGACCCTGGGTCACGGGCAGTCCGGCGTTGAACATTACGGCCAACTGCCGGTTAAAAACCGACAAATCCCGCAAGGAAACTTTCTTTTTTGCTTTTCCTTTTCTTAAAAAAGGAATCGGGATCTGGGTTTTTCTCCTTTCGATGTTTAACACCTGGATTTGATCTCTTTCCAATGATGCGATCACTTCGTGCGACGTTCTACCGACTCTTTCGCCTGTTACGATGTTTCCTGCAACGTTTTTTCCTCTAAACTTAAAAACCGCCATTTATTCCCCCTTAAAAATTACTTGCCCTGGCGGGCGCTTTACCGGCGCCGGCCCCGGCATAACCCGGTTTGAATTGACTGGATAATCCGGAGGGTCCCCTCTTTATGATCTCGATCAATTCTTCAGGGTTGTGGGACATACTGATTGCTAAATCCTGGGTAATATCCCGTTTAAAATAGAGACTGGCCAATGATTGATTGAAGGTAATCATCCCGTATTTGTCCTGCCCTGTTTGCATGCTGGAATAGATCTGGTGGATTTTATTGTCCCTGATCAAGTGTCGAATGGCGGGATTGGGAACCAATACTTCGATGGCCAGGCATCGACCCCTACCGTCTGCTTTAGGGAGCAGCGCCTGGGTAACGATGCCCTCCAGGTTCATGGACAACTGCGTACGTACCTGGTCCTGCTGGTGGGGCGGAAAGACGTCGATCAACCGGTTGATGGTTTGCGAAGCGGAATTGGTGTGCAGCGTCCCGAAGGTCAAATGCCCTGTTTCAGCGATGGTAATGGCCGATTGAATGGTCTCCAGGTCCCTCATTTCACCGATCAGGACCACATCCGGGTCCTCCCGCAACGCGGCCCTTAAGGCGTCGGCAAAACTTTTGGTATCGGCGTGCAATTCCCGTTGGTTTACCATTGCCTTTTTGTGCGTATGGAGGTACTCGATGGGGTCTTCGATGGTGATAATATGTACGGGTTCTTCGGTGTTGATCTTATCCAGCATAGAGGCCAGGGTGGTGGTTTTTCCCGACCCGGTGGGCCCCGTAATCAATACCAGTCCCCTGGGTTTCTTGCACATCGTGGCCACCACGGCCGGGAGTCCTAATTTTTCAAAGCCCCAGATCTCGTAGGGAATTCTCCGGAAAGCTCCTGCCACGGCCCCGCGCTGCATGAACACATTGGCGCGGAACCGGGCGATTCCTTTTATTCCAAACGAAAAATCAAGCTCCCAATTCTCTTCAAATTTATATTTCTGCGTATCATTCAAGATACTGTATATGATCTGCTTGGTTTCGGCCGGGCTCAACGGCGGGTGCTCGATACGTTTCAATATCCCATGCACCCGGATAACCGGCGGGGAATTGGTGGTAATATGCAGGTCCGTGCCGCCTTCATCCACCATTATCTTCAATAACTGGGGCAGTGGTAATGCCATTATTTTCTCCTTCTCCTTACAATCTTGTCGATTCTCGAAGCACTTCGTCGATGGAGGTAGACCCTAGTTTAATTTTCTCGATGCCGCTTTGACGAAGCGTTAACATTCCTTTTTCCTTGGCTTTTTGCCTTAATTCGGAAGTAGAAGCGCCCACCATTATCTGCTCCCGTAATTCTTCATCGATTTCCATCACTTCGAAAAGTCCCACGCGTCCTTTGTAGCCGGTGCTGCTGCATTTTTCGCATCCGTTGGGTTCGAATATCTGGATGGATTTGGCTTCTTCCGGCGCGAAGCCCACATCGATGAGGGTTTGCACCGGCACTTTGGCCGGCTTCTTGCAGTTTGTGCACAACCGCCGGATCAGGCGCTGCGCCACCACCAATCGCACCGCGCTGGACACCAGGAAGGGCTCGATGCCCATATTGATCAATCGCGCAATGGTAGAAGGTGCGTCATTGGTATGAAGGGTGGACAGCACTAGGTGACCGGTCAAGGCCGCCTTGATTGCGATGTCCGCGGTTTCAAAATCACGAATTTCCCCCACCAGGATAATGTTGGGGTCCTGCCGCAAGAATGACCGCAGCGCCGCCGGGAAAGTAAGACCGATGGCCTCGCGGATGTTCACCTGGTTAATCCCGAACAGGTTAAATTCCACGGGGTTCTCCGCGGTCAAGATATTGACTTCGTCGCTGTTTAACTTTGAAATAGCGGAATAGAGGGTATTGGTTTTCCCTGAACCGGTGGGACCGGTAACCAAGACGATGCCCCAGGGTTCGGCGATATTTTTCTCGAATCGCTGCAGGGACAATTGTTCAAATCCCAGTCTCGTCAGGTCCAACATTAAATTATCTTTGTCCAGGAGCCGGATAACGATTTTTTCACCGTGGATAGTGGGCAGCGAGGAAACCCTCATATCGATGGCTTTGGTTTTTCCCTCCAGCATGATTTTGGTTTTAATTCGACCGTCCTGGGGAAGTCTTCGTTCCGCGATATCGATGCCGGCGATCAGTTTTACCCTGGACAGCACTTTGTTTTTCAAATTCATGGGGGGGGTCATGTATTCATGTAAAATACCGTCGATCCTGAAGCGGACGCGGAAAACTTTTTCATAAGGCTCGAAATGGATATCGGAAGCGCCTTTTACCACGGAATCCTGGAAAATCAAATTGACCAATTTAATGGCGGGGGCGTCTTCGTCCGTCTCGCCTTCGTACAAGTAATCCTCGGTTTCTTCCACCAACTCGATGGCCGCATCATCGATATCTCCCAGTTCGATCTCTTCCAGGAATTTTTGCGCCTCGATGCCGGTGGAAGAACCGTAATATTTATCGATGGCTTCGATAATAGAGGTTTCCGGTGCGATGACGGCCTGGATTCTCAAATTAGTGGAGAAGCGTATCTCCTCCTGGACAAAGAGGTTCGATGGGTCGGCCATGGCCAGCGTCAGCATGGACCCGATCCGGTGCACCGGCATTACGATATGTTTACGTGCTATCTCCGGTTTGATCAACTCCAATACTTTTTCATCGATGTCGAATTTCGAAAGGTTAATGGAGGGATAGCCGAATTGTTTACTCAGGGCCTGGGCAATATCCTCTTCAGTGACATAGCCCAATCGGATCAGGATGCTCCCCAGTTTACCCGGTTCATTCTTCTGGGCTTCCAGGGCGTTTTGAAGTTGTTCTGGCGTTATCCTGCTGTCATTTAACAGGAACTCTCCAATTTTCATCGTCATGTTCTAACTACCTCTGCACCTTAGTATTGTAAAAAAAAAATACGCATATGTCAATTCATTACTGCAAGGAAATAAAACCTGAGACCGCCAGGTTTTTAACAGAACCGCTGCTGTCCATTCCCACTGCAAAATCGACGATAAATTTCTTCATATTAAAACCCAGGCCCAACCCATAAAGGGCATTGGACTTTGAGCCGAAGAAATGTTTTTCGGTTAAATCGCTTAAAAAACCGGCCCGCGCAAAAAAGCGGTTATCGAAAAATCCCTTTTCGATGCCGAATGAAATGGGCTGCATTTGGTCGCCGTTGTGAAGCAGGTCGGTTTTGGCGATATCCATATCCAGGTAGATTCCCCATTGGGGATCGGGTCTCAATGCCAGCCCGGCAATCACCCGGTGGTCAAGGGTAATGGTTCTTAATTGGGATTTAATCTGTGGGTTCCCGACATTCTTCGTTACCAGCGCCACTTTAAAATATCGGCCCACATCCATACTCACCGAGAGGTCCACGATGATTTTGGAAAACTTTTTATCGGCTGCATGCCATCCCTGCTCAAGATAATCTTTGGCGCCCAAATCCTTTGAGAATACATCGGTCACGATGGAGGGGCTGGACTCGGTTACTTTCCCGTTCAGGTAGTGGAATGTGACCCCGAAATACAGGTTACCGGAAAGACCGAAAGCATAAGAAAGGGAAACCTGTTTATACCGGAGTCCGAGGATATTCATGGCCAGGGAAGCGATATCAGCGTTGGACACGGCGCCGGGGTCTTTATCGAAGAAACCTGTTCCCGGGGTAACGGGACTCATGACGGCGGTATTCACCAGGGAAACGGACATGCCGTAGTTCCTGCCGACAAATCCCGGTATATTGGCGCTGAAACCGTAAATGCCGGTTTTTAAGTTGAAGAGATCCTGCAGTTTCGAGTAAAGGATTTCCTTTTGGTCGATGGGCAGGGATTCGAAATGGTTCAAATCGTAATCCAGTATATCGCTGAGGTTACCGGAAAAATTTTTATTGTCCAGGTAGCTGTCCTGGTATTGGTAGCCCGTCAGCGCAGAGGGGAGAGAGGCCAGCAGGGATGGGTTAATGAATATGGCATTCAAATCATAGTTAAACGCGGAACCGGCATAGCCGAGGGATAAGGACCGCGCCCCGTAGTAAGCGGGGACGATGGGAAACAGTTGGCCCCCAACGGCAAATAACATTATAAAAATCAATATTTTTTTCATAGACCAAATAATACAACACTAGAAACGAATATGCAACAGGAAAAATGAAATATTTTCAGCGCCGGTTAAGGTAAGCTTAGAACTCTTTATTCTATGGCTTCGTTTTTTTTCTTTGTGAAGGCGAGGATCAGGGGTTTTAAAATAAACAATAAACCGATGGCAATAAAAAGAATACCCACGATCATGGTGTTTTCGATAATGGCTGCATAGAATATGGCAGCCAGCATAAGCAAGATAATGGACGGGATCAAAAATTCCCATTTTCGCGCGGCGAAATAAAGGCCCAGGAACCCTAAACCCGGACCGATAAGGAAATTTGGCCAGGTGGTGGCGGCATAGTGCCAGGTGGTGAAATTGAGCCAGAGGAAATACCCGCAATAAAATACCAGGATAATCACAGGCAAAATAACCGCCGCTAATTTTCCCCTGTCCTGGATATAGACGGCAACCAATACCGCCGCCGGGATCAGCATGAAAAGCGGCCACAATTTTGCGACGCCAAGATAGGGAATTATATTGGCCACCAGCAGCAATAACCCCACCCCCACCAGGACAGAACCTAAAACAAGTACACCAAAATTATACTCTTTACTTCTTTTTTCTTCCATTTGGAACCTCCATGTTTTTTTCATTTCGTTAATACATGAAACACGTACCCGGCAACCTGAAAGTTCCCAAAGATAAACCTATAATAAATTCGAAATCCGAAATCCGTGCTTCGGATTTGTTTTCGCTTCGTGCTTCGGATTTGTTTACATCGACACAAGGGCGATCAGCACCCTCAAGATTTTGAATCCTTCGAGATAATCATTGACGGAAAAGGCAACGGTGCGGGGATCTGTCCGTTTGACTTGCGGGAGCTGCGAGGGCATCTCGGCCTGGGAACTGTTGAGCAATTCCAGTTCGAAATTGAAGGGGGGATTTAGCTTGAAGGGAGCAATCTTATCTCTCTTCAATAAAGCCTCTTTTGCGCCTTCTTTCAGCCGTTTCCTGGCTTCTTCGGCCGGGAGGAGTTTAGCGGCGTAACGGCCGATGCCTTGTTTGACTGCCACGGTCACTATTTCATTGCCCAGGATGGCTTTTGCCTGGCGGCAGGTTTCTTCATCGCCGCTCAACATAATCACCGGGGTTTTGAAATAACCGGCCAGCGCGCCGTTGATTCCAAGTTCGGGGAGTTCCATACGGTTAATTCGAACCGCCCGGACCGCCCTGCTTGAAATGGTGTGGTCAAGGATGGCCGATGCGGTCCCGGCCTGGGCGTGATAACCGACGAATATACAGGCGTCGAAAGGTTCGTCGATTCCCTGCATCATGGCCAGGGGTTTGGGCGCCCCGGAGATTAAAGCGGCTTTGGGATGCAGTTCGTCGGCGATGATGTTGCGCATGCCGCCGTGGGAGTCATTGACCACGATTTCCGTTGCCCCGGCCTCAAGCAATCCTTCCACTACGGCATTGACATCCTGGACCATCCATTTGCGGGACAAACCGTAATCCCTGGAATCGGCCATTGTCTGGTCGGCCTGGACAATGCCCCAAATTCCTTCTATGTCCGCTGAGATGAAAACCCTGAGCGGGGCTTTTTCCCCGGCATGAAGATAGGAAAACAACAACACTGCAAACATAATTAAAAGAATAGTAACTCGTTTCATGATTACCTCCTGGATTTAAGCTGTTATTTTACCTTAAAACGAAAATAAATGGAATAATATTTAGCCACAGCCACGTACGAACACGGACAAACACGGACTTCCCGGATTTCAAAAGGGAACAGGCAGTGCCAGTTCCCTACTTCCCGGGGCTTCGGGAAAACTTACCAGGGCTTCTTAAAATCTTTCCGGGGCTTGGTGGAAACTCTCCCGGCGGGGTGTTGAAGAGCACTTCCTGAATATCCCCTTTTTCCTCCAATTCCCCGTTAACAGTTAACCATTAACAATTGACAATTAACAATTTTCCCTTTTCCGTTTCCTCTCTTCCCGTCTGCGAACAATCCGTGTTCATCCGTGGCAAAAAATTAAACTCCCTTCTCTTGAAAAGCTGGTTGAAATGCCTTATAATAAAACAATGAAAAAATTTATCGGAAGGGTCAAGCAACTAGGCGACTTCAAAAAATCCATTTTTTGTATGTTGGATAACCGGGGACACAGTCCGTTCCCACGGCTGTTTCTCTTCTCAGGCGAAGGTGGACTGGGAAAATCCATGCTGCTGGATGAATGCATCAAGACAGCGGAAGAAACAGTTAAAGAAAAAGGCCGCAAGATAACCGTCATCAAACTGGACTGGGATGATTATTATTACAAAAATAGCCCTTTGCCGGACGACGATACCAAAATGATCAAAGGCCTATATACCGCTTTCTGCGAGAAAGTGGAGAAACCTGAAAAGTACTTCAAAGACTACACCAAAAAACTTGAGGAAGTCGATAAAGTCAATCAAAAGGTGGCGAAAGAAAGAAAAGATTTTGTACCGGAATCGAAAATTATAACCGAAGGATTAAAGTTCCTGGCAACCGCAAACGGTATACCGGTGCCGGGTAAAGCAGGAGATGTCTTCCAGGAAGGACTGAATGCCGCATTGACTTTCGCCTATGAGCATGAATTGAAGTTCCGTGAGTGGCTGCGGAAACAGGGTACTTTACCGGAAAAAGATCTCACGTTGTATGAAAACGCCAACCATGACTTGAGCATTGCGCTTGTCAAGGGTTTGTCCGCACTTTCCAAAGACAGCCCGGTTTTATTGGCGGTGGATACTTACGAGCGGGTGGACAGGGAAAAGATCGAAGAATGGTTCCGTACTTTGTTTTTAAAAAAACTCCTGGATGCCGCCCCCCGTATGGGAGTGATTCTTTCAGGCAGGAACAATCATTATAAAGCCTACAGGGACCAATTCCCCGGCGAGTCGTTGTACCATGTGTCGCTGGATGAAATCCTGTTTAATACGGAAGAGATAAATGAATTTACCAGGGCCTTTGACCTTGAGATCAAAGAATCGGATATTAAAAAATTGGAGCAGTGCACCCTGGGAATACCCATGGTGGTGGAGGAAGTGTGTTATCGGTTGCAGGAAGGGAAGCCGCTGGGTGACGTATTGGCCAGTTTCGAGTCCCGATCCGAGCAAATAAAGGATATTATCGAGGGTGTGGTAGACCGGTTTTTAAAACACTGCGACAATGAGACCCGGGAATGGGTTTTTCACCTGGCCATGTTGCGGCAGTTTGACGATAAGCTGCTGTCTGCAATATGGGGGCTGCCGGTAAAGGAAGTAAACGGTATTTTGTCGACTATGGCGGAGCGGCACTCATTTATTCAAGGGCGCAGGATGCATGGGAAAGTACGAGAATTTATCCGGGTGCACCTGGTGAATGAAATTGTATCGAATCGCAATTCCCATATATTCGAAGAATTCGGCAAAAATACCCTCGCTTCCCTGGGCGCACGCCTGGATGAGATAGAGAAAGAGGAGGAACCACTGGAAGACCTGTTTACCGGCGAGACATTCCAGGCTGCTTTCCTGGATTATATTAATGCGTTGATGTGGACAGATCGGGAAAGGGCTTTTTTATCGACCCGGAAGCACTTTTTGGAACTCCTGGAATTTAATCCGCCGGTACTGTTCGGGGTGTTTCACTTCATGGATGAATTAAAGCCGTGCTTATCGGCGAAACAGAAGAAAGTTTTTAATATATTGTTTACCGGTTTTCTTCAGAACCTTTTTACCGGCAATTTTGGGAACGTTTATGGAGAAGAAGAATTGGAACTGTTTACATTTTTAGAAGATAATAAAAAATCGCTTACGGATTTTCAAAGACGGTTGTTAGCTTACAAATGGGCGGATTTCTACAGCAGAAGTGGAAAATTGGACGAGGCGATGACTTTTCTTAATAAAATTCCTGGATTAACAACTGTTTCTGCTAAAATAAAAGAAAAAATCATTAAAACATACAGCAGCCTGGGTGGGCAATATGCCCTGAAAAAAAGTTATGCCCAATCATTAAAATGCTGCAATAAAGCGATTGAACTGAACCCGGAATATGCGGCGGCTTATATCAACCGTGGAAATGTTTATTATGGTCAGCATGATTATGTCAACGCTCTATCCGATTATACCAAAGCCATTGAGCTTAAACCGGATGATACGTTAGCTTATTACAACCGGGGAATCTGCTATAATGCTCAGAAAAACTATGATAAAGCTCTATCCGATTATACCATGGCCATTGAACTTAATCCGGGTTATGCAAAAGCTTATAATAACCGGGGAAACACCTATAATGAATTAAAAGATTATGATAAAGCCCTTTTCGATTTTAACAGGGCCATTGAGCTTAAGCCGGAATATGCGGATGCTTATAATAACCGGGGAAACACCCATTATTATCAAAAAGAATATGAGAAAGCCCTTTCCAATTATAACAAGGCTATTGAGCTTAACCCGAATCATACTAATGCCTATAATAACAGGGGAAATGTTTATAATATTCAAAATGACTATAATAAAGCCCTTTCCGATTATGACAAAGCTATTGAGCTTAACCCGAATTATGCCGATGCATATAATAATAGGGGAAATGTCTATAATACTCAAAATGAGTATGATAAAGCTCTTTCTGATTATGACAAGGCTATTAAGCTTAAACCGGAATATGCAACTGCTTTTAATAACCGGGGAGGTCTCCATTATGCTCAAAAAAGTTATGATAAAGCCATCTCTGATTTTACCAAAGCAATTGAACTTAACCCGGAATCCGCCGAAGCTTATAATAACCGCGGAAACACTTTTAATGCTCAAAAAGACTATGATATTGCTCTTCCGGATTTAAACAGGGCCATTGAACTTAATCCGGAATATGCGGAAGCTTATAATAATCGGGGAAACAACTATTATGCTCAAAAAGACTATAAAAAAGCCATTTTTGATTTTAACAGAGCTATTGACCTTAATCCGGAATATGCAAACCCATATCTCAACCTGGCGGAATTGTATATTATAACCAATGATTTTCTCAAAGCCCTGGAAACCCTTCATAAGGCTTCATCATTATCCCTTGAAGTAAATGATAGGGCTATAATGCTCTACCTGGAAAATATCGCCAAAAAAATGACCGATGCCGATACAATGGATTGTGAGAAACAATTTAACCAGGTACTAAACGAAGATTTCACCATTACCTGGTCATTCGACGATCTCAAAGCCTGGCTCCAGAGTACCCCGATATCCGAAGAGAAAAATGCCTTCATCAACGAGAAAACAGACGCCCTAAAAAAGCATAAAGTCTAAGCTGGCAAAGTTATTGCCATTTTTCATCTCCTGTATACACTTTCCTATACCGAACTCTAACAACTTCTATGGCCGGATGAGAGATAATGGATTCTACGCCGGTTGATGTTCAGGCAGCCTATTTGCTGAAAATAGATTGAGTTGAACCGGCGATTGACTTTTCCGGCCCTCAATAAATGCCCTCCTCTCGACTTGCTTACCCAAATCGTTTCCAGACGAGGAAAGGAATACGTCCCAGTCCGCTTTGTTTTTCAAATCTGAGAATTGCTTTGATGGCGCCGTATAAATAACAACCTTTTTGTTTTGGCTGATAAGCCGGAAAACATTCGTGAGTGTACCTTTACTTTTTCCATCCCAAATCATGAATCCAACCGAAGCGTCATCTGCCATCACCCTGTCCTTGGAGGAATAATAGCTGAAATCCCTCTTCCTGTTGACCGCTGAGATTGAACGAGTTGGCCAACCGCCGAGGTTATTACGACAAACTCCTTCCATGCAGAACACTTCCACCTGGTTGTAGTTATGTTCATGAAAATATTGCTGGACAACTTTGTCCACTCCATTAGCGTCGCCTATGAGTACAGGAAAGCCTTTTTTAATAATTCGATCAAGTCTTTGTCGCACTTCGGCGCTAAGACGTGACACTTTCCTGGAACCTCCTATGAAAACTTTAATCACGACTTACTCCTTGTACGAGTAATTGCCAGGGCGAAAACATCAGCGACTAAACCATGATCGTAGAGTGCAGCAGTTATGGTATTCATTGTAGCACCTGAGCGATAGAGATCGTCAAAGAGCAAAATTCTCTTACCTTCAACAATAGACGACCGAATGACGTGTACTCCTTGAAGCAGCCGTAACCTCTCGTCGTAGTCATAGACATTCTTAAGTTCGGGTATGTCCTTCACCGTGACAACAGCGTCAATTACATTGGGAATATTGAGTTTTCTACTCAACGATTCTGCCAAAGTTAAAACCGGCTGCAGTGGTCTTACCGATCGTGACGGAGGCACCGGTATTATTATGTCAACCCCTGTATTCCAGGAAGTAATAAAAGTCGCTGCTGTAATAGCTATCTCATCAACCACTGAATTGTCTGAGCGATACTTCAACCGGTACAGGAGTTCTCCAAGTTCGGTGCGCTGGGTATCAAAAATCGGGTGACCAAACTCATCGTCGCCACGATATGTGCTGCCGACCGTATGATAGTCAAGCGCGAAACCCTCTCGCCATCTACCAGGAAGCCTTAAAGGTTTTATGTTGACCATTTGTATCTCCTCATGATGACCAATAGATATCTTTCTAATTTATACTTTGGCAGTTCCACTAGAAGATTTAAATCTACCACACCCTTATAAAGAAAGTCAACCCCGGTTGAATATTTTTTTGAAATAGTGGATCAGGGAGCAAAGGGAATGAATTGGGGACAGGCGAATTTTCCCCCTGGGAAAGAATCCCAAACGCGCCGCATTTCCTATTTTTAAGTGGAAAAGAACCGCAAACCCCGCTGCATTTCCATTTTTTGACAGGCAAAAATCCCCAATCCTCGTTACATTTCCATTTTTCGACGGTAAAACAACGGCAAACCGCGTTACATTTTCATTTTTTAACAGTAAAAAGTCCAAATGTAACGTTACATTTCCATTTCTTTACACCCAAAGATACAAATGCTCCGTTACATTGCCAATTTTTTGCGCCTAAAAACACAAATGTTCCGGTACACTGCGACTTATTTGCATTAAAAAGCCCACCCGCGGCGTGTTTTCGTGAATTTCCATGCATAAAATGGAAGCCGCAGCAAATATCCTGGCAATACGGTAACTAAATATAGAGCGCCGGTCGAGCTAATCATGAATACCCAGTTTTTTTGCTCTTCCGTTCCGCCTCTTTTCCTCGAATTCCCCATTAACAATTAACCATTAACAATTGAAAATTATCCCTTTTCCGCTTTCTTCAATGGGGATCGTGCAGACTATTTGCCAACGATTTCTTTTATGATTGTGTTTAATACGTCTATCCCGGTTATCCCTTCGTGACCGATCACATTTTCTTCAGCTCCATTCTTTTCCTGAACAGCAGCATATTCTCATACAGGCCGCTCCATTCGAAAAAATCTCCGCTATCTCCCAACTCTCCGGCCTCAAATTTTTTGTAAAATCGACTTGAAGTCATTTTATAATGTGTTTCAAACCTCTCCAGTTCGCGATTGATTTGGTCGGTGTTTTCCCGGTATTTAGCCAATTGGTAATGAATGAGCTTGTTCAAGGTATTTTCAACTACCCCTCCGGCCCCGATTGAAAAAAGAGTATCTATCTTCTTTCTTGCCATATTAGGCACTGTTTTATCCGATACCTGGGCACTCTGCATTTTTATGGACCTCCAGCACGTCATTTTTTCTTACGCTGCGAATTCAATATAATACAATTTCATTTACTTGTCAATCCTTTCAAAACCATAACTCATAGTTGGTTTTTTGTATATCCTCTTTTCCTCGAATCCCCCGTTAACAGTTAACCATTAACAATTGACAATTAACAATTATCCCTTTTCCGCATCCTCTCTTCCCGTCTGCGAACAATCCGTGTCTCTGCGGAGAGTGGCGGGCGCCGGATAACCACATTCCTACTGCGACAATTTTCCCAGAGGTTCTTTTCCAACTCAATCCAGCGGATTCAATTGTTCAAGAATTTTATTTATTGTTTTGGCCAGGTCTTCAATATGATTTTCACATACATCAAAAACAACTTCGGCATCCAGGTCGAAATAATGATGGGTAATAATATCTCTCATTCCTATGTTTAAAGCGCTTTAAAATGGTTTGGGTTGATCGCTGAATTTGAGATAATATTTCCTTTGCCAGCTCTGTATCAAACAAAAATAGCCTCTCTTTCGATGCGATTTTTTAGGAACTCATTCATTTTCTTGCGTACCCGAACAATATCTACAGAAAGGGAGAATATTTCTTCGAGTTCCTGTTTGATCCCGATCAAATCAAACATTTTCGGTTTTTCAAGCTCTACGACGACATCGATATCACTGTGTTTATCGAATTCATCCCTGGTGATGGAACCAAATATACCCAGTTTTACGATTTGATATTTTTTCTTGTTCTTTTCTTTATATTCTCGCAACTCGGTCAGAACAATATCTTTAGTTAAATGGTTCATTTTTACCCTGCCTTATTATAAACGATTTGTAATGGATAGTCAATTTTTTTCCTTACTGCTTTCCGGTTGAAATTTTCCCATGATTATGGTATTTTAAATAAATGAAAAAGAGAACTTTTATAATCCTGACAGCGGTATTTGCTGTCCTGTGCAGCGGCAGCGAGATATTCGCCGCCTCCCCATTAGAAACGAAAATCCGGGACCTCACCAACAAACTCACCCCCGAACTTGTTAACATCCGGCGTGACATCCATTGCCACCCGGAACTGGGACTTCAAGAAAAGCGTACCTCGGCCCTGGTGGCCGAATACTTCCGCAAGCTTGGCCTGGAAGTGCGGACAGGGTACTCGGTAACCGGGGTGGTGGGGATTCTAAAAGGCGGACGCCCGGGTCCTATTGTCGCCATGCGAGGCGATATGGACGCCCTGCCCATTACCGAAGAAACTGGGCTCCCCTTTGCCTCAAAGGTCAAAGTCGCAGCGGAAGGCCGCGAAGTGGGCCTAATGCACGCCTGCGGCCATGATATCCATACCACTGTTCTGCTGGGCGTTGCGTCAGTCCTGGCCGGCATTCGAGAGGAACTCCCGGGTACGATCCTTTTCATTGCCCAACCCGGGGAGGAATGCTGCGGCGGAGCTTTGAGAATGATCCGGGAGGGGGCCTTCCTGGACTATAAACCCCAGGCTTTCTGGGCCTATCATGTGGACGATACGCTTAAAGCGGGTTTTATCGGTTATACCCAGGGCTTTGCCTGCGCCAACGTGGACGGGTTCACACTGTTGATCAAGTCCAAAGGTTGTCACGGCGCCGGTTCCTTCCTGTGTGTTGATCCCATCGTGGTTGGCGCGCAGGTGGTAACCGCCCTCCAGGTCATGGTGGCCCGTGAGATCGACGTCCGCAACCATACCGTGGTCACTGTGGGTTATTTCCACTCCGGCGCAGCCCCCAATATCATCCCCGAATCCGCGGAACTCTGGGCCACGGTCCGGAACTACGGCGATAGTCAGCGGCAGGTTCTTAAAGATAAAATTACGCGCCTGATCACGAATACCTGTGAGGCAGCCGGCGCGTCCTTCGACCTTAACTACGAATTCGGCTCGCCGTCAATGTACACGGACCCGGGATTACTTAAAGAGGCCCTGGCAACCTCCGAGCGCGTCCTGGGCAGCAAGTCCGCCCTGGTGGAGGAAAAACCGGAAATGGGCGGGGAGGATTTCAGTTTCTTTGGAAAGATTGCACCCGCGGTCATGTTGAATTTGGGAGTCATACCGAAGGATATGGATAAGACCGCCGTGCATTCTCCTACGTTCGCGGCCGACGAGGACAACATTGCCATCGGCGTCAACCTCATGGCCAATATCATCGCGGATTATCTCTACAAGCACGAAAAAAAGTAATTAATGCCTCCGGCAGCCAGGGACCTTTTTGAAAAAAGGTCCCTGGACCCCACAAAACTTTTAATTTGCATTTCATTCATTATTAATATATAATCCAACAATGGTCAACTGTGTATCTTCATACCATTTTTTTATGCCAATCAAAACATTAAAATCATCCCTATGATTAACGAGGAATCAAAATGACAGAAAAAATTAAACAAACACTTAAAGACTCACCCTTAATGCGTTGGTTTATCATGATTTTGGTCAGTGGTTTAACCTTCAGCACCTACTGGTTCCAGGACTTCTTTTCAGGGCTAAAACCCCTGATGGAAAGCCAGATGGGCATCACCTCCACCGATTACGGAACGTTAATCGGTTTAACCACCATTGCCAATGTTTTCGGAATGATCATCGTCGGAGGAATTATCCTGGACAAATGGGGCATCCGGATAACAGGGGTCGTTTTCGGGGCAATCGCCGCTATCGGCTCGGCGCTCACCGCCCTCGGCGCCGCCGGCGTCCTGGCAAGTACTCCTTCCGGCAAATTAACGGTTATGATCATCGGACGTATCCTATTCGGCACGGGACTGGAAGTCACATGCGTGGTGGTGCTGCGGGCGCTGGTGAAATGGTTTAAAGGCTATGAGATGGCCCTTGCCATGGCCATCAGCATGGGCTTCGGACGTCTGGGTTCAGCTTTGGGAACCGCATTGTCGCCGGATATCGCCAACGGCAATGTGCCTACCGCCGTATACTTCGCCGCTACCCTTATCGGCGTCAGCCTGATCATGTACCTTGTCTACCTGATGTTCGATGTAAAAATCGATAAACAACTGGAGGCCGAAACCGGAAGCTCCGAAGATGAACAATTCAAATTCTCCGACCTGGTCAAATTGGTTACGGATAAAACCTTTATTCTTATCGCGTTACTCTGCGTCGCGTTCTATTCGGCGGTATTCCCCTTCATGCAGTACGCCCCGGACCTGTTGGTCAATAAATTCGGATTCTCATACAACCTCCCCGCCTCCACTCCCCAGGTATCCCTATTCGGAAGCGCGGCATTGGGAAATGCCATGATCTTTATCGGGTTGTTTATATTCGGGGTTGCATTTCCATTGGTTCCCACCAATATAAAAAACAAAACCGGTAAGATCATCTCCATCCTGGGCCTATTTATTCTCTTTTTGGGTTTCCTTTATATATTCAAAGATACCCTGGCAGTATGGGTTACAAACGGGCCGAAAGTGGCCAGCTTAATCCCCATGGCCACCATTTTCTTTACCCCCATTTTCGGCAGTATTATGGACAAAAAAGGTAAAGCCGCTTCGTTAATGATACTGGGTGCATTGCTCTTGATCTTTGCCCACATTTCCCTTTCCCTATTCCAGAGCGTCGGTCTGGGGTATCTGGGGCTTATATGCCTCGGCGTTGCTTTTTCCCTGGTGCCTGCCGCCATGTGGCCTTCGGTGGCGAAAATTGTTCCCAAACACCGGTTGGGTACGGCTTACGCCGCCATGTTTACCGTGCAAAATTGGGGACTGCTGGCATTCTTCTGGGGCATCGGGAAAGTCCTGGATATGACAAATTCCACCGTGGTAAGCAAATTACAGGAAATTAGAAGCGGGTTGGAAACCCAGGGGCTGTCGAATGAAGTGATCAGCCAGAAAATGCAGGAAATGCGGGTTCTAGGTGAAATCCCCCAGTACAATTATACTATCCCGATATTTATGCTGGTGGTTTTAGGCATTATCTCCATCTTCCTTGCCTTCATGCTTAAGAAATCCGATGCAAAACAGGGTTACGGTTTAGAACTCGCCACCAACGCGGAATCCAAATAGCCTTCGGCGACCAGGAACCTTTTCGAGAAACCATCACGGATGGACGGTTCCTGGACTTCCAAAAGCTTTTGATTATTAGATTATTTCCCCGGTAATGGAAATAGTATAATCTTTGATGGGAATGATTTTCTTCGCCTGTTCCAGGGCCTTTTGAACAAGATAGAGAGTACCGGAGCAACAGGGGACTTCCATTTGAACGACGGATATTGATTTGATGTTGTTGTTAAGGAATATGGCGGTGAGTTTCTCAATGTACTGATCGATGGTTTGGTCCAGTTTGGGGCAGAAAATAACCATGACTTTGTCCTTTAGAAACCGCTGGTGAAAATTCGCATAGGCAAAGGGCACACAATCCGCGGCCACCAGCAGGTCGGCGTCCTGTAAATAGGGCGCCCGGGGATTGATAAGCTGAAGCTGCACCGGCCACTGCCGCAGTTGGGATTCGACGGGTAAGCCCATTGCCCCGGGCGGCTGGCCCGGCTGCGGTTTCTTGCTGCGTATATCACGCATATCGCGCATGGCCGCCCCGGGGCAGCCGCCGGGAACCCCGGTATGAGCGGCGGCGGCGGGAGTCAAATCCGGGACATCGATTCCCTGTTCCTTCAAAAAATCCACGGCTGTTTTCAAGTGCGCTGATTCGTTATGCTCCTTTAAATGAATTAGGTGGGCCCGAATGGTATTGGGGCCTTGTTTTATGATATTGATCATTACTTTTCTTTCATCGTAAGGTTCGGCTTCTCTTTCTTCGATAATAATGGCGCCCTGCGGGCAGGTCCCGATGCAGGCGCCCAGGCCGTCGCAGAATAGATCGCTGATGAGCCTGGCTTTATCATCGATGATCCGGAGTGCGCCTTCCGGGCACCCCGGCACACACTGTCCGCAGCCATTACACTTATCTTCATCGATTCGAATGATCTGTCTCTTCATAATTTTTCTCCTTTGTATCTGCAAATTTTGCACCCTATCGTACCAAAAAGAGAAAAAAATTACAAGCATTGTTTTTTTGCCGCTTTTCATATATAGTAAGCCAGGAAGAACAATAAAGGGAAAAAGCAAAAAATGAAACGATTTTTTATTACGGCTAAAGAAGACATCCCGCTGCTGGAGCTGCTTTCGATGCATTTACCTGCCCAATACAATGCCGAAGTGGTGATTGCTTCGGGCGGCGCATGGAAAGATAAAAAAAGAGTTCTTAGCCCAGGATTTATTATTCGGGCCGAAGAGACGATTAAAGTACACGTCGGCGACATCCAGGGAAAAGCCTATACCCTTGATAAAGAGCAGGTCATTTTTGAGAACGAGGACCTGCTGGTAGTATATAAACCCCCTGATTTAAATGTTCATGCCGTGCCCACTTCCATCCATTACCACCTCTCCTATGGGGTAGACGGGTATTTGCGGGATCAAGGCGCCCCGTTCGAATCCACGCCCATTACCCGCCTGGACCGCCCAGTGGAAGGGTTGGTGATTTTTGCCAAAAACAAACCCGCGGAACGCCGGTTATTTGAACTGGGGAAAAAACGGAAGATTAAAAAATGGTACCTGGCGGCCCTGGAGAAACGCGAAAACAACGATGCCCCGAAATGCCTGAGAATCCGGGACATCATTTCCAGCGATGGGATACGCACCCTGTTGGATGAAAATGGCAAAGCCGCGGATTCATTATTTATCAAAACCGCATCCCTGGAAGGGGCGGATATTTATTCGGTTTTTATATTTACGGGCCGGCGGCACCAGATACGTTTTCATGCCGCCCATTATCTTGCACCCATTATCGGGGATACCTTGTATGGGTCATCGGTCTCTTTACCGCCGGATGAGATTGCCCTGGTGTGCCGGGGCTACAATATCCCTTACCGGAAACAAATCCTGCGCATCCGTTTGCCGCAAAAGTACCTGGACCGTTTTTTTGAAGTTGCAAGTAAATTTACAATGCGATAAAATAGGGTATGCTTAAAAAAATCGAATCACCGACTATCATTAAAGCCGCCGGTAATAAACCGAAAATCATCGAAGAATTCATCGGCCGCGTTAATTCCAACACTGCCGCTGTCAGCATCGCGCGAATGAAAAGCCCCACCGGCTGGGTGGAACCCGGTCAAACCCCGGAATTCGATGAGTATACGGTTGTCTTAAACGGCATGCTCAGGGTTCAAACAAAAGACGCCGCGTTCGATGTCCACGCCGGCGAAGCCATTATCACCCCAAAAGGCGAATGGATTCAATACAGCACCCCCGGCCCTGAAGGAGCCGAATACATCGCCGTTTGCCTCCCGGCCTTCTCCCCGGATACCGTACACAGGGATGTAATAACGAATGATGAATGATGAATGATGAATGATGAATAAATCAAAAGGAAAAAATCCATGGATATTGTCTTTTTATTGATATTAGCCCTGTTTCCCGGGATTGTGCTGCTCTATATCATCCTTTTTATGGATAGAAACGAGAAAGAACCCCTGGGATTGGTTCTGACAACGATGCTGCTGGGGGCCTTAAGCCTGATTCCCACCGCCATCCTGGAAAAAGCCCTCGGCGCCTTACCTATCTACGGCGGCGGCATCATTTCAAAGGCCATCATGATCTCCTTTGTCCAGGTGGCCTGGGTCGAAGAACTGGCCAAATTAACCGCGGTGTTTATTGTCGCCTGGAGAAACAAAAACTTCAACGAAGAAAACGACGGCATCGTTTACATGGGCGCCAGCGCCCTGGGTTTTGCCATGCTGGAAAATGTTTTTTATGTCTTATCGTACGGGTTTAGCGTCGGGATAATGCGGTCCATTACCGCAATGCCATTGCACTGCTTCACGGGTGTATTGATGGGCTATTATGTGGGCCGGGCGAAATTCGCCGCCACCGGAAATGAAAGGAAAAGAAATCTATTAAAAGGCTTTTTCCTGGCTTATTTCCTTCACGGTCTCTACGACGCCTTGATATTTACCCAGACCCCCGCGGCCCTGCTCATTCTACCCATAGTCGTCGGCGTGGCGGTGTTCGGCGTCAAACTCATGAAAAAAGGCCGCGCCCTTTCCATTGCCCGCGCCGCTGAGACGACGACGCCGGCCCCGGCGCCGGTCGAAGATACTTCCGTCCAACAAGAATTGCTGCTGCGCATCGATCCCAAAAAACAATTATGGAAACTTATCATGGGCCGCGCCTTATTAATCGTCAGCGGCTTGTTCTGGGCGCTGCTGCTCCTGGGAGTCGCCGGGGATACGCAAAAATTCAAATCCGAAGTATTGGAAGTCATCCTGGGCGGTATACTCCTAAGTTTTATCCCCATTGTCATCGGGTTGATATTGGAAATTTCATACCGCCGGAAAAAGAAACTTTTCAAAAAACTGACCGCTTCCCAACAAACCATGATATTGGCGTTTCCCCCCGGGGAAACATTTCATTAAAAAAACGATTGAAAAAAATATCAAAATATGTCATTATACATTCTCAATTTTATTTAGGAGGATTTTAATGGACGAAGAAAAGACAACCATTTTTGAGCAAGAAAAAAAAGAAGAACCTGTAGAAAAAACAAAAAAAACACCGTGGGGCATTATCATCGCTGTTATCGTCATAATAGCGGCGCTGCTGGTGCTGGGATACCTGCTGTTCCTTAAACCCAAACCCCTGGACGAAGCCGCGGCTAAAATCCAGGAAATGCAAGAAATGACCCAAAAAATCCAGGGACTGGAAACCGATATGAAAAAGAAACAGGATGATATGTTTTCCCTGATGAACCAGTACAAACAAAAAACCGGCCAACCGTTCCTTGGCGTTAACCCTTTAAACCTTAACGATGAAGAAAAGAAACTCCTGGAACAAAAAATCAAAGAGGAAAAAGATGTTTCTATCAAATCCCTACTGGAAGAGATCAATGATAAAAACAAAGAAATGCGGGACCTGCAGGAGAAAATAAAAGAAATCGAAGCCCTGCTGCCTGTGCCGCATATTGTCAAAAGTGGAGAAACCCACTTCCAGATCGCCATGGATTTCCTGGTAAAGGAAAAGAACGTCGATAAGAAACAGGCCGCGGATTTGGTCGAACGAACCGCACTCTATGATATGCTGGTGCCGGGTTTTAAGGTATATAATTTCTATACCGGCGATGAGTACGGGACCTCCGTGACCCAGGGCACGGCCCCGGTATCTCCCAACACCATTATTCGCCAGGCCAAAAAGAAACTGGTGGACGCCCGCGACGAAGCCATATCCCAGCGGGACAAATTATCGGAAGATATCAAAACCCTTGAAGAGAGACGCGCTGAACTAATCCAACAACTGGATATGCTGGCCAATGAAAAAACAAACCTGATTAATAAAGTCAGCGAACTGAATGAACAGGTCAATTCTCTCTTCTACCTGGTGGATACCGAAAGCAGCTTGAAGAAAAAGGGCATCCTCAAAGGCGGTTTCTTAAGGTCCACCAAATTGCGCGATGTGTCGCCGGAACACTTTGTCACCTCCATGGACCTGAGGTCCACCACCGAGATTACTATCTCAGCCTCTGACCTGGGTATCGATAAAATCAAGAGCGTCACGCTCTTTCCCAAGTTCTATAAAGCAGGCGCCGACTACAAAGTGGAGATATCGACAGATAAACAGACCGCCATCTTAACCTTCCTGGACACCGGTAAGTTTAAAAATGAACGGTTGGTTATCTCTATCGAATAGGAAATAACACATAAAAAGTAATAATTAATAATTGTCAATTGTTAATTATTAATTATTAATTATTAATGAGAAATGCCACACGGGATCATTGAGAAAATAACCAACGGCGGTTGGGGCCTTGTACGCAGCGATGAAGGTGTGGTGTTTTTGAATTATGTTCTCCCCGGGGAAAAAGTCGCCTACCGGGTTAAAGACCGCGCCAGGGGCATCCTCTGGGGAGAACTTTTAGATGTATTAACCCCGTCGGGACATCGTATCCAGCCGCCGTGCCCCTATTTCGGCCAATGCGGCGGCTGCGTGTTCCAGCACATCGATT
Organism: Candidatus Aminicenantota bacterium; assembly: GCA_026393835.1. Lineage (GTDB taxonomy): Bacteria > Acidobacteriota > Aminicenantia > UBA2199 > UBA2199 > JAKAGC01. The sequence goes on along the minus strand of JAPKZK010000137.1, from coordinate 80,327 downwards.
ACCCCTTCCAGGAACAAATCAAACGACAAATCCTCCTTGACGACCTCAAACGCATCGGCCATTATGAACCTGGGTCCGCCCCCCCGGACATTATCAAATCCCCTCCCTATCACAACCGCATCCGCGCCCGCATGAAAGCCCAAAAAAAAGAAAACCCGGCGGAACCGGAAGACGGTCGCATCGGGTTCATCCGCAAAGGCACGAACACGGTGATTCCTATTAATCGCTGCTTGCTCTTCCCCGACCCGGTTAACCGGTTCCTGGAAAAATGGAACACCCTGGAAAAACCCCCTTTTTTCTTTCAAATGGATATCTTTATGAACCGGGATAATCAAAAAGTCTATATCCATCTTTCCCATCCCCCTTACCCCGGCCATGAGGCGGAAGCGGAAGCAGAAGCGGATGAAGAAGCGAAGATGTTGAAACGATTCCCCGAAATTACCTTTTCCTGGTCCGGCAATGATGACGTTGGCGTATCCGCTTTAAACATCAAGGGGTGGACCTATTTTGTTTCCCCCACCGCCTTTTTCCAGGTGAACCCGTTCCAGTGGGAGAACATGTTGGACACTGTCGAGTCGTACCTGGAACCCTGCGACACCATCATCGATCTTTATTCCGGTGTAGGATTTTTTATTCCACTTTTAAAAAAGTACGCGAAAAAAGTCATTGGGGTTGAAAGTTATGGGTATGCGTCGGACCTTGCGCGGCGCGCCTTTGGGGGCAGCGGCGCCTCCGGCAGCGAGTTTTTACGAATCCCGGTAGAGAAGTTTAATTTTCCGCGGGCGGATATCGTGGTGGTGGACCCACCCCGTTCCGGTCTTTCGAAATATGTGCTGAATGGTATTTTAAAAAAAAGGTTCCCGAAGATAATTTACATCTCTTGTTCTTCCGCTACTTTCAGCCGGGATTTAAAGGCGCTGGGGGAGAATGGGTATCGATTGGAGGCATTGAAGGCTTTCGACCTATTCCCACAGACCCCGCACCTGGAAACCATAGGTTTATTTAAAATTGGAGGATAAACCATGAATCATACGATCATTTCGATAAAAGAACCCATTAATGAACCCGGTTACACCTACGCCCCGGGCAGCCCGGAACGCGCCCTGCTAAAACAGGAATTGGAACGTATGTCCGGGGAAACTTTCGAGATACCCGTTATCATCGGCGGCAAGGAGTATTTCACCGGGGACCTGGGGAAACTCATCATGCCCCATGAGCATCGCCATATTATGGGTACTTATCATAAGGCCAGCCCCCAACTCATCGCGTTGGCCATCGATGCAGCCTTAAACGCGCAAAAAGAGTGGGAGCGTATACCCTGGATGGAACGCGCCGCCCTTAATTTCCGCGCCGCGGAGCTCATCGGCCGGAAGTATAGGTACATTCTTAACGCCGCAGCCATGCTCAACCAGTCCAAAAGCGCGCACCAGGCAGAAATCGACGCCTCCTGCGAAACCGCCGACTATATGCGCTTCAATGCTTACTATATGAGTATCATTTATAGAGAACAACCACACTCTACGAAGGATACCATCAACCGGTTGTGTTACCGGCCCCTGGAGGGATTCGTTTTTGCCGTTTCGCCTTTTAATTTTACTTCCATCGCCGCGAACCTTACCACGGCCCCCGTGCTGATGGGCAATGTGGCTGTATGGAAACCGTCTTCCACTGCCGTACTTTCTGCTTATTACCTGATGCGATTGTTTAAAGAAGCCGGCTACCCGGACGGGGTGATCAATTTCGTTCCCGGTTCAGGCGCCAGTGTGGGCGATGCCGTGTTGGCCAGTTCCCATATGGCGGGAATTCATTTTACAGGTTCTACTGCTGTTTTTCATGGAATCTGGAAGAGAATCGGCGAGAACATTTCCCGTTACCGCACCTATCCCCGCATTGTGGGCGAGACGGGCGGGAAAAATTTTATCATGGTTCATGCTTCCGCCGATCTTTGCGAAGCAGCCGCCGCAATCGTCAGGGGTGGTTTCGAATACCAGGGGCAAAAGTGTTCGGCGGCTTCCAGGGTATATATACCTACCTCGTTGTGGCCGGCATTGAAAAAAATCCTGGAAGAGATGATTGCCGGTATTAAAATAGGAGACCCGCGGGATTTTAGCAACTTTATGAATGCCGTCATCGATGAACCCGCTTTCGATAAAATTATGGGGTATATTGAGAAGGCTAAGAAATCCGCCCACGCAGAGGTTATTTTCGGTGGAAATGGGGACAAGACAGCGGGCTATTTTATCGAGCCTACAATGATATTGACGAAGGACCCCCATTTCGTTGCCATGGAAGAAGAGATTTTCGGACCGGTGGTCGCCTGTTATTTATACGATGAAAAAGATTATGAGAAAACGCTTTATCTTTGTGATGAAACGTCGCCGTATGGATTAACCGGTTCGATTTTTGCCCGGGACCGGCAGGCGATATTGAAGGCGTCGGATATATTGAGGCATGCGGCAGGAAATTTTTATGTAAATGATAAGCCCACGGGGGCGGTGGTAGGGGAACAGCCCTTTGGGGGCGGCCGTGCGTCCGGGACAAACGATAAAGCCGGTTCTCATATCAACCTGCACCGGTGGGTCGGTCCGCGGGCGATTAAGGAGAACCTATATCCGCCAACGGATTTTAAATACCCATTTATGCAAGAGGGCTAAGGTTATAACAAAAATTGTAGGGAGACTCAGGAACAAATGCCGTTATTCGCGACAAAACCCTATCGGGGAAAAAGATTTCCTTGGCGTGGGCGCGTGGGAGCGTGGGAACGTGAGGGCATTTTTTTATGTTGCATTTATTACATTTTTTTTATACAATAAATATTCCATGATAAAAATGAAGACGTTTTTCTCTGAGATCGCCAGGTTGTTCGGCAAAGAAACGCCGAAAGCCGCCGTTGTAACAAAAGCAGAACCTGCGCCGCCTGTTCCGCCCGCCGCACCTGCGGTCATGGAAAACCCACCCCTGGAGCTTCAACTTCCAACTCCCCCCGCCCCCGCCGCATCCGCCGCATCTCCTACCCCAGCGCCGGTTAAGAGAAAGAAAAAGCAGGTAAAGGCCAAATTGGACAAAAAGGGAATTCCTATCATAACCGACAGCGATGACCTGGGGGAATTATTCCAGGTAGAGGATGCAAAAAAGAAAAAATCGCAAGAGGATTTTGCCCGGCTTTTTGAGAAATCCCAGGTGGATATTTACCAGCGCGTCATGCTGCTGGAAAAAAAGAAAGACCCGGTAGGGACGAAGTCCCTGCCCCCGTCTGAACGGGTAAAGGGTTATCCCGCGCCGCAGGAAGAGCTTGATTTGCATGGTTTCAGCGCGGCAAAGGCGGAAAGTGCGACGGAATTTTTTATTCGGAATACGCGGCGTTTGAAAATTCAGACAGTGCGGATAATCGTGGGCAAAGGAATGCATTCCGACGGGAAAGCGGTGCTGCCGGATGTGGTAGAAGCTAAAATTATCGAACTAAAGCATAGAGATTGGGTTCTCAATTATAAATGGGAGAAAAAAGACAAACGCAAAAGCGGTTCTATGATTGTTTATCTGACTCCGGCTTTGATATAAAATTTTTTTGAGTCTTTTTTAAAACCCGGCGCGATTCTTATCGATGAACCTGAACTGGGGTTGCACCCGGTGGCGATATCTGCCCTGGCGGGAATGATTCACAGCGCATCCGAATATTCCCAGGTTATCATCGCGACGCAGTCGCCGCGTTTGGTAGATGAATTTGATGCGAACGTAATTACTGTCGTTGAACGGGATGAAGAGCAAAAGTGTTCTCTTTTCAAAAAGCTGGATGAAACCGAATTGATCTCCAACTTCCTGACTATTGATTCCCCCCCACTTTAATCAGACTCTCCCAAAGGGAGGCCACTGTCCGGTAAATTTTCTAAAAACATTTTAAAGCTCGGACTATTGGCTGCCAACTTAACCAGTTTTTTTTTGGTTTTGAATTTTTTTGAAATCGTTCCATAATATTGGGGGTTCTTTCTATCAATTGTAAAGCTCTCTTGAGATTGAAGCCTTTGATTAAGTGTGTCTAAGCATTTAATTAATTTCGATTTCCGATTATCGTCGTAATAGAGGGGCAAAAACCAGCATTCGATCGAATGGATGCTGATTGCGAAGATAAATCTCTTCTTGTGCTTATCGTAAAAATCCCCGTCCATTTTTGAAATTAGCTTTTCTTTAACCCGTTTGTAAAGTTCTTCCGGTGTTAGATCGATCCCGGCTTCCTGGTGGGGGATACCGAATTCCGGTGATACATCTGTATCGATCTGGATAATAAAGTAATCCGCAAAATCAATGGCCTCCATGAACTGCTTCTTTTGCAAATAGTCGAAAACCATTCCCCAACCACCGTAATTTTTTTGCTTGTATCTATCGGTTTCATCGCCGGGCGGTTGGAGACGTTCAATATCTATATCAGGGTCATCATAGAAAATGGATAGGATAATTTCCAATGTTGTTTGATCGGTGCCCCCTTCTGTAATTAACCGGAATGAATGCATCGTTAAAAATTCTTCGGTAACCCGCCGATGTAACCCCGTGTCCAGGCTTCGGACAGTTTTACCGGGCTTTCTGCCGCAGGCTTTTCGGTTATTCGTTTGGCAATGGTGCAGCCATTTGTGTTTCGTTTGATAACGAAAAGCCGTTCTTCCGGGTCATGTAGATTGAGTCCATCCAGTAGCGACGGATTATGCGTCGTAACAATCACCTGCTTTTTTTTCTCCTTGCAAAGGCGGATTAACATTTTTGAAATTTCAACGCAGAGTTTTGGGTTAAAGGATGCTTCCAGGTTGTCGACGGCAAAAAAGACGGGGGTGTCCTTGCTGATGAATAAGCTTAAATAAAATAATAGGAACAGGAACCCTTCGTTTGCGCTTCTCTGATCGAATTCGTTCAATTGAGAACTTAAAAAACGGTCTTTAATTTTAAGAACAAATTCATTGGCCGAAGCCATTTCCGGGAGGTTGAAATCATCGAACCAGTCGAAGAGTTTCAGATTTTCCTTAATTTCCAGGATGGGCTTTTTATCTTTGGCCAGCAGGAGGGTCTTTATCAATTTAAACAGGCCCTCGCCCCTTATTCCAAGGGGAAGGATTTGGCCTTCCTGCTCGAATATCCTGAGGGTTGTATTTTCCGGGGAATAAATAATGAAATTCGATAACGTATCTAACTGATTTTGAAGAACTGAATTTAACGTGTATTTCAGGAATTTATCCATTTTTGCATCTGATTTAATAAATTGAAGCAAATTTTTTTCTGCCTTTTCGCGTTCTACATCCACCCATTTTGAATAAGGTTGGTTATCGTTTTTTAACCTGAAAGTAACCTTAGCCTCATCAATATCGGCATATTCCAGGGATATTTCTTCATTTTTTGTTTTTGGGTCAAAGGCGGCCCTCATCAATTCAGGATCGGCTACGCGGATGCCCCTGGAACTAAGAAACTCATTATCCAGTTTATTTGCCGCCGCCGCGCCGCCCAAAGCGATGGCTTCCAGGATATTGGTTTTCCCGCTGCCGTTTTCACCAATCAGGACGTTAAAACGTCCCAGTTCCAGGCTCAGTTCGGGGATGGATTTGAAGTTTTTGATAATGATTTCTCTTATCATTTTGTTTTGGGGGCCTGTATCGGCTTTCACTTTGGTTTTGACGCGCATGTTGTTATTGTTCATATGGGTAGTATAATTTATTTCGATCAAAAAATCAAATGTGGATTTAATGAAAAAGAAAAAATTGGCCTGTCCCGTAATCCTTCCTTTAAATAGAAGTTTTAGCAGGAATATCGACGATTGGAAATTTTTAAGTTGCAAAGGTATTGAAAAATTAAGACGACTGTGATATAAACCAGGATGAGGTAAATATGAGTGTAGCAACCGTAGAACCGGATAGAGTTTCTTTTTATGCCCGGAAAATCTTAAGAAAGATTGAAACCAACTTTAAAATTATCCCTATAAATTCATTAAGAAATAGGCAATATTCTTTGAAATCCCCGATATACATTACGATCGAATACGATAACGGCCATGTTATCGCTAGCTTTGACGACATCGAAGCTTTTGCCTATTCGGATAATGAATTCGAAGCCGTGGATATGCTTTGCGAGGAAATCGTTATCCTATACCGGGACCTGGTTGAAGATCAAGAAAGCCTGGGGCCTCTTCCCAGAAAATGGTTATCGATATTACATAATTTCATCCAATGCAATTGAAAAAACAGGATATCCACAAAATATTTCAAAAATTAAAATTGGAAGTTCGCTCCACAGATCATATCTTTGGATGGCTGGTAGTCGATGGGAAAAAGATCCTGCGGGTTCACTATTCCTTTGGAAAAGGCAGTATCCCGGCTAAAGTCACCGATAAAATTAGGGGGCAATTGAAATTAGATCGGCAAAACTTTATAAATCTTGTTAAATGCCCGCTTTCAAAGGAAGATTATATAAAAATCATCAAAGAAAAGGGGTACTGTTAAATAAAAAGCTCCCGCAAGGTTGGATGGTTTTTGTTTCGGTCATTTGAATTTGTGTCGTATTTCGTATTTCGGATTTATTATCGGTAGGGCCAAAGGCCCTGGCCAATAAACGGGCGAACACTTTGTCATCTGCATTGGTATCCAGCAGATATCTACCACTCATTTCTCAAGTCTCTCTGATATTTCAAGCCTTCGGGAAATTTTTCGAAAAGTCCTTTGAATTTTGTCAATTTCTCCAGGGGTACGCCCTGGGGTTCCGGTTCTACGATTTTTTCAAGAATTGTAAGAAATACTTTTGCTTTTTTTATATGGAGTTTATCATGCAAAGGGGTTATTTTCCCGCCTTCGTAAATGGCTTCAATAGTTTCATACATTCTAATATCTCCTGTTATTCATTTTAAAGGTATATATATTATGATTAATAGGAGCTTTTGTAAACAGGATTGGTTCACAATCGATTATTTTCCGGGAATGGCCGATCACTCTGGGGGAAAATGGAAAGGTGGGGGTTGGGGACGTGGCTTGTAGGTGGAACTTTGAAACCCATTTTTTCAAATAAAGGAACCAGTACGTCTTCCCTGAGCCGGGATTCGTTTAGCCTGCGCAGCATGTCCAGTTTTTCTTTTTTTTCCATAACGACTCCTGGTAAAGAATGTACCGGAAAAAGGACCATTTGTCAAGCAGGAAGAAGGACGCCGTTTTAATTAATAATTAACAATTGACAATTGACAATTAATAATTAGAAAGGTTCTGTCTCACCGAGACCTTCGCGTCCCTTCGTGCTCTTCGCGGTTACAGCGGGTCTTCCGGGTGCTCACGGTTCCAATCATAGGCTTTACATTTTCCCCGGGTTTTTCCGGTCATACTTTTTTAAGATGAGAATTTTATCATTTATTTCGTCAGGGAGAAATTCTTCATTATTTGGCGCCAATTCATAATAGGATGTGGTTTCCTTATTTTTCCATTCTTTTTTTTCGATTCCCTTATATATACAATCCCTGTTCAAGCTGTAGTAATAAATATCTCCATCTTTCATTGCTATTTCCCATAGGGGAGAAAATTCATCTCCAAGTGGAGATGGGAAAGCAACTCGATCGATGCTTTTAATGTCATTTTTATCGACAGTCCGTTTGATTGCATCAGTTAAAATGTCAAGAATTTCACGATTGGTTTTTACAAGGTCCTTCTCACGGTTTGGATAAATACCACCCGATCCGAAATATAAGCCGTTTGCGTGTAGTACAACTCGTACAACATTTTTATCGTTTAAGTCCCGGATAAGAATGAACCAGGTATATTCGTGGGCAATGCCGGAAATTCGGTTTTTCACTTTAAAAATCTGTCCGATTTTATACTGCGGGTTATCTTTCAATAAATTCAATTTTATCTGTTCGTAAGCTGGAATTTTTCCAACAGTATCAACACCTTCTTGAGCAGTGGTTACCTTGATTGCATATTTAAGATCTATAATGATTTCTGCTCTTGTCTTCGGATAGGGGATGGGGACATACGTTGGTGACGACGGGTTTTTTAATTCGCGCAACGGGATCGGCTTTATCCTGCTTTCCGCACTGACCATCAAGCATACTCCATATATTAAAATTATGATAAAAAAAATTTTCATCTTATCCATGGCTTCCTCCTAATCTTTGGTTGGAACAGGTTCTTTGGGGTCGAATGTATATGGATTGTATACACTAGGTCCCCCATAAAAGGTGCCTTCTTCGCGGCTACATCGGGTCCTCCGGGTGCTCGCTGTTCCAGCGTTCTTTCATATCTTCAACCGTCTTTCCCAGCATATCGCGATTCACTATTTTGCCTTTAAATTTCCTGGGTAGATTGATATCGCTTCTCAAGCGGCTGTCTATCTTAAAATTGATTCCCACTTCCCCATTCCTATCGATGCGGGGCGCAAAAATTCCCACCCCCTTCAAGCGTACCGGCCGCCCGATCATGAGAAAAGACTTCAAGGCATCCCTGAATTCCAGGGCCATATTATCCACCGCGCCTTCATTGAAACTGGTCCGGCCTGATATGAACGCGGCAACCTCCTCCGTTTCTACTATTTGTCCCAGCCTCACCCGCGGCGAATAATTTAAAACGGCTTTTATCTCTTTGGACATGTTCATTCCTCCTGCTAAAAAAAAATTCTTAGGCGTTCATTTTAGCAAATTAACGGTTGAAAATCAATATTTCTCAGTAATTTTTTTTATTTATACAGTAAAATAAAAAAATTATACAGTATAATAAAAATATTTTACAGTAAAATATTTTTGTATACGCTGAGTAAACTTATTTACAGGCATTAAGATTTCATCTTAAGCGGCTGAAAATATATTTTTAGCCCATGTGATTTTCACCAGGTGCAAAAAAAAAAATTTTTTTTGTGGAATATTAAACTATTAGGTCTTATTTGTCGTATATATATCTCTTCAAGTTTTTTGCCAGTACTTGAAATAGAATTCAATAAAAAAACGGAGGTCAACATGGCAAACAAGATGAGGGCCATCTCTACTTATCGGCCCAAGATTAAGCATGGTCTAAGCGTCGATGTAAAAGAGGCATCCGACCTTATCGCCGGTAGGTCCAGCTTGAATGAAGGCGGTGTACATGATTCCCTGTTAGAATACAGGACTGTGTGTATTCAATCCATGCGTACAGGACGTTCGGTGAAATTAATGGGATTGGGAATTTTGAGCCCCTCCATATCGTTGGATGGCTCGATCAATGTCAGTTTTCGCGCGGACCGCGAACTGATCGGCGAATTGAACAAAAAAAATGCCGGTTTCAAAGGCCAAATCATCAACCGCGATATGATCGGCAAAACCGTCGATGATTTAGTGGCCCGTTGGAACACAGAGCATCCGGATGACCCGGTGGTTTAACTAATAAGTAATAATAAGTTAACACCGCCGGCGAAACCGGGACAATGAAGCGGGGGGCGCAGTACCGGCCTCCTTGCTTCCCGGTACTTGCCTTTTTTTCCCCAATCCATTATAATGTTTCCTTACGCAGCAAAGGAGACTTAAATGGCGTTAAAAGCAAAAGTCCAAATAAAAATCGATTTGCCCGTCCTTAAATCCGATTTTTTCAAATTAAAGGAAGCCCTGGAAGAAATCGCATCAACCAACCCGACCCTGGCCCAGGAATTAGCCGGATTGGCTAAAATCGAAGACGGCCTGGATGAGTTAACCCTGGAAGCAGAGAAAAAGGAGCTCGCTAAACCTTTAAATAAATTAGGCCGCTTCTTAGAGAAAATAGGGGAAAATGATTCACGGCTGAACAAAATTTTAGAAGGAACAAAAAAAGGCATGTATTTGGCCCGGAAGCTAGGCCGGACCTATAACAAATTTGCCCAATGGCTGGCGCTGCCGCAGGTTCCGGATATTTTCCCGGGCAAAGATATGATCCCCCAAACTGTCACTGGCGAAAATCAGGTAATTATATCTCAACCGGGTCAAATGCATCTGGAAACATTAAGTGATTCGCTAGAAAAAATAACGGCGAATATCCCTTCCGGGGTTGGAAGTTATGAAGAAATCAGGGAAAAGAACTGCTACTATGTGGATAAATCGGGGTATTTAAGAGACATTGAAAAAGCCGGGATGTATTTGTTCTTTATCCGGCCGCGGCGGTTTGGCAAAACCTTGTTTATTTCCATGATGGAAACCTATTATGATGTGGATAAAAAAGAACAGTTCGAGTTCTATTTTACAGGTACCGCTATTTTTGAAAACCCGACGCCGGAAAGAAATTCCTATTTGATCTTAAAATTAGATTTTTCAGGAATCGAATCCTCTGTAGAACAAGTGGAAAAGTCCTTTCTAAATCATGTCAAAAACCGTGGCAGGATTTTTATATCTAAATATAAAAACCTTTTGAATATCGATGAAAAGGAGACCATTGCCGAAATAAAAAACCAGGAAAACCCATCGGATATCTTAAGCCTTCTTCTTACCCTTTGCGAGATAGCTAGCCGGAAGATTTATATCATCATCGACGAATACGACAATTTCGCCAACACTATTTTATCTACCGCCGGGGAAAAGGATTATGAAGCATTGACCCATGGAGAAGGATTTTTCAAAACATTCTTTGCCGCCATAAAAAAAGGGACTTCCGGTTCCGGCATACCCATCGGACGGCTTTTCATGACGGGAGTATCCCCCATTACCCTGGACGATGTCACCTCCGGGTTTAATATCGGCGAAAATATTTCCATCGATCGGGCCTTTAACGAGATGCTGGGGTTCCGGCAGCAAGAGGTAATCGATTTGATCGAATATTACAGGAGAGCCGGGATTATCCGGCACGAAACCGCTTATCTCTTCGATATAATGAATGATTGGTATAATCATTACCGCTTTTGCAAAGAGTCCGGCCCCACGGTCTTTAATCCTACCCTGGTTATGTATTTCCTGAAAGAATACCGGAAAAACTACAAAATACCTGATGATTTGGTCGACCGGAATGTAAGAACGGATTATGAAAAACTAAGACACCTTATATTAATCGATAAAATGGGAGCGAAAAAGCCCAATGGGAATTTTTCAAAATTGCAAGCGGTTATCGAAAATGCCTTTGTTACTACAAAACTGCAAAAATCCTTCTCTCTAAAAAAGTTGACGCAGCCTGAAAATTTCTATACGCTATTGTTTTATTTCGGGTTATTAACCATCGACGGCGTCGACAAAAATGAACAATCGAGATTAACTATCCCCAACGAGACCGTCAAAAGATTATATTACGAATACATCAAAGATGTCTATACGGAAATGGAAATATTCACCCTGGACCTGGACGATTACTACCGAATGATGGCAGACATGGCCTACAAGGGGAAATGGAAACCGATGTTCGATTATATTTCGAAACGGATGGAAGCCGGATTGGGGCTGCGGGATTTGATCGACAGGGAAAAGATGGCGCAGGTCTTTTTGGTTGCCTACCTGGGGTTGAGTAATCTCTATTTTACTCATTCGGAGAAGGAATTGGGCAAGGGTTATGCGGATATTGTCCTGGAACCCTTTATGGCAAAATACGAGGGGATTAAATATTCGTATCTCATCGAGATCAAATATATGAAACCGTTTAAGAACAAGGAAAAGGAAAAAGAGAAGCTGGAGAAATTGAAAGCCGACGCTGGAAAACAACTGGATAAATATAGCATGGATGAGAAATTCGCAAAAAGTATAGGGAAAACGGTTTTGATTAAATTGATTTTGGTTTTTTCAGGACATCGACTGGTTTATATCGATGCGGTAGGGAAAGGATAATTATATCCAGGCCCGAATGCCGCTGAGGTCCCGGCGGGACACCCTAAATGCGAAGGGTCGCGTAAAAAAAGAAATGTTTTTTTCCGCTCTTCTGCTCTTCCTCGCTTCCGCTCTTCCTTATTCCAGCCCCTGATTTGCAGTCTTGCCTTTTTACTCCCAATCTATTATACTTATTCCTTGAATAATGGATACGTAAAAATTCCAGGCAGCAAAGGAGATTTAAATGGGAAATACCATGCCGTTAAATGAAGTCAAAGTTTTGCCGGAGGGCGACGGCAGCGCCGGCAAAACCTTCCTTCCCAAAAAAATATTTATCAGTTACAGCCACAAGGATGAAGATTGGAAAAATCGGCTTGTTACTCAACTGAAGGCATTGAAAGATAAATTTACTTTAATTATCTGGGATGACAGTGAAATCCGACAAGGAGAGGAATGGGAAAAAAAAATCAATGAGGCCATAAATGAAGCAGACGCTGCGATTATGCTTATCTCTGCTGATTATCTCAGTTCCGATTTCATTTCAGAAAAAGAAATACCGGTATGCCTAGCGCAAAAAGCCAAAAAAAATATGCAAATTTTTCCTATAATCCTCAAATCCTGTGCGTGGACCAAATGTGATTGGCTGGAAAAAATTCAAGTCTGGCCCAGGAATGGGAACCCGTTGGCAAGTTTTTCTGATAATGCGATTGAAACACTTTTATCGGTATTTACAAGTGAATTGCATGATATTTTAACCAGTCCGAATATAACACCCTATGCCCAGGAGAATTCGGCTCAAGAGTCTGAAATTTTTGATCAAAAGGAAAAAACAGACGATGATCTTGAAATTGAAGAAGAAAATATTTTACTCCTCAATCGATTAATAATCAAGCGATTAATAATCGGGGCATTGGTGGGAATTGCCATAGGATCGGTTTTTGGGCTTTTTTTCGGTAGAGTTCTCAGCGAATATGTTGATCACATGACCTCTATAATTTTCAATGGTATAGCCGGGGCATTTATTGGCGCTGCAACTTGGAAAAAAAAAGAAGAAATAAATCTTTATCCCCTTATAGGAGGCTCTGTTGGATTTTTTGCTTGGTTTGTTTTCGAATTTGGGCTAAGTGTTAAATTAGATAGTGATAATGTTGCTCGATCATTTATATATGGCCCTGCTACAGGTGCTATTATTGGGGTTATTATAAAATTCACAAGAAACATTATTACGAGAATCAAGACAAAAGGCGAAAAAACAGTTCACCTATTGATAAACATAAGCCCAAAACTAAAAGAGGTTTTAATTAAATTAGCCCGGCGAGAGGGAAAAAACCCTCAACAAATGATAAAGGAAATCCTTGAAAACTATGTGGAAAATAGTAAGTAAAGGGAGACACTGTACTGTCCCCTTTGGTTCCTCTCTTCCTCGTTTCCACTTTTTCCTGGCCCCTGCCCCTGATTCACATTATTGCCTTTTTCCCTCAAATCGTTTATACTTAACTCTTAAATAATGAAACGTATACATTATACGCAGCAAAGGAGATTTAAATGGCATTGAGAGATTTAGAGCGGATCAAAAAGTTAGAAAAAAAGATAGGGCAAAAATTAGAAAAACGGGAATTTGAAAAGATACATTTATATGACCAACAAGGCATTGCCCTGGATGAAAAAGAAAAGGTCATCGGCTTGAATTTAGCTGAGATGAAATTATATACTGTCCCAGCTTCTCTTTCCACCTTTCGCCATCTCCAAAAGTTAAATTTGAATTATACTCAACTTAAGGATATCTCCTTTCTTCATGGGGTGAGCAATTTAACGCACTTATATTTAGAAGGTAATCAAATTACCGATATCTCCTTTCTTCAAGGGTTGAGCAATCTGACACACTTATATTTAGGAGAGAATCAAATTACCGATATCACCTTTCTTCAAGGATTGAGCAAGCTGACACGCTTAGATTTAAGTGATAATCATATTAGCGATATCTCCTTTCTTCAAGGTTTGAGCCAACTGACCCAGTTAAATTTATTGAATAATCAAATTAACAATATCTCCTCTCTTCATGCGTTGAGCAATTTGGCACAATTATATTTATGGGGTAATCAAATTACCGATATCTCCTCTCTTCATGGGTTGAGCAATCTGACACAATTAGATTTGAGGAATAATTACATTACCGATATCTCCTTTCTTCAAGAATTGAGCACTTTACAATCGTTAGATTTAAGGCACAATAAAATAAAAGAATTGCCCGAAGCCCTGGTGGAACTGGGCTTGGAAATAAATGTGGAATCTGAAAAGAAGTGGGAGCAGAAAATTTACCTGCATGGTAATCCCCTGGAAAAGCCGCCAATAGAGATTATTAAAAAAGGCAAAACCGCCATAAAGGATTATTTCGATTCCATAAAGGAAGAAACCCTGCCGGTAAATGAAGTTAAAGTTCTGCTGGTGGGCGACGGTGGCGCCGGCAAAACCTCCCTGGTCAAACGCCTCCTGAACCAGGCATTTGATAAAGACGAACCCAAAACCCACGGTATTAATATCAAACCCTGGACCGTTAAACAAAGCGATAAAACCATAAAAGTAAATCTCTGGGATTTCGGCGGCCAGGAAATCATGCACGCCACCCACCAATTTTTTCTGTCCAAACGCAGTCTTTACCTCCTGGTGCTGGACGGCCGTAAAGATGAAAAAACCGAATACTGGCTCAAACATTGCGAAAGCTTCGGCGGTGACTCCCCGGTGTTGGTAGTCATCAACAAAATCGATGAAAACCGGGGTTTCGAACTGAATCGAAAATTCCTGCAAGATAAATATCCGAACATTAAAAGCTTTTACCGGGTCTCCTGCAAAACCGGCGAAGGTATCGAAGCCCTGGTCCCGACACTGGAAATGGCATTATTTCAAGTGGAAATGATCCACACTACCTGGGCGGCCTCCTGGTTCGAGGTCAAAACCCGGTTGGAAAATATGAAAAAACCTTTCCTCTCCTACTGGGAATACCGGGCAATATGCTCTAGGCAAAATATAACGGATAAATCCAGCCAGGATACCTTGGTGGACTTCTTAAATGACCTGGGCGTGATTCTCCACTTTAAAGATCTGGAACTGGACGATACCCATGTGCTGGACCCTAAATGGGTAACCGAAGCCGTCTATAAAATAATCAACGCCAGACTATTGGCGGAGAGCAGTGGGTTATTACAATTGAATATGCTGGAGGAAATTTTAAAACCGACGAATAACCGCGATTATGAATACTCGCCGGATAAAAACCGGTACATTATCGAATTAATGATCAAATTCGAGTTGTGCTACAGGCTGGATGCGAATCGGGTGCTGATCCCCGATCTCCTGGCCGCGGAAGAGTGCAGCTTTGATTTCGACTATAACTCCTCTTTAAAGTTTATCATCGATTATGATTTTCTTCCCCGCAGTGTAATGCCGCGCTTCATCGTCCGGATGCACCGGGATATTAAAGACGGCCAACAATGGCGCACCGGGGTGGTGCTGGAAGATAAAGCCTTTCATGCCTTTGCCGTGGTCAAATCCGATGAACGAGAACGCCGGATATTTATTTACGTCAACGGTAAGCGAAAGCGGGACTATTTTTCGGTAATTCGCAAAACCCTGCGGGATATCAATTACAGCTTTGAAAAATTAAAGACCACCGAGTTGGTCCCGCTGCCGGATAATCCTGAGATAACCGTGGAGTATGAAGAATTAAGTGGTCATGAGTTGATGGGCATCCCTGAAATAACCATCGGTAAAATAAGAAAGCGCTACTCTGTGAGCATATTATTAGATGGTATTGAAAAATCCGGGGATCGACCGCTCCCAATTCCCCCGCCCCCGCCCCCAAAACCGGAAAACAAATTCTGGAAAATCATCGGCTATGTGAGCATCATTGTGGCATTAGCGGCGGGAATAATCGCCATTATCAAGGCTCTTCTGTAATAATCCTGCCAATAAAATAGCCGCGAAGGTGCAGGGGGACACCCTAAATGCGAAGGACCGCGTAAAAAAAGAGGGGAATACTTTTTTCCTTTTTTAGAAATTGTTTTTTAGGGCGAAAAATACTATAATATAAAGGATGCAGAAAATAAAAAATCAATACCTGATAGAACGATTGCCAGCCGATTATAGGAGAGACATCGAAAAAGCCATCCATATATTAACTGCTGAAGGATGTATTGAAATATATCTCTTCGGGTCACTGGCCAACGGCAAATACTCCCCAAAATCCGATATCGACCTGGCCGTAAAAGGATTAAGGGATAGTGTTTTTTTTGAGGTTTTAGGAAAATTATTGGGCGCATTGGACCACCCGGTGGATTTGTTAAGTCTTGAAGATAAAAGCAGGTTCATAACCTTATTGAAAAAAAGGGGGGAATTGCAGCGTGTTGCCTGATAGAATCAATGAAGATATCAAACTTTGATATCGAATCCAGGGGAATAGAAGAGGGAAAATAAAGGAACAATCATTAGCGGAGTAAACCACCGCGAAAAAATCCGGACTTGTTCCATGTACAACCATTTTGCTTTTATACAACTTTAGTTGTACGACTTTTTTTTTCAAAATACAACCGAATATACAACCTTTGATGTATTTACAAACCGTTTTCCCATCCATACAATACCACTAGCTAATGAAAAAAAATAAAAAAAAGGAGGATTTATGAAGCTAAGTAAGAGCTTTAAAACATTGTTAGTAGTAGTAACACTGCTTCTTGTCACCCCTGGGTTAATTATCCTGGCGGCAGATAATAGCAACCGGAAAACCCAATGGCCGGTGTTGAAGAAAGGGGCCAGTGTTATAACTGTGAGAGGCGTGCTGCGGAATATGCAAGATTCAAATAAGACCCCACTGAGTGAACGCACTACCCCCCGGAAAATGCGGCCGGTCTTAAACTTTGAACGGGGCTTGCCCATTGTTCAACAAGAAACCCGGCCGGATACCGCGGTTCAAACTTCATACCGCGGCGTAAGCGGAGAAGCGGTTCCAGCCCCCATGCCATTGGCGAATCCTATTATCGGTTTCAATGGGCTGGATTTTCAAAATTGGGGCGCCGGTTGGCCCCCGGACCCTACCGGCGATGTCGGTATCAATCATTATGTGCAGGCAGTCAATATTTCCTTTGCCATCTACAGGAAAAGCGACGGAGTTCGAGAATTTGCCACCACCTATGATGATTTTTTCGAAGGAGGACCAATAGAGAACACCCCCTGCGATGAGGATAATAATGGCGATCCTATCGTGCTTTTCGATCAATATGCACAGCGCTGGATTATCCTGGATTTTGCCTGGTATGCAAATCATTCCACCGGGTCCTGGTTTTCCATTGCGGTTTCACAAACCAGCAACCCCCTGGGTAATTGGTACCAATACCCGATGCAAGCAGACCCCACATTGATGAATGATTACCCGAAACTGGGTGTATGGCATGATGCCATCTATATCACAGCCAACATGTTCACATGGCCGGGGCAATTCCAGGGAGTAAGAATCTGGGCCTTGAAAAAATCAGACCTTTATAGTGGGACATTGACCGCGCAGACCATATATGACAACAGTTACTACGCCTGGTCGATTCTCCCGGCCAATGCCAAAGGCCCGACGTCGCCGCCTGCCAATACCCCCAATTATATGATTACCATGGATGCGAATGAGTACGGCCCACCTTCTGTCGACCAGTTGGTAATGTGGGAATACGATGTGGACTGGACTAACCCGGGGAACACCACCTGGAGTGGACCGGTTTTCCTCCCGGTGACGGCTTTCGGTTTAACGGCCAGCAATGTTCCGCAGCGCGGCACCGCCAATACGCTTGATTCCCTTTTCGGCCGGTTAATGCAACCCGCTAACTACAGGGAATTTGATGGTTTTTCCTCCCTGTATGTAAATCATGTCTGCGAATACAGTGGCCGCAGGGCTGAACGTTGGTATGAAGTTCGTATCAACAACGGGACGCCATCGATTTACCAGCAGGGTACTTATTCACCGGATACGAATCACCGTTGGATGGGCAGCATCGAAGGCGATGAAGACGGCAATATCGCCCTCGGTTACAGCGTCTCTTCTTCCACTCTTTATCCCTCTATCCGCTATGCGGCCCAGGCTTCCATCGATTCCAACCTCGGCGTCATGACGCTGGGGGAAGGCTCGCTTAAAGAGGGCACCGGATCACAGACCTATACAGACCGTTGGGGAGATTATACTCATATGACCATCGATCCCGTGGATGACCAGGTCTTCTGGTATACCAATGAGTACTATGCCACTTCCGGCTCCAATTGGCAGACATGGATCGCCGCGTTTAAATTGAAACCGGACTTATGGTCCCAGGACCGGCCCGACGATACCGGCGTCGAACCTAATACCATCTCTTATCCGATGTGGTGCAGCGACGATATGTGGGTGCGCAACCAGCCCGACGGGATTTCCAACCATACCCATCAAAACCCAATCTATGGACAGATCAACTATCTATATGTCATGATAAGATGTAGAGACGGTGAAGGCCATGGAATCGATAAGGTATACTGGGCATTCCCCGGGACCGGTTTAGATTGGCCCGGCTCCTGGAATTTTATCGCTCAACAGCCGACGGGCGTCTTAGCGCAAGGTCAAACGACTATTTTAGAATTCCCCTGGAACCCACCTGACCCCGGCGCTTACGGTTCCCCCCATTTCTGCTTACTCTCCCGCATTGAAACAGCGCCATTCCCGCCTTACGGTATGACTTTCCCCGAAGTTTCGGCCATCAATACCAATGTGGCAAATAATAATAATATCGTCTGGAAAAATATCACCATCGTCACTGGCGGAGGCGGCGGTGGAGGCGTTGTCATTGGCGTGGGTAATATGACCGCCGATGAGGTTGAAATTGCAGTGCAATTCGAGGCCTTAGCAACCGAAAATCGAGATATCCTGGATTGGGGAACCGTTCAGGTGGATCTCGGCGCGGAATTATTTACCCGATGGCAAACCGATTCAAAGGGCGCAGGAACTGGGGTTATTGTGACTAAAGATATGGCCAATACGATTACCGTCGTGGCCGAAAAAGCGAATATCACCAGCATTAAACTTAAACCCAGGGAACAGCAACTGATTAAAGTTATTTTTACACCTTTCAAAGATCCTACAGCCGACAGGAAAAATTATACCTTCGACGTCGTCCAGCGAAATTTTGACGGTAAAAAATGGGTTGAAATCGGCGGCGTCCGGTTTATCGTAAAACCGCCGACAAGCGACACGTCAACCTCAGCCACCCAGCAGTAAAGTAACCAACAGGTCGTCGGTTCTTCAAGCGCTGAAGAGCCGGCGGCCGCTGCCATGAAGATAGCCACAAAGGCACGCATGTGCGAAGGCACAAAGAAACACCAAGGGGTTTATTATAAAAAAATTCTTGGTGCCTTGTACTGGCGTGCCTTGGTGGCAAAAGTTATGCCCAGTTTTCAAACTTGTGCGGGATTCCTTTGGACTCTAAAAAATCACGGAACTCATCGACGGCGGAAAAATGCCCGCCGTACAATTTCTCGACCAACGCCAAAAGCAGCATATCTTTATGCTCCGCCTGCACCGTTACCCAGAATTCATAATCCGAATCCCCCCACACTTCTTCCGGCATTTTCCCTATATCTGTGGTATAAATCGTAAACTTCCCCTTTTCATCGATCTCCGCACTGGTGAAACGGGAAGTCTCACCCCGGTCCTCTAAAAGCTCCACCCTTCGTGCTTTCATTTGATCATTGTCTTCCGCCATGTGAACCCCTCCTTACTTAAATACTCATTTACCTTCACCGGTAATCCATAATATCCCTGGATAAGCGGATCAAGGTGATACCGTCGCCGCGGTCCAAACGGGTGGTGTGCTCATACAACTTAACGATGAGAAACGCATTGAAATGAACCTTGCCCCCAATTTTCCTGATGGCCTGGTAGTCCTCGAAAATAGTGGGCCGTAAATCCCGGTAGAGCTGCCTGATGAGCGTGGTTTTATTGGTATAGACGCCGGCCCGGCTGCCGAAAAAGTCTAACAGGTCCTGCTGCTGCTTCAACGATATCTCCCCCTGGAACTCGCTTAACCTGCCGTCAGCCTCCAAAGAACCGATATGGGTGACATAATACTTCATATTGCCGCCCCTGCCGGCCAGGGTGGATTTAATATATAGTTCATGAAGAATGGCGGCGCGTAATAATGTAAAGCCTTGTTCCCCTTCCAATACGGTCAGTTTTCCCTGGGAAGCGGCTTCGCGGGTATCGTCGCTCAGTTCCGTCAGGTCGCCGTTATACATATGCATAAGCACTTCCCGGTTGCCGGGTCCCAACACGCTGTCCTTGAAAAAATCCGCGCTGATATTATACTTATCCAACGCGATTTCGAAATGCTTTACCAGGTTGGCAACGATCGCCTCGACGGGCAGTTGTTTTTGGGGGGCGGCGCCGGGAACAGACGCCGGGACAACGGCATCTCCTTCGGTATAGGCTAACTTCATCCTGGCTGTCACCGTATAATCCGCGTCCAGGAAGTAAAGGTAATTACCGATCATAATCCGTCCCCCGCCGGTGGCGATATCCTCATCACATCGATCTCTCAAGGGAACCGGCAAGACATCGCCTTTCTCGAATTCATCCTTCATTTCCATGCTATTATAGGCGCTGCTAACAGGAGGAGGAGGAGTAGGAGTCGGCGCCGCGGGTTTCTCCACCTGTGGGGCCGCCTTACGAGGAACATGAATTTTATCTTCCACCCCCAACATATAACTGGCCATGGAATCCGTGGTTTTCATTTCCACCCGGTACTCTTTATCCAACATGTATAGAAACCGGTTGTAACGAAAACTATACCCGCCATAGGCGGTTTTTTTGCACAACGGTCTTAAATACCGGGGCACGACCTGGCCTTCTTCCAATTCCGCAATCTCGATTTCTTCGTCATGGGCCGCAGGGTTTACAAGATGCAATGGGGCTCCCTCTTCTTCCACCAACATTTCCGGGCCCATCTCGATAAAAGAGTCGCTGGTTTCGAATTCGGACAGTTCAATGACGGGTTCGGAATCATACCCCGGCTCTAACTTTGAAAAATCATCCAAAAGTTGTAAGTCTTCTTCCCCCATCAATGTTTTATCTAGCTTATAATAAACCTGGTTCCCGGTGGTGACGCGGAAATAAGCGTTTTCTATGCCCCGTACTTCGAGAAATATTTCGCCGTCTTCGTCTTTATAACGCCGCAAAATTTCCTTTTCCGGGATCTGGCTTCCAGCTTTATAGTCCATAATAGGTCACATCAAATCATTATTCTCATTGTCATTTTTTAATCTATATTGTAAACAATAATGCAGAAAAGTTCAAGACATTTTTTAAGCGCCATTGGGTGAGGTGAATTCAAGAGCAGCCAGAATACAGGACTTATATCACTTTTAAATTTTGTTTGATCGCCTGGATAAATTTTCGTGGATTGATAATCCAGCCGCGATTATAAGGCGTCCCTGTATCTCTCAGATATTTAAAAATAACTTTTGTTTTGAGATTTGGATCTACCTGGTAGCCCAGGGCAATTACTCCCGCCAGGTATGGAACAGCCCAGCTAAGTCCCCCTTCGCCGTGAAAGGTATATTCCTTTTCTCCCCTCTCACTGGCAGTCGTTCTATTATCGCAGGGTATGTAGAGGACATCGGAAGGTATATCTTTTTCATAGCCCTGGAAATAATATTGTAACCGATAATCCAATGGGTTATTCCTATCTTTATACAAAGGACATCCGATGCCGTTAATCCATTTATCGACAATTACAACCGTTACCCCTGTATCCCTTAGTTTTTCTATTATTTTTTCAAAAGCATCTACTTTTTTAAAGTCTTTTGCCGCGCCAAAGGATAAACTGACGACCCGGATGCAGTCGGCCGGTTTTTTATTGCTGTTGAATTTTAGTATCTCCTGGAATCCGTTTATATCCTGGGTAAAATCCTTTGCTCCGGGATCCGGATTTCCCCAAAAATAGAGTTTAGCGCCTGGCGCCACCCCACATCGTTCCCCTACCAATAAACTGGCTGTTCCTGTCCCATGCATAGCGGGTTTTCTCAATGTTTTCATACTTTTCCCATTGGTTAGATTAAACAATACGACTTTATCGCGGTACTCTTCGTGGTTCGGCAAGAAAGGAAAATCGATGATAGCGACCTTTACATCTTTGCCGGTAATACCTTGCCGGTGCAATTCTCTAATGCTAAGCCCCGGGTCCATTCCTATGTTTATTATCTCACCGGGGTTGAAATTGGCCGGCATTCTATCCTTTGATGGCCATGGCGTCAGAGTGTCGAATGTGCAGGTCAATAATACATCGTATTTATTTTCGAGGTTAATCTTTTTTGATTTCTCCTTTGTAAGCTTCATTGCCCGAAGGTCCGTAAAACATTGGAGGTCGTTAAGGTTTAACACTCCCCGGATATTTACTTCCTGGTAAAATTGGTATTTTTTTTCCTGGGAATCAACATAAAGTTTTACCACAGCCAGGGAAATACCCCCTAAGATACCGAGGATAATGACCAATCTGGAAATGCGTGTTTTCTTCATTTAGTATGCTCCTTCTTATGTTTTGCAAAAGAATTGATAAAATTATTTATCATAATTCTTTACCGGCGAATTCAAGAATCCATTCTAAACGGTTTTTGATACGATTTTTTTCATGCCCCGATAATCGCAATAAATCGGATGGTTCGCATTGGCCCAGTCGAATTGCTTGCAATTGGGCCGATGCCCAGAGTTCCAGTTTAAAAGCCTCACAGTGATATGTTGTGCGAATTCCCGTATCACCGTTTAATTCCCAGTTAAAACCCGCGCAGGTGGGGCAAATGGTAATAAAATTACATTGGGCGCATGATTCGGGTTTCCATCCCTTTTGGATATTTATAGGGGCAGATGGAGCAGTTCGATTGGTAATCCAGTGGGCAAACCTGTGACAGGGATATGTCGTACCATCGACTTCGACCATTACCATTTCATGTCCAGCGCCGCAATATCTCTGGCAATCACCGTCGCTTACCTTTATTTTTCGATTAGGGAGATTAATATATTCAAGGTCCCTTTGTAGAAGGGGACCCACCGGCTCCAGGTGAGGGTGACAGGCATAATAATCGACCAGCCGCAGCAATTGTTTTTTATACATGCCGAGTAAATTCCTCTTCTGTTTTGCGTTTCCCCATATATTTTCGAATACGATATTGGCCGTAAAATATAATCCCATCTCTTCCAGTTCTATGATACTATCAGCCACATAAGGAATGGTTTCCGAATATATTGTCATTTTGGCGGGCTGTGTCGGCCACGTTTCTTTAAAAAAAGGTAAATTTCGAAGAAGAAGATCGTATGAATTACTTCTTCCTATATCATGGGCTGCTTTATTGCCATCAAGACTGATTCCTGCTGCAACACATTGTTTATTTTGAGTTAGCCATTCCCTCATTTCTTCTGTCAGAATGGTACCATTCGTGCAAATGAAAAAAATGTGCCCTTTTTTCCACGATTGGGTATGGAACCAATCTACAATTTCCCTTATCAATGGGAATACGATCATGGGCTCCCCACCGAAAAATTGGAATTCATTATTGTCAAAACCATTGTCTGCTTCCATGAAATGGGTGATTATATTCCTGGCTACTTCGAAATCCATGCTGTTGGCGTCTTTATTCGCCCGGTGTTCATAACAGTAGCGGCAATTAAGGTTGCAGCCGTGATAAACGGTCATTGTTAAGATAAATTTTCGCTGTTCTTTTCTTTCAATTGCATAGAATTTTCTATCAGGCATCAGTTTACAGGTTGAGTACGTTTCCGCATCCCGTTGTACATCTAGTAGTGCAACTAGAAGAGCAGGCATTCGAACATGTTACTTCACAGAGGCCTAAGCAATTGGTACATCCTCCTCCTGGGGAGGGAAGGGGTTCTCTTCCGCTTCCTGCAAGGATAAGATTCATTTCCTGCAGTTTGAGTTTAAGCTCTTTCTTGATATTGAATTTAATTTTTTTCATAACTTACCTCCAATAAATTTATTTCTATTCTATATAGCATATATTATTTTCAAATGTCAATAGCTTTTGAAAAATTTTTTTATCTTTTTACTCTATTTTTTTGATAATGTCTCAAGTAAAACCGGACGGCTTTTTCCAGTTTTGTTCTCAAAGAAAAATCATTTGATGTTGACGTCGATTCCCATGTTCAGGCCTTCGATCCTCTTGATAATGTAGAAATTATTAAAATATATGAAAACCGAACTGCCGGATTTGACATAAATTTCCGCTGTGGCGTTCTGCCATTCCTTTGAATTCCTGGCAAAAGCTTCTTTGGAGGAGGCCCGATACCCGAAACCGGAGGTGAGAACGATGCGTTCACTTTCGCCGCCGGGTTTCAACGAGTCCTTAAGCACCAGTTGGTTATCTTCGCCTATGGAGCGTGGTTGGTTCAGTAAGCGGAACACTCCCAGGACGGAAACATAGGACAAATCGATTTTGCCGATGTTGCGGAAGCGAAAGGAAACCTGGGGCACCAGGATGATGCCGTTAAAATCTTTTTCATGCACTTCCTGTTGGACAACCCATTGGCTGTCGATAGCGAAGATTTGCAGGGAGTTTTTTAATACTTCCGGTGGGATGATTTTATCGAGGACAGCCACTTTATACACGACAGCCGCCAGGATAGCGCAAAACACCAGCGTAACGGATAGCCAGAATCTCGAACCGTAACGATTGCGGTTGACATACTCATCGAACAGGACATCATTATCACGCTTGACCGGCTTGTCTATTTCCTTAAATTCATCGTTCATTTTATCTCCTTTTGATAACCGTTACTCCATAATCACTGTCTTTATCTTTATGTATTACTACGGGGTAATTCATGTCTACCTCCATTATTCCCAACCTGCTTGTTTACATATATTTTTATAGGTGCCGAATATTTATTATACACATACCTGGTTTAAACGTCAAGAGTAATGTCAAGTACTTTGTGCGAATTTCTCGGTAGCGTAGACAATGCTTGTATGTCCCTTAAATGTTCAGTCCGTGTTTGTCCGCGGCTTATTATTTACATCTCCACCAGGTGGGGAAAAAGGGACAGGCAAGAAAAATGCATCGGCGGAAGGGGGCCCCCATTCTAAACGTTCCTGGGTAATATCCTTACAATTATAACCTTTCGGCACACCTCGCCATTTTTCCATTTCTCAACAAAAACAAAATGATAGTCGCCGACAAAACCCGGCCCCGGCAGCCAATAAAAAATTCCTTTCTTCATATCCAGGGTAGAACCCACGGGAAGAGGGGAAAAATTATAAATCGCTGCTTTTTCCAGGTCATTGGCATTGTCTTCCGCATCATTATTAAAATGGATTTCAATACGATCTAATTCCCTGATTTCAATGGTTATCGTGCCATTGTCTCCCGGATAAATCAATTCCGGTTCGCTATCCGGGTTATACCCTTTTTTGATTTTGACCGGTCCGCCATCATCGACGGGATCGGAATCGGAGGACCATGTAGGGCCGCCCCGCCCAACCCCTGCCCCGCGCGCCATGCGCCATGACCCTTGCGAATTTTGGATAATAAAACACCTACTCCCTATAACAGCCGAATTCCCGGCGCTATCCCGAACTCCCCACTGGATAGTATGCACACCATCGGCATAAGAAGTCGTATCCAAAATAGAATAGCCGACAGCGCCACTACTATTGGCATAACCTGGGAATAAAGATGCAATATCCCGCCGATATATATTATAGATAGGATGACCGATATGAACCCCATCAACCCAGATATTAATTGCGGACCCATCAATGGGAATCTTGTTCGGTTTTGGCGTCAACACCCACCCCCAGTTTACATAATTTCTGCCGGAGGCAATACCCTCCTGGGTGGGTGTATCTAATGCTCCAAAGGGTTTGCCGGCATGGGTATTGTCACAGGCAATAGTTTTGGCGCCCAGGGTTACGCGGTTGCCCTCCTTGTCCACGGCGACGGCCGTAATCGTAAAGACGCCGTTCCCTTGCCCGGGCAAAAAGTCCGACAGCAATAGATATCCCCAACCAGCCCGGTAATTAAAGGGATAGTTGGGGTAGGCTTGCTCTTCATCCGGGCGGGCGCCTTCCACAAATACCCCGGCGCCGATAAAAACAAGCGTTTCCCCTTGCTTATTGTAAAGCTCTACCCTGTCCACCTGGATGTCATCCAGGGCCCATCCTGTTATAGGAATCGAACCGGTAACTCCCACGGCCCCGTCTCCCGGTGTAGTGAAACCACCGAAGGGGACGCCGGTTAACCCGGGGGGGTATACTGTTAAATTTACATTTACAATTTGGGGGGAATTGGGGGCGTTGGCATCGGTAATAAATACCGTACCGGTGTGGGGCCCCGGGGGTAATCCCCTGGGATCGACGGCAACTGTAACAACTCCCGTACCGCTTTTGCAAGAAGGGTTAACCTGGATCCAGGGTTTTCCGGGTTCCGCGGTCCAATTCAAAATTCCCGCGCCGCTGTTGGAAATCCGAACAGATTGATTTCCTGTGACATGGCCGCCGCCGCCGGCAAAATTAAGCCGGGGCCTGTTTAGCGAAATGGCTGGTTCAGGGGGGGATAAATATTCATAACACCCGATGTCGTATCCATTCCCCTGGGGACGCGCGATACCTTCCAGGTCTTTGGTTACAGGCAGAAAGGTTTTACCTGCATCCACCACGGGCGAATCTTCCAGCGGCTTGAATTCGGAATTAAGGCGGGGATCCCGAACCAGGGCATTGGCGCCCAATACAGGGTCGCCGGCGTTGTAAAAAAGATTGGCCTCCATGGTGATCCGACCGGCAGCGGCGGCGCCAGGACGGTTTATACCCCCGGCATGTCCCGTAATGATGTTGTTAATAAGGTTTAATGTGACATCATCTCCCACATATATCCCTTCACCTCCGTTCCCGGCGATCCCCAGGTTATTATTTGCCAGGGTGTTATTGATCATATTGCAAACAACGGCTTTAGTTTGACCGGAACCCGGATCGCCGAGATATATTCCGCAGCCCTTCATCCCGGCATGATTATTAACCAACAGGTTGTTGGTCATAGTAAGGGCAACTCCCCCAGCGGCAAAAATCGCTCCGCCGCGGCCATTTTTTTGTCCTTTGACAGAAGCGGCATTTTCACAAAACCGGTTTCTTTCCAGGACGACGTCTCCCACTTCCCGGAAATATACCCCTCCCCCTTCACCAGGGCCGAATGCACCGGCAATATTACCCCTGAAGGTATTGTTAAAAATAGCGACCCCACCGCCAGGGTTCTTGGCCAGCAGGTAAAGTCCCCCCCCCTGGCCAGTACCTGAAGGGTTTTTATTGGCAAGATTCTCCTGGATTAGATTATTCCTGATATCGACATGTTTAGAGGTATTGGGGAAATCTATCCAGGCCCCGCCTCCCTTTATGCTGCCGGGGGAATTTCCAATATTGCCGGTAATCTTGCAGCCGGTAATAGTGACTTTTGCATTCCTGGCGTAGATTCCGACGCCGCCGCCGCCTGATCCGGTTTTTTCTTTATCGATAAAGGAATTGCCGGTTATAATGCAATCCTTGATGGTAAAGACGCCGCCGTCCACCCGGATACCGGCGCCGTAATTGGCGCTGCCATTGCGAATTGTAACTCCCGATAAATAAAAATTCCCGCTGTGGATAAGAAACACCCGGCCGTTGTGGTTACCGTCGATAATAGTGTCGGCGGCCCCGGCGCCCCGGATCTCGATATTAGACGCAACCACCAGTTCACTCCGGGTTTTGTTGTCTTCGTCCTTCCTGCCGCTTAAATTATAGGTCCCGGAAGGCAAAATAATAACTGTTTTTTTTAGTTTCTTTGTATTGGCCTGTGTAATGGCAGCCCTTAACGAACCGCGCCCGCTGTTGCCGGCGTTGGTAACCGTTATGGTCCTTGTAATCGATTGAAAGTATTCATAGGGATTCATAAAAACAACTTTTTTTTGAGAGAGAAAATCCATAATCATTAAAAAATTCTGCCAATTCTCATCATTCCAAAAACCCGGATGTATTTGCAGGGTTATACATTCATATTCCGCCAACCGGTATTCATTATATTTTTCTAGAAAGTAGTTATAATTTGGGACAAGAGTCGGATATTCGATCTCTCCTTTTCTTTGCAGGAATAATTTTGATGAATTTCTATTGCCAAAGTACCATACGTCGATGTCATCGACTTCCTCCAGCGCCCGGGACGTATTCTCATCAACCTGGTTACAGGGTGCGCCAAAGGTATGACAGGTAATTCCACATTTTTCTTTCAATAACCCCTGGGTCTCCGCTAAATAAATGAATTGATCTTCATAAGGCATACCCTTAAATTCGTTTACATTCCTTATACACGAATGAGTCACCCCATGGTTCCAGAACTCATAGTTGTCTTTCATGGAGAGCTTTTTTATCCACTCACAAAAAGACTCATCTTCAAGTTTTTCACCAACCACCCCTAAACTTGCTTTTATTCCCTTGTCTTCAATATACGTGATAAATCTTACCCAGGGCGCGGAAAAAACAAAATCATCTGCCTTTAATATAACGATTTGCATTTTTTTTTCCGGGATAGTTTTTAAACGGGTTTTGGGGGGCCTGGACGATGCGCTCCGCATATTCGGGGCGGCAAAGATAAAGAAGATAAAACAGAGGAATAAGAAAGCTTTCATTTGCTTGATATGACGGTAAAAATTCCCTTTCTTCATTGTTCGTTCTCCTGCTTTTATTAAATATAACGAATCGTACCATATAATAAATAATAATGCAAACATTATAAATCCGGGAAAGCGGGGTTAAAAAGCAGTGGCATAATTCAGCCGATTATGGTAAAATAAATAGGATATGAAAAAAAAAAAGAAAATTAAAACCGATGTTGAGCCCGGGGAACCGGAACCCCATGGACAAACCGGGAGTGCAGAGATATGACAATCCTGGTTTTTTCGGGTCTCCTGGTCATCGCCGTCCTGTTCTATATGCTGGAAGTGAGCTTCAAAAGCTTCTCCCGAATTTCCCTGGCAGGTTTCCTGGACGACCTCGATAACCCCAAAATAAAAAGATTCGATTTTGTCGAAAACTACGACATGCTGCTCTATTCCCTGTCCGGCCTTACCTTTTGTCTGCAACTGTGCCTCTTCGCCTTTGTCTTTGTCCTCTTGAAAGAATGGCTGTCCGGCGTCATCGAACGCCTGGCCCTGCTCATCGCCGCTTTCTTATTCCTATTTAATTTCCTGCTCTATATGATCTCATTCGCCAATAAAGAACGCCTGCTGAAAAACCTCCTCCCCTTATCCCGGTTCGCCTGGATTGTCTTCTTCCCCTTTCACCGCTTTTTTTCCTTCTTTTTCGAAAAGGAACCGGAAGACGAAGAGGATGACGATGAATATGACCTGAGCGAAAAAGAACTGGAAGTCTTTTTCGAGGAGGGCGCAAAAGAAGGGGTGCTGGAAACGGAAGATAAAGAAATGATCGAGAGTGTACTGGAATTCGGGGATACGCTGGTCAAAGAGATTATCACTCCCCGGGTAGACATGATCTACGTGGAAATGGAAACGGGACTGGTTGAACTGGTGGAAATTATCAATAAAACCAAACGCTCGCGATACCCGGTAATCTCGGGCCGTATCGATAATATCGAAGGCGTCATTCTCGCAAAGGATGTGTTTAACTATTGGAACCACAACGACCATGACTTTCACATTAAAAAGATACTGCGCAAGGCTTTCTTTGTACCGGAAACCATGCGCATCCTGGAACTGCTGAAAGAAATGCAGAAATCCAGGCAGAAATTCGCCATCGTGGTGGATGAATTCGGCGGCATCTCCGGCGCAGTCACCATGGAGGATATCATCGAAGAGATCGTGGGCGAAATCCAGGACGAATACGACGAAGACACGCCGCAAATTGTCGAAGAAAAGGACTACCTGGTGGTCAAAGGGGATACGGATATCTTCGAATTGAGCGACCGGCTCAAAGTAGACCTGGAAGAGGACGAAGACTACCAGACCGTGGCGGGATTGATGAATTATAAATTGGGCAGGATTCCCAATAAAATGGATACGGCGACCATTGAAGACTATACTTTTGAAGTGATGGAAATGGAAAAAAACCGGGTAAAGTTAGTTAAGATTATTAAGAAAACGAAAGCCCCAGGCTAATCGATAATTTATAGCAGCAGGAGAACCACCATGAAAATGAAACGCGCATTAATCAGTGTTTACCACAAAGAAGGCATCGAATTGATTGCCCAGGCCCTGCATGAAAACGGCTGGGATATCATCTCCACCGGCGGTACTTCGAAATATTTAAAGCAGCACGGCATCGATGTGTTGGAAGTATCCGGCATAACGGATTTCCCTGAAATCCTGGACGGCCGGGTCAAGACGCTTCACCCGCTGGTATTCGGCCCCATCCTGGCAAAGAAAACCCGGGAACACCTGGACCAATTAAAACAATTTGCAACGCCTAAAATCGAACTGGTCATCGTCAACTTTTACCCTTTCGAGGAAGCGCTCAACGAAAAAGAAAAGGGCGTGGAATTTATGGTGGAGAACATCGATATCGGCGGCCCGGCCATGGTAAGGGCCGCGGCTAAAAATTTCAAAGATACCATCGTGGTGGTAGACAAAACCGATTACCTGCCGGTGGTGGAAACGTTGGTCAGAACTGGAAACCTCAGCCTGGAGGAACGAAAGCGCCTGGCTGTCAAAGCTTTTTCATATACTTCTTTCTATGATTCGCTGATCGCCCAGTACTTTGCCGAAGAGGCGGAGGCGGGGGCGGGGGCGGACGCGCTGGAAAAACTGGAATATATGAACATGGCCGGTAAAAAAACCATGGCGCTGAGATACGGCGAAAACCCCCACCAAAAAGCGGCGCTTTACATCAGGGATAAAAACTCCCCGCTGAACCGCATGCAAAAACTCCAGGGCAAGGAACTCTCTTTTAATAATATCCTGGACCTTTCCATGATTTATGAAATGCTGAATCTCTTCAGTCCCGCGCTCCCGCTCCCCCCCGGGCCGGGGCAAGATGCGGTTGATTTTGCCGCGATTGTGAAACACCAGAACCCCTGCGGCGCGGCAGCGGTGGGCTCCCAGGTGGAGGCTTTTAAAAAAGCCCTGGAGGGCGACCCGCAATCGGCCTACGGCGGCATCGTGGGCTTTAATAAACCGCTGGCTGTAGAAACGGCGGAAGAGATGAAAAAAGTTTTTTTGGAAGTCATTGTCGCCCCGAACTTTTCAGAAGGGGCGCTGGAAATCCTTAAAAAGAAACCGAATCTCAGGCTTATTAAAATCCCGCTGCATTACGTGGAAAAATGGGATATTAAAACTGTACCGGGCGGCTTTGTTTTCCAGGAGAGGGACAATGCCTTGAAAGAATATCATGAATTTGAATTAAAATCCTCGCGCCAATTGACGGAGAACGAAATCAAAGACGTTCAATTGGGCTGGAAATTGATTAAATTCGTGAAATCCAACGGTATCATTATCGTAAAGGACGGCATGTTAATCGGGGTCGGGGCGGGCCAGATGAGCCGGGTGGATTCGGTGGATATTGCAATCCGCAAGAGCCGTTTCCCGCTGGCCGGGGCAGTGCTATTATCGGACGCTTTTTTCCCTTTCGCCGATTCGGTGGCGATTGCCGCGCAGCATAAGATAACGGTCCTGGTGGAGCCCGGCGGTTCGGTGCGCGACGACGAAGTGATTGCCAAAGCCGAAGAAAGCAATATTTCTCTTCTCTTTACCGGCATGCGCCACTTCAGGCATTAGGGTTCAGACATTCGGTAGAGACGTTGCGCGCAACGTCTCTACGTCGATTATCCTTTTCTTGACAATCTCGTGGGTGGCTTCGTTTTCGTAAAGCTTTCTCAAAGAATGCCTGTTGAGAAAGGGCAGGGTCATGATTAACATCCGGATCGGCGCCTCCGTATCATGGGCAATGGCTTCCGCTATGGACGGACGCTTGTACCATTCCGTTTCAACCAGCGCTTCATAAACGCTTGAGCGCGGGGTTTGCCGGTTAATAAACCTGACCACCAGGTCCTCCGTGCAATAAGGGCCGTTGAGCATGGCCGCCACCACCCGCTTGTCATTCTCTTCGATTAAATGTACCATTAACGAATAAGGGGCTATTTTCATATAAGCCAATTTCTCACCCAATGGGAACTTATTGTACTTCTGCTGGAATTCCAATTCCGCCTTTTTCCTGGTAAACGGGTTGGTCCGGTTATTTTTTATTACCCGGATTAAATCCACGGCATTTAAGCGGGAAATAATATTTAAAGCAAAGTTGTCCGGGAATTTGGGGTGCATGGCCAGGTGCATCAGGACCCGGTAATTATCCCTGTAACGATGAAAAATATCCATTAATTCGTCTTCGCTGACAGAGCCGAAATGCAGCTTTCTCAATAAATCCAGTTCATCGCTCATCATCAATAAAATATAACCGCCAGGAATACCGCTAACCACAGGATAATATTAATGGTAAAAGGGAGGTCGGAAAAAAGAATCTCAGCCGGGTTCTCCCCTTTCCCTTCCGAATAAGTCAGGTAGAGATAGCGAAAGACGCCGAACACCACGAAAGGAACCGTTAAATATAAATCTTTGGTATTAAATTTTTCCAGTACATTCGGGTTTACCACGTAAATAATATAAGAAATCAAAGTCGTGGCCGTAGTAATCGAAATCAATTGGTCCAGCAGTGACAGGTTGTATTTTTTTAAGGTTTGCCGGGTTTCAGATCCCGAATTCGCTTGTGTGTTGTTCATTTTAAGCAGTTCCTGGCGGCGTTTGATCAAACCCAGGAAGATGGCCAGCAAAAAGGTAATGATGAGTATCCATACCGAAAGCTCGATATTATCGATATCCCCGCCGATTTTCACCCGCAGTACGAAACCGACGGCAATCACCATCACGTCCAGGATTACGATATTTTTCAGGAAGTAAGAGTAGAGGATATTCATCAGGATATATACCACGGCGATGATAAAGAAATCCAGGTTGAATTTAAAGATAGCCGCCAGGGCCGCCGCCAACATAAAAAACGCCCCCACCAGCGCCGTGGGAATCTTTAATTCCCCGGAAGCAATAGGGCGTTTGCGTTTATCCGGGTGTAACCGGTCTTTTTTTTTATCGAAGCAGTCGTTAAAGATGTATATGGCGCCGGTCACCAGGCTGAAAAGGAAAAAAGCCAGCAGGCTTTTCTTAATATAATCCACTTGCAAGAAGCGCATGGAGAATATCATGGGGGCGAATATAAAAGTGTTTTTCACCCACTGGTTTACCCTCATGGACTTCACAAACAACACAGACGTTCTCATCATTTTTCGCATTGGTTTATTATAACAAATTCAGGCCCAGATTGAAAGAGCCGTTTAAGCGGAGGAATAATCGCAGTATTCTCCCGCCAAACAGGCGAAACACACGAACCGGTTGAAATTTTTTTTCTCTCATGTTATATAGATAAAGGAATATAAGGAGATTTAACATGCCGATAATAACGATTTCAAGACAGTTAGGCAGTTTGGGGACAGATATCGCCCAACTGTTGTGTAAACGTTTTCAATACCAATGTGTCGATAAAGAATTGTTGGAAGGGGCGTTTGGAGAGTCCGGCCTACCCAGGGAGAGCGTGGAACGCTATGATGAGAAGAAACCCGGTTTCTGGGATATTTTTAAAACCGACAAGGCCAGGTACTTGCATTTCGTCAAAGGCGCCCTTTTCGGATTCGCCCGCAAAGGGAACTGTGTGATCCTGGGGCGTGGCGGCCAGGCGGCGCTGGGGAATATTCCCGGTATACTCCATGTCCGGGTGGTGGCGCCCATGGAGAAGCGAATCCGACGGATTACCAAACGCTTCGAGTGCGACGAACGGCAAGCGGCAAAATTTATCGATCAAAATGACCAGGAAAGGGGCGGCTTCCATAAATTCTTTTTCGACTGCAACTGGGAAGACTCCGATCTTTATGACCTGGTAATCAATACCGGTTCACTTTCCGCCGAATCCGCGGCGCGCCTCATTCAAGATGTGGCAAAAAGCGATGAATTTGCTGCCAGGCAAACAGAAACCCTCCTCAAACTAGATGACCTTGCCCTGGAACATGAAATCAAAACCAACATCATTTATAAAGAGAAATTGTCCATCCACTTCCTGGAAGTTTTTTCCCAGGAGGGGGTGGTGACATTGCGGGGTATTGCCGGCGACAGCAGGGATGTGGAACAGTCTGAGAAGATAGCCACGGCAATGGAAAACGTCAAGGAAGTCCACAATGAGGTCCTGTTTAAACCCATCGCCACCACGTATGGGCTTCATTATTGAGGGGATTCATGGAATTGGATGTAACTGTTCAGATCATAAGCTGCGGAAGCATTTCTTGTCCATGTGTGAGGTTTAAAAAAAAGAAAATTATAAATGATAAATTATAAATTATAAATGATAAATTATAAATTATAAATGATAAATTATAAATGATGGCGCCCTACGGGCAAAAATAATTTAAACGCCTGCGGCGAATATAATTGTTACGTTTTTTATTTGATTTTTCCAATACGTGAAAGGGGCCAGTACCTGAAGATAGTTTTCCCAAAGATAAATTTTGCCGGGACCGGGCCGAAATTCCTGGAATCCTGGCTCACTTCACGGTTGTCGCCCATGACAAAATAATGACCCTGTTGGATCAGCAAGGGGTTCAACGTGTCTCTCCTGTAAGGGGGATATTCTTTTCCCGCCAGGAAGGGTTGTTCCAGTTTTTTATTGTCGATATAGACGTCGCCGTCTTTAATTTCGATGATCTCCCCGGGCAGACCGATGACCCGTTTGATAATCGATTTACCCGGTTCATTGGGTTTATGGAGCACCACGATGTCGAAGCGGTCGATAATCCCGGTTTTCAAAGCCAGCCTGGAGATAATAACCCGTTCCTCATCTTTCAATACGGAGTTCATGGAATCGCCCCTGATCTTATAAGCGGCGGCCACGTAATTGACCAGTAAAATAGCCGAAATCGCGGCGACCAGGATGTTCAGCACGATGTATTTGGTATATTGTGAAAGTTTTTGATTTTTCATGAAACCCTATTTTAGTAAATAAGACCGTTGGTGTCAAGTAAATGGTGGGCCTAAATCCGCCGCTAATTTAATGAGCCGCGAAGAGCGCGAAGGACCGCGAAGAAAAAATCCCTGGCGCAACCGGAAATTACATATTTATGGGCTTCGTCAACTCCCCGACAGGTTGCCGCACCCTCCCGAACGATTTCAGGATGACCCCGAAAAAATTCCGGAAGGCCCCGAAAGATTTCTGAATTCCCCGGAAAACTTTCCGAACACCCCGGAAAACTTTCCCAACACCGCGGAAAACTTTTCCAACACCCCGGAAAACTTTCCGAACACCGCGGAAAAGCATGGAATAACAGCACTATAAAAGGGCAGACAAGAAAAGTTTCCCATATATCAATCAAGATGTGCAAAATGAATTTTAATTCCTATGGGGCTTGACAGAAAAAAATAAAAAAACTATATTAATACACTGGAAGACGGCGAAACCATTCATAATGCTTTTCCTGATAGAAATTTTAAGGAGGCTGTACAATGAAGTTTCATTATTACCCGGAGACCGATTCCCTTTATATAGATCTTTCAAAAAAATCCAGCGCGGAATCCCGTGAAATTTCGGAAGGGGTTGTGGCGGATTATGATGAAGATGGAAAAATAGTAGGCATCGATATTGATCAGGCCAGTGAGATTGTTGATTTATCCTGTATAGAAGCGGAGTCCTTGCCGGTACAAAATTTTGCCATTTTCCAGGCGCATACGCATGGCATGTGAGGAGGAAAACCCACCTGGCCCCTTATCGTCTCTTTTTCTTCGCGGTCCTTCGCGTTCTTAGCGGCTATTTTCATGACAGGCAGGCTTTGCTTTCTTTTCTTTGATTCGTTCCAGTACATCTTTTGCCACTTCCACCACTTCCTGGGGGGCATTGTACTCTTCACCGGCCAACATTTGCAGGGCAACGATGAGTGGTTCCATATAAGGTGCGCAAGCGGAATCTTTTAGAAGTTTCAGTCCTTCTTTGGCACACCCGGCAGCGGCGGCATCGGTAAAGAAAGAAATGATATCATTGGGAAATTTCTTTGCCGAACTGGGGTCTTTTAAGAAATCAACCGCAACCGAAAGCGCCTTTTCCACTGCCAGGTGATCTTTTCGTTCTTCCGGGTCAAGATAGCAGGCATCTTCGGTAAGTTCCGCCAACTTCTTTGCAAGCGCGTCGCCTTCATAGAAATTGATCATGAAATCCACTACCGCCCGAACCCGGTCGGATTGGCTGCCGCTGAGCCGCATTAAATGATATATATTGTACAGCCTTTCCGTTACCTGGTAACTCTTTTTTCTACCCGCTGATTTTAAAGCACTGACACAGCCGCGGAATTCAAGTCTTTTTAATAATGAACTGGTTTTATTGACATCGATCCGGGCGTCCCGCGCCACCCTGGCTGAGTCTGCCGGCTCCCAGATATTGGCCAAAGTAACAAAAACTTTTCGTTCCAAAGCAGGCAAACTCTCTATATTACTTTTAAAATAAGTGGTATATTCATCGATCAAGGATGTAAGTTGTTTCATTAATTCCCGGAAAGACGCCCCCACAGCAAAAGAAGAAATAATTGCCAGGAGCCGCGGATTACCCCCGGTTAGAATATGAATCGGACGGATTTTATTTTCTTTTACTTCTTCCCCGGTTAAGTACTCCCAAAGGAGTTTTGACTCCTGTGTGGCCAGTGGTTCCAGGTAATGAATTTTAAAGAGATCAAACATGGCTTTCCCGGCATTATCGATGCCGTCAAAGCGGGAGGTGGCAGTTCCCAACAGCATGATCCTGGGCTCATTCAATAAGGTATGCCGAATGTCCCAACTATCATCCGAACCGATCTGTTCATCAAAGAGCATATTAACATTTTCCACCACCAGGAGCAACCGCTTACCCTGCTCATCGGCAAAATCCATCAAAAATGACAATGCCCTTTCATATAGCCTTTTTTCATCCTTTTCTGTTTTTAATCGTTCATGGGCCTGCGCCAGGGTTTCATTTTTTGTCTGCCTGGCGAGATGGAAAATGGCTCTTAACCAGAATTCGGCCGCTGTAAAAACTTCATAACTCTCTTCGCTGAATACAATAGAATACCATTGAGAGTTTAATTCTTTATCTTCGGCAATAGTTGCCATTGCCCGCAGCACAAGCGTGGTCTTTCCCATGCCCCGCGGCGCAATGATGAGTACATGTTGATTTGAATTCCCGGTATTTTCTTTTATTGTTTCAATGATTAAATCCAGGTCCACCTGGCGCACGACAAAAGATTTTATTAGCTCGTCCCGCGAAAGGAACGCCGGGTTATGTTTCATTAATGCCGGTTTCATGATGCTATTGTCCTCCTTGCAGCCGGGGTATATTGATACCCAAACCGTGATTTCCACCAATCCCGGACTAATTTTGAGATAAAAACGTGGCCCTCTTTCTTTTTAACCAGGTAACCGTCGTGTTCCAGGATATCGATGATCTCTCGAAGCGCTTCGCCTGGTTTTAGATCATTGGGAAAGAAATCCCGGCACAAGACCATTGCCGCCTCAGCCGTTAATTTTCCCACCACCGCCGCTTCGGTGAGCAGTTCAAGGGCCAAAGGCAGTATATCGCTGCTGAGAACCATTTCCAGGCGTTCTTCATAGGTTCTCAGTTCGGCGTGCCCCCTGATACTCAGCATCAAGGAGTTATAAACTCTTTCCACATCTTCCATGGTACATTTCATGCTGCTGCGTTTTTTACAGTCCGTGTAAATGTGATGGAAAAACATCTGCACATGATGCGGGATACAAGAACCGAGGAGTTCTATCATTTTCTCTTTTGAGCCGTTTTCAAAAACAACGCCATAGTTAAAGGCCAATGCCGCAAGGCACCCGGAGGCCGTTTCCTTATCCCAGGGGTTCACTTCAAATGGGGTAAAGGTATTAATGGTGTTACTTAGTCGCGCCTGGTGTAAAATGGGTTCCAGGCCAATCGAACCTGTAAGCACGATGCGAATTTTTTGTTTATATTGAATGGTGATCGAACGAATCCATGATAAAAAGGCATCGGTTTCTTTTAACCGTTCCGGCGTCATCTTATAATCAGGCCCTTTAAGAATCCGGTTGACCACCAGGGGGAATTCATCCATAAAAATAATGACCGGCTTTTCAGAACAGGCAATGACTTCGATCATACGATTTCCTTTATCCTGCCAATAGTTGAGCAAATCATCACGGAATTTTATGGAAAGATCGTTAATATTAAGAGAATCGATATTAGTTAATGGGGATATGACATTTTTGAATACCTCTTTGGTTTTTTTCCACAAATCCATATAAGGGCGTGTGGCCACACTAAGCTCTGTAATCACATCCGCGGGGGAATGGCTCTTTTGCAAGTCCAATTGGATACAGCAGTATCGATCGGCCAGCCTGTTGCCGGTTTCCCTTATCAAACTTGTTTTACCAATGCGCCGCGGCGCTGTGATCAGGATATTCGCTCCTTCATCCAATAATTCGATTAAGTCGGTCAGTTCTTGTTCACGGTCCCAGAATCGGTCTTTATCGACCCATGGCCCGACTTCGCGTACCAGTTTATCCATTTATTACCTCCTGCAACAAATTTATTGCCAACAGTTTTGTTGCCAACAAATTTGTTGGCAATATAATAGTATAGAAAAGCGGATTTGTCAACAGGTATTTCTCCCCCGCAGCAATTCTAATTATGAATCCATTTCGGGCGTCCACGGGGGGACGCCCCTACATTAAATTGATCGAAATTCGCAATAATCATGAGTTTTCAATTTGGTAGGGGCAGGCCCCCGTGTCTGCCCCAATTGAAATTTCTTGTTTCTAGGCCAAAATGAGAATTGATGGGCGGCGCCCGCACCCAATTAGAAATTTTTGCCGGGACAATTATTTGAATGTCCCCTAATCATTCTATACCAGCTCCCATGGTTTATATAGCTTGACGCCTTCCGGGAGTTTCTCTATTTGTAAATTGAAAATAATCTCCATTATTTCCTCCACCTTCATTATTAAATGTTGATGCGCAAAATGCAACAAATAGGTTGATTTCTTTTTTTATTATGGAAGAAAAGTAAATCCTCACTCGACGGCGAGTGAGGATTTACAATTACAGCTTAAAACGCTTCAGTACAAACAAGCGTCACATCGTCACTTAACTCATCTTAACAAATACAGGCCGAAACTTCATCAGTTGCGCATTGGATGCAGAAACTGATATACGAGCAAGTGCGGCAGTTAGTAACACATACTGACTTACATACCGTTAGACCGGTAGCTCCACCATTGAGATTGCTCATCTCATCATCTTTTAAATTGGAAATAGTTTGTTTGTTTAAGATGAGTTTCCTGTTAATTTTCGTTGTCCTCATTGCCTTAAACCTCCTTTTATGTTATTTTAGAAAAAATTATAACAAGACAAAAAAAAATAATCAAGAGAAACGACTTTCCTGGCCCCTAATTTTCATTCCTGGAAGGCAGGATGACCCGGAGCCCGGTTGGGGGCAGGTGAGGTGGGAAACTTTGGCCCTCCCCTAATCTTTCCCCTCTTTTTTGGGCTATTTGTTTATTCGTACCTCAAGCTATCGATAGGGTTGGCTCTGGCTGCTTTTATTACCTGGAAACTGACGGTAAGAAACGCAATCGCCAGGGCGACAACACCGGTAAAAACAAACATCCACCATTGGATGTTAATTCGATATGCAAAATTTTGCAACCACTTGTCCATGCCATACCAGGCTAGTGGGCAGGCGATAATTAGTCCTACCGCTGCCAATTGCACAAAGCCTTTTGAAATTAGCCAGACCATGCCGGATACAGATGCGCCGGAGATTTTGCGGATACCAATTTCCTTTGTCCTTTGCCTGGAAGTATATAAAGCTAAACCGAAAAGCCCCAGACAGGAAACAACCAGCGTAATTAACGTGGACAGTTGAGCAATCGCTCCGATTTTCTGTTCGGATTTATAAAGATTAGCGATCTTCTCGTCGACAAAGGTGTACGAAAACGGATATGGCCCCCGGTTAATTTGATTCCATATATTTTCAAGGAAACGTATCGTCTCAGCGATGTTCACCGGGCTAATCCGGATACTTGCCATACCGAATTCGTAAGGGACCATTAAGACGGCAGGAATTATCTTACCATAAAGAGAACGATGGTGAAAATCTTTCACGACTCCGATTATCGTACCTTCCCGGCCATTAACCCAAAATCGTTTTCCTAGCGGCGATTTATAACCCGTCATTTTTACCGCGGTTTCGTTAAGTATATAAGCGGAAGTATCGGTTGCAAATTCCTTTGAAAAGCTTCTACCTTCAACCAATTTCATCTGGTACAGCTCTATATATCCATAATCGATACGGGCAGGATACACTGTAAATTTTTCACCAGGATTTTTACCCTCCCAATTCACATCATCGGTCTCTCGTTCGGATAGAAACATCGGCGCATCTGCCAGGCAAAGATTCAACACATTGGGGTTTGACATGAATAGTGCTTTTTTCCCTTCATCGTCTTGATTAAGCTGATGGGCTGCTGTGAAAACGACCACGTTGTGTGGATTGAATCCCAGGTCTTTGGTTCTCAAGAAAACCAGTTGAGCGTAAATAACGACTGTTGACAAAATTAAAACAATGGCAACTGTAAACTGGACGACAACCAGGGTTTTTCGCAAATACGCCCCCCTTTTTTTCTGTGTACTCCCCGAACCCTTCAACATCGCTGCCGGCCGAAAAGACGAAAGAAGAAAAGCCGGGTAACTCCCGGATATAATACCGGTAACGACAGCAAGGGCAACCATTCCCAATAAGAACGGCAACCTACCTAAAAGACCAAATGTCAAATGCTTGCCTGACAGGCTATTAAATACCGGGAGAAGATAATAAACCAGGATCACTGCGAAAATAAGGGCTATAAGCGATAGTATAATCGCTTCACCTAAAAATTGTTTCACAATATCCATTCGACTTGCCCCGGCTACTTTTCTTATGGCAATCCCTTTGGCGCGGTCTTCCGAACGGGCTGTCGAAAGGTTCATATAGTTGAAGCAAGCAATAAATAAAATAGACAATGCCACTATAGAAAGAAGGTATACGTAGATAATATCTCCCTGGTTATAATTGTAAAGGTCTGCTTCGAATTTCGACTTAAGATGAATGTCTGTTAACGGTTGGAGATAAATATCCATATTCGATTCAGGATCATGCTTTTTGATTATACCGGGAATTTTTTTTTCCAATTCTTTCCGGGAACTATTCTTTTGAAGTTGGATATATGTGCTGAACATCCTCATACCTTTCCAGGCATCCAGGTCTATGTGATGATAAGCTTCGGTATTACTTATAGGGAAAATGCAATCAAAAAAGAAGCTGGAATTATCGGGGATGTTTTTTATAATACCGGTTACTTTAAAATCATCATTGGAAATACTAATGATCTTGCCCATCGGGTCTTCATCGGCAAAATATTTCTTTGCAAGTCGTTCGGTAATTACCACAGAGTGCATATCATTGAAAACCGTTTTCGGGTTTCCCTTTACAAAGTTATATGTAAACATATCAAAGATCGAGGCATCAGCCCAGGCAATGTAATCGTCAAGGAATTTTTTCTCGCCGCATTGGACCGGCCATCCTTGAACGACTCTGCTTCTTGTGAAATTAATTATTTCCGGGAATTCATTTTTTAGAGCAGGTCCAAGAGCATTGGGAGTTCTAACTAAAAGATTAGTTTTACTTGCCATGTTCATTTTTCCTATCACTCTATAAATTTCATTTGCGTTTTCGTGGTATCTGTCAAAACTCAACTCGTCCTGTACCCAAAGAACCATCAGGATAAAACACACGATACCGACAGTAAGACCGGAGATATTGATAAAAGAATACCCTTTGTGTCTTTTAAAATCTCTAAGCGCTCCCAACAAATAGTTTCTAATCATTTAGTGGCTCCTTTTAAGATATTTATAGGATATTAAGACAAGCCGGTATTATAACCTAAAGGACAGAGAATGACAACGCACACAGGTGATTGAAAGAATAAAAGGGCATTCAAGATGGAGTGCTAATTTTCATTCCTGGAAGGCAGGAGGACCCGGGGCCCGGTTGGGGGCAGGCGAGGTGGGAAACTTTGGCGCAATCGTAACAACCACTTCTTCCCGGTTCATCAGACCTGGTTCCGCTTTGTTTACAAAAACCAGGTGGTATTGCCCGATAAATCCCGGCCCCGGCTGCCAATAAAATATCCCCCCCTCGCTGTCCAGGGTTGAACCCACAGGCAGTGGGGAAAGATTCACGGTCCCCGGTGAAAGGTGAATTTCCACGCGTTCCAGTTCCCGGATTTCAATATGGGTTACTCCTTCTTCATCCGGGTAAATCTCGTTTGCCTCGATATCCGCATTAAATCCTTTTTTAACCCGAACCGGGCAGTACCGGTCAGATACGGGCGAACACGAACCAGGAATGGGCGACCACGGGGAGTCGCCCCTACGTTTTTCCCTGATCCCTGCCCCCTGATTCCTGACCCCTAACTCAGTGTTTTGAATGGTAAAATAGCGGCTGCCGATGCCTTCGGCGTTGCCGCCGTTATCGCTGACCGCCCAGGCAATGGTATGGACCCCATTGGCGTATTTCGCGGTATCGAGGTAATAATACCCCACCGCTCCGCTGCTGTTGTTTAAACCGGGAAATAAAGTTTCAATATCTTGCCTGTACTGGTTGTAAACCGGGTGTCCCAGCGGAAGCCCATCCACCCATACAGTGATGGTGGAACCGTCCGCGGGAATGGTATTGGGTAACGGCGTGAGCGCCCAACCGAAATTCAGATACGAAGACCCGGAAACCGTACCGCCCTGGGCCGGCGAGTCGATGGCCCCAAACGGTTTCTTGGCCGGCGCATTGTCGCAGGTAATAGTCTTTGTTCCCAATGTAACGGTATTTCCTTGTTTATCCGCTGCTCTGGCGTAAATAACAAACGTTCCGTTACCCTGGTCCGGGAGCAAATTGGTTAACAGCATATATCCCCATCCGGCGCGGTAATTAAACGGCGCATCGGGGTAAGCGAGAACCACATCCGGCCTGGCGCCTTCCACCAATACCGCGTTGCCGATATATACCTGTCCGCTTTCTTCGCCGCTTACCGCATCGCGGTATATTTTTACATAACTCACTTCCACATCATCCAACGCCCACCCGCTCACAGCAATACTGCCGCTTACAGCGGCCCCGTCCGCCGGCGAATCGAAAGCCCCAAACGGCGGTTCACCTTGCGATGCGTTTTTTACCACCAGTTGAACGGCAACGGTCCGCGGGGAATTGCCGGCATTTAGCGACTGGATGATAATTTCGGCGGTATACGTCCCGGGTAAAAGGCCTGCCAGGGAAACGGTAACGGTTACTTCAGCGAAACCGGTCCCGGATGTAGGGGTACAACTGAGCCATTCCGCATTAGCGCCGACGCCGGCGGTCCAATTCAAAATACCCCCGCCGCTGTTGGATATTAAAAAGGATTGTGGACCGGTTTGATTTCCGGACGTATCCGCCCCGAAGTATAATTGGATGCGATTTAAGGATATTAACGGCGGGGTAATCGATGCCGCGGTATAATCCTGGTCTGACAGGTTTGCGGTCACGGTAGTGTAATTTCTGCTTGCCGGGGTAAATGTATATCCTTCATCTGTGGGTGTGACGGCGCCGGACCAATTATAAAAAACAGTATGTGAATAATGGCCATTGGAGTCGGTGGTTGTGGAGCCGCCATTATTGGAAAAAGTCAGGGTAACGCCGGGCATACCGGAGCCGCCATAAGTGACTGTTCCTGCAATAGAGTATGACGCATTAAATTCATAAGCGCCGATATCCGCGCCGTCGCTCACATTGGCGATACCGGGAATATCGATGGGCCGGGTATAACCGCGTTGGTCTTCTGACAAATTATAACTATTCCCGGCGTCGATGGCCGGGCTGCCGGTAAGTAAGGCATGGGTAAAGGTGGGGCCGCCATTATTTTGAAGCGGTCCTAAAACCGGGTCCTTCCCGAGGATATTTGTCTGTTGAGAATGGATGATGGTATAATCGCCGGTATCTTCGATCAAACTGTAACTCACCCAATTTAAAGCGCCATAACAATCCGGGCCATCTCCATGAGAAGTCACGCGGTTATCGGCGACGATGGTATTTTTTAAAGTAATGGAACCTTCATTGCAAATGCCGCCCCCACGGACTTCCATGGTGCAGATGCTCCCGCCCGCGGTATTATCCACCAGGGTGACGCCGATCAATTGAGAATTCCCGCTGGTAAAAAGCCCCCCGCCATAGCTGCCGTAGTGTCCGGTCCCGGATTGATTACCACTGACGGTACACTGGGTCATGGTGATATTACCCCGATTGCAGATGCCCCCGCCTCTGCCGGAAGGAAAAAGCCCTGTACTGGATATATTATCATTCACCGTACATCCGGTCATGGTTAGGTTAACATTATAATCGTTGAAGATTCCTCCCCCATCGCCGCCGTATCCCTGATTGCCAGCAACAGGAATGGCTGGACCTCCATTCCCTGCCCTATTACGGGAAATGGTACTGTCATATATGTTTAAAGTAGAGGCGTTATAAATTCCCCCCCCATGGCCGCCGGGTCCGCCGTCGGATTCACTGGAGGAAACCGCTCCTTTCCCTGCTCTATTATCGGTAATAGTGCAATGATCGATGACTAATGTACCCTCGTTAAAAATACCTCCGCCGTGACCTCCGGGCTCGGCGTCGTAATGATACCCAGTGCCATCAGCCGCCGTGTTTTCTTTTATAACGCACCGGGTCAGGGTCAGTTTCGCACTGTTTAAAATTCCGCCGCCGCTTATTCCAGGAAAAGAACCTCCTGTGGCCGGGGCTATTCCCTTCCGGATGGTTAAATCGGTGATAGTAACCGTTCCGTTTAAAATATGCAGTACGCGATCGTAATCATTTCCATCGATAAAGGTCTGGCT
This sequence comes from Candidatus Aminicenantota bacterium, assembly GCA_026393835.1. Lineage (GTDB taxonomy): Bacteria > Acidobacteriota > Aminicenantia > UBA2199 > UBA2199 > JAKAGC01. The sequence continues at coordinate 35,507 of JAPKZK010000137.1, read as the reverse complement.
ATTCCCTGCCCCTGTAATAGTGAGCTTGCGGCCGGTATCGATGTCCAGGTCACCGCCGGCATTGGCGTCATCGCCTGATGCTCCGCTGAGAAAATAAACGCCGGCAGGTAAAATGATGGTGTTATCTTTATTATTGGTGTTGGCCGTAGTGATGGCCGCACGCAGCGAACCCGCCACATTGTCCTGCGTCGTAGTGACCGTGATGACGTCAGCTTTTGTTATCTGTGTGATCATTGTCAAGGTTACGAAAAATAAAATAATTAAAAGCGATTTTTTACTCATGTTTTTTTTCTCCTTAGGCCAGGATTATAGTATAAATTCCCCGGCTTTTAGTTAATATTTATAAAAGTTTACATTTTCTTCGGATGAGAGGAAAGTAAAAGGGAACAGGCAGTAGAAAAGGGAATATATTCATAAGCGCCGATATCCGCGCCATCACTTACATTAGGGATACCGGGAATATTTATCGGCCTCTTAAAACCGCGTTGATCTACAGATACACCTGCGCTGTTCCCCGCATCGATGGCCGGGCTGCCGGGAAGTAAGGCATGTGTTTTGGCGGGGCCGCCATTATCGGCAAGTGGACCCAGCAGCGGGTCCATCCCGAGGATGTTCGCCTTTTGAAAACCCGTTAGGGTACATCCACTGGTATCTTCGATCAAACTGTAACAAACCCAATCGAAAGTGCCATAACAATCCAGTGCCTCTCCGCATTCCTCTCCACACTCCAACCAGTTATTTGCCACGATCGAATTAGCTAAACGGATGGCACCGTTATTGTTAATACCGCCGTAGCTGTTATTGAAAATTGTAACACCGCTCAATAGAGATTCTCCATAATTATAGATCCCCCCACCATTGCCGGGGTATTGAATTTCTCCGGATTTATTGCCACTGATGGTACAATTGATCAGCAAGAGATAGCCCTGATTGCAAATACCCCCGCCACTGCCGCAGTTCCAGGCATTTTCCGGACAGGAAACATTATTGTTCACCGTACATCCTGACATAGTTAAATTACCACAATTGAAAATTCCACCTCCGTCACCACCAGAGCCATCATTATTATGACCATACCCTCCACTCCCTGATCTATTACCGGTAATGGTGCAATTATTGAGATTTAATGTCCCATGATTATCAATCGCTCCTCCTTGACCACCATCTCCACCATTATACCAACTACTATCCCCACCATTACCTGCGCTATTACTGGCAATGATGCATTCTTTGATGGTCAACAATCCATAATTAAAAATTCCTCCTCCATGACCTCCGTTACCAGCAGAAAACCGGTCACCACTTCCATCGCCCGTATTGTTTTCCTTTATAACACATCCTATCAGTGTCAGGTCCCCATTGTTATAAATTCCACCTCCACTCTCACCATCTTTTCTTCCTATCCCACTATCTGGGGCATGCCCTTTCCTGATCGTTAAATTTGCGATGGAAATTGTTCCATAGGAAATATGCAGCACGCGATCGATGCTATTTCCATGGATATAGGTTTGGTATTTCCCTTTTCCGATAATGCTGAGCTTGCACCTGGTTCCGATATCAAGATCGCCGCCGGTATTTGCGTTCTCCATAGCGCTGCCTCTTAACATATATGTCCCGGCAGGTAAATAAATGGTATTATCTTCGCCATTGGTGTTTGCCGTGGTGATTGCCGCCCTCAGTGAACCAGGTACGTTATCGTGCGTCGTGGTGACAGTGATAACGGCTGCTTTTGATATTTGTGTAACCATTACCGACAGCACTGAAAATAAAATAATTAAAATCGATTTTTTCTTCATGGTTCTTTCCTCCTTTTGGGATTTTAGATTCTTAAGATAACGAATCAATATTTTCTCACCGTTTCAACGTTGCTTGCTTTGACTCACTGCCACTATAAGATGTTGCCCCGGCAGTCGAATAGGGAGCAATAAATTCATAAGCGCCGATATCCGCGCCATCACTCACATTGGGGATACCGGGAATATTTATTGGCCTCTTATAACCGCGTTGATCCGTGAACAAACCTGAGCTGTTCCCCGCATCGATGGCCGGACTGCCGAGAAGTAAGGCATGGGTTTTGGTGGGGCCGCCATTATCGGCAAGTGGTCCCAGCAGCGCGTCCTGCCCGAGGATGTTCGCCTTTTGAAAAACGGTGAGGATGCAATCCCGGGTATCTTTGATCATGCTGTAGCACACCCAATCGAATGTACCGACACAATCCGGTCCATCGCCAGAATCCACCACATTATTCACAACAATCGAATTAATTAAACGAATGTCCCCATAATTCAAAATACCACCTGCTATATTATTTGCCGCCGTGACATTGATCAATAAAGAACTTCCACCATTGAAACGCTCCTCATTAAAAAGCCCCCCACCATTTTGGAAACGATCTCTTCCTGCCTGATTTCCACTTATAGTGCAATTGGTTAGTGTAAGATAAGCACTATTGTATATCCCTCCGCCAACGCCGGAACCTTGAAGATTTGAGCCGGAGTTATTAGCATTTACCGTACATCCGGACATGGTTAAATTACCGTCATTGCAAATCCCTCCACCAGGGCCGCCATCTCCATCAGTCGCACAATCACACATCCCTCCATCCCCCGCTTTATTATAGGAAATAGTGCAATTAACCATGTTCAAAACATCAGTGCTATAAATTCCGCCTCCATGACCGCCATCTCCAGACATAATATTATCATCACTACTCCCACCATTCCCTGCGCTATTACCTGTAACAGTGCAATTATTGATGGTTAATATCCTATAGTTACAAATTCCACCCCCATAACCGCCATCTCCAGGTCTTTCGCTTTTGTTATTATCCCCGCCATTCCCTGCTCTATTACCGATAATAGTACAATTATCGAGGGTTAACTCCCCTATGTTATAAATTCCTCCTCCGTGACCTCCGTCATCGCTGGCGCCAATATTACCAGCATCTCCGCCAATACCCGCCGCGTTATTCTTTATAACACAACGGGTCAGGGTCAGGTTTCCACAATTATAAATTCCCCCTCCACTCATGGCACGGCCCCATCCAAGGCCTAAACCATTTGGGGCTTTTCCCTTCCTGATTGTTAAATCGGTGATAGTGACTGTTCCGTTTAAGATATGCAGCACCCGATCGATGCTATTTCCGTCGATAAAGGTTTTGGTCTTCCCTGACCCGATAATGGTTAGTTTGCGGTCGGTATTAATATCGAGGTCGCCGCTGACATTGGCGTCCTCCATGGCGTCGCCGCTTAACATATATGTGCCGGCAGGCAAATAGATGGTATTATCTTCGCCATTGTTGTTTACCGTGGTGATTGCCGCCCTCAGTGAACCAGGTACGTTATCGTGGGTCGTGGTTACATGGATAACGGCTGCTTTTGATATTTGTGTAACCATTACCGACAGCACTGAACACAAAATAATTAAAATCGATTTTTTACTCATTGTCATCTCCTCCCTTCGAGATTTTACATTTATTTTAATGTTAATCGTCGTTATTACCAAAGGTTGTTGCCCCGGCAGTAGAATTTGGAGCAATATATTCATAAGCGCCGATATCGGCGCCATCGCTCACATTGGGGATACCGGGAATATTTATCGGCCTCTTATAACCGCGTTGATCCGTGAACAAACCTGAGCTGTTCCCCGCATCGATGGCCGGGCTGCCTGGAAGTAAGGCATGGGTTTTGGTGGGACCGCCATTATCGGCAAGTGGTCCCAGCAGCGGGTCCTGCCCGAGGATGTTCGCCTTTTGAAAACCGGTGAGTATGCAATCAGTGGTATCTGCGATCAAACTGTAAGACACCAAATCGAAAGTACCATAACAATCCGGCCCATAAATACCCCAAGGGTCCCGCCTGTTATTGGATACAATAGAATTTTTTAAACTTATTATACCCTCAATTTCATTAAAAATGCCGATTCCCTCATTATAGGCCACGGTAACACTGATTAATTGAGAATTTCCGCTAGTATAAAGTCCTCCACCAATAAAGGCATAATTTCCACTAATGGTGCATGCAATCAGCATAAGATCTTTTATATTGTATATTCCTCCGCCACTTGGACCTCCACCACCACTGCCGGTAGTATTACCGTTGATGGTACAACCGGACATTGTTAAATTACCCCAATTATAAATTCCTCCCCCACTACCACCATCGCCCCAGTATTCGGATATTCCCTGTGCACCTCCTTTATTATTGGAGATAGTGCAATTATTGATGGTTAATATATTTGTGTTATAAATTCCCCCGCCATCACCTCCATCGCTGCCAAATCCCGGACAATTGGAATATCCTCCATTTCCTCCATCATTGCCGGTAATGGTGCAACTATTGAGGGTCAAAATTCCTGAGTTCCAAATTCCACCGCCCTGGCCCCCGTTTCCAGCTCGGTCATGAGAAATATTATCACCTCCCTTTCCTGCTCGATTATCAATAATGATGCATTTATTGAGGGTTAACATCCCTTGATTATAAAATCCTCCGCCATAACCTCCGCCATAGCTGTTAAACTCGAAGCTTTCATCGCTGCCCATTCCCGCCGTATTTCCTTTTATAACACAACGGGTAAGAATCAGGTTACCACAATTATATATTCCTGCTCCGCTATAACCGCGCCCAATGACAAAATTATCCGGGGCTTTTCCATTTCGGATCGTCAAATCGGTAATAGAAACCGCACCATTTAAAATATGCAGCACACGATCGACGTGATTTCCATCAATATAGGATTTATTCTTTCCTAGCCCGATAATTTTGAGTTTGTGATCGTTATCGATGTCCAGGTCGCCGCTAAAATTAGCGTCCTCCAGGGCGTCGCCGCTTAACTGATATGTCCCGGCAGGCAAATAAATGGTATTATCTTCTCCATTGGTGTTGGCCTCCGTGATGGCTGCCCGCAGCGATCCCGGTACATTATCCTGCGTCGTGGCTACATTGATGACGGCTGCATTTGATATATGTGCAACCATTACCGACAGCACTGAAAATATTATAATTAAAATCGTCTTTTTACTCATGGTTCTTTCCTTCTTAATGAGATATAGGGGTTATTTTAACGGTAATCGGTGTTTTCACTGTTTCACCGTTTCTTGCGTTGGCTCACTGCCACTATAAGATGTTGCCCCGGCAGTCGAATAGGGAGCAATAAATTCATAAGCGCCGATATCCGCGCCATCACTCACATTGGGGATACCGGGAATATTTATTGGTCTCTTATAACCGCGTTGGTCCGTGTACAAACCCGATCTATTCCCCGCATCAATGGCCGGGCTGCCGGGAAGTAAGGCATGGGTTTTAGTGGGGCCGCCATTATCGGCAAGCGGACCCAGCAGCGGATCCTGCCCGAGAATGTTCGCCTTCTGAAAACCGGTGAGGATACAATCAGTGGTATCTGCGATCAAACTGTAAGACACCAAATCGAAAGTACCATAACAATCCGGCCCATAAATACCCCAGGGGGCCCGTATGTTATTGGTTACAATAGAATTTTTTAAACTTATTATACCCTCAAATACATTAAAAATTCCGATTCCCTCATTATAAGCCACGGTGGCACCGATCAATTGAGAATTTGCGCTATTATAAAGTCCTCCACCATAAAGGGCATAATTTCCACTAATGGTACATGCAATTAGCATAAGATTTTTTATATTGTATATTCCTCCGCCACTTGAACCTTCAAAACTCATACCGGTAGTATTATCATTGATCGTACAACCGGACATTGTTAAATTACCATTATTATAAATACCTCCACCATTCCCTCCACCACCCATGGAAGACCATTCAGTTGTTCCATTTTCACCCCCTTTATTATTGGAGATGGTGCAATTATTGATGGTTAATATATTTGTGTTATAAATTCCCCCGCCTCCACCCCCGTCGCTGCCTTGTCCCAGAAAATTGGAATCACCTCCATTTCCTGCATCATTACTAGTAATAATGCAATTATTGATGATCGATACTCCTGAGTTCAAAATACCGCCGCCTCCACCGCCGTCTCCTGCTCGATTATTACAAAGATAATTATCTCCTCCATTTCCTGCTCGATTATCCATAATGATGCATTTATTGAGGGTTAACATCCTTTGATTATAAATTCCTCCCCCATAACCTCCGTCATAACTGTCAAATTCGCAATCTCCATCGCCGCCCATACCCGCTCTATTTTCTTTTATGACACAACGGGTCAGAATCAGGTTTCCACAATTATAGATTCCTGCTCCGCCATAGCCTCCTCCCTTGCCTAAATTATCCGGTGCTTTTCCGTTCCGGATCGTCAAATCGGTAATAGAAACTGTGCCATTTAAAATATGCAGCACCCGATCTATGCCATTTCCATCGATATAGGATTTATTTTTTCCTTGCCCGGTAATGGTGAGTTTGCGATCGGTATCAATATCCAGGTCGCCGCCGACATTGGCGTCATCATCTGCGGCTCCGCTGAGAATATAGATGCCGGCAGGCAAATAAATGGTATTATCTTCGCCATTGGTATTTGCTTCAGTTATGGCCGCCCTTAGAGAACCGGGTACTTTATCGTGCGTCGTGGCGACAGTGATAACGGCTGCTTTTGATATATGCGCAACCATTACCGACAGCACTGAAAATATTATAATTATAATCGTTTTTTTATTCATTGTTCTTTCCTCCTAATTCTTAGACCATGAGTATAGTATAAATCCCCCGGCTTTTAGTCAATATTTATAATAGTTTACCCTTTTTTTTTGAAGGCAGGATTAGCGCAAGTTTCGCCGTGTAAATATTTATAAATATTTACATTTTCTTCGGATGAGAGGAAGGGAATAGGAGATAAGCGAAAAACTCTTTCCCAAATGAACCGGCTTTTTTTAGATTCCCCGGCAGACTTGCATTATATTTATTTTTCTTTTAAAATTAAAAGTATGAAAAACCAACAAATAACACAAAGGAGAAAATACACATGAAATGCAAACATAATGTTTCAGTATCATTGGTGTTTGGACTGGTGATGATATTTATTCTTTCCATTTCCAGCCATCTCCACGGCGTGACGTACAATCCCATGGATTTCACAACGGTGATTTCCAACCCAGCCGTGACAGTACAGAATGTAAAAGGCAAAACCGTATTTCTCAGCGATTATTTTTTTTCGTTCCCCGGTCGGCCGCGGCTCCCTATTCAAGCATACTATTTCATACTCCCGGAAAACGCAGATTTGAAGTCCGTCAAGGTTGTCTTGCAAGAAGTGAAAGAAAAGGAAATACCGGGTACCTGGGAAGTGAACCCGGTAGGCCCTTTTTTAATCGGGAAAGAAATTGTCTGGCCGCAAGGTTTAAAAATCTTAAACGGTAAAGACACCGCGGTTTATTCCCGGGATGCGTTTTTCCCTGCACAGTATTTCGGAGAACTGCGCACCGGGAAAATACGACGCTTTAAAACAGCCGGCGTCCAATTTTTTCCTTACCGCTACAACCCGATCACCAAAAAACTCCTGCAAATTGTAAGTGGAAAGTTATCCCTGGATTTTAATCCGGACCCCACCTATGTCCCGCTAAAAAATCAAAAGGCGTTTTCAATGGCTGATATCAAATCGTTTTTCAATATCAAAAAACGGGCCTGTAACACGAAAAGTTTTGCCGGCAGCGGGGCCTTTGGTAATTATTACCCCTCTTTTATTTCGATTCCCTACCTGGATATTATTATCCAGGCGAAGAAATTCCCTCCGCTTACATTTATCATGCCTTTGCCCAAACGGTGTTATATAATATTAACTCTTAATTCCATCGTTACCGGTCCACCTTTTGCATCGCAGCAGCTTCTACCGTTTATCAGGGCCAGGGAAGCGTGTAACTTCGATGTTACGTTGGTAACGGAAGATAAGACGTATAAACGCACCGATAACCGTTTGACCGTGAAAGCCAACGAAGGGTGGGGAGGAGGAACCGGCCAGCCGGGAGCTGAACAAATCCGCACCTGGCTGAAGACACCCATAAACGGCTTAGAACGCTATGATGCCTGGGATATCGAATACCTTTTACTTATCGGCTGCCCTGATCCCAGCAACGGGGACCTCCCCATGAAAAGCACTTTCCCTCTTTATGAATTAAACAGGGGCTTATCCACGCAAAATCTAAATGTACCCACGGATTATTATTTTGCGGAACTGACATCGGACTGGAATTCCGCCACCCCGGGCAAAGATGGCGTCTTAAATGCGGCGTCCCTATATCCATTTGATCTCGGCCCGGAAATTTCCGTGGCGCGAATCTCAGTTCCGGTCATAGATAATAAAATCCAGATGCTGGATGTCATATTGGGAAAACTGATCACTTATGTCAATGAATTACGCAGCCAGAGCGACTGGCGCAAGAACGTACTCCTCCCGATGAAACCGACCTCGTTTGATTATTTATCTTTCCCCCTGGGCGAAAGGATAAAAGCAATCTGCCAGGCATACAATTTCAGGTATCATCGTATTTACGATGTTCTTAGTTTTTACCTGATGGACAAGGAATTCGAAGATAAAGTCCTGGCTGCCAGGGCCAGCGGCGCCATCACTGAGGCCCAGGCCACCCAGATGAGAACCGATTACGCTGCCATGAAACAAGGTTTCCCCGACCCCTGGGACGCCAACCCCGAAAATTGGCGACAGGTGGTGAACCAGTTTCCTATCCTGGGATTGGATTTTAATAAAGGGTTTACCCAGGCGCCCCCGGATGATGATCCTTTCAATGATAATGGGAATCCTGCCGCTTTTAACGAGAGCATAGTGCGGCAGGCCTGGGGACGGGAGGATTTCGGTTTGGTCGTATGGAAAACACACGGAACCCATGAAAAAGCCAAATATGTGTTCGAAATAGCCAACGGAGAACTGGATAATAATCGCCGATTAGCGTATGTGTTTATGGGTAGTTGTTTGAATGCCTGCCCACAAACCTGGTGGAATCATGGGTACAATGTTTCCTGTTCCTTACTTCACAGAGGTGGAATCGGGACCATGGCCGCCACCCAGAACATCCTCGGCGGTGAAAACTTTGAAATTGTCGATACCTGGTGCGAGAATTTCATCGGTGGAGAATTATGTGGAGGGGATGCCAGGAATTTTACCGTCACTGATCTTGCCGCAATCAAAGTAGGTTATAATTTTATTGCCATAAATCCTTTTGGCGACCCGGCGTTGGGAATATATACCTATAATCCCCGGTAGAAGTAGAAGGTGGTCTACGACAAATAGGCAGGTGTGAGCAAATGGGGCCGCACTTGTTTTTAATTGCAATCGGAGTTATTATCGGTTTTCTTTCCGGCATGTTTGGGGTCGGTGGAAGCAGTATAGCCACCCCCTTGCTCAGGTTGATAGATATACCACGTATGGTGGCCCTGGCAAGTCCTTTACCCGTGTCGTTTCCCACCGCTTTAATAGGTGGTATAACCTACTGGCGGCGTGGGCTGGTTCATACAAAGGCCGTATTATGGACAACAATCGGGGGAGCGCCGGCCGTTGTGGTGGGCTCTTACCTTTCCTCCGAATTGCCCGGCCGCGCGCTTATGGTGCTCACCGGTATTTTTGTTGCCGTGGTCGGCGTTCGGCTGCTGCTAAAAAACCCCACAAACGAAAAAATACCTCCTTCCGCCACCCTAAAACGAGAACCCTGGAGCTTGTTTGTCCTGGTTGGGATCATAATCGGGATCTTTTCCGGGCTCCTGGCCAATGGCGGTGGATTTTTATTGCTGCCTGCATATATGATCCTGTTTCGGTTTTCTTCACGGGAAGCAGCAGCCACTTCGCTGGTTGCAGTGGCTTTATTAGCTGTGCCCGGGACATTGGTACATTATGCATTGGGGCATATTGATATTAAAATAGCTGTTCTCATGTCGCTTGGAGTTATCCCTTCCACTTACCTGGGAGCGCGTATTGGGCTTTCTTTGAGTAAAGACAAGGCCCGTTGGATATTCGGGCTATTTTTACTCCTCTTTGGGTTGTTCTTCCTATTACGAACAATTTATCGCGCCGAAGTGTATGGGTGGTTTAATTAAAACCGGGGAAAATGACAAAACCACCAGGGGAATTGAGAAAGCCACCGGGGGGAATGACAATTCCCTCAAGGGAATTGACCAACCCCCCGAGGGGAATGGCAATTCCCTCAAGGGAATTGAGAAAACCCTCGGGGGAAATGACCAACCCCTCAAGGGAATTGACAAAACCCTCGAGGGAATTGACCAACCCCTCAAGGGAATTGACAAAACCCTCGAGGGAATTGACCAACCCCTCAAGGGAATTGACAAAACCCTCGAGGGAAATGACCAACCCCCCGAGGGAAATGAGAAAACCACCGGGGGAAATGATAATTCCCCCGGTGGAATTGAGGCGGAAAACCTGATATTATCTATCTGTCTTCGGAATAATCGTCACACCCACTTCTTTTTGGTTCAACAAACCTGTTTCCATTTTCTCCATAAAAACCAGGCGGTACTTCCCGATAAATCCCGGTCCCGGCTGCCAATAAAAAATACCTCTTTTCCCATCTAATGTCGATCCAACCGGAAGCGGTCGAAGACGCTCATTAATAATATGATAGCCAATATAATTATTGGCTTTTTCCCGATCCCCTTCAAAAATATCCCTGGGAGGCTGGAAGTGGACTTCTATCCGCTCCAATTCTTTGAGTTCAATGTTTATCATCCCGTTTTCATCGGGATAAACCTCTTGCAATGCGCTATTCTTAATATAGCCTTTTTTTATAGATATAGGTTCCTGATTATCGACCGGAATTCGGGCTATTTCTTCAGCAGAAATCGAGATTTCATGGCAATTCCCATCCGCAGATGATAAGGTTCCCCCCATATTTGTTTTATTATCAGCACTGTTGCGAATAGTAAAATACCTGCTGCCGAAACCGTCTGTATTCCCTGCATCATCCATTGCTGTCCATGCGATGGTATGAACTCCATTTTTATACCCGGCGGTATCGAAATCAAAATATCCCATGGCCCCATTACTGTTGGCATACCCGGGGAAAAGCGCAGCCACATCATCTCGGTATATATTATATACGGGTGTCCCCCTATTAAACCCGTCTATCCAGACAAGGATGGTATGACCGTCTTTAGGAATTTCATTGGTTGGAGGAGTTAACACCCACCCCTGGTTCCTGTACAAACTGCCTGAAGCCGTGCCTCCCTGGGCCGGTGTATCGATGGCCCCAAAAGGCCTGCATGAATGGGCATTGTCACAATAAATCGTTTTGGATCCCAGGGCCACTTGATTTCCCTCACGGTCTTCGGCAATAGCCTGGAAAGTAAAACCGCCGTTTCCGCCGCCGGGAAGAAAATGAGTTAGTATCATATACCCCCATCCGGCCCGATAGCACCTGGGATAATTGGGATATGCCGTTTCCACATCCGGCCGCGCACCTTCCACAAACACCGCGTCCCCAACATAAACCAACCCCGTTCCTTCCTGGCGGTAAATTTGGACTTTCTCTACCTCGATATCATCCAATGCCCATCCGGTTACCGGGACACTGCCGCTGAGGGTGGCACCATCTAAGGGGGTTTCAAAAAACCCAAATGGTACACGTATCCCGGGTTCATTTACTATCAACGTTACATATACTTTTTGCGGTGAATTGACCGCATCCGGTGCCGATATCGTGATCTCTCCGTTATGGGTCCCAACCGGTAACCCTGCCCCATTAACCGTAATGGTTACTTCCTCAGAACCAATCCCTTTGACCGGGCTGCAAGTAATCCAGGAAACGTTATCATTGATACTCCAATTCAATGGACTTTCACCGTTGTTACTGATAAAAAAACTTTGGGGGCCCGTAACTGCCCCGGAACTATTATATCCGAAATTAAATATATCCCGGCTTACAACGATTTCTGCTTTTTTCTGATAAACCACTAACGCCGTATTGCTATTACTTATGGTTACCCGGGCGATTCGGTCATTATAATCCTTTCCATCCAGGGTCCATTTATAGAAAGACCTTCCGTTAGAAAGCTCCGGCGCGATTAATGTAACCTCTGTCCCGGGAGAATAGTTCCTGGTAAATTCAGTGTTACCATCGCTTATGTTATTTTTATCCGTGGGACTCACTATGATCGGGACACCGCTTACCGGTGTGGATTTTATTATCAACGTACCAGTGGGAAGGTCTTTATATAAGGCTTTAACAGTGCGAGTGGTATTCAAAGTGATCTTGAGCGTACGCCCGGTTTGATTTACCCCAGTCCCGCTCCACTTATCGAAAATTTTATCCAGGAAAGCAGCAGGGGCGGTTAAGTTTACCACAGTTCCACGGGTATATACCCGGGTAAAATTTGTATTTCCATTCGCTTGACCATTATTATCGAAGGGATTTACCGTTATAGGTATCCCTGTGACCGGAGATGACCGCACCGTTAGAAAGGCTATAGGTTGAGCCCGGTATTCGACAACAACGGTATGATTGTCATCCATTTTTATCTCGATGGTATCCTGGAATTGTTGCTCTCCGTCGATGAGCCAGCGGTAGAAATTTTTATTGTTAAAGGTCAAGGGGGCGGAAAGGGTAACGACGGAGTCCTGGGGATATGTCCTGGTAAAATCCGTATAACCATTGCCTTTGCCGTTATTGTCAAGAGGGCTGGCGGTGATTGGTACCGCTGAATCCGCAACGGATTGAACGGTTAATACCTTTGAATCCGGGGTAAAAGAAAATCGGAACAGGAAGCCGTCGATTATTCCTTTAAACGCATTTTGGTATGGTTTTTTTACCGGGAAATTGGAACTATAGGTGGCCCCGGCCACATAGATATTGCCGTTAAGGTCCAGGAAAATATTGGCGATATGGTCAGCCCCCGTACCGCCAAAATAGGTGGAGTATAAAAGTTTACTGCCGTCTTTATCCAATATGCTTAAAAATGCATCCAGGCCCCCGGCTAAGGATGACTGGTAAGGATTCACCGTAGGAAAATCCGGGCTGTTGGTGGAACCGCTAATATAAACATACCCTGCCCTGTCGGCCGTCATGAAACCATAACAATTGCTATTGGATCCCCCCAGGAGGGTTGAATAGATCAATTCCGAGCCATCCGGGGAAAACTTACTGACATATGAATCGGGATTTCCCCTCTTGGTTCCCTGGTAGGGAGATTTAACGGGGAAATCGCTGCTGTGAGTATCTCCCCCGACAATGATACCCCCATTCTCATCAACCGCGATGCCGTGGCCGTAGTCGGTGCCGCTGCCACCAAGGTAAGTGGAAAAAACCAGGTCTGAGCCATCGGGTTTTATTTTACAGAGGTAAGTATCATACAGACCACCGGCATAAGTTTTCTGCCAGGCGTTTTTTAGAGGTAAATTGGAACTGGATGTGACCCCTTGCAGGTAAATATAATCAAAATCATCCACTACCAATTCAGCCCCCCCACTATCTCCACCTTTGCCTCCCAGGTAGGTGGAATATTCGATTTCCGTTAGCCCCGGATCGAATTTACAAATGTATATATCATGGTGGTTTCCTTGTAAGATGTTTTGGTAGGGATTTTTGAGGGGATAATTTAAGCTGGACGTCCACCCCGTGAGGTACACATGATTGGACTTATTTATGGCAATCGCATTATTGAGATCCGTACCCGATCCGCCCACGAGTCTCCCGCCCAGGAAATTTCCATCGGCGTCGAACCGGCAGCAAAACGTATCATAATCTCCTGCAAGCGGATTGACCGCGGGAAAATTAGTACTATTGGTATAACCCGATATATAGATATCCCCGGTGGAAGATACCACAATTCTTGTTCCTTTGTCGTCATTATTTCCGCCCACATAAGTGGAAAAAACAAGCCCTGAACCGTCGGCTGTGAATTTAGTCAAAAAGGCATCGTATCCATTTAATTTACTACTTTGATAGGCATTTCGAGTGGGGAAATCCACACTGTGAGTGTAGCCGGTCATATAAATATGGCCTGTGTTGTCAACCGCCCCCGAGGCATAATATTCATCGCTGCTTCCCCCCAGGTAGGTGGAATATTCCAATGTCACCACCGGATCGATAACTAATTCATAAGCCCGGTTATAATCTGAAACAGTAAAAGTGTAGGTATTTTTCTTAATACATTTGAACCTGGATTGGATATTTCGCTTTTCCCCTTTTACTAACTGGTAACTAATGGGTTTTTGGTGTACAAGTTCTCCCAGGGCGGTTTTAATTACCAGGTTTCCGTTATTGTCGAGATGAGTGGCTTTTGCGTCCCGGTATTGAAAGCAAATATCCCCGGGATGGCCCCCGGGTTTTATAATCCAGTCGTATTCTACCTGGTTTTCCTTTCCATAAATTTTAAGATCGATGCCCGGGTAAATACCTTTATATAGTACGGCTTTTGAAGTTTGAATACCGGTGCGCCATTGGGCAGGGTTATTTCCCTGGTAGTAATTGACCTGGTGTGGGGTTAATTCGACCGGGATTATTCCAGGGTTGGGGTTCGCTCCCAGGAAGATCAACCGGGAGACTTCCCGTTCTCTGGGTTTAACTTTATCCTCAACTCCTGTTCCCGGGAGACTGTCAAACGTTAGGCCTTCTTCTGTAACCCATAATATGTACCGTGGGGTGTTGGCATAGAATTTTGCTTTTTCATGGACTTGACCCTGGTTGGGAATAAAATAAAGGGGTATCCCCACTGGTGCGTTATCGATCCCCTGGATGGTTAATGGTAATGCCTGGTTTTGAATTTTGCCGGAGTTGGCGGCAAAATTAACGATCATGAACAACGCAAGAACTAAACACAAAAAAATTATCTTTTTCATTTTACTCTCCTTTAATTATTATTTTGGGCTTATATTAACGGTAATCGGTATTTTTACCGTATCACCGTTTCTAGTTTTGGCTCGCTGCCACCATAAGTTGTTGCCCCTGCAGTTGAAAAGGGAATATATTCATAAGCGCCGATATCCGCGCCGTCGCTTACATTGGGGATACCGGGAATATTTATCGGTCTCTTATAACTGCGTTGGTCCGTGTACAAACCGGATTTGTTCCCGGCGTCGATGGCAGGGCTGCCGGGAAGTAAGGCATGTGTTTTGGTGGGGCCTCCATTATCGGCAAGTGGACCCAGCAGCGGACCCTGCCCGAGGATGTTCGCCATTTGAAAACCGGTGAGTATGCAATCAGTGGTATCTGCAATCAAGCTGTAACAAACCCAATCGAAAGTACCGACACAATCCGGTCCATCTCCAGAATCCACAACATTATTCGCCACAATCGAATTAATTAAACGAATGTCCCCATAATTCAAAATACCACCTGCGATATTATTGACCACGGTGGTATTTATCAATAGAGAAATCCCGCCATCAATAAGCTCCTCATTAAAAAAACCTCCACCATTTGAACCTGCGTATCCTACTATCCCGGCTATATTGCCACTGATGGTGCAATTGGTCAGCGTGAGATAAGCGCCATTGTATATCCCCCCCCCAATACCGAAACCATAATAGTGTGATATGGAAACGTTGTCGTTTACCGTACATCCGGACATGGTTAAATTACCGGTATTGTAAATTCCACCACCAAAACCAAGATCGCCATGATCAGGACAATCACATATCCCTCCATCCCCCGCTTTATTATAGGAGATAGTGCAATTATCCATGTTCAAAGTATTGGTGTTAATAATTCCACCTCCATGACCGCCATCTCCAGTCGATAAATTATTATCAGTATTCCCACCATTGCCTGCGCTATTACCGGTAATGGTGCAATTATTGAGGGTTAATATTCCTGAGTTCCAGATGCCGCCCCCCCCACCTCCGTTTCCAGGTCTTTCAGTATCGTTATTATCCCCGCCATTCCCTGCTCTATTATTGGTAATAGTACAATTATCGAGGGTTAACTCCCCTTCGTTATAAATTCCTCCGCCGTGGCCTCCGCCATCGCTGGCGCCAATATTACCGGCATCTCCGCCAATACCCGCCGCGTTATTCTTTATAACACAGCGGGTCAGGGTCAGGTTTCCACAGTTATAAATTCCACCTCCACTCATGGCAATGCCCCATCCAAGGCCTAAACCATTTGGGGCTTTTCCCTTCCGGATCGTTAAATCGGAGATGTAAACCGTTCCCTTTAAAATATGAAGCACCCGATCGATGCTATTTCCGTCGATAAAGGTTTTGTTCTTTCCTTGCCCGATAATGGTGAGCTTGCGGCCGGTATCGATATCCAGGTCGCCGCCGACATTGGCGTCTTCATCTGCCGCACCGATGTGAATATAGACGCCGGAAGGCAAATAAATGGTATTATCTTCGCCATTGTTGTTTGCCGTGGTGATTGCCGCCCTGAGCGAACCGGGCACATTGTCCTGCGTCGTGGTTACATCAATGACGGCGGCTTCCGATATCTGTGTCACCATTACCGACAGCACTGAAAACAAAATAATTAAAATCGATTTTTTACTCATGGTTATTTCCTCCTTACGCTTTAGACCATGAGTATAGTATAAATTGCCCGGCTTTTAGTCAATATTTATAATAGTTTACCCTTTTTTTTTGAAGGCAGGATTAGCGGCAGTTTCGCCGTGTAAATATTTATAAATATTTACATTTTCTTCGGATGGGAGGAAGGGAAACCGGGACTTCGCGTTCCTTTTTCACGTGCTTGCTTTAAGGATACGGATATAGTATAATTCAACCGGTATCGGAGGTACGCCCATGGTAACCAAACGCTTCGCAAAACATGAAAAACAATATCTGCCGCTCAGTAAATCCACCTTTTCAAAATTGGTCGAAGGCAATTGTATCTATGTCGATAAAACCCGGTATATTCACCCCCTTGTCAAGGCAGGGGGCGCTTATTTCTTGTCGCGCCCCCGGCGTTTCGGCAAATCCTTAATGGTTTCTATCCTGAAAGAAATTTACCAGGGCCGCCGGGAACTTTTTAAAGATTATTGGATTTATGACCGCATCGCCTGGGAAAAGTACCCGGTTATCCACCTGGACTTCCTGAATATCGATTTCAGGACCCTGGGACTTGAAAAAGCCATCGATAACGAACTGGAAAGGATTTCCCAGGACTGCGACATCCAATGCAGCGGGGACAGCATCTCTGAAAAATTCGCCTCCTTAATCGGGAAACTTGCCCAGGACCGGCGTATCGCTGTCCTGGTGGACGAATATGACAAACCGGTCACGGAATATATCGAAGACATAGATACCGCGGTTAAAAATAGGGATATCCTCAGGAACTTTTATTCGGTTCTTAAAGGCAAGGAAGAAAAAATCGAATTCCTCTTTATGACCGGGATATCGCGCTTTACCCGCCTATCGATTTTCAGCGACCTGAACCACCTCACCGATATCACTTTCCATAAGGATTACTCAAACCTACTGGGCTATACCGGCGAAGAGTTAGAAAAATACTTCGACGCCTATATCCATGAATGGCTGCGGCTGCATAAATCCGGCGAAAGCACGAAAACCGGGTTAATGGAAAAATTAAAAGATTATTACAACGGTTATTCCTGGAATGGGAAAGATTTTGTCTATAATCCCTATTCCATCAACAACTTTTTCTACAATATGGAATTTAAAAATTATTGGTTCGCCAGCGGGACCACGACTTCCCTGGTGAAATTGGTCAAGGAAAAAAACATCGTCGTGGAAAATTGGGAGTACCTGGAGGTTCAAGAACAATTCTTCGATAAATTCGATATCGCCGACATTAATATTAATTTAATGCTTTTCCAGACCGGCTACTTAACGGTAAAGAAACACCTTGAGGACACCTATGTCCTGTCGTACCCCAACCGGGAAGTCGAACATGCATTATTAAATAATTTAATGGAGGTGTATTCAGGGCACAACCAGGAAGATACGGAAAAGTTAATCAAAAATATAATGGAGTCATTGAAAAAAAAGCAAATGGACTCCTTTATCGATCAAATGAAAGCGTTATTCGCTTCTATTCCCTATAATCTAGTCGAAGCCGGTGCGGAAAGATTTTATCACCTGGTTTTTTATTTGGTCTTGAAATTATTGATTGGGAAAGTATACCCGGAGAAATATACCAACAAGGGCAGGATCGATGCCGTCGTAGAGACCGACGGTTTTATTTATGTTATAGAATTCAAAATAGGCAGCGCCGCCGAAGCTCTAAAACAAATCCTGGAAAAGAAGTATTATGAACAATACCTGGCTCATCCCAAAACGATCGTTTTATTGGGAATAGGATTTAGCGTAAAGGATAGGAATATTTCCAGTTTTGAAACCATCGAGGGAAGCGGTAAGGATTTACCCGGGTATATAAAAAAAATAAAGGCTGAGGAAACCGGGAAGCCAGGAGCGGGTGCGGTAAAACCGGCCGGGATATCCCCCGACGAAAGGGAAAAAGGTGGGATGGTTCGGCGCCTATGGCAGCGTATGAGGAAGCGTTGAGTGTTATTTGACTGGCGCCGCCTGTCCCGTTCTTGCTTCCGAAACAAGGAAAACCTATCTTTGACAGGAACCGATTATAACCTTAGACCCCGAAAGTACGACTGATTAAAAAAGTAAACGGAAATACCGGCAAATACACCAATTGCAAATCATAAGGCGATATGCTATACTTGAACCGGTGAACAAGCATGGATATAAAAAAACTCCCGGTCGGAGAGTCCGACTTTAAAAAAATTATTACTGAGAATTACTGCTATGTAGATAAATCCCTTTTTATCAAGGAAATCATCGATAGAGGAGATACGATTTTACTTCTACCCCGCCCCCGACGCTTCGGGAAAACCCTCAACCTCTCCATGTTGAAATATTTTTACGATTGCTGCCCGGAGGACTTACCACGGACTTTGGATACCCCTTCCCTGGAAAATAAACCGGTTAGCCCCCCTAATACCTATAAGAGTTTATTCGATTCCCTGGCCATTAGCAAGGCAGGCCCCCAATACCTGGAGAAAATAGGCCGACACCCGGTGATTTTTTTGACCTTTAAAAACATCAAAGAAACCGATTGGGAATCCTGTTTTTACAAGATAAAGCAACTTATCCAGGATGAATATTCCCGCCATTATTACCTGGTTGACGGCAAAACATTGCTTCCCCATGAGCTGGACTATTTTAAACGAATCATAGGCCTGGAAGGAAATAAAGGAGACTATGAAAACAGCCTGGAAAAACTTCTTATTTTCTTAAACCGGTATTACGGTAATAAGGCGGTTATTTTGATCGATGAATATGACGCCCCCATTCATGCAGGCTTTAACAACAACTACTATGACCAAATCATCGACTTAATGCGCAATTTCCTGTGCGCGGGTCTGAAAGATACCGGGCAGTACCTGGAAAAGGGTGTTATTACCGGGATTATGAGGATCGCTAAAGAATCGATTTTCTCCGGCCTCAACAACCCGGGCGTGTATACCCTCCTGGCGGAGGAGTTCGACGATAAATTCGGCTTCACGGAAAAAGAAGTCGAAACACTGCTCGCCGATTTTAACGTCCTTCCCATGTATGACCGGGTCCAACAGTGGTATAACGGGTATAAGTTCGGCAACACCATTATTTACAATCCCTGGTCCATCATCAATTTTCTTGCCGGCGCCGCAAAAGAATTAAAACCCTACTGGATCAATACCTCGGATAACAAAATCGTGGAAACCTTACTGTCCAAAGGGGGCAAAGAACTCAAAGAAGAAATGGAAATACTCATCCGGGGCGAATCCATAGAAAAAACCATCGAAGAAAATATCGTCATGAGAGAGATCGATTCCGATGAAAATTCCTTGTGGAGCTTTCTCCTGATGGGTGGATATTTGAAGCAAACCGAAAAACGGACGGACGCCTCCGAGAACACCTTCTATAAACTGGCGATACCCAACCTGGAAGTGAAGACTATCTATAAACGAATTATCCAGCGATATTTCAACGATAAAATCGAAAATAAGAAATTGGAGATCATGCTTAAAGCCCTTATAGAAGGAGATATAAAAGTTTTCGAGGAAATATTTGCCGATTATGTCTCGACCTCCATGAGCTTTTTCGATATGACGGGGGACCCGGAAAAGGTATATCACGCATTTGTAATGGGATTATTACTCTGGCTTGACCCTGCCTACCAGGTAAAAAGCAACCGGGAAAGCGGGTATGGTAGATACGATATTATGATTATCCCCGGGGATGTTTCGAAATTGGGCTATGTGATCGAATTTAAAAAAGTCAGGAAAAATGAAACCGTAGAATCTGCCGTGGAATCTGCCCTGAAACAAATGAATGACCTGAAATACGAAACGGAACTGGTGGAACAAGGAATAAAAAATATTAAGAAATTGGCCATCGTTTTTAATGGAAAAGAAGTAACCATAAGGGAAAGTTAGCGTGTTCCCTACTCGATCTATTCCCCGCATCGATGGCCGGGCTGCGGGGAAGTGCAGCACTACCCCCGCTGCTCGATTGGGATGTAATCCCTGGCGGTTGCCCCTATATATACCTGCCGCGGACGGCTGATCCTGGCATCAGGCATATCCAATTGCTCTTTCCACTGGGCAATCCAGCCGGGCAGGCGACCGATGGAAAACATCACCGGGAACATGTCCGTGGGTATCCCAATGGCCCGCATAATGATACCGCTGTAAAAATCGACGTTGGGATAGAGCTTCCGCTCAACGAAATAAGAATCTTTCAACGCCAGGTCCTCCAATTGACGGGCAATATCCAACAGCGGGTCCTTCTTGCCAAGATTCGCCAGTATTTTATCGCAGGATTTCTTCAAAATCCTGGCCCTGGGATCGTAATTCTTATAAACCCTGTGCCCAAAACCCATCAACCTGAAATTACTGTTCTTATCTTTCGCCATTTCGATGCACTTTTTCGGGCTCAAGTCCCCCTTGTGAATTTCTTCCAGCATTTCGATCACCGCCAGGTTGGCCCCGCCGTGCAGCGGTCCCCAGAGCGCACATACGCCGGAAGCACAGGACGCATACAGGTTGGCCCGGCTGGACCCCACCATACGCACCGTCGAGGTGCTGCAGTTCTGCTCATGGTCCGCATGCAAAAGAAAAATCAAGTTCAAGGCGTCATCGATCTCTTCGCTCGCTATATATGTCTTGTTGGGCAGCGAAAACATCATGTGCAGGAAGTTGGCGCAGTACTGGAAATCAGGTATGGGGTACACCATGGGCAGTCCGTGCGCGTGCCGGTACGAATACGCCGCAATGGTACGTATCTTGCTGATTAAACGGGCGCTGTCTTCCTCGAAAGAATCTTTATCGTCCATTTTCAGCAATTCCGGGTGGAAACAGGACAACGCATTAATCATGGCGGACAAACTGGCCATGGGGGGGGCGGAGGGGGGGAACCCCTCGAAGTGATGTTTCATGGACTCATGCAAATGCTCGTTTGCCAATAACATGTCTTTAAAACAATTTAACTCTTTCAGCGTGGGCAAATGACCGAAAATGACTAAATAAGCCACCTCGATAAAATCGGGCTTATCACGGTCGAATTGTTCGATGGGGATTCCATGATAACGTAAAATCCCTTTTTCGCCATCGATGAACGTAATGGCGCTGGAACAACTCCCGGTGTTCCCGTAACCGGGATCATAAGTGATATAACCGGTCTTTGCCCTTAACTGCCGGATATCCACCGCCATCTCACCCTCGGTTCCTTCGATAATGGGAAGCTCTATCGACTGGTCCCCAATAAGTAACGTTGCTTTTTTCTCCATGTTGGTCTTCTCCTTACAATTATTTTTTATTGCGCCGTAATATATAAACTATTAAAAATTTAATTTCAAGTATTTGAAAAAAAAAAAATTTTTTCTTGACTTATTTTTTTTATATCTTTACAATGCACGACGGAGGCAAAGTACAAAGGTGGCTGAAAAAATAATTTTTAACAAGGGAAGATTGGAAGTCCCGGATAAACCGATCATCGCCTATATCGAGGGAGACGGCTCCGGGGTCGATATCACGCCGGCAATGTTCAAAGTCATCGATGCAGCGGTGAAAAAGGCCTACGGGGGAAAACGGGAAATCCATTGGCAAGAAATATTTGCCGGTGAAAAAGCGTATCGAAAATTTGGCTCTTACCTGCCGGAGGAGACGCCCAGGCTAATCGAAGAGTATCGCATCTCCATTAAAGGTCCGCTTACCACGCCGGTGGGCGGTGGATTCAGGAGCATCAACGTTTCACTGAGACAGATACTGGACCTGTATGCCTGCATCCGGCCGGTAAGCTACATCAAAGGCGTCCCCTCGCCGGTGAAAGAGCCGGAAAAGATGGATATCGTCATTTTCCGCGAGAACACCGAAGACGTTTACGCCGGGATCGAATTCGAAGCGGGTTCGCAAGACGCGGAATCCATTATCGACCTGCTGAAAAATATGAATAAAACCGTGGCCCCGGGCTCCGCTATCGGTATTAAACCTATTTCCCGGCAAGGATCGGAAAGACTGATAAGAATGGCGCTGCAATATGCGGTTAAACACAAAAGAAAAAGCGTCACCCTGGTCCATAAAGGGAATATCATGAAATACACCGAAGGATATTTTAAAAAATGGGGCTATGAATTGGCCCTTAAGGAGTTCCGTGATTATGTGGTTACCGAGGACGAGGTTGCACAGGGGGTTCCCGCTGAAGGGAAAATAATCGTTAAGGACCGGATTGCCGATTCCATGTTCCAGCAGATACTGTTAAGGCCCGAGGAATACGACGTGGTGGCGACGTTAAACCTCAACGGCGATTATTTATCGGATGCGGCGGCGGCCCAGGTAGGCGGGATCGGCATGGCGCCCGGCGCCAACCTCAGGGATGATGTGGCCTTGTTCGAAGCCACCCACGGCACCGCCCCGAAATACGCGGGCCAGGATAAAGTCAATCCCGGCTCCCTGCTGCTGTCCGCGGTGATGATGCTGGAGCATATGGGCTGGAATGAGGCCGGCATCATGGTGAAACAGGCCATGGAGAAAACCATCCTGCAAAAGAAAGTCACCTATGACCTGGCCCGGCAATTGGGGGATGTGACGCCCCTTAAAACCTCCGAATTCGCGGCCGCCATCATCTCCAATTTATGAAAATAAAAAAATGAAAAAAGAAGGAGGATATAAAATGGGAGATTTAGTAAAAGTTAAAACAAAAGAGTTGGAAGAGTTTACCAAAAATGTGTTTTTGCGGTTGGGCATGAACGAGGAAGATGCCTGGGTATCGGCTGATGTATTGGTCAGGGCCGACAGGCGGGGCATCGAGTCCCACGGCGTGGCCCGGCTCCAGAGGTACGTAGACGACATTAAGCGCGGTGTGATAAAAATCGACGCGGAAATCAAAACCATCGTGGAAACGCCGGTCTCCCTGGTCATCGACGGCGGCGGCGGCGTGGGACAGGTCATCGGCTCCAAAACCATGAAACGGTGTATTGAAAAAGCCAAAACCAATTTCATTTGCCTTGCCGCCATCCGCAATTCCAACCATTACGGGATTGCCGGTTATTATACCTTAATGGCGTTGAAAGAAAATATGATCGGGCTTTCCTTCACCAATTCCGCGCCGTTGGTGGTGCCTACTTTCGGTAAAGATGCGGTGCTGGGAACCAACCCCATATCCGTCGGCGTACCCGCCGGGGAAGAGCGGCCGTTCCTGCTGGACATGGCGACGTCCACCGTACCCCGGGGCAAAGTCGAAGTCTACGCCCGGAAAGGCGACTCCATGCCCAAAACCTGGGCCACGGATGAAAAAGGAATGGCCACCACCGAGGCCCAACGGGTGCTGGATAACCTGGCCGCCCGGAAAGGCGGCGGTTTATTACCGGTGGGCGGCGAAGGAATGCTCAACGCCGGGCACAAAGGGTACGGGCTGGCCGCGCTGGTGGATATCTTATGCGGCGTTTTCTCTAACGGCGCCGTGGGCCCGGATGTATACGGTAAAAAAGGACAGCCGTCCGAGGTCGCCCATTTCCTGGGGGCCGTTAACCCCGCCGCTTTCGTCGGCCTGGGGGCGATACAGGAAAAAATGGACTATTTCATCCGTATGATGAAACACTCCCAGAAGGCGGAGGATCAATGTTGTATCTATGTGGCCGGCGAAGTGGAATACCTTGCGGAAGAAGCCAACGCCGAATCCCTGGGGCTGCTTAAAAAAGTGTTCGATAACCTCAATACCATCGGTAAAGAATTTAATTTAACGTTAAAGGGAGAATTAGGATGAACCAATGTAAAAAATGTAAGAAAAAATTTGCCGCTGAATATAACTACTGCCCCACATGCGGAGTTGCCTTTGAAAATGAAGCCAACCCCGGCTACTGGCTGGAAAAAGCAAGGGAATTGAAAATAAAAGGAAGAATTCGCGCCGCCATCGAAGCTTACCGGGAATACCACAAATTCGATGGTAAAAACCCATATTCACATAAATCTTTGGGTGAATTGTACTACCAGATGGGAGAAATGGATAGATCCATTGAAAGCTACCTGGAATCCATCGAATTAAAGGATGATTACGCCGACACTTACTACCACCTCGGCATCAGCTACTACCGCCGCGCCAAAATCCGCAAAGCCATCGAAAGCTTTAAAAAATGCCTCGAATTGAACCCGGCTTTCGCCATCTCTTACTACTGGTTGGGGATTGCGTATTACCACCTCGGAGAGCGACAAAATGCGATTCAAGCATACTACAAACTGCTGGAATTCAACCCCAGTTCCTTCATCGCCAATTACCACCTGGGCGTCAATTTTAATGCCGAAGGCGAATATAAAAAGGCCATCGATCACTTGAACAAATTGAAGGACTGCTGCTCGGAAGATGAAGCGGTCCTCTACCACCTGGGTATCGCCCACTTTGAATCCGGGGACCTTGCTGAAGCGGTGAACATCTTTAAAAAAGCCATTGCCAACTCTCCCGAAGATAAACGTTCCGAAAAAATGTTAAAACGCATCCTGGACGTTTCCGAACTGTAATTAAATTTATTTAATCATTTCTCGCAGTACATAGGCAAGGATACCGTTGTTTTTATAGTATTCCACTTCGATTTTCGTATCCAGGCGGGCCGCCGCGGTAAACTTCGTGGTTTTCCCATCTCCTGCAACCGCCGTGACGGTTAAACGTTTACCCGGGGAAATCGAAACGATCCCTTCGATGTTGAAAATTTCACAACCGGTTAAGCCCAGCGACTCCAAACTGCTATCTTTTTCAAATTGTAGGGGCAGCACCCCCATGCCGATCAGGTTGCCGCGGTGAATCCGCTCATAAGACTGCGCAATCACCGCCCGGACGCCCAGCAGCAAGGTCCCTTTGGCCGCCCAATCCCTGGAAGAACCGGAACCGTATTCCTTGCCGCCCAGGATAACCAGGGGAATGCCTTTTTTCATGTACTCTTGCGCCGCATCATAGATGAATTTTTCCTCTTTACCCGGCAGGGTAACGGTGTATCCACCCTGCTTCGGCGTTGCCAGTTTGTTTTTAATTCTCGGGTTGGCAAAGGTCCCCCGTATCATCACTTCGTGGTTTCCCCGCCGGGAACCGTAGGAATTAAAATCCACCGGCGCAGCGCCTTTAGACAAAAGATACTGCCCGGCGGGATATTCAGTGGAAATTTCCCCGGCCGGCGAAATATGATCCGTGGTGACCGAGTCGCCAAGCGCCAGCAGCGCCCGTGCATTTTCGATATCCGAGGGCCCCGGGGCCTTTCGTTTAAAGTTCTCGAAAAACGGCGCACGCCTTATATACGTGGAATTTTCATCCCATGCGAAGGTTTTGCCTTTGGCCGCCGGGAGTCCCAACCAGTATTCATCCCCTGCCAGGATATCCCGGTACTTTTCCAGGAAAATACCCGGCGTTACCGAAGCATCAATCAACGCATCGATTTCCGTGGGAGAGGGCCAGATATCTTTTAAAAACACCGGGGCGCCGTCTTTGCCGGTTCCCAGCGGTTCGGAATCCATATCGAAGTCGATGCGCCCGGCCAGGGCAAAGGCCACCACCAGGGGGGGCGAGGCCAGGTAATTGGCTTTTACCAACTGGTGAATCCGGGCTTCAAAGTTCCGGTTCCCGGACAGAACGGACACTGCCGCCAGGTTGTGGTCTCGGATCGCTTTCTCGATTTCCGGGTGGAATGGGCCGCTGTTGCCGATGCAGGTGGTACAGCCATAGGCGATGATATTGAAACCCAATTCATCCAGATAAGGCATTAAACCCGCTTTTTCCAGGTACCCGGCCACCGCCCGCGAGCCCGGTGCAAAAGAGGTCTTGACGTATTTTTTCACCCGGAGTCCTTTTTCCACGGCTTTCTTTGCCATCAACCCGGCGCCTATCATAACCCGCGGATTGGAAGTATTGGTGCAGGACGTAATCGCCGCAATTACAATGCTGCTGTGGGTTAAAACGCAGGTTTCGCCGTCCAGGTTGACGAAAACTTTTTTGTTCTTTTCAGCGGCCGGGCCCGGCGCCAGATCCTGGAGGGCGCGCTGGAAAGAAGGTTTAATATCCCGGAGCAGGACCCGGTCCTGGGGCCGTGAGGGACCGGCCAGGGAAGGTTGAATCGCGCCCAGGTCGATTTCCAGCACTTTTGTATAGGACGGGTTTTCAGCGCCGGTATAGAACAACCCCATGGCCCGGGAATAGGTTTCCACCAGTTCAACCAGGCGGCCGCGACCGGTGAGAACCAGGTAATCCAGCGTCTTTTCATCCACCGGGAAGAACCCGGTTGTGGCGCCATATTCCGGGGCCATGTTGGCGATGGCGGCGCGGTCCGGTACGGGGAGTTCTTTCATGCCCGGCCCGAAAAACTCCACGAATTTTTCCACCACATTTTCTTTTCTTAGTACCTGGGTTACCGTTAACACCAGGTCCGTGGCCGTGGCACCGGCGGGTAAGCGGCCCAGCAGTTTCACGCCGATGACTTCCGGGATTTTTATGTACATGGGTTGCCCCAGCATCGCGGATTCCGCTTCTATGCCGCCCACGCCCCACCCCAGCACGCCGATGCCGTTGATCATGGGGGTATGGGAATCCGCGCCGATTAATGTGTCCGGGAAAGCCGTCGTTTTACCCCCCCCGGTTTCGCTGGCTACAACCCTGGAAAGGTATTCCAGGTTGACCTGGTGAACGATGCCCGCGCCGGGGGGAAAAACGCGGAAATTGTCGAAAGCTTCCTGGGCCCATTTTAACAGGGAATAGCGCTCCCTGTTGCGTTGGTGTTCCAGGTGGAGATTTTGCCCAAAGGCCCGGGCCGAGCCGTAAAAGTCTACTTGAACCGAATGGTCGATCACCAGGTCCACCGGGATGGCCGGGTTGATTAGCCCGGGGTCTTTGCCCATTTCTTTCAGCGCATCCC
Organism: Candidatus Aminicenantota bacterium; assembly: GCA_026393835.1. GTDB lineage: Bacteria > Acidobacteriota > Aminicenantia > UBA2199 > UBA2199 > JAKAGC01. Next base: position 8,233 of record JAPKZK010000137.1, on the reverse strand, counting down.
GCATTGCCGCCAGGTCTACGACGGCGGGAACGCCGGTGAAATCCTGCATCACCACCCGGTAGGGGAAAAAAGGAATCTCCACGTTTTCATGGTAATCCGGTTTCCAGTTGGCCAGTTTAAGTATATTATCTTCGCTAACGATTTTACCGTTATATTTATCATAATTCCTGAGCAGGTTTTCCAGCAGCACCCGTATGGAGAATGGCAGCCGGCCCACCGGGGCGATTCCCTGTTCCTCCAGGGCGTTTATGTTATGGATTGAAAATACCCGCTTGTCTTTCAGGGTCAATTGTTTTTCTTGATTAAACCGTCTCATTTGCGCCTCCTTTATTAAAAAGACCCACGGACCCCACTTCCGGGTGTTCCGGGGGCTTGTTTATTTTTATTTTTTTAACGAAATAATAATAACCCAAAAGAAGAACGGATTGCAAGTCTATTTTACCGATACTTCAAAAAAGCCGTCCTGGATGAGAACAATACTCCCAGGTACGGGGTAGTGTTGGAAATGCCGGATACTGCCATTACCACGTTAACCGGTAAAAAAGACGCTGTGGGGACCTGGAAAACGCTGGTCGAACCGAATGATATTGTGGGCATCAAAACCAACGCCTGGAGTCATATCCCCACCACCGGCCAAACATATTCTCCTGGCCGACACGCGCCATCGCCTGGGTACGGCCGATCCCAATAAAATCGCTCTCATTAAATTGGGTTACGAGGAAGAAATTTTGATTTAAATAACCTCATGGGGAAGCGGTTCCAAATAACGACTTTCCTTTTTTATTTGTTTATGGTATAGAATAAAGATGTAAAAAAAATGTGCGGGTGACATCTCATAGGTCATAGGTGTCATCGCAAGGAGGATAACGAAATGACTAATTATGAAGTAATGGCGGTAATCGGAGTAGTGCTGGTATTTTTCTTTCTCATCGGGATCAGGATTGTAAGACCAATGGACCGGGGTCTGATTGAAAGGTTGGGAAAATATAACCGCTTTGCCGGGCCAGGATTTCACTGGATTATCCCGGTTATCGATCGAATGTTCCAGGTAAACGTCACTGAACGAATGATCGACGCGGAACCCCAGGAAATAATCACAAACGATAACCTCAATGCCAAAGTAGACGCCCAGGTATATTTTAAAGTCAAAGCCGACGAGGATAGTGTAAAAAAATCCATTTACAATGTAAACGATTATCAATACCAGATTGTCAACCTGGCCAGGACAACGCTGAGGAATATTATCGGGACGCTTACGTTAAGGTCCGCCAACAGCGAACGGAACAAAATTAACGGCGCCTTGCACGAAATCCTCAGGGAAGAAACCATGCAGTGGGGGCTGGAAATAGTAAGAACCGAATTAAAAGAAATAGACCCGCCGCGCGATGTGCAGGAGACCATGAACAAAGTGGTCAAAGCGGAAAATGAAAAAATCGCCGCCATCGATTTTGCCACAGCCGCTGAAACCGCTGCCGACGGAACCAAACGTTCTGAAATAAAAAAAGCGGAAGGTATAAGACAGGCGCGCATACTGCAAGCGGAAGGAGAGGCGGCCGCCATTAAACTGGTCAATGAAGCCGCGGAAAAATATTTTATAGGGAATGCCCAAATGCTTAGAAAGCTCGAAGCCCTTGAAAATTCCTTGAAAAACAATGCCAAGATCGTGGTGCCGTCAAATACCGAACTGATTAATGTGATCGGTGAAATGGCCGGCATTGTGCCTTTAAAATAAGTAAAGCATTTAAGTTAACAGATATACAAGCGACGGCGTAAAACTCTTTAAGGAGCTTCAGTTATCATTTACATGGATTATGATGCACGTATAAACGAATATAAACAAAAACTCAAGGAGTCCATGGATATTTTCCTCACCCCTTTCGAACATTATGGACATATCGCCAAAGCCATAAAAAACCTGGAAGAAGTTTTTTATACTATTACCGGGTTAAATCCCTTCTCCCGCCCCCAGGGTATCTTTATCCCACAACGGGTCACAGTTTCCGCCGCAGTGACCGATTACGATGGCGAATTCCCCCCCTGAAAAACAGGAATAACATCCTGGCGCTGCTGACGAAAATTACTGTTTTTGACGGCCTGGAGTTAACGGAAGGTCAATGCAGCCTCACACTTCCTTATCGATATGGGTTCCTGCACCAACTACCGCCGGTGGACGCAGACGCAGGCCGGTATGTCGCATACTATGAGATATCATCTCTACCGGGAGTGAGAATCAAGCCTAACCGAGAAACGGGATCATGTGCCCGCCTATCAACCTGATAGCCAAAGATATTCCCCGCTCTTTACACCGCCTCAATACCCCCGCCGAAACAATACTGTCTCCTCTTATTTCGATTTCATCGACCTTCCGAAGCGGCCTGACGTCCATTATCTCCTGACCATTTTTTATAAATACCATCCCACCCATTAATCCCACAAATACCCCGACCCCTTCGATACAAAGCCGCTCTTTTTTGAAAAGATTTCCACCTTTTTGAAAAAAGGTGGAGCCAAAAACTTTTGGTTCAGGGACTATATTCAATTTCAACGCCGCCGCCTCCGCTTCCCCCCGGTTCTTACAAAATATCATAACATCATCCTCATAACGGATGCCCCGAACATCCATCGACTTTATATCCCCTTCGAACGAATCGAGATATAAATTGGCCAGACACAACGACAACGGGTTCCCCAACGCCAACCCTTTCATGCGTTCATGGAATTTACCATCCAATATATACCCGTTCCCGGTTATTTTCTTCAACAAACCCCTTATTCCCGTTTCCCGGCCAAGTAAATAGAGATCCAATAAGCGGTGTAATTGTTCCAAATCCACAGCAGGGAAAAAATCCTCGATACCCGACTCGATTATATATTCGTATCCTTCATCAACCGCGGTTTTTCCCATTTCCACCGCCCGCTCCCGCGCGATTCCCTTCCTGGAACCGATAGACTCTTCCGCAAAAATATTATCGAATACTTTATAAATAGTTTTCACCAGGTAACGGCTCACAATCAAATCTTTAAAATTAACCTGTTCCACGACCCGGTCTTTTTTATTCTCCCGACGTATAACGAATGCGGTATTAGGCGAAGGTTCATATCGATCATTTTTTATTTCATCAGCCAACCTTTCCGCAAATGCTTTTTCATCGAACGGGTACATCTCTTTCCCGGACAACCATTCCGAAGCGTGATCGTAGTTCTCGATCACATCATGGGTAACGGAAATAATTTCTTTTACATCCGGGAAACTCCCCTCGAAATAAGAAACAGCACCGGGCAGTACCCGGTAATACCCCTGCGAATTGGCAAGCTTAATCCCCGTATGTATTTCCGCTCCCAATACCAAAAAGGGGATAAAATTCTTCCACGTTCCTTTGATATAAAGTTTTCCAATAGTGCCGTTAATATATTGCGTGTTCCCCTGCTGCGACCGGGACGAATGTTTGATCTCCGTGTATTTCCAATAATAGGGAAGCACTGTGAAATCATCCTCTCCGCATTCATAGGTTATTTCCCCGCCGAATAAAAGGGAAAAACGCTTCTCAAAGAGCTTGATAAATCTATCTTTCGAAATACAAACGCGGGTTTTTCCTTTTTCCCTGTTAAAAGGCAATGGCGAAAGAAACTCAAGGCATAATTCCCCTTCGCAGGGTAAGTTGTCCAATTCTTTCGCCAGGATGGCATAGTTCCGGTCTTCCACTTCGCCGGCGGTGAGGATTTCGACTGTTTCACTGTAAACCGGGTTTGACAGGTATTCCACCAGGTTTTGCCGCCAGTGGGTAATTTTTTCCCGGTTCTGTTTGAAAAAGAAGAAATCCACGCGGATTTGCTCGAAGGGGATCATTTTAAAGGAGTATTTTTTGTCTTTGATATGGAAGACCGGCAGGTCTTCGTTTTTGAGGGATGAAAAAGCCGGGGTTCTGCTGCTTATTGCTTTGATAATGGCCTGGAAAACGGAGACGGGATGACTTTTCATTTCCGAGGTATTTTTTTTGCAAAGGAAAGTAATGCTCAACCTGTACCATTTAAGATCATGAAAAAGGCTCACCGGTTTTAAGTTGTCATTGGTCATGGATTACCCCATCGTTGAATTCCTGATGGTAATTGTTGATGACCTTTTCTTTTGCCGATTGTTTCATTTTTTTTTCTGTTCATCGATATCGGGAGAGAGTGTCGCCTCTGAATTTTATTTTCACTACAATGAAATATTATAGGTGTTTTCCAGGTATCTTTTAATCTCTTTGACAAATTTTTCCGCGTTTTCGATTTCCTTTCCTTGTTCGTACCTGTACTTGCATAAATCGTACAAATTATGCGGCATAGATTTCGACTCCTTCTTTTTCTACATTTTTAAAGAAAGGGATTATATCTTTATTTTCAAAAAAATAACCGGTATTTCTGAGTATAATCGAGGGTAAAATCCCATATTTGATAGTCAGGTCGACCTCCAGATCGATAATGTCGTTGTTATATTTTTGAGGGTCTTCCTCTTCGATCAATACAAGGATATCTAAGTCGGATTCCTTATCATAATCTCCACGGGCGTAGGAATCGAAGAGAATTATTTTGGCCAGTTTTTTTTTAAATTTTTTTGCAAGTTCCGTGTGTAATTGCTTTATCAAGTCTTTTACAGTTTTTTCAATTTTCATCTTCAGCATCCTATGATCATTATAGTTTTTTATAGAGAGGCTGTCAAGTTTTTTCCCGCACCCCTTGAAAAGAAGGAAGTTGGGAAGTTGAGAAAAAGCAATTGTCTGAACCGGGATTTACAGGATGAAAGGATGCACAGGATAATGAGGGCGATTTATAAAAGATTTAAACAAGCTTTAAAAGGCTTTAAAGGCTTGCGTTACCCCCCCCGAAAGGTTACGGCAATCCCCCGACAACTTCCTGGAGTCCCCCGACAGGTTACGGCGACCTCCGAAAAGTTCCTGGAATATGCCGAAAGAATTCTGACAGACGCCGAACGATTTCTGAATTCCGCGCAAAACTTTTCCAACACCCCGGAAAACTTTCCGAACGCCGCGCAAAACTTTTCCAACACCCCGGAAAACTTTCCGAACGCCGCAGAAAACTTTTCCAACACCACGGAAAACTTTTCCAACACCACGGAAAACTTTCCGGACACCGCGGAAAACTTTCCCAACACCCCGGAAAACTTTCCGAACACCGCGCAAAACTTTCCAGACACCCCGGAAAACTTTCCGAACACCGCGCAAAACTTTTCCAACACCCCGGAAAACTTTCCGAACGCCGCGCAAAACTTTTCCAACACCCCGGAAAACTTTCCGGACGCCGCGGAAAACTTTTCCAACACCCCGGAAAAGTTTCCCAATGCCCCGGAATCATTTTTTAAAGCCGGTAATGAGTTTTGAATCGTTCAAACCGATCAAAGGAGCCCCTTTTGTCAATTTGTTTTTTTGTTAAAAAAAGAGAAGGTGAGAAAAGAGGAAAGTTGGGAAGTTGGGAAGCTGGGAAGTTAAGAAGTTAGGCCGAAGTTGAGGTGCTCCGCGCCAGTTTTTGTTTTAAGCGCCTAACGGCGCATCAATGGGCAGTTTGAAAGCGTTTTATATTCTTCTTTTTTAAATCAAAAAGTCAGGTCAAGGGAGTCGGTTGACACGGATAAGTTTTCCTGGAAGCGGTTCCTCAGATTGAATTGAATCATGAATTCGATTCGCCTGCTGCCTCATTTTCCTGGATTTGCCCGTCGATTTCCTTTTTATCCCCAATATCACGGGCGACCCATTGCATTTCTTTTTCTATATGTTTTTCTAAAATGGCTATATACCTTTCAGCCTTTATAATCCACTCTTCAACATCTTTCTCTTTAAAATAAACAAAATCTTCATAATCCCCTTCAAGGGTTTCCGCCGCTTTTTCCCTGCGGTAATCGATTAAATCCTTTTCCCAATTCATATTCTCAGCGCTTCTCTTTGTAAATTCTGATGGAATGGCATGACAGATGCTTTTTTCGAGTTCCAGAATTTTTTTTCATTAACCACCAATCCGAAAACGACATCGTGTTTCAGTTCGATGTCGTAAGCCAGGTCTAAGATTTCTATTTCTAATTTCGTGTCCACTTTTCCCGGGACTAATACCAGGATATCGATATCCGATCCCGGACGGTAATCGTTTCGTGCCACGGAGCCGAAAAGGTAAAGTTCTATTTCGTTTCCTAAGCGATTAGCCAATGTTTCTTTTAATTCGCCGATGGACCTGTTTATGTTTCTTTTATTCATTTTTATCCTTTTCAATAATATAATATTTTCGGTTGTAACTGTCAATAGGAAAAGAGGAAAAGAGGGAAGTTAGGAAGTTGGGAAGTTAAGAAGTTGAGCAGAGGTGGCGGCGCTCCGCGCCTTTTCTCAAAGCGCCTCCGGCGCTCCTCTTTCTCGCAACCTCCTAACTTCCTAACCTCCTAACTTCATCTTCAAAGAGGGGATGTCCTGTTGGACAAAGTTATGGCGATGCCTTAGACGTGTTCACAGTGTTTCCGTACCCCAGGAAAAGCAGAAGAGAAGAAGATGAGAAGATAAGAGGAGAAGAGGTTGGGCGTGCCTCTGGCACTTTTTTTTAAAGCGCGAAGCGCGCAACTTCCGCTTCTCTTCTGCTCTTGCCGGGTAGAGCCTTCGGTTACCCTCCGGCTCCCCCACAGACCCGGACGTGCGCAATTAACGCATCCGTATAGGCGTTCCTCATATTATGGCTTTGCTACACGATATATTGAGTGAACTACTTTTATAGGTGGGAGTGGAAAGAACTCGTCCATTAGTTTGTTAAATCGGTCCCAGTTCAGCCGGTACCCGTGCTTACTTCGTCGGCATAACCATTTCTTCCAGGTTCTTGTTACTTCATACCGGTATTGAGATAAACTTCTTGCGTTTCCGGTAATTCCATAATAGCCGTAATGCCCTTTGATTTTCCGGCAGAGTGTCTCGTGCTGTTCTTTCATCGGCATATGCCGATTCTCCTTGCACCACTGCTTGATATTCTTGAGCTTCTCCTTAAATTTCTTCTTGGCCGTCTTCCTTTTGACAATCCAATTTCCCTTTAAGGATTTGTCCCAGTAGTGCGTGAATCCGAGAAAATCAAAACTACCCGGTTTGGGGTGGCCTGATTTGTTACTATTGGGTTTGTCGTAGTACACCAATCGAGTCTTTTCCGGGTGTAATTCTAAACCATATCCGGCTAATCTATCCTTTAGCGCTTTCATCACATACTCTGCTTCTTCCTGGTTCCCAAGTCCCAGGATCGCATCATCTGCAAATCTTATCATGAACGATCGCCCTTTGAGATGGTGGCGTATTTCCTTTGCGTACCATTTGTCCAGCGCTTCGTGAAGATAGATATTACTGAGGAGTGGAGAAACAACCGAACCTTGGGGAGTACCTTCTCCAGGGTAACTGATGTTTCTGTTCTTCATTACTCCTGCGTTTAGCCATTTCCCTATTAATCGTAGTATCACGCCGTCGCGTACCCTGATGCTCAGCAGTTGGCGAAGTATATCGTGTTTTACGGTGTCAAAGAATTTCCGTATATCCAGATCGATTATCCACTTAATATTGTTGTCCATTATCTTCTTCCACATATAGTCCAATGCTTGGTGCTGAGATTTCCCCGGTCTGAAACCGAAGGAAAACTCGTAGAACTCTTGTTCATATATCGGTTCTAGAAGCATCTGGACTGCTTTTTGGAGCAGCTTATCTTCTGTGGTCGGTATTCCTATGGGTCGAGTTTCGTTACTCCCTGGTTTGGGGATTTCCACCTTCTTTACCGGCGGGGCTTTGTATTTCCCCGATTTCGCCAGTTTTAAGAGCCTCTTTAGTTTCTCTTCAATCCCATTGAAATATTCCTTCACGGTCTGTTCGTCTATTCCCGGTGCGCTGTCTTTCCGCAGCTCACCGTACGCCGCCATTAACCAGCTTTCGTCCATGTAATGATTTAGCAATGTTAATGGTTCTTCACTCTTTTGCCTTGCTATCCTTGCTATCCGCTGCCGTTTCGTTGACACATCGAGCCTGGATAACTCTTCTTTGCTCATAACCATATTCTTACCTCCTTGTGTAAGGTGTGTTTCTCAACACCGATTCCATAACATGACACTCCCCTTCCCTACTCACAGGCTCCCCTGGGCCGGTTTCCCTGCTTTCTAGCGGTACTATGAGAGCGCTACGACTGCCGTGCTTCATTTCATTTTCCTTTCTTTTAGGATTGGAAAACGATACCTTCC
>JAPKZK010000153.1 GCA_026393835.1 Candidatus Aminicenantota bacterium | reverse complement strand
AATATTTCTTCATCCTTGTAGGACTTATGCTCGATCAGGATATAGATATCTGTTTCCAGTTCCTTTCCTTTTTCGTTTATTATCAGGGTTTTTACAATGATATCCGAAAAGCCTTCTTTGAATTTTTTCGATACGTAATTGGTGGGGTCGATGGACATCTTTGAGAAATCGATGGCTTTTATAAGGGTTTCGGGCAGTGCTTTATGCAGGAATGCCCTGGTATTATCCACATTTCCGAAAACATTTTTAAACAGGTTATCGTGTACGTTTTTTATTTCTTGCATGGTGGTATTATATTTCAAATGCCGTTTTTTTTCAACCGGTTATATTGGAAACGCTGGCCCACGAATGACACGAATTAACGCGAATGAGAATAAATCACGAGGGTGGTTTGCGGCACACAAAAAATTTCCCGCCGCAGGCGTTTAAAACAGCCCAAAGGGCGCCGCTTTCCTTTTAAAAAATGATATATTCACGGGAAAATGAGGCTAAATCATTGGGAAAAACGGTATTTTCGCTCAAAATATGATTGATTCGCAAAAAAATGAGGCGTATCCGCAAAAAGATGAGGCGCATCCGCCCCAAACCATGATAAATTCACCAAAAAATGCGACACATCCATGAAAGAAAAAGGCGTATCCGCCCCAAAATGAGGCGTATCCGCCCGGAAAAATCATTCGTTCGCACATTTTTTATTAATTTTGCCCGAACGGAGCACATTTTTGGGCGGATACGCCTCTTTTTTTTTAGGAATTCCCTTTTTTTCGAGCGAATATATTGTTCTTTGGGGCGGATACGCCTCTTTTTCGGGCGGATACACCACATCCGGGGGCGGATACGCCTCATTTTCCAGTGAATTTGTTATAAACTCGGACAAAATTTGAATGTTTTATTGAATTGCCCCAAATGGTAGGGGAATTTTTCCGTGTTTTCGTGTGTTCCGTGAGCCCGTTTTTTCAGGAAAAAGAAGTGGGGCGAACACATACGCTCACGGTTCGCCCCCGGCAATTATTTATTCGACTTACTTAACCTTGCACACCCAATGATGCTTATCTTCCAATTCGCCATACTGGATGCCGGTCAGGGTATCGAAGAATTTTTGCGCCCAGGGACCGGTTTCATTGTTATTAATGGTATATTCCTTATCTTTGAAACAGATTTTCCCAACCGGGCTGATAACCGCGGCCGTACCGGCGCCGAAACTTTCCGTCACCTTGCCCGCGTTAATACCATCTACCACTTCATCAATGGATATCATTCTTTCCACCGGTTCGATGCCCAGGTCAAGGGCCAATTGCAAGACCGACTTCCGCGTAATACCCGGCAGGATCGTACCGGTGAGCGGCGGCGTAACCAGCTTATTATCGATGACAAAGAAAATATTCATGGCGCCCACTTCTTCCACGAAACGGTGCTCTTTGGAATCCAACCACAACACCTGGTTTAAGCCCCTGCGTATGGCTTCCGCGGTAGCGGCCAGGCTGCCGCCGTAGTTCCCGCCCGCCTTTGCCGCGCCCGTGCCACCCTCGCCGGCGCGCGAGTATTCCGTGCTGACCCAGAGGCTGCAGGGTTTGAAACCGGAACTATAATAAGCGCCCACGGGAGATAAAATAATAAAGAAAAGATATTCGTTGGACGGTTTTACTCCCAGGGCCGGCTCGGTCGCAATACCCGTCGGACGAATATATAACGACGTCCCTTTCTGGGCCGGGATCCAACGCTCTTCCAGCTTAATCAATTCCTTTTCATAATAAAGAAAATCCTCTACCGGGATTTCCGGCATGGACATGCGCTTCATGGACCGATTAAAACGCGCGGCGTTTTCTTCAGGTCTAAAAAGCAGGATTTCATTGCTTTTGGATTTGTAGGCCTTCTGGCCCTCGAAAATTTCCTGCCCATAGTGGAAAACCGCGCATGCCGGGTCCAATTCCAGGGGCCGGTAAGGCTTGATCTCCGGCCCATACCACCCTTTTCCCTCCAGGTAGCTCATGGTAAACATATAATCGGTAAACATCTTCCCGAACTTTAACTGGAGCGCATCCGCATAGAGGGGTTTTAATTTTTCAGTCGGCAACAACGTCTTCTTAATATCCATTAATATCCTCCTTTAATTTAAAAACAAATTATTAGGGTATATGATAAAACCTTATTCACTTTCTGTCAAATATTTTCATGAATCCCCAGGAAAAGCATGCCAAACCAGGAAAACTTTTGCCACCAAGACACCGGGGCGCCAAGGATTTTTTTAATAATAAACCCCTTCTTGGTGTTCCTTTGTGCCTTCGTGTCTTGGTGGCTATTTTCATACCAGGAAAAAAAACAAAAAAAATTTGCTTTCATCACAAAAATATGGTATATATATACTTCAAAACCAACAAAATCGAATGGGGCTGTAGCGCAGTTGGGAGCGCGTCTGAATGGCATTCAGAAGGTCGTGGGTTCGACTCCCATCAGCTCCATTTTTTTTCTTTAAACGAAGACAAGAAGCAGACAAGAGCAAGACAAGTAAAACCGGGTTGTATATAGAAGAGAATGAAAAAAATTTTTTCCGCAGCTTTCCTGATATCTTTATGGGTTCTATTTCAGGTCCTATCTCATCCCCCCCTAGTTTTAAACGCCCAACAGGACGGCCTGACCATCCAGGAAGTAAAACGGCGGGTGGCGGCGCTGGGCAACCTGGATTATAAAACCGATATCCCCATCAAATATCTCGGTAAAAACCTGCTAAGAAAATATATCGCCGCCCGGGTAGAAAAAGAATACCCCGCCGAATGGGCCGAAAAAGAGGAAGTGTTTATTCGCCTGATGGGTTTCGGCGACCAACCCATCGACATAAAAAAACTCCACAAGAAAATCCTGACTGCGAGCGCCGGCGCCCAGTATAATGAAAAAACCAAAGAACTCATCGCGTTGAAAGATTACCAGGCCATCGATATGATGAATGCCATGATCATGGTGCATGAATTAAGACATGCCGCCCTGGACGCCCATTTCGATCTGGGGGCGCTGCTGGGAAAATATCCCGATTATGATGACCGGGGACTGGCCATACTATCGGCCGTCGAAGGGGACGCCGCTTTCACGGCGCTTTTATTCAACGGTTTTAACCCCGAGCTGATGACTTCCACCTATAATTCCGACCCGCTGCTTTCCTTTTCCCCGCTGGGAAACTCCACCCAGTTATACAAAACCGCCGACATCGTCAAGCATCGATTCACCATGCCATACATCGACGGCTTACGGTTCGTGATCGCTGTTTTTAACAAGAAGAAATGGAACGGCCTCAATAATATATTGGCCTCGCCCCCTGATTCCAGCGAACAAATCCTGCACCCGGAAAAATATATAAAACGAGAGAAGCCCATTCCCGTGACCGTGCAATACCGTCCCGAAGGTTACGAGCTTTATCATTCGGGCGTCGTCGGCGAATACTACTTAAACGTACTGTTGATGGCAAAAAACGCCAACAAGTACATGGATTTTGCCAATGGCTGGGGGGGCGATACGTTTAATATCTATCGAAAATCCCCATCCCACTTCCTGGCATGGAAATCCGCCTGGGATGAAGAAAAATTTTGCGCCGCCTTTTACTTCATATTCAAACAGTATATCGAAAAAACATTCATGGTCAACTTTAAAGAAGGCAATATCAGGGGCAGTATTTTCAGCGCCGGGCAAGCCGGGGACAATTACTTTTTTTTACGAAAAGCAAGAAATGAAATGATTTACGTACGAACAAACGACAGGAGCCAAATGAATAAATTTATCTATGGAGGAAACTATGATTAAAGCGACACAGATCCGGAAAGGAATCATCATACTTTTAAATGAGAAGTTGTACCGTGTAGACGAAATGGACCATGTTACTCCCGGCAAAGGTATTGCCGTTGTACAGACCAAGCTCAGGGACTTGAACGACTCGTCTGTAAGGAATTACCGGTTCCGGCCGTCCGAGACCGTCGAGAAGGTGGTCCTGGATTCAAGTGAATTAACTTATTCCTACCAGGATGAAGACAATTACATTTTCATGGACAATGAGACCTTCGACCAGATCAGCCTCAGTAAAGATTTCTTGGGCGACGCCGTTTACTATTTACAAGACGGGGCCATTTACACCCTGGAGTCATATCGGAACACGCCCATGAATTTGACGCCCCCCCTGGCCATGGAGTTCGAGGTAACCGAAGCGGAAACCACCCTCAAAGGCGCCACGGTCCAGGCCTCTTACAAACCCGCCAGGTTGGATAACGGTATGGAGGTCATGGTCCCCTCCTTTATCGAAACGGGCAATGTCATCAAAGTGGACACCCGCGACGGCAGCTATATCGAACGAGTGAAAAAATAAAATTAAGAAAAGTCAATACATCGAAAGTTGTATTTTTGGTAGGATAATTTTTCCCTTAAAACGTACAACTTTAGTTGTACGTTTTTCACTATGGTTGTATATATAACAACAATTTTATAAAAATATTTGCAGTTTCCCGGGGGATGTGGTAAAATACCTTCTTAAAAAATAAGTCTCCTTCATTCACATATTTCTGAGCGTTAAAAATTCCAGGCATTCCATGTCGTCGCGTTTAACTGGCAGCTAAAAAAATCAAAAATAAAAAGGAGGTCTTTCATGAGAAGACATTTTACATTAATGATGCCCCTTGTTTTTTTGTTCGTTTTCTTTTGTCTCGGTTTAGCGGCGGAGGAAGTAGCGCCGATGGGAGCCATACAGGCAGCGGAGAAAGGGATCACCGAGTTTCCTTCGCCGGTTCCCGGTCAAACCGGGTTGGTAAATGCCAAATTGCAAAGTGGTTTCCAGGTGTATACCGCATCCCCCGCGGAACTCATGAAGCGTTCGCATATCGGTTCCATTATCGTTCCCACCGGCGTGTGGCGGTTCGTGGTGGTTTCCAATGAGCAGCCGGCGGCGCTTATAACCGTCCAGCAGGTGAATGGGCAATGGACCGCTGTATCCATGGGCGGGTCCACCCTGGCAGTGGAAATGAGTAAGGTAATGGAAAAATGGCCGCAGGCCGACGGGTACACACATCGTTTTATAAGAATTTACCAGGCCAGGGCGGATTTTGTCGAGATTTCCAGGGCCAGTGATGAGCATGAACCCGGGTTTGTGCCCCTCACCTCTTCCAGGGTGGCGTTGGGGATTACCGGTCAGTTCGATCCCCAGACTGTTATGTACAATTCGGAATTTATAACGTCGCTCAAGGAAATCGTCGATAACAATGTGAAAACGTTCATAGGGTATGAACAAAAGTAACCTTAATAGGGAGATTACCATGAATAGGAAAAACATTTTAGCGCGGATGAGTATCGTATTTATGATTTTAAGTTTGTTTGGGACCGGTTCCTTGTTGGTGGGCGATGTCACATTGGCCGTACCTGAGAGGATCCAGGAGTACAGTTTGTGGTGTTGGGCCGGCACCAGCCAGGCGGCGCTCAACTATTACAATCAGCCCCCCAGCCAGTGCCAGATTGCCAATTTTGCCTGGAGGACCAACAAATGCTGCGGCGCTTTCTATGGTTTTAATAATGCAGCCAAAGGATGTAACAAAATCAATTACCTGTGGGGTTCCGCCGGGTCAGTACAAAATATACTGGCCAATTGGGGTGTGAGCAGCACCGGTATCGAGGCCCCGCTGAGTTGGGCCGACACTGTTTCCGAACTGGATAATGGATTTCCCTTTTTCATGCGCTTCGGCTGGCTCCAGGGCGGAGGTGGCCATTTCCTGGTAACGTACGGGTACATCACTGCCGGTTCATATCTTCAATACATGGACCCCTGGCCCGGGGAAGGGTATACGACTTCCCTTTTTTCCTGGGTCGTCAGCGCCCCGGACCATATTTGGACCCATACCCTGACCACGTACCAATAATTAACAATTAATAATTAACGATCGACCATTAACAATTAACAATTTAATAGCGGCGGCTTCACATGGAAGCACATGGAAGCTACTTCTATATCCCAACTCAGCCCGGCGGAAAAATAAGGCAGTATAAAGATGTAGATAAAAAAAATGGTGTTGTATGAGCAGAAAGAACTTTAAAAAGGAGGTTACCATGACTAAGAAAAAAATTTTATTAATGATCGGTATTGTATTTATCGTATTCGGTATGTTGGGTGCAAATTTTCTGCCGATAGGTAATGTGACACTTGCCGTACCGGAAGTGTCCCAGGAGTACGATGAGTGGTGTTGGGCCGGCAGCAGCCAGGCTGTACTTTACTATTACAACCAGTTTCCCAGCCAGTGCCAGATTGCCAATTATGCCTGGAACACCACCCGGTGCTGCGATGGGCCCTATGATTACAATCATAAAGTAAAGGGATGCAACAAACCCAATTACTTATATGGGACCGACGGGTCCGTCCAGGGAATATTAGCCAATTGGGGAATAAGCAGTGTGGGGGTCCAGGCCACGTTGAGCTGGGACGCCTGCGTTGCCAACCTGGATAGTGGTATGCCCTTTGTGATGCGTTTCGGGTGGTCTTCCGGGGGCGGTCATTTCCTGGTGGGGTACGGTTATACCGGCAACGGTTCGTACCTTAAATATATGGACCCCTGGCCCGGCGAAGGGTATACGGCTTCCCTTTATTCCTTTGTCGTCAGCGCCCCGGACCACACCTGGACCCACTCCCTGAGCAGTTATTGAAATTAAAAACCGCTTGCTTGACAGAGTTTTTTTACCCGCCCCTATCCATCTTCTCTGTGGAGTATTCCAGGATCAGTTAGCAATTTTTTTAATTCTTTGAGGTTTTTCACTGCGCTGCCTTTGTAATGGTTGTTGCCGGAAATGAAAATCTTTTTTGCCAATTGGGCCAACTTTTTGACGGTTTCGGCTATTTGATTTAATTCCAACGCCCGGTAATCGTAATCATACCTGGCATCCCTGCCCTCATCGGAAAACCAGGATTGGTAATTCCGGCCGTGCAATCGTACATAGGAAACCCCCTCATCCGTGACCGCGGCGGTTAACGGCAAAGACTGGGAAATCACGGGCTGGTCGATATTCACCCAGATCATATGATGCTCACGAAGCGCATCAAACACTTCCCGGCGATTCCAGGAGTTATGCCGGAATTCGATGGCCAGGGGATACTCTCCAAAGGCCCTGGGCAACGTCAGCAGGTAGTTTAAATTTTCGGAATTCAATTTAAAGGAATAGGGAAACTGCGCCAGCAGGCCTTCCAGTTTCGAGGCTTTTACCAGGGGCTCCAGGGATTTTTTAAAAGGTTCCACTTCGTCCTTTACCAGCGTCAACTTGTGGGTGAAATTTTGATAGACCTTAACCCAGAATTTAAAGTGTTCCCGGTCCCGGGTTTTTTGCACCCAGCCGGAAGTGAGTTTTTGGGAGGGAATGTGGTAGAAGGAGGTGTTGACTTCCACGAAATCGAACGTTTCCGCTATCCAGCGCAGGGCGTCGAAGTTTTTCGGTTTTTCCTCGGGGTAAACCGTGCCGTACCAGTCTTTATAGCTCCACCCGGCGGGACCGTAAAGAACTTGCGCTTCAGTCACCACATAATCTCCAGCCTATTTTATACAGTGGTAATATTAAACTGCGGCGGTTTTTCCATATGCTTTTTAACAGCGCACAGGCCGGCCGATTGTATCACGGCGCTCTTGTATTTTTCCGGGAAAGACGGGGGTAATTTTATTTCCAGGTTCACTTTTGCCGCCATCCGGGTTTCCGGGTCCACTTCGAGACTTTGAACCAGTTCGATCCCCTGGGTATCGATGCCCCGGTTCCGGCAGAATCCCAGTACATAAAACCCGGCGCAGGTTCCCAGGGAAGCCAGGAAAAGCTCGAAAGGCGAAGGCGCGCTGCCCTCTCCTTCGGCGTGAACGGGCTGATCCGTTTTGTGGGTAAATCCTTTATAATCGGCGTAAACCTTCTTTCCCCCGGGAAAGTATATTCTCATTTCATTCATGGTTAAACTCCTTATTTTGGTATTTCTTTTATTTCTTTATTGCTGTCGTCTTTTTTCCCGGGCCGTTCCGGCGTCGCCCATTCGGTTCCCATGATATATTTTTGCATCCAACGGATTTCTTCGATATTCTGCGCCCGCTGGTGACGGGGTTCGCGGAAGACGTGCTTTTCCCTGGGGAAGCGGATATAACGTACTGTTTTCCCCTGGTCCTTTAACGCCGTAAAGAACGTCATACTCTGGGGTTCTGTATCCGTGGTATCGTTCATGCCGTGAAGCAGCAGGGTGGGGGTGGTTACATTTTTCACATGGGATAGGGGCGATTGTTGACGGTATCCTTCGGGGTTATCCCAGGGCGTGCCGCCGATATGCCACAATCGGATATCGTAATTGAAACCGGGTCCGTATTCGGAGGTCCAGTCGTAAACTCCGGCCCCCAGGGAAGCGGCTTTGAACCTGTTCGTCCGGGTAATGGTCCAGCCCCCCAGGATACCGCCGTAACTCCATCCGCGGAGTCCCAACCGATCTTTATCGGCATACCCTTCGGCGATCATTGTGTCCACTCCGCTGATAATATCCCGGTAATCGCCTTGGCCGACGCCGTCGTTTTTTTCGATGGTATTGCCCAGGCGAAGTTCATCGGTGTACCCGTCGCTGCCCCGTACATTGGGCGAAAGCTGTGCATATCCCAACCCGGCATAGACGTGGTACATGGCGCGAAACTGGTTGGTAAAACTTCCTGCCGGTCCGCCGTGAATATTAACGATCAACGGCAGCGGCCGGTCTTTCTTATACCCCGGCGGCAGGTGCAAAAGTCCTTCGATCCGGAAATCGTTGACGCTTTGCCACTGGATAAGCTGCATTTCGGCCAGGGCTATTTCTTCACGAACCCATGGGTTGGCGTCGGTGAGACGCACGGGTTTGAATTTTTTTACGCCGGATGCGTATATATCCACCGGGGTTTTATAATCGCCGAAACTATAGACCATTCGTTTGCGGTCGCCGGACATGGCATGGACCTCGAAAGTCCCTTTATAATCGGTCAACTTCTTGCATTTGCCGGAGACGAGATCCAACTGGAAAAGGTTTGTATCCGTACCCTGCTGGCCGCTGAAATAAATGCTTTTACCGTCGCTATCCCAGAAAACGCCCTGGATGCTTCCTTCAAATTGCAGGGAAACCGGTCGATATTCTTTGGTTTCCGGGTTCATTAGATATATCTTTGCATTTTTATTGGGCCAACCATTACCGTCGGGCGCCATAAATATGATCTGTTTACCGTCCGGGGACCAGAGGGGATCCTGTTCCGGCGCGCTGTTGTCGGTCAAACGCCGGATTTTTTTGTTCTCCACGTCCAGGATATGTATTTCCGATAAATTCATATTGTTCCTGCGGTTTTCATAACGGGCCGTGAAGAGGATGGTTTTAGAATCGGGCGCTGCATCCAGGTGGGAAACGATAAAATTTTCGGTGGTAAGTTTCGTTTCGGTTTTGGTTTCCAGGTCGAACAGCCAGATGTTGTTCCAGCGGCCTTCGTTTTGGCCGTTGGGGCCTTCATCCACCATAAAGACGTCGTCGCCGTTTTTATATTCTTTTTCTTCTTTTTCGCCGCGGGGTTCATCGGCCGCAAAAAAGATTTTCCGGGAGTCTTTGGCCCATTTGAAAAGGGAAACGCCGGTTTTATGTTCGGTTAAGCGGACGGCTTCGCCGCCGTGGGTACGCATGAGGAAGATTTGTTGTTTTTCTTCCTGGTCCCTGGAAAAAGCCATATATTTGCCGTCGGGGGAGAATTGGAAATTGCTTCCGCCGTCTTTGCCGATATATTGGAAGGCTTCGCCGCCGTCGGCGGATATAATGTAGTATTTTTTCTCCCATTTGTTTTTTTCCCAATCCAGTTCGGATTTTGAGAAAAAGGCCCATTGGCCGTCGGGAGTAATCATGGCGTCGGCCACCTGGACGATATTAAGGGCATCGTCCGCGGTCATGGGGCGACGTTGGGCGTCGCCGGCCGGAAGGACCGATGCGATCAATAGAATGCTGCACCATAGAGCGCTTATTCTTGATTTCATGTTTAAATCTCCTTCTAACAAAAGTTTTAGAAAATCCGTGACCCCGGAAACCCTTTTTCAATCGTGTTCCTGGTCGCTGGTTTTAACCGCGGGGGGGTTCCACCCCACTATCGAGCCCCGTCTGATCCGGAGTAAATAAGGAGACAGGGTCGTATTGGGGAGGGTGCGGACATTGTCTTCGATCTTGATGGGCCCTGTGCCGGAACCGCTGGCGAGGAGGCAGTCGGACCCGATTTCGATCAGGCCGTAGCGGAATTTCCCGTTTCCGTCGTAGCCGTGAACGGTCAGGCGGGTGAAAGCCCCTAATAGGGTGTTATCGCCGATAAAAATGAGTTCAGGCCGGAAGTGATCCAACCAGGCCATTTGCATAATCTCGGTATTTTTGCCGATGTGAACGCCCATCCTGCGATATAGACGGTTTTTGAAGGGTGTGCCTTTTAAAAATAAGGATATAATCAACTGGAAAGCGACACAAATACGTCTCCCGAAGGGGAGGTTAACTTTTCTCCAACTGAGGGTGTTTTTTTCTTCGGGGGAACCCAGGCCGGATATGGTATAGATACGTTTGATGGGGGTCAAAAATTTATCAAGGCGTTCTTTGCCCCCCGGGGTCAGGGGGTTTAAATCTTCGAAACTTACTCCCGGGTCTGAGGCGCGTTTATGGATATAGAGGGTGCGTTTCTTTTTCCTGCCCAGTTTTATTCCCCGGGTGATGAGTTCACTGGTGACCATTTTCATAACTTCTTCAGGGCTTTTGTTCATATATCGTTTCATGTTTTTCTCGAGTGGTAGGCAAATTCATTTTGCCTTCAAAATATTATAGGGAAAATTGGAGATAGATGCAATAGAGTTCAAAAAACTCTTTATCTTTTTTTCACCGGGGGAATGTAATTTTAGCGCCGGGCAAAGCAAAGTGCCGGTCCTGCCAGGGGATATACAATATATCTACGGGCGTTTGACCGGTGGTCTCCCCCCCGGTTTCTTCCTTTCCCCCGGCAAATGGATCGCAAAGAAAACGGCAGATATTGATCTTGCCCGGGTAGGGGGCACGTTTTCGTATACTTTTGCTCTTATTGCCTGCCGCGGGGGGCAAATACCCTGCGGGTCTATCTTTAATGGCCTGGGCCATTTGCAATATGGCGTCGCGGTATCCGGGGTTACGGGCCGCCAATAGCAGGATATGGGCTTTACTAAGTACATAAGGCGCCATAAATGGCTGCACCGCCGGGTGCTCCCGGAGAATATAACAAAATCTCCGGGCCTCTTCCGCCGTCATGCCGGCGGTGGTTTCATAGGGAAAATCCTTGGGAAATTCCTGTTCCGGGCCTGGCGATAATAGTTTGATGGGATATCGGTCCGGATGCCTGTACAGGGCGGAATATCGGTGCAGCCGAAAAACGTTGAAGGCCGCCGTATCGATTATGGAACGATTTTCCAATAAAAACCTTAACGTTGCGCAGGCTTCTTCCCGCGTCTCCCCGGGGAAACTAAACATGCAGTAAAGATGCACCAGTATGCCGGCGCGGCGACAGTCCCGGATAATGGCTGAAACCGCGGACTGGCGGATTCCTTTCCCGATTTTGTCCAGGATCCGTTGGTTGAAACTTTCCAGGCCGAACCATAATTTTACACATCCCCCCCTGGCGGCCCTGGCAAAGGTTTGCGGCTGCCAGGAAGTCTCGAGCCGCGCATCGGAACACCAGCGGATTCCTAACCTTTCCCCCGCGATAATATCGCCCAGGGTGGCCAGGGTTTCGGCATCGAAACCTTCATCGCTAATGTAAAGGTGGCTAAAGGGATATTGTTCTTTCAACAATCTCAACTGGCGGCTGACGGTATGGGGTGATTTTTTCCTGGGATGGGCCCTGGACAGGATATCCTGGCAGCAGAATGCGCATTTTCCCCAGTAACAACCCCTTCCCAGTGAGTATGGCAGCACGGTTTGTCCCGATAGGTATAAATGCAATGGATACCCGGTAAAATCAGGAAGCGGTAATAGGTCGAGGTCAGGGGGATATTGGGGCGCGGTTTCCCGGACCTTACCGCCGCCGTCCAGGTAAATGATACCGGGCGCCCGGGCCAGGTCGCCGCCGCGGCGCCATTCCCGGATCAGGCCGGCCAGGGTGATTTCGCCTTCATGGGTAACAAATGCCGTTACCCATTTAAACAGGGGTTCCGCCGCCGGCAGTCCTTCCTTCATCACGGGGATCATCGAGCCCCCGATAATACACGGCGTTTGCCGGTATCGCCCCCGGAACTCCCGGGCCAGGATGAAAGACTGGTGCACCTGGCTGGGATATGACATGGATATGCCGATCATATCCGGCGAAAAGGATTCCACCTCGGGGTACAACCGGTCCCGGTAGTATGTTAGGAATGGGTCGAGGTAGCGGTTTTGCGTTTTTGCCGCGGCCAGGATATCTACCAGGCGGTCGATGCCATAGGGTATACTAAAACCCCCAATGTCCAGCGAAGCAGGATAATGGGCCGCCGATACCAGTTGCAGGGCCCTGGTTACAATTGAAGAAGCAAAATAGTAATTTTCATGATCATAAAAGGCCGTCTTATCTCTCAGGATTTTTTTGGCCCAATCGACGGCCGCAATGACATGGGGGCCGGACGCCTCTACCCGGCCCAATGCCCGGTAATAATCCTCCTGTCCGTTCAAACCATATTTTTCCAGTCGCCGCCGGTTCTTTTGTACCTGCTCATAAAGACCGGCCAGGTGCGTTCCCCTGAGGATATAATCATATGCTTCCACATTGGCGTCCACCACGCGTATTTCCAGGTCCCGGAACTGCTGTTTTAGATACCCTTGCAGCGCCGCCAGGGGCTGGGCCGGCATGGTGGGGTCTGCCTGGGGTGGAAATATCAACAGGATTCTTTTCATGCCTTTTCTTGTATATTCCCGACCCGGTTTCCCGGGCTTTCCACGACCCGGGACTCCAGCGCTTTGGCCAGTATGGAGATAAGGCCCCCGTATATTTTTTCCAGGGCCGGCCGGTCCATTACCGGCGGTTTCGGTATTAACCGCAGTCCCGTGGCATCGGTATAGTGCAGCCGGTTTTCGGGTAAAGCGATCGGGTCCAATGGTTCCCGTCTCAGGCAAGTTCGATAAATGCTTTCCCACAAGGGATTCTCAAAATGTAAGTTGACCGGGGTCCCAAACATGAAATAAAGATATAGTAGAAAAAAAAGGGCCTCTTCATTTCCCATATCCCGGTTTCTTACCAGGATCCCATCCGCCCAGCGGCAGTATTCAACGGCCTGCACCGCCGCCCCCACGTCCCGGGCCGTTCCCTCCACCAGCGCCCAGCGCCTCGCATATGCGGGAAGGGATAAGGACTTCATCCCGGGCGCCGCTTTCCATGGGCACAAAATAAGAGCCGTCAGTTGCCCCGATATATCGACTTCCGGCGCACGCAGGTACCTGGCCGGGAGCTCAAAGGGCGGCAATGGCGCCGGCGCAAGCTTGCCGGTTAGCTCTATCCAGGCGCGGGCTTCCCGCGGCTCTGCCGTTTCCAATGCCAGGTCCAGTATTGAGTAAGGGCTGACGGCGCAGTACCGGGTCAAAAGGGACTGGGCCAGGTCTTGATTTTCCAGTCCGTAAAACCGGAAAGCCAGTTTATAAGTCGCCCGGGCCGCCAGGCGGGCCAAGATATCGTCTACCGCCCCGGGTGGGGTTTCCCGGGTCAGGCGCAGGTTCACACTGGAAATAAAACCGGGATGGCCGCTGTCCACTAACCACCCCCGCCGCTGTCGTCGATTCGGCTGCTTATGCTGTTTACGCCGTATAAGCCGACTTCGGCGCGGCCCATGGTCAGGTCCGGCGAATAGGGTTCCTTGTGGCTCAGCAAACGGATTCGTTTCCGGGCATAGGAATAAACCAGGTGGATTTCTTCTTCGGAGAGTTCCCGGTTTTGTATGATATAATAGGGGGGTTCGGGCATGTAAACCAGTCCCAGTTCTCCCGCCCTGGCGCGCAGGCGCGTGCCGGGCAGCACTTGCAATAGAAAACATTGAATATCTTCGATGCCCAGTTCCATGAGGAAATCCAGGGTATGTTCCACATCGATGATCCTGTCGCCGGGCAGGCCGGTAATAATTCCGACCCGGACATGAATCCCGGCTTTTTGCAGGGTTTCCACGGCCCGGGAAAAAGAACCGGGCGAAAAGGTGCGGTTAATATGACGGAGGGCGGCCCGGTTGGTGGTTTGCAATCCTATTTCCACGCTGCGGATATTGGCCAGGTAAAATAATTCCGCGGTTTCCCGGCGGATCAATTCGGCCCGGGCTTCGGTCTGGAAAGAGATTTGCCCTTGCTCATTCCCGTCGGCAATGGCCCGGCAAAGTGGGCCCACCCGCCCGGGGAGATTGAATACGGGGTCCATGAGATACCCCTTGCTAATTCCTGCTTTTGCCGCCAATTTCACTTCCCGTTTGAGCCGGTCCAGGTCAAAGGCGCGGATCCGGGTAAACTGCTTGGGGTAGTAGCAATAGTCGCAGTGAAATATGCAGCCCCGGACGGTCTCTATGTTTAAACTGCCATACCGGCCGATGTCCAGGTAACCTTTTTCATAGGGCGAGGGATAGCGGCCGATATCGGTCACATACGCCAGTTGGGGCGAATGGTGCACCGCGTCCGGGAGACGGATGCTTAATCCGGGTATTCCCACCGGTAAGTTGTCTTCCAGGAGTCTGGCGATTAAACGGGGGAAAGCTTCTTCGCCTTCTCCCCTTACCACCGCGGAAATATAGGGGTGTTTCGAAAGGATATCGCCGGAGTTTTCCGTGGCTTCCGGTCCGCCCAGCACGATGAATATATCGGGCTGTTGGGCCTTTAAACCGGATGCGATGAACAGGGTGCGCCGGATATTCCAGCAGTAACAGGAGAATCCCACCACAGCGGGCCGGTATTTGAGAATTTCGCTGATAATGGCGGCATCCGCGGCATAAAGAGAAAAATCCGGCCCCAGGATCTTAACCCTACAGGACTGCAACAGTCCCGCGGCATCCAGGCCCGATACCAGGTAGCCCAGGGCCAGGGGTACGCTTAAATGGGGTTGTCCGGAGCCGAAGGACCGGTATTGCACCCCCAGTTGGCAGAGCATC
Organism: Candidatus Aminicenantota bacterium; assembly: GCA_026393835.1. GTDB lineage: Bacteria > Acidobacteriota > Aminicenantia > UBA2199 > UBA2199 > JAKAGC01. The sequence goes on along the minus strand of JAPKZK010000153.1, from coordinate 25,676 downwards.
AGGCGCATCGGTTTACGCATCGATGCATTTCACTCCCCGGCGTTGGATAATCGGCAGGATTTCCCGGGCAAAGAATTCATATATCCGGCAGGCCAGTTCGTCTTTGGCAGTTATGCTGCCGACCCGGTCCAGGGCATTGGACCGGCAGCCGGTCCCGCAGTATTTAAGGAGCTCACAGCCGGCGCATTCATGGATATCCTGTATGGGCAGGCGTTTCAGGTACTGGTTATCTTCATTGTACCAGATTTCCCGCAAATTTTGCCGGCGGATATTGCTCAGCTTCAGCGAATGAAACGATGTACAGCTTAATACATCTCCATTGGGCTTTACGGCCAGTCCATACCGTTTGTATTCGCAGCATGACGACCGTGGGGTAAATATTACCACCTCTTTCCCGGTCAACATGGAAGTCCTGAAAATGGATTCCACCTGGAGATAGGGGACCTGATCGACTCCCAGGCGTTCAAAGTCTTCAAGGTAGGAGTGGATAAGCCGCCGGTACACGTCGAAAACCCCCGGGAGCGGCGCTTGCAATTTGCCGCTGTTTCGGATAAAGGAACCTTCATCCCGGGGCAGGCTGATTCGCCAGCGGGGTACTCCTTTTTGTTTGATGAACCGGTACATATCCCCCAGCAGGAAGAGGTTGGTGTTGAATACACAGGTATTGATATCGAAACTGTACCGTTTCAGTGGGTCATTTTGCACGTGCTTTACCAGGGTATCGATGGTGTTCATGGTTGCCGCAAAGGTATTTTTACCACGGATGGCTTCATGGGAAGCGGGGGTCGGGCCATCGAGGCTGACCGAAAAATCGACCGGGTAGGGTTGCTGTTGGAAATAATCGAAGAGCGGTTCTAAAGGCAATATCCCGTTGGTAAAAATACTGGAAAGCTTGAGTCCCCGGGAAAATATGGAGGTAATGATTTCCAGGAGGTCCTTTAATAATAGGGGTTCCCCGCCGGAAATATTTACCCGGTCTACATTGAGGTCCTGGAGTTGATCCAGGAGCAGACGCCATTCATTTGTTTCCAGTTCTTTGCCCTTGAGGTTTTCCCCCAGGTAGGGGTCCTGGTAGCAGTGCCGGCATTGGAGGTTGCACCTGGAGGTGATATCCAGGTGCACTTCTTGCAAGCGGGGGGAGGGGTTTTCCGGGAGAATCACCGGACCCGCCGGGTTGGGGCGGTCGAAGCAGTCTACATACCGGTAGGACTGGAGGTTCAGTAGGAAAGCGGCCAGGTTGGGCCGCGATGGGGGGTCGAAAAGTTCCAGTATCTTCCCCAGGGATTGCCGGCCATCGAAAGAAGTCAGGGCCCCGGCTTGTTGGCGGCTCAATTGTACCTTGAGACGGTGGAGTTGGCTGGATAGATAATAGCCCGCTTCATTTTGCCGTATGCGGGTATACGGATTCAGCGCCGGGAACACATGGTCCGGCAGTGGGCCGGGTCTCAGCCCCCCTTGCTGTTTTATTGCAGGTATCGTCATTACGTGGACCTGGCTGCTAAGTTAAGTCTTTATCCACTGCCGCTTTGATAAATGCGGCCTCGGATATTTTTTTAAAATCTTTTTCGGTTAGTTTATTAATCGCGCCCAGGTCTTTATCCACTGCCGCTTTAGTAAAGGCTTTTTCTACGATGTCCCTTACAACGCCGGTATTCAATCTTTCCGACATCCTGGCATCAGGCAGGTCTTTATCCACTGCCGCTTTGGTAAAAGCGCTTTCCACGATCTCCTTCAAATCTATGTCCTTAAGGCTCCTTATGGATTCCAGGTCTTTATCCACCGCGGCCTTACTAAACGATTTTTCAACGATTTCCCTGATTACATTGGTATCCAAGTTTAATGTGTCTTTTTTTTTAATCATGTTAAAATCCTCCTTTCTCTCATACTATTTTGAAACTACATGTACAAAAATGTACAAATATATCATTAACAGAGGTGCACAGGAAAAGCAAGAGGTAGAACTACTCAAAAATCAGGAGTAGAACTACTCAAAAGTCAATAGGTAAAAATACTCAAAAGATTTAAAGTACATGCAAGAAACGCATCATGAGGTTAAGTAAATAGTATTGCATTCCGATCAAGAGTGGGATATAATAGGAATGCATTCCGATCGTAAGGAGGTCCGCGCCATGATCGATGAACTCTATGATTTAAGTCAGCATTTCATTTTAAACTACAACAGGAATTATCAACGGTATTTCATGGGAAAATACCCGCTGGAAAACCGGTTTTCCATTATCACCGGCCCCCGCGGTGTTGGAAAAACCACTGCCATTATCCAGTACCTGCTAAAATTCATCGGCGGAGACCGGTTCAACAAGGATGCCATTTACATCCAGGCGGATCATTTCCTGGTAGGTAAACATTCGATGTACGAAATTGCCGATCGTTTTGTAAAAAACAACGGGAAACTGATTTGTTTCGATGAAATACATAAATACCCGGAATGGTCCAGGGAATTAAAGAGTATTAATGATACTTTTCCCCAATTAAAGATAATCGCCTCCGGCAGTTCGGCCATGGAAATACAAAAAGGCAGTCACGACCTCAGCCGGAGGGCCATCGTCTACCGCATGTACGGTATGTCTTTCCGTGAATTTATCGAATTGAGTCTTGACCTACGACTGAACGCTTATTCCCTGGTGGAAATCCTGGAACAGGAAAGGCGCCAGGTCATTGCCGCCAACATTGTCGAAGAAATAGAAAAAAAGAATACGAAAATCCTACCCCTGTTTAACCGGTATCTTGAATATGGTTGTTATCCTTATTTCAAGGAATTTGAAAATAAAGACCTTTTTCATATCGCGCTGGAGCAGCATGTACATACGACGATAGAGAGCGACTTGCCGGCGGTTTTCCCGGGGTTGAGCGGTTCCGGTATTAAGAAAATAAAAAAATTGATTTCTTTTATTGCCGAATCAGTGCCTTTTATGCCGGATTTAAAAAATATCAAGCGGCTGCTGGAAATCGGGGATGAGCGAACATTAAAGAATTATCTCAAATATCTCGAGAACGCCGGGATTATTTTAAGCGTATCGAAAAAAGGTAAAAGTCTGAGTGCCATGGAAAAGCCCGAAAAGATATTTTTAAATGATACCAATTTGATGTATGCCATCGGCGCGCGGGAGAATCTTCAAAAAGGCAATCTCCGGGAGAATTTTTTTGTTAATGCATTAATGGCCGGGCATAAAGTGACGGTTGCCGACAGGGGGGATTTTGTGGTGGCTGATAAATTCGTTTTCGAGGTAGGAGGAAAGGGAAAGGGATTCAATCAGATTAAAGATAAGGAGAATTCTTACCTGGCGTTGGACGAAATCGAAACCGGTATCGGTAATAAAATCCCTCTCTGGCTTTTCGGTTTTTTATATTAAGGGGAATTAGACGCCCCCTCATCCCCAACAATTTTGTTGCCAACAGGTATCTTTTCTCCCTCTATCGGTAAGAATAAAGGGACATACAAGAAGAGCTGCGCCCCCCCGACAAGATTCCGGAACCCCCCGACAGGTTACGGCGACCCCCCGACAAGATTCTGCAACCCCCCGACAGGTTGCCGCGACCCCCCGACAACTTTCCAGAACCCCCCGACAACTTGCCGCGACCCCCCGACAGGTTGCCGCAACCCCCCGACAACTTGCCGCAACCCCCCGACAGGTTGCCGCGACCCCCCGACAACTTTCCGCGACCCCCCGACAGGTTTCCGGACCACGCCGAAAAAATTCCGGAAGGCCCCGAATGATTTCTGGGCCACCCCGAAAAGAATTTGAACTACGCCGAACGATTCCCGGAAGCCCCCGACAAGATTCTGAAAGACCGCGAACGAATTCCGGGACACCCCGAAAGTATTCGTTAAAGCCAGGAAAGAATTCCGGGCGGTTCAGCGTGATTTCTATGCTACTCCAAAAAAATATCGGATGGCCGCGAATAATTCCTGGGGCTCTTAGACAAGCTCCCGGATGGCATCGAAAGGTTTCCGGCTTCCACCGGTATATTGATTTGGGGTATGATGGGGTCGCCTTTCTGAAAGCCCCGGAGCATGGCAATGTTTTTCACCTTGAGAGGGTAATAAATCCAGGGGATGCTGAGATTTTCGATAAGGATACGGATTTTTATGCGCGTATTCAGAAATACTCCCATGCCTGATGTACTTGAATATATCCGGGGCGAAGAGGATGCATAAAAAAAAATGGGGCTACCGGCAAAATGAAACCTTGAAATTTCTTTGCCCCTATGTTAAAGTATGTCTTAAAATTTTTACAAAGGCTTCAAGGCAAAATGGAACATAAAAATGGTACATTCGAATTTATAACGTGTAAACCAGGTGGCAGTCTTAAGGATAATTGCCGAAAAAAAATAGTTGACTTTTCAACAAATCTATACTATATTATAGACAACATACCCGCTACGCCTCTTAACAATGCGCAACTTAGCGGGTTTTTTATTTTATGAACTATTTAGAACTTCCCCTTACCTACCAGGAGCAGGTGGATCTACTTCAAGCCTCCGGCCTGGCAATTTCAGATAAAAATCATGCAATTGCTTTACTTAAAAAGATCGGCTATTACAGGTTGAATACATATGGCCTCCCTTTTCAATCTAAACAAGGTAGATATGGCGGCCAAACAAAAATAGAGGATATCGAGACGTTGTATAATTTTGATAGAGACCTGAGAAATATCTATTTAACCACTGTTTCCAGGATTGAGATCCCACTAAGAACAAGAATCGCTTATTTTTTAGTTCGCCAATATGGCCCGTTTGGATACCTTTCAGAATCCAATTTTTCAAAATATTTTAATCATACTCAGTGGCTATCGCATGTTCAGATTGAGATAGATAGGTCCAAAGAAATTTTTATACGGAACTTTAAACATGAATACCAAAAAGAATCACGTGGCTTGCCTTTATGGATGTTAGTGGAAGTAATGTCATTCGGTTCTCTATCATTACTTTTTTCTGGACTCAAAAATGATGATCAAGCAGAAATTTCAATGGAGTTCAACATCCACTGCAAAATTTTGAGGTCTTGGCTCCACTGCCTTGTATATACCAGGAATATTTGCGCCCATCATGCGCGCTTTTGGAACCGAATATTAGCGATACGCCCTTTAATGCCGAATAAAATTGAAGAATGGCAATTACCTTTTCCTATTGATAATAGTAAAGTATTTTCGGTTTTTACAATTACAAATTACTTATTAAAAATGATATCTCCTGATTATGATTTAAGGAGCAAAGTACTGGAACTCTTCGCGCATTATCCTTCTATAAATGCAAGCAAAATGGGATTTGGTACAGGTTGGCATTTACATGAACTATGGAAGTAAATAATAAACCGGTAAGGAGATTTATAACCCTTATCTTCTTGTTCTACCATTTTTTCAGGATAAATGGTAAATCCGGGGAATTGCATAGAGGGGAATGGTCTTGATTTTGTCATACGCGGTAAAATTTTCACTGGACACCCGCAAACCCAGGGGCAGTTTCTTTTCTTCAAGGAATAAGTAAAGACTTTGCATTTGCCCTTTTAAACCGGATTTTACTTCGATGGGTATCACCTGCCCGTGGTGGGAAATGACATAATCTACCTCCGCATTACTGGCGCGCGCTTCGCGATGCCAGTAATATATTTCCGGGCGAAGCCGGGGTATTTGCCCGGCAATCAATTCCAATCCGGTAAAAAGTTCACACAGGTTCCCCCTGTTTACCAACGCTGAAAAATCCGAAATAATATGCTCCGATATATCCAACCCCTGTACTCTCTGGAATATCCCGGTATCGAAAACAAGGGTCTTGAATTTTTTTAAAGTGATCTGTCCTCCCAACGGAAGACCGGACGCGGAACTATGGAAAACCTTGTAAACAAGCCCGGCCCTAACCAATAATTCCAGCGCATCTTTGTAAGGGTGGGTATCGACGCCCTCCTGGATGCTGGTGTATTTGAATTTATTCCCGGTTTGATATACCACGGATTTAAAGGTCTCTTGCAGTCGCAGAACCGGCACTTTGGTCTTGTATTTGGCAAAATCATCGTAAAGTGAGTTCAATAGGTTATCCAATTCGACCTGGCAGGCAGCCAGGTTTTGTTCATGGATATATGTATTTACCACTCGCGGCATGCCACCGATAACCAGGAAAATTTTGAGCCGCTCCAGGATTTTATTGTGGATAACCGGGTCCATTGGGTTGGCGACAGAAGCGGCTTTAATCGCCTCATTGAGCATGCCGCTGCCGGAAGCCTCCAGAAATTCGAAAAAAGTCATGGGATACATATACATGGACTCGATTCTACCTACACCAAAGGAAGGTATTTCCGATAGGGCAAATTCTAATAAAGACCCTGCCGCGGCTACATGGAGTGCGGGCATCTTTTCATAATAAAATCGCAAAGACCGCAGGGCTTCCGGGCAGGCCTGTATCTCGTCGAAAAACACCAACGTTTGCCCGGGTTTTATAGGGATATTAAAATAAAAAGAGAGTCTTTCGTTGATTTCCAGGGGGTTTAAGGAATCTTTGAAAAAAGAGCAGAGGTGGGGATTTTCCTCGAAATTAACCTCCAGGAAATAAGCAAACGATTCGGCTAATTTCCGGATAGAGTAGGTTTTACCAATTTGTCGTGCGCCCCGAAGTAACAGGACTTTTCTTTCTTTTCTCTCTTGCCATTTTTTCAATTCATCGTCGATCGATCGTTTCATAGGCGCTCCTCATGTTTTCGTTATCATTGAAATCCAAAAAGTCAAGGCAATTATAGTATACAAGTCCCAAAAAATCAAGGCAATCTTGGGGGTAAAATCCCAAAATATCAAGGCAATGTTCCCATACCTTTTGGTGTAGGGTGCGCAAAGGAAATTATTTGACTAAAGTTCAAAATTCAAAACAAAAAAAGGCCACGGACGAACACGGACTCTTCTGTTTTTTCCGCTCTGCCGCTCTGCCGCTCTTCCTCGCTTCCTTTTTCCCTGCCCCTTATTTAAAGTTTTGGTCATTTATTTTTTGGTCATTGGAATTTGTTTCGGGTTTCGAATTTCGGATTTCGAATTTATTATAGGTTTATCTTATTGGTATTTGGAACTGCCAACATATTAAGAGGTAATGCGAATGGGGGCGCTAGCAAAACACGCCCCCGATCTCGCACTCCATCTCTTCCCACTTTCCTTTCCTACCCCTTCCCACTTATTTTGGCCGTGCCCGGAAGCCCTTAAATCCCAGGCCGGTGAGAAAAGCCATGTCACTCTGTCACTTTGTCACTTTACTACCCTTAAGTAGTTTTGCTATATATTAGCAATCTTCATGCCAACTTCTCGAGAAAACCTGGAAATGAACTATAACCCACCACTTATAAAAATAAAACAAGGAATCCCGCGCTGATTCCCCTGCCCCATGATGTATCTATTTGTTACACATTTTTGGTCGGAATTCTTTCGTTATTCTCTATTATAAAGGCTGCCGGGGGTGTCCCCTCAACTAGTGTATCTTTTTGTTCCACTTTAAACAAGGCTCAAAAGGGTTAATAATAAACCCTCCCCGCACGAGATATATGTAACATTTCGATACGCCCCCGAGAAAGGCCTTAGGACTTTATTTTCAATGCCCGTTGGATGAATTTTCCCAGCCGCTCTTTATCCCTGAGATTTTTTTCGGTTGCTGTGGGTATGTGAGGAAAGTATTCGCTGAAAGCGCGGGCAAAGATACCCCCTTTGATTTCACAGGAAGGGGAATTGCTTTTAAAGACAAAACCGCATAAATTCTCTTTTGACAGTTGCTCCAATCGTTTTTGGACCCCGGAAAGCACTTGATCGGTGATATCGTTCCCGGTTTTTTGGGTTATCATGCGGGCGGAACCGGGCGGACCTTCCAGGTGCGCCGGCTCCCTGGGAACGGTCAACCCGGCTTCTACTTCCGGGCAAACGGGTACGAATTGGACATATTGGCCCAGGGTTTCCACCAGCAGCGGCTCTAGTTTATGACCGCCGTCGTATCGGACTTTATGCCCCAACAAGCATGCGCTGATACCTAATTTTAGTTTCTTATTCATTTTTTTCACTGGGAAAAAGGGGGCTTTTTTGAAAAATCGCCCCCTTAAACCCCTAAAAAACTTTTGACTATTTAGAAGTTTTTGGAGGGTCCAGGGAACCTTTTTTCAAAAAGGTTCCCTGGTTTCAATTCAACGAAAAGGCCTGGGTCTGGTAAAGCTTGGTGTATACCCCTTGCTTCTCCAACAACTCCCGGTGCGTCCCCTCCTCCACCAACCGCCCTTTATTAAACACCAGGATACGGTCCACCTTGCGAATCGTTGACAACCGGTGCGCAATAAGTATGGCCGTACGGTCTCTTAATAAATTCTCCAACGCGGCGTCGATAAGTTTCTCAGTCTCGGAATCGATATTGGATGTGGCCTCATCCAACACCAGGATGTCCGGCTTCCGCACTACCCCACGGGCAAAACTAAGCAACTGCTTCTGCCCTACCGATAACCGCTTGCCTTCTTCCAATACCGGCTCATCATACTTTAAAGGCAAATCTTCAATAAATTTATCGGCGTTCACCTGGCGACAGGCCTCTACAACCTGCTCCTGCGTTATCCCCGGGTCATGCAGGGAAATATTCTCCGCCACGGTGCCGGTAAATATAAAGGGGTCCTGGGGAACGGCGGCAATATGAAACCGCAACTGGGTCATATCGTAACGTTGAACCGGGACGCCATCGATGGCTATCTCCCCGGACTGGATATCGTAAAGCCGACTAATAAGATTGATGATGGTGGTTTTCCCACTGCCGGTATAACCCACCAGCGCCACTTTCTCACCCGGGGTTATTTCAAAAGATACATCCTTCAGCACCGGCGTGTCGGGTTTGTAAGCAAAACCTACGTTTTTAAAGGTTATTCTCCCTTTAAGACCGCCGGTAATCGGTATGGGTTCCGGGGAATTTCGGACGGTCACGGGTTCGTCCAGGAGTTTGAAGGTTCGCTCGGCCGCGGCCATGGCCGCCTGGAATATGTTGAACTGCTCGGCTAACTGGCGCAAAGGCCGGAAGAACATATTGATGTATGAAAAAAATGCGAATATCTCGCCTACATGTATGGACACCCCCAACGCCGAATGGGCAAAAAACAAGACAACCACCATGCTGATATTGGCCACTACCTCGATGACCGGGAAATAAAGGGCATAGGCATGGACTACTTTCAAAAAAGAAACGAGGTACCGGGTGTTGGCCTGATCGAAACTTTCTTTGCTTTTTTCTTTATAATTGAACTGGATAATCTCCCGGATCCCCGTGATGGATTCTTGCAGGATGGTATTGATCTCGGCATTGGCGTGACGAACGCCCCTGTACCCGATACGGATGCTTTTCCTGAAAAAAATCGTCACTACTACGAATATGGGCATCAAGATAATAGTCAGCAAAGCCAGTTTATAATTGATGAGCGCCATTGCCCCCAGGATGAAAAAAACCTTGAGCAATTCCCCCACCACCGTGACCAACCCCTCGGAAATAAATTCCCGGATGGCTTCCACATCGTTCGTGATATTGGTCAAGGTTTTGCCCACCGGCGTCCTATCAAAATAATCGCTGGAGAGAGAAACGGTGTGCTTAAAGAGGTCCAGCCGCAAATCGAAAAGTAAGCGCTGGCCTAAATACTGGACGACGTAATTGAACAATACCTGGAAAACAAAGGCGGCGGCCAGGACCGTCAACAACAACAGCGCCGTGTGCTGCAACCCAACCGGGTCACGGTTGGCGATATCCCGGTCAATGCCCACTTTCACCAGGTAAGGATGCATTACCGCGCCAATGTACATAATCAACATAAAGACCAGCGAAACAACCGCTAAAAAGAAATGTCCCTTTAGATAAGGCAAAAGCCGTCTTAACAATCGCCAATCTTTTTTTTCGGGTTTCTCTAATTCTTCCATGATTACGCGATTCCTTTTTCCAATTCCATTTCCATTTGCTGGAGTTTGGCCAGGCGGGCGTAAAGGCCGTTTTTGCGTCGGACCAGGGAGCGATGCGGGCCGCTTTCCACGATCTCGCCGTCATTAAGTACGTAAATAACATCGGCGGACCGCAGCACGGAAATCCGGTGCGAAATCACAATCAACGTACGAAAACAACGTAGGTTTTGTAAGTTTTGCAGGATGTGCACTTCGGTGCGGGCATCCACATTGGAGAGGGGATCATCCATTACCAATACCGGCGCGCATTTGCCCAGGGCGCGGGCGATGGCCACACGCTGCTTCTGCCCGCCGGAAAGGGTAATGCCCCTCTCGCCCACAAGCTGGGAAAAGCCGTCGTGGAACCCCCGGACCTCTTGCGACAGTTCAGCGTCCTGGGCCGCTTTTTCCACGGCCTCCGGGGACATTTCCCAGGGCCCCAAAGCGATGTTCTCCGCCACGGTTTTGGAAAAGAGAAACGGCTCCTGGGAAACGACGGCTATTTTCCCGTAAATATCCCGCGGATCGATCTCGCAAATATCCATGCCGTCGATAAATACCTGGCCGGGCCCGGGCCTGAGCAAACCGGTTAATATATTGAGTAAGGTGGATTTGCCGCTGCCCACCTGGCCGGTGATACCCACGGTCTGCCCTGGCAAGAGGGTAATGTTGATGTTTCTCAGCACATCCCGGGTATGCCCGGGGTAGCGGTAGGTTAAATTCCGGGCGACAAACACGGGTTCCGCCGACGATAGGGGTTTCTTCTTTTTACCGTCCTCGCCCGCCGCGGACTGATCCAGGATATAGTTAATGCGCCCCATGGCGCTGATACCCTGCTGCACCAGGCCCATCATCCAGCCCAGCGCCAGGATGGGAAAGGTGAGGTTCGAGACCATGATATTAAATTGCAGCAGTTGACCCAGGGTCATTTGTCCGCGAATCACCTGCCTTCCCCCAATCCAGAGGATCAACAATTCGATGATGGAGAAAATAAAAATAAACAGGGGATATAAAAACTCCTCCAGTTTCACCACGGCCATTTGTTTTTTAATATACGTTTCATTCAAATCCCTGAAGCGCCGGGTTTCGATTTTTTCAGTGTTGTACCGTTTAATGGTGGCTATCCCGGAGATCACCTGCCACACGCGGTTGTTCATGGTTCCCATGGCTTCCTGGATGCGGCGGTAACGGGGCCGCAGCATGGGAAGCAGGGTAACGATGAGAATCACCAGGAACGCCATGACGACCCCCAATATCATCATCAATGAGCTGCTGAGCGCTATCAGCGCCGGTAAAAAGAGGATCATCCGGCTGAGGGAATTGGGGATGTACATCACCCCGGGGCCCAACAGCGTCCGCACACTGTTAAGGTCGTTGGTGCACCGGGAAATGAGGTCGCCGGTCTCATTTTGCTGGTAAAAAAGGTAATCCACGGACAGGAGTTTATGGTATATTCTCTCCCGCAGTTGGTATTCGATTTTCCGGGAAACGGCGATCAGGAGTTTCCGCATCAGGAACAGGGCAACGGCCAGGATAACGGTATAGAGCAAAATATACAGGCTGTTGGCTACAATCACGACCCTACGGTTCTTGCCGCCGATCTCATCCAGGATGATCCGCATATATAGGGGGACTTCCAGGTAACAGTAGTTCTGCACCAGCATGGAGAAAAATCCCAGCGCCAGCGTCATGGAATGCTTTTTCAAATAGGGGATCAATGTTTTTAATGCTTTAATGGGAATCTCCTCTATACAGAGCTTCGTATTGGTCCACGATTTTGTTCATGGCGAATTTTTCCAGTGCGGTATCGATGCCGGCCAGCCGGACCGCATCGTATAATTCCCGGTCTTTTAGCAGTTTAACTGCTTTTTCCGCGGCTTCATCGGTATTGCCAACGGTAAACAGGACCCCGGAGCGGCCGTCGTCGATCACTTCCGGCAGTCCGCCCACCCGGCTGGCCGCCACGGGGACGCCGCAGGCCATGGCTTCCAGCGCCGCCAGGCCGAAGGATTCCTGCTGGCTGGGCAGCAGCAAGAGTTGGCAGCAGGCCATCACCGCGCCGATATTGCTGCGCACGCCTAAAAACTGCACATGCGATTCCAGGCCCAGTTTCTCTACTTCGTCCATCATCTCGTACTGGAGGGGACCTTCGCCCACCACCCGCAGTTCCACGGGCCGGCGCCCCTCCATGGCTTTATAAATGCCGTGAAATATTTTGATTACGTCCAGCGGCCGTTTGACGGCCCGTAAATTGGATACATGTAAAATAATGATTTTGTTTTTCCCGTTTTCGCAGTCACCCGGTTTGAGGGAGGGATTAAAAAATTTGGGATTGACAAAATTATATACCGTTTTAATCTTTCCCGGCGTGACCCCCAGGACCATTTCCGAATCCCGCACCAGGCTGTTGGACACCGCCGTGGCGACGTCGCTTTTTTCAATGGCATAGCGGGTGATATCCATCATGCCGGGGTGCGCCCCCACCACGGTAATATCCGTGCCGTGCAGTGTGGTAACGCAGCGGACGGATTTCTTACCGGAAATATCCCGCGCCAGCAGGGCGGAAACCGCATGGGGCAGGGCGTAATGGCTGTGGATCACATCGATACGGAAGTGCTTGATGAGAATGGATAACTGCGATGCCAGCGCCAGGTCATAGGGTTGGTAATCGAACACGGGGTATTCTTTAACCTGGACTTTGTGAAATTGCATGCGGCCGGAGTCGTCGTCCTTTAACCGGAAGGGCGGCTCCAGCCCCATGAAATGGACGGTATGGCCCCTCTCTTCGGCCATTGCCCGGCCGATCTCATAAGCCACCACGCCGGAACCGCCGATGCGGTGGTAACATAATATGACGATATTCATTTTCGCCCTCCTTCTCCTACCTTAGTTTGTTTTTAAACGCTTCCAGTGGGTCTTTCACCTGGGGCGGGTAATCGCTGAAAAAGGGTTCGCCGTAACGGACGTGGACCAGGGCGCCGGCCATGCCGGCCCGGGCCCCTTGCATCTCCCAGAAACGGTTGGACCGGATTAAGGTTTTGGTCCGGCTGTCATCCGCGCCCGGGGCGATCACCTGGGTATCGTAACAGCGAATTACCTGCGTGCGTTTCTCCCAGTATTCGCTGATATCGATGACAAAGGTGGGTTTGTCGAAAACCAACTCCGGGAACCCGATAAACCCCGCCGGCCGGTATGCCGGGGATTGGGTTTTAATTTTCTCCAGCCCGGCCAGGAAACAACATTCCTGCACGAGCTTGCCGCAGTGGTAATGGTCGGGGTGCCGCAGGGGTTTGTCGGCGAAAGAAAACACCAGTTCCGGCCGCAGTTTCCGGATCACTTCGACGACTTTCAAGCGGTTCTCTTCGGTATTGCGAATACCGCCGTCGGGGAGGTCGAGGGTAATGCGGGCGTCCAGGCCCAGCATGGCCGTGGCTTCCCGGAGTTCTTTTTCACGGGTAACGGCGGAACCGTAGGTCCCGGCTTCGCCGCGGGTTAAATCGCATACGGCAACCCGGTAGCCCTGGGCTTTCATTTTCAACAGCGTGCCGCCGATGGACATCTCGCAATCATCCGGGTGCGCCCCCACCGCCAATATATGCATGTCGCACATATGGTCGCATTTATCGCTTAAATCGCCGATATCGCTTATATCGCTTATATCAGTCATTTTCGATCTCCAACATCTCCAGGGCCGGGTCGTAATGTTCATACAACCAGTCGATAAATTTTTTCCCGCCGAAAAGGTTCAGGTAATGAAATATATTGAAAACCCGCTCCTGTTTTTTCCCGAAGGGTTTCAGGTTATCCGAGAGAAAAGCGACATCTTTCAGTATTTGACCGGCTTTGCCTTTGGCGCGGGAGCGCACCTGGCCGATGGTCTTTTTCACTTCCTCCTGGAGTAATTTCCGCAGCGGTTTCATTTCCGATTCATTGAGGCCGAGGGTCTGCAATTTTCCCAGGAACTCCATGGTCAGGGTATTGGCGTTGTCGGTAATTTCATTAAAAGTCAAACCGGTTTCACTGGCCATTGCTTTTTTAAGTACTTCTTCCCGGGTGAATTGGAAAATTTCTTCCACTGAGAAACCTGTTTTCTTCAGCAGCCGTTTAAATTTAGGTTCGATGAGGGTAATGGACATCCGGGCTTGGACGGCCGCTTTTTTCACGCCGTGGAACTGATAGACCGGGTCCAGTTCGGCAAGGTACTTAATCTCGCCCGGTCCGGCCACATACGTGTCGGTGTGAAAAAAAGCGTCCTGGCATACGCTGCGGGTTTTGACATTGGGCGACAGTTCGCACGCGGCCAGGTTCACCGTCATTTTATCCCGCGTATGAAAACAGGCGTCCTTCCGGAACAGGGCTTTGCGCTGTTTTCCCACCATACAAAAGCAGTTGCACTGTTGGCCGTCAGGGGTGCGGCCGGCTTCTTTTCGTAAAATAGGTTGGCTGAAGATTTTGAAGTCCCTGTCAAAGGGGACAAAAAACCGGGGTTTAAGATGGCCGAAAAGTTCTTCCGCCAGGTCCTGGGACGCCTCAGCCAGGGTGCGGCCCTTGCGGTAGCAATGCAGGGCCATTTTTTTAAGGCCCGGGGTAAATTCAGTTTGCCGGATGGTTGAGAAAAAAGTTTCAATGAGTTTTTCCAGGGTCTCGTCCACTTCGATGTAACCGCAGGCATAGCCATGGGTGTCGATATCCCAGGTCAGGGTTTTCAATTGGCCCTGGTCATCGAGGTAATCGATGTGGTTGATTTCGTTGAAGTCGGCGTCGTTGGTTTCCAGCCAGTAGATGGCGGCGCCATTGATCCGGCGGGCCAGGTGCACGGCGCCCAGTACTTTGTATGTAGTATAAAGGGGACCGCCCAACAGGCCGATCTGCTGACCGGTGACAATGGTTTTTTTATCGTTATAAATTTGATTATCGTTATGTGTAACGTTCATGCTGTTTTCCTCCCTACCAGGATGGTGCGCGGGGAAAGGGGCGCCCACGGTTGGCCCTTGTAATCCCCGAAAAGTTTTAGTATATGGAATCCCGTACGCTGAAACATGTCTTCCAACTGTTGGCGGGTAAAGAGGCGCACGGATTCGCGGTAGCACTTTTCCCGGTCATCGTCTTTGAAATAAATATCTTTAATAATGCGGCCGTTTTCAATTTTCCGGGTTTCCAGTACCTGGATTTCGGGGGTCAGTTGGGAGGCGCTCCGGGGCGCCAGTTGTTCCCGCACCTGTTGGGCGTTTAAAAAATCCAGCCAGAAAACGCCGCCGGGGTTTAAGGCGTTATAGACCGAATGCAGTACTTTTTCGTTCTCTTCATCCGCGTCGAAGTACCCGAAACTGGTAAACAGGGAGAGGATAAGATCGAATGTACCGGGGATGCGGCGCATATCCCCTACTCTCAAATCCAGGCCGGTGTATCTTTCCCTGCCGCAGTCGATTAATGTTTCGGAAAGGTCCAGGCCGGTAATGGTGTAGCCCAGTTCGTTAAACAGGGCGGTGTATCTTCCTTCCCCGCAGGCCAGGTCGAGGATGGCGGTATCCGGGGAAAGTCCCAGGGTATCGATAATGAGGCGGACCTGTTCTTCGGCGTCGCCGCGGTCCCGGTGGCGATAGAGGGCCAGGTAATTTTCGTCGAACCACTGTTCATACCATGGCGTTTCTTGTTCTTGTTGTTCCATATTCAAAACCGTACTCACAGTCGTTATATTAACCTGGGTTTCAGGCGATGCCGTGTTCCAGTTTATAAGCGGCCCAGTTTTCTTTTAACCAAAAGAAATCGTTGAAACTGTTGAGCCTGAGGATAAAGGGGTTGCTTTTCAACTCTTCGCCGATAGTAGAGGAAGGTCGGACGCCGTAGTTATGGCCCGGCCAGACGCGGATGCCTGGGTCCAGGGTCATGAGTTTTTTCAAACTGTCAAACTCTACCAGGGCCTGATCACGGGTAGACGTACCGCCGACTTTTCCCACGAAAAGCGTATCGCCGGTCATCAATTCATTTCCTGCCAGCACGCACATGGATTCCGGGGTATGGCCGGGGGTATGATAGAAAGTAAGGGTGAGTTTGCCGACGTTGAGGGTATCGCCGTCATTCACGCCTACATCGCCGGTTTTGGCGGATTTATGAGTGACCAGGCGGGCGTTGGTTTCCTTTTGGAAAAACCGGTTGCCGCCGGTGTGGTCGGAGTGGGTATGGGTATTAATAACATACTCCACGGTAAGACCCAGTTCCCGGGCTTTTTGATAGCAGGGTTTGGGATCGGGGGAAGGGTCCACCACCGCGGCTTTATTCGTTTTCTCGCAGCCGACCAGGTAGCCGTAATTCCTGTCGCCGTTTGAAGGTATTTGAAAAAATATCATATTCACTCCTTTTGCCGGTCAGGCTTAATCTCGTATTTTGATTATTACTTTAAAAAGGTTGCCATCTTTTTCATCAAAGAATTCGATATCCGGGTAAGCTTTAAGCGCACGCCGGATTCCATTACCCAACCCCCTGTAGGGAAGTGTTTTGGCGGCAAAAGAAGCCAAAATGGGATTCCTGATATTTGAATTTCCGCTTTTGATATTTTCTATTGTCAGGTTATTGGGTAAATGTCCAGGGCTTAGTATTTCAACCCGGTCGGAAAAAATAAAAACACGAACCGGGGCAGATATGAAATAATCACGGTGAATCAAGGCATTGGCGATTAGTTCTTCAAGAACTATACGAGGAATCCCGGGTGTACCCAGGGAATTAACGGATTTACTTCCCTGTGAGTGCCTGATATTTGTATTGATGAAGCTTATGGTTTGCTGGAAAATATCCGCTATTTTCCCCGTTATATCCCTGCTGTCCAGGTAGTTGTCTTCATTGATTGTATTCCCGGGATAACATACGGCTTTTACAATAAAGTTAGGAAGACGAAATTGCGGTCGCTTTGCAAAAAGCAGGGCCCCGGCAACATTCATGACTGAATCCCTGCATAAGTTCATATTTTGAAGAAGCTGAGGCAGTGAACTTTCTTGCTCATCCAGGGTCTCTTCATACTCTTTTTTAAAAAACTCCTTAAAATAAATTTGATCCAGGTCCGCCACAGAAATCCCGTTTGCCGGCACTTCATCGCCGTGAATGAGGCCGGCTGCCTGGAACATCCGCTGCATTTCTTCCCTTGCGGTGACTTTTCGTTTATCCGCTCCGCTTTTAACCCATATGCTGCCCTTATTATCCATATACGGTTTACTGATACCCGATGGTAAAGAGACAATCATAACCAGGCCGTTTGGGTGGGATATATTTTCTGTTTCCGGGTTCACCGGGGGGCGGACAAGTTGAGAAGCGGCATTTGAGATTAACTGGTTCAGGCGCCCTATATCCTCGGAAGTTACACCCGATACTTCCCCCGAATCGTTGACTCCTATGAGTATCATCCCACCGTTGGAATTGCATAAAGCAACTATCTCCGCCGCCAGTGAGTCGGCATTAAAGAAATTTTCTTTAAATTGATGCCGGCTATCTTCGCCGCGAGCGAGTATATCTATTAGTTCAGCGGTTTCCATATCTCGTATATCTCCTTGCGTTTTTCAAAGGCGTCTTTGCCACCTTCCATAATATTCACAATTTCTTTTTGGAGTGTGGGGGAATCGATGCTCCCGCTCTCAATTGTGAGTTCACCATCGGCAAACCGGCAGGAATGAATCTGTTCCGCATCGCCCAGTACCGGGATATTGGCATTATGGGTGGCAAAAATGAATTGGGTCCGGGATTTTATTTTCTGGATAAGTTTTATAACATCTTCGTATATGGTTTGATTATCAAGATCATCTTCCGGTTGATCGATGATGACTACATCATTTTCCTGCTGACTTAGAATAAAAAGAATTAAGACTGACGCGCGCTGACCCAATGAATGGTGTTTTAATTCTTTGTCGTGATAATTTATCGTAAATTTATTGGGAACCTGCCAGGTCAGCAGCGCCTTTAGATTTTTGAAAAAGTAGTCTTCAAATACTTCGGGCGCAGACCCGGAATTGGCTTTAACGGTATTCCAATCTTTATACATATCGCCAAAGTCCGAATATTTGTCTATAAGACCGGAAAAAGTATTTTCGCGTATTTTGCTGCCTTTGAACATACTTTGCATAAAGCTCAAAAACTCTTTTTTATCGCCTTTGAAGCCAGCTTCGATGGTCAATGCGGAGTGGTCCCGGTTAATCTTATCAAGTTCAGCCTTTATTCCTTGAAACTCCTGCTGCCATAGTCCGTTCAATTGTGACAGGGCAGCAAGCAAATTTTTTTTCATTGAATTTCTCTGTTTCTCCTGCTTATCAAAAGCGTCGAGCATCTGTTTTGCAGTATCGATTTTTTTCTGTAAGAGGGGGAATTCTTCCGGGTTAAGCGCTTCCGCGCCTTTCTCTTTTAATTCCTGCTCCAGGGTCCGGCGTATTCCCGCGAATTCATCCATAAAGGATTTTTTAAGCTGTTCGAATTCATTTACTTTTTTCTTTAACTCCTGGGCGTAAATGGAGGTCTTTCCCTGCTCGCTTTTTATGTTTTCAAAAGACTGGAGGATATTGTCATATAGTTTAAAAAATTCAAAGATGTACGAATTATCCTGCTTCGATTTATAGCTGCGATGGTTTTTGAGTTCGTCTTCATGGCGGCCGATGAATTCACTGAGAGATTCTTGATATTTGGATATATACGTTAATATGTTGTTTAATTTTCTCTCATCCGCTTCGTAATCGGTTTGTTTTTGGAGCTTCTCTTCGACCCCGGATTCTTTGAATTTGATAAGACGGAACTCGGCATCATCCTTCATTTTCTGGTATTCCTGTTTCTGTTCGTCGATATTAGACAGCTTCAACCACCGGTCGACGGCAATCTCGACCATTTGTTTTTGTTCTTCGATTTTGCGTCGCATATCATAAAAATTTTCACCTACAAGCTTTTCCACAAGGTCTTTTTCAAAACCTTCACCTGTTTTGGTCAAATCTTTTTGGCCGAAATAAATCGGCTTATTAATCACCGTTTCCCTGATTGAAACGCCGGGCTGTAATTTTCCTTTGACAAAGAATTCCGCCTGCTCATTGAGAATCCGCTTAACTTCATACCCCTGCGGGCTATATCGATCGACTGTCGAAACAACGGCTTTTCCTCCACTGCCGAGGGTTTGACGGACAAGTTCTTCTTTATAGCCTATATCCATTGCATTTCCGCCGAGGGGAATATCAAGGGTATACCGCAGGGCTTCCAGGATCGAGGATTTTCCACTCCCCCGGATACCGATCAATGCATTCAACTCCGGTGAGAAATGAATGGTTTTACCATTCATAATTCCACCTTCAAAAGAGATACTTTTGATATGGGAGTGCGGATATTTTGTATGAGCTTCCTTTGAGACCCGGTTCTTATAATCACGAAGCGCATATTTGACTGCCTCAAAAGTATAGGCGCCTAATTTCAGGAAGGTCGGCTCTCCTTTCCCAATTTCATCGATGGATTTGCAATCGGAGCCTTCCACTTCGGCGGGGTACCAATTACCCAGCCAGCCCTGGACTTTGGTTCTCAAATCATGAGTACGTACTTTTTGGAACGCAAAGGTTCGTCGTCTTACGATATCATACCTTTTTTGACTGAAGTCACCCAGTTTTCCCCCAGACATCTCTTCCCATAATCCATTTCTCTGTTCCACATGGGCAAAAATAAGAAAGTAGTCGCGTGATGTTTTATCTAACTCTTCCACCACCTGTAAGATGTTTTTATCGCTCCGTCCATTTTCATGCTGGTATTCGCCCGGCGCTTTGCCGGGAAACAGTGATGAAAGAATAGATGATATATAGTCATGCCCGTTTTCCAACCACTGATCACTAAAAACGATTAAGATATGGATCCCTCCGGCGCCGTCACTTACAGAAAGTTCAACTCCAGGAATAAGGTATATCTCTTCATTTCTTGCTTTTTTTTTGAGCGCGGTGAATTCATCCTTATCAAATTTATTATGATTGGTGATTATCCCGATGCGAATATTTTTCTCTTTTAGCTTTTCAACATAATTAGTCACAAAGGAGTTGTCCTCTCCTTTATATTCAAATTCTTTATCTGCACGGGTATGCAGGTGAAAGTCAGCCCTTTCCCAGGTTGAGCCATGCTTAAAAATTTCTTCCATTCAATGGCCTCCTTTTGCGCTCTTTCTGTATGTCGGAAATGATTCGATTCTCGAGGTTTTCAAGGAATATTGGTATAAATTCCCTATAAACCGGGTAATCAAGCTTTTTAGCCACTGCCCGATCAATGATCTTCAGCCACTGGCCGACATTTTGTTTAACCGATAAAATTGTCATACCTTAATTGTACTCTGATTTTGTGTATTTTTGCAAGCTCTTCCTGCACAATTTTTAGAGAAAGCTCGGGGCCAATATTACTCCATGGCAGCACGTTCATTTTTATAAGTATGTATAGGGCTATGATTAAAGCAGCCAGAACAGTGGGTATCCAGAGGTATAGAATGATGAATGATGAAGAAAAAAAGGGGTCTGCCCTCATCAAGTGATTAGAAAAATAAAACCCGATAAAACTGGATAGGGCTACATTCCTCCCCCCGTTAGTGTGCCATTTATCCATTTGCCTGGAAAGCCTCATAAATCCGAAATATAGGCTTATCTTAGTGACATTCGGGACAGACCAGAATGTCACTAAGATAAGGCTAAATTCGAAGCACGAAGCACGAAATTCGAAACAAATCCAAATGACAAAAATTCAAATGACCAAAACAAAAACAAACGACTCTCGGAGGCAGGCTGTTTTTGTTTGAGATTTTGAGTTTTGAATTGCTTTTGTTTGGAATTTTAAAAATTTGGATTTTGGATTTGTTTCGGATTTCGGATTTCGAATTTCGGATTTATTATACGCTTATCTTAGTGACATTCGGGACAGACCAATTGTGCGCCTCCTATCGTTTCCCGACCCCCGGATGCGATAGGAAGGGTGCTTCCTATCACTTCCCGACCCGCGGAAGGGACAGAACTCACACGACCTATCACTTCCAGACCCGCGGAAAGGACACAACTCACACTCCCTATCTCTTCCCGATCCGCGGGAAGGACACAACTCACACTATATATCACTTCTCGGCCCTTAGAAAGGACACAACTCACACTATCTATCACTTCTCGACCCTTAGAAAGGACACAACCCATACTATCTGTCGCATCTCGACCCTTAGAAAGGACACAACCCATACTATCTGTCGCATCTCGACCCTTAAAAAGGACACAACTCATACTATCTGTCATATCTCGGCCCCTAGAAAGGACACAACCCATACTATCTGTCGCATCTCGACCCTCAGAAAGGACACAACCCATACTATCTGTCGCATCTCGACCTCCGGAAACGACGCAAAGGGTGCTTTATATCGCTTCCAGGCCAGCGGAAGCGGAAGAATTTTTGGGACAGACCAATTGTGCGCCCTTTCTACACTCTGTCTCGTTCCTTTATCGCCTGTTCAAGCTCTTTCTCCAGTATTGCCAACCCGGCGGCATCGAAATTATCCCGCTGATAAAAATCTTCCTGTGCCCGCTGCAGGTTTCTATTATATATAGAGGTGAGGCTGAAACTGTTTCCTTTAACCATCAAGTAACCCAGGTTGCAGGTAAATAGGAATAAACCGGCAATATAGGTATATGGCTCGATATCGCTCCATTCTAATTTATGCATGAATAAAAGTAGAAAAAGGACTGCAATAAATAGGATATCGATCCCTAATAGTATGGCAAAACGCCGGGTTACACGTTTCCGGGCCCTGGCGTCCAGGTAGTTCTTTCTCTTCCTTGCATCCACAGTTTGTTTTTCCACGATTTTGATCCGTTGGTCCAATTTATAGTATTGCTCGAACCGGTTGCTGTTTTCTGCCGGGGAAACCGGTTCAGGCATAGACCGGTGGAAAGGGCCTTTAGGGCCGTCGATATCGAAACCTTCCCGCTTTCGTTCTTCCGGAAGCGTGACCGAATCCAGTAATTGCCCCACCCGGTAACTCTGCCCGGTTTCGCCGTCGTAATACTCACTGAGTCCTTTTCGCTCATAACCCAGGAGAAATAGGTAAGATACGGTCCGCGCATATTTGCCCGCGCCTTTGTTTTTCTCCCTGTAGTCGTCCAGGATAGCGGCAGGTAAAGGTAAAGGAATGAGTTCTTCGATTTTCATCACTTGGAAACTTTTGTTGATTTCCCGCAAGGCGCTGCGGATCACGCTGAGGTGTTCGCGTTTCTGGTCCCCACTAATGTGGATGTCAATGGTTTTTTCCACTTCATCCGCCCGAATCAACGCGCGGGTGTGAAAGAGTTCGCTTTCCAGTACCATGCCGGTGCGCCAACTCCGGCCGGGTGTGAGGTCTTTGTGCAATTTGACCAGCAGCCTGGATATCACGGATTTGGGCAGGAAATCATAGGTTAATATAAAATCCAGGCTGGGTCGCGTTTCCTCTGGAAGCGGCAGCGGTGGTTCTTTGGTGTCCAACAGGGCCGGAACCAGGATGGTTTCCTCATCCAGTGCGTAGCACAATTCGAATTTTTGCATTAATTTTACGATGTAATTTTGTTCCCCAGGGGTATAGGGCCGGTTTTCTAGTTCCTGCATGTACGGGCAGGTTTTTGTTTTCTCTTCGTTGATAATATGGTTAAGATCGTTTTTTTTCAACAGTCCGTGCTGCGCTGCCAGGGTGGGGGAATTGATGATGCGGTAAACGCCTTCGGTGACCCACCGGGGATTGAGCACATGGTATTCCTGGAGTTCGAAATCCTTGAAATGAAGCACGATACCCAGTTCGTTTAAGAATTGGATCAGGGTTTCCCGGGTGGTATCCGTGGGGATGGTGACGTTATCGCAGATAGCGTGAAATTCGCTGTGGGAAATATAGCATTTGTTCCTGGTGACTTTTTCCAAAGTGGATTTAACTTTCATCCATGACGCGGCCACCGGCGTCCGGAGCAATTCTGTTTTGGGGATGGCAGTTTTAATGGCATCCTGAAGTTCGGGTAGACCGGCGCGGGTTTGGCAGGAGATGCGGTAAAAATCCAGGATGTTGGGGTATTTTCGTTTGAGTGTAAAGCGGTCCAGGTCAAAGTGGGGGTTCTGGTCCATTTTATTGATTACCACCAGCACCGGGGAACTACCGCCAAAGGTTTCGATGTGTTTGAGCCAGTATTCGGCGGTTTGTTCTTCGCGGGAGTCAACTACTAAAATGTACAGGGAGCGTTTGGAAAGAAAGAACTGGTGGGAAGCGTGCATGACTTCCTGGCCGCCGAAATCCCAGAAATGTGCGTGGATCATAGTGGATTGTGGATCGGCGCCGACGGCGCCGGGGATGTTTATTTCCATATCGATAGTATGGATGCCGATACCGTGGGTTTTGTCTTCATTGGGATCGAACTCCTGGTTGTCCAGGCGTTTAAGCAGGGAAGTTTTACCTGCGCCGCCGCTGCCCACCAGGAGAATTTTTACTTCGTTTAAGCGGCATAATTCTTTTTCCTTTAAAGAGCGGAAGTAATCCCGGATGGCGCCCAGGCCCTGCCCAACGATTTCCGGCGGGGGATTTTCTACCGGGTTTTCATCGATGTTGAGATGGGTTAGATGGTCCAGATCCGCGACGAAAGAGACATCCTTTAAATAGTTATTCCATAAATTCACCGACGTTAATCCCTTCAACTCCTGAAGGAAGGAGACATCCTTCAATTCATTCTCACTCAAATCCAATGAAGTTAATCCCTTCAACTCCCGCAAGAGAGAGGCACCGATTACGTGATTCCCTTTCAAATTTACCGAAGTTAAATTCTTCGCCTCCCGTAGGAAAGAGATATTCATTAATTCATTATACCCCAAAACTACCGATGTTAATCCCTTCAACTCCCGGAGAAAGGAAAAATCTTGAATGCCTTTATTTCCACTCAAATTCACTGACTTTAACCCCTTCAACTCCCGTAGGAAGGAGACGTCTTTTAATTTATTAAATCCCAAATACACCGACGTTAACCCCTTCAACTCCCGCATGTAGGATATATCGGTTAACTTATTATTGTTTAAATTCACCGAAGTTAATCCCTTTAACTCCCGGAGGTAGGAGACATCGGTTAAGTTATTATTGCTCAAATCCACCGACGTTAACCCCGTCAACTCCCGGAGGAAGGAAAAATCTTTTATGCCTTTATTTCCACTCAAGGCCAACGACGTTAATCCCTTCAACTCCCGGAGGAAGGAAAAATCTTGAATGTCGTTATTATAACTAAGATTCAAATAGGTTAAATCGTCCCGGCCGCGGAGGAAACCGATATCGCTCTGTTTCAATTGACAATCTTTAATGTTTAATCTGATTACCCGGCGAAGCCGGTCCATATACCCCAATACCGGCTTTATATAAAGAGATTCCAATCTTAACTCAGTGACCACCCCTGTACTGTCCATAGAGTATCCATGTTTGATATACCTAAAATCTTTCTCGATATTGCCGGGTTCGAACCTCGACAGCAGCACTTGCAGTATTGTCTCCATTTTCCTGATGATTTCAATATCTGGCATAAAAACCTCCGTGAGCCTTTATTATAAAATATAAAAAGCAGGAAAACAAGAGATGAGGAAGCGATAGAATGATGAATGATGAATGATGAAGAAAAAAAGGAAGAGAGGAAGGGAAAAGAAGAAGGTAAGAGGGTAAGAAGGTGAGAAGGTGAGAAAAACAGGAAGCGAAGAAGAGCGGAAAAAACAATCAGTTTGATCGTGTACCCTGTGGGTTTATATTTTTGCACCGGGGCTGACATCCTGACCTGTACCCATGTGAAATTAAAGGGCAGGCCAAATTTTAGAGGAGACCATTGAATAAAGAAAAAATTATGATAAAATAGATGATCATGGAACTCAGTATAAATATAAAGTATCCCCAGTTATTAAAACTGGCCAAGCAGTTACCTTATAGGGATAAAAAAAAGTTAATCAGGGAAATGGAGAAAGATTTAATAAGAATGAATAGAAAACGGACCAATCGTCAAGACTCCCATTACGAAAACGACGCGGAAGAACCGAATGAACTTCAGCGGCTTCTCCTCAAAGGACCTATCATGTCGGATGAGCAATTTAACCAATTAAAACAAATCGCTCTCGCTGATTACAAATAAGGATTAGCAAATGAATAACTCCATAAAACTATTGGATGTTGTCGCACTCACCGAAAACCTACCCACAGAGGGTTTATACCGCGGACAGGTTGGAACGGTGGTTGAAATATTAGCGCCGGACGCTTATGAGGTAGAATTCACTAACGATGACGGCCAGACTTTTGCAATGAAAGCTTTGAAAGACCAGCAGTTAATGGTTTTGTATTATGGGAGCATTAAAGCGGCATAATGATACAATTGGCAAATTTGGGGGACAATCAACCGTTGCAATTTCGGATTTCGTGCTCGTGCTTGCTTTAGATTGATACATTCCTGAATTCGGATCCAGGCGACAGGAGGCAGGGGGAGATTGGGAATGATGAATGATGAATGATGAAGAAAAAAGGAAGAGAGGATGGAAAAGAAGAAGGTAAGAGGGTAAGAAGGTGAGAAGATGAGAAAAACAGGGAGCGAAGAAGAGCGGAAAAGCGGAAAAAAACAGAAGAGAAAAACAAATTCAATTACTCGTAATGAGTCCACATCCGGAGTACTTTTATTATTTTTTCTTCCTCAAGCACCTCGTATACCAATCGATGCTGCTTATTGATCCGTCTTGAGATAAAACCTTTCAATT
>JAPKZK010000041.1 GCA_026393835.1 Candidatus Aminicenantota bacterium | reverse complement strand
CGTAAAATTCCAGTTGACGGTATCGAACAATACGTACCTGAAATCCAGTAAGAATTTTTTAATCCCTTCAGCGACGGTAAATTGTTCGAGAAAAGAATGAGGCACGGTCCATTGTTCACCCCCATGGTAAAATACCAGGGGAATGATGACCCGCAGCGGTTTTTTTTCGTCGATATCCTTTTGCCACATCAGGTACATATAGCGAAGCAATTGGATAAAGACCGCCGTATCCCGGTAAGATTTATGTTCAAACAGGATATAGATATCGGTATCGATCTCGCTTTCCTCTTCTTCAGCGGCTTTCATTTTGGTTTTCACAATGATATCGGAGAACGAATCCGCGAATTCATTGGATACATAATGGGTGTTATCGATTTCGATTTTTGAAAAGTCGATGGCATTACCGATTGGTTCGGGCAAGGCGCTCTTTAAGAAGTCTTTTACATTCTCCGGGTCGCCGAATGTTTTGCCAAAGAGCTTGTCATGTACATTGTTTATTTTATCCATGGCGATACAATTATATTTTAGAACCCATTTTTTTTCAAGTGTTTTTCTGCGATCTTTTAAAACATCTCCCGGTTTTCGCATCGGCGCCGATTTCGGCCTGCCCCATTATCGTCTCGGCTGATTTGACCTTGCGCTTCCCCTTTGTCTTTTTTCCTTCTCTTTTTCTCCTCTTATCTTCTTTGTTTTTCCGCTCTTCCTCGCTTCCTCGCTTCCGTTCTTCCGCTCTTTTTTCGGCTCTTGCGAGAGGCATTCTTTCCCCCATTAGGCTTTTTATCTTTGAATTCAAGGGATGGTGATTAGGATGGAACAGAGAATAAAATAATCGATTAATTATCCCCACAAAAAAATTTGAAACCAAGCGGGGATCATTTATCTTAGACGGGACATTTATTACTTGAGAAAAGCGCTTCAAATTCGTTGACATCTTTCCAGGTGGCTATCAAATCACCGATACCGGGTTTAAATAAACTGCTGTGAGAACCTTTATTACCAATAAATAGTGATGAGGATTGGAGCCTCTCTATAATGGGGTTATCGTTTAATCCCAGGGCCTTTTCTTTTTTGAGATGATGCCTTAAATCTGTCAGTAGCTCGTTTGCCATCCGGTCCTCATTCTTATCGTTGTACATAAATGTTACCCTTACTTTTAACTTGTAAGCAATGTCTTTAAGAGTCTGCTCAATGTACTGCCGAATATCATTTGCTAAACCGTCTTCGTCATTGGCCTCCAACTTTGATTCGATTTTATGCTTTAAGAGATTAATAGGCTCTTTTGCGAGGTAAGTTCCGATTTGTTTACTCCATTTTAAAGTATTGATAATCCATTGATTTCTTTTGGCGAGGTTTCTCATGATCTCAAAGAAATTGGGCTCATGGGTCAGTAAGATGACTTGATAATCGGAAAATTTCCCGATTAATAAATCCGCGAAACGTTTACGGTGGGTAGTGTCGAAACTGGATATGACATCATCCAGGATGAAAAATTTATTGGATTTATTGAAGGCTTTAACGGAAGTCAAAAAGAAGGCGATCCCAAGACAATTCAAGTGAGATTCGCTCAGGTATTTATGGGGCGGTGATTCTGCATTCTTAAAAAAATTATATTCCAGGGTTATGCCTGCCAATTCATCAGCTTTTTCTATGGGAACCAATCTTATGTTTTCCACTTTTTCATCAGGGTTCATAAACTGGTAGAGTTCATTAATATCATTTGAGAAAAAGGTCAGAAAGGATTCCAGGCTCTCCTTTTGTTTTTTTAAGAATTCACTGTAAATGGCTTCCAGAGAATTCTGCTGATGCAATACAATTTCACTTTCTTTTTTCAATTTTTTTATATTATTATACGCCTCACGCGATAATAAAATCCTTCCATGGATATCGATCCTGGGGTTATCTTTTGTCGCTTCCCTCATGGCTTCAAACTTTTGCCTACAAAATGCAGCTGCACGGTTTATATTTTCTCTATCGATGCGAATTGTCTCGCACGCTTTCAGTTGTTGCCCTGATAAAAGCTCAAGGTTCAACTGGGCCGCATATATCTCTAAACCGGTTTTAAATCGCTCGATTCTATCTTTCAATTCCCGGTTCTCTTCGGTATTTGTATTTTTATCTGACAAAAGGAGATGTACCTTATTGCTCGCTTCTCTTAGTTCTTTGTTCAATGATCCTTTGAGTTCATTGAGCTTAAGTTTCTCTTTTTTGAAACTCTGGAGTTCTATAATCCTGGTTTCAAGTTCTTTCAGCAATTCACTTAAGGGTTTGGGATGCAGGCATAAAGGGCATTCATCGATTGTGTAAGCATTCGTATTAATTAATTTTACACCTTCGGTTAGTAGGTTTTCGAGTAAAATCTTATTGATTTTCTCGACATCGCTGATTATTTTTTGGAATTGGTCGGTGTATTTTTTGAAGAGATCTTCGATAATCTCTAATACGGGGAGTAGGTTTGATGCCCAATCGAAGGTTTTGTGGTAAAAGGATTGGAGTTCAATAAAGAGGCGATCTTCCGGTTTTTTGAGCTGCAAAAGAAGGGAACCGATCTCATCGATTCTTTCTATTTTTATACCGATATTCAATGGCTTTACCAGCTCGTTTACGGCCTCTACAAATTGGTCGTCCGTATTGACCGTTCTACCGAGGCTTTCTATTATTTTGGGTTGTTGAGTGCTTACCTGGTGGTCGTAATTTCCCTTTTTATATTCTCTTTTGACTTCATTTACTGCTTTTCCCAATATATCCCTGACTTTGGAAACCTCTGAAAAGCCGATGATTTCCGACAGATTGTCCAGTTTATCTTTTTTTGAGAAAAGGATGAATTTTAGCAGGTCTTGGTGGCGAAGGATGAGGTTTTCTTTTCGAGACATATCCACGTATTCTTTAAAAATCGGTTCAGGGTTGGAGAATTCCGAGTGGAGTGACCCCGCTTTATAATAAATTGTTTTTTGGGAATTGAGTTTTTCATCAGTAAATTCAAGATCAGCGACAGCGTCTGTGTTGTCATTTAAGAATATATTTTTTAGGGCTTCCAATCCACCACGTCCAATTTCTTCGCCGGATAAATGATCGATGCGGTTGTTGTAAAACCACTCTATGACATCGGTTATACTACTTTTCCCAGAGCCATTTTCACCAAAAAGTAAAACAGATTTTTGGTTCGGCTCGAGTGTTAGTTGTTCTTTGATCCCTCTAAGTCCCTTTATTGAGATAGATTTAATTTTTGTCATTTTGGGCTTCCTCTCTTAGTTCAGACAGGGCATTGGAAAGATTCGTAGATGTCAACTTATTTTCCCGGTACAGTTCTTTTAACCTAGAGGCAAGCTTGCTGTCTACTGCGGGTATTTGTTCTATGGTGTTAAAGAAATCGTCCAGTATTTCTTTTCCACTTTTAATCACGTTATCCATCTTGTTACTCCTTTGTTTCAAAGTAAGGCCAGTCGATTTCAAGGGTAATCCCCAGTTCGTTTTTCAGGATTTCAAATCCGGTTTTGTTGTTGCATATCGGGTACACGCCGTAGTGCTTTACGAAATCGAGTATGAAGTAGCTTTCGAGGTCTTCGACTCTATACTGCCATGTATTTTTTAGCATTTCGAAATTGATATAGGTAAAGTAGAGGGATTCGACTTTCCTATAATTGACAAGGCCGGGATTCCCGGAAGTTCCGTCATAGTGACCGGAGAGTCGTTTACCAATACTGTTGGTACGTTTTTCGCTCATCCCGATGTAAATCAGGCGGGATTTTTTGAATGGGTATTGGATTTCAGTTTTGGTCAGGAAGATAAAGTACACTCCCATGATACCGGCAAGGGGTTTAATATTACCCAATTCAAAAGCTTTTGGCTCATCGAAAAAAATACGAATTGTTTTCATAAATCCATTTTAGCCATATTTCTGGTTTATTTCAAGCTTTTTTGTAAATACCTTCTTTTAGCTAAGGAAACTCCCTTCAGCATTAAAAAATAAAGTCAAAATTGACTGTTATGAAAATTTTCCCCAATCACGACGAATAATCCAATTGGTTGGCCATTTTAAAAATTCTGCCGGATCGAAACTTTGTTCAGTATGCTCAATATTTTTAACTTGGGTAATAGGCAGACTAAGAGTATGGCTACTATCATAATCCCATAAGTGATAACGGTCATCTTTGGTATTAGTATGCCTACTTTGACCATAATCCATGGGAGCACAAGTTCTTGTAATGTATCCCCCATCATCTTTCGAAAAAAAAGTTACTTTTAATTTGATTTTATCCTGAATTGCTTCGATGAACATTTCTTTAAACATTTTCGCAATCCTCCTTTTTTTATTTTGATATTCTTGGATCTGTAATTCCGATTTTATCTGCCCAGTCTTTAAGTCTTTCCTCAAGTGAGACGATAATATCGTCCCCAAAAGGATTGGGTTCTGATTCAGCGTTTAAAAGAATATCTAAAATTGACTTAACAGAATTTTGTACTTTTTCATTATTTTTAATCTTAGAGATCATGTGCCATGGCTTATCCTTGGAGTCTGCATTGATAATTTGACCACTATCATCTTTCTCTGGTTTAATATGCTCCAATTCAAAGTAGGGGATGGATACCCTATGTATTACATTTAATCCGATTTTTCTTGCATCTTGGATTGCTTCAAATATCTGCTTATTGGCACTCCAAGCATTATTCTTTTTCCCATCACTTCTTAAAGGAAAATCAGAGTCATGAAGAACTGAGAAATTAACTTTAAAGTGGGATAATATCCGTATGATAAGGACAATAGAATATTTTCCATGGCCTCGAATTATTATTGGTCTCTCGTTTATCTCATAATCGTCTTGATTATTGGCCATGATATATTCAAAACCAGCATATTCAGTGTCGCCTTCGACTATAATAGGATACTGACCAAAAAACATCTCAGACAAATTAAGATCAAAACGGTTCAAAAGTTTCAAATTTTCCTTTTCATCATCGTCAAATTGAATATCATCTGAACGGAACGTCTTAGGAGTTGGATTTTCTTTGTTTCTATCAAGTCTAACAATTGTTGTATGATCTTCCAGAGGATTAATGAAGGCAGGGGAATGGGTTGTTAACATTACTTGCCAGTTTTCATCTTCGGATAGATTATATAGATATCCACTTGCGGCTCTAATTGCATTAGGGTGCAGCGCTACTTCCGGTTCATCAATTAGTAACATATAGCCGGGAAGGATGGACTCAGTTATTTTATCTCTTAGTATTGCTCCAGAATCTTTTTGCTTAATTTCTTCAATTTCAACTTTTAGTTTTGATAATTGCTCCAATTGTTGAGTCTTTTTCTCTTCTTTTTTTTCTTTTTTTAGAGTATCTTCTAATTTTTTTATTTCCTTATTTTTATCGGATATTTCTTTGTCAATGGATTTCTTTATATCTTCGGCTGCTTTAAGTTCTGAACGAACTTGCATCATTGCCCAAAATAAAGCTCTTTGAGAACCTGTTCCTTGTTTTTCCCAACTAATTTCAGATGACCATTCATAAAATTTTAGAATTGAATTAGCTAAAAGCAATTTAATTGGATCAAAATCGATATTTCCTATTTTTATATCGAAATCAATTTCAAGATTTGGGAATATAAGATTATGGGATATATTTATTCTCTTCTTTAAAGTCTCAAGTCTGGATTTTTCCTCATTTACAGGGATTTTCGTCAACTCTGAAACTTTCAATAATGCTTTTGATAAATCAGAAGTCTCATCCTCTTTCATTCTTTTCAGTTTTTCTGAAATAGGCTGGAGGATTAAATTTAGTAATTGTCTATGCTCTTCCGTTGGATCTTCCAAAGCGCCGATTCGAAAAGGTTTTGGTAAACGGCTTGAAAATACTTGGTCCAGCCCGCTAGCTTTCTCAATCTCTGAAAAATTACCAATCTGCGGATCAAAAGTTTGCCTTTTTGGATTACCAGATGAGTCCCATTCCCATTTGCTTTTCACTAGAAGATAATCATTTTCTGGAAATTTCCATCTCTCATCAATGTTTGGGATTCCTTGTGGGATATGAACGTAAAGAATAACTTTTGAATTATCCGTCTCTGCAGAACGCTTGCATTTATCATCCTCCTTTAATTTTTGATTACTGACTGCTAA
Organism: Candidatus Aminicenantota bacterium; assembly: GCA_026393835.1. Classification (GTDB taxonomy): domain Bacteria; phylum Acidobacteriota; class Aminicenantia; order UBA2199; family UBA2199; genus JAKAGC01. The sequence goes on along the minus strand of JAPKZK010000041.1, from coordinate 150,848 downwards.
TTCATAAGCACGCAAAACGGTTGATTTTCCTGTGTTATTGGGCCCAACTAAACATAGCAGATCGTCCAAATCAACAGAAAGTCCTTCTGGCCCGATACACCCAAGATTATAGATTTCCATTTTCACTAATTTTGACTTATTAAGCATGCATCTCTCCTTATTTTAATTGATTTATTTTTTACCTTTCCCTTGTCTTTGCGAAAGAGCGCTTCCGGCTGCGGATTTTGATGCCTTACTGGTTCTTCCATCTTGCAAAACCTTTGAAGCCACACTTGCCACGTTTTTTGATGTTACCTTTTGGGGCGCACCTTTCTGAGAAAGAGCACTCCCGGCAACTTTTTTTGAACTAGCCCCCGTGCTATTGCTTTTTAGCACTTTTGCAGCCTTACCTGCCACCTTTGAGCTCGTTTGTTTTAATCTTCCCATTGTTTCCTCTCCTTACTTTGCGCTTTTAAATTAAGAATCAATTATAACATCTTTTTTAAGAGAAAACAACTATTTTGACAAATATTGAATTTACCACCGTTTTAGGGGCAGGCCACCGTGTCTGCCCATTGCCCTTGAGAACAAAAATTAGGAGGACCACCGATCTAAGGGCGGCCGGATATGACAGACCGAATATGCGCCTTCTTATGTGTTTTGGGTTTATTTTGGAGAAAATCAAATTGATCAACTCAAGTTGCCATTTGGAAGCAGCCTCCCTTCGGGAGTTTCTGCTAAAAATGGGGGAATCAAGCGCCTTCTTATCTCCCCGGTGATGAAAGCACGATATTCGAAGCACGAAACTCGAAGCAAATCCAAATGACCAATGCCCAAAGGACAAATCATAAATTACAAACCACAAACTACAAGCAAATCCCAAATGTTCAAAATCCAATAACCAAACTGGGAATCAGGGGTCAGGGGCAAGGAAAAAGGAAGTGAGGAAGAAAAGATAGAATGATGAATTATGAATGATGAATGATGAAGAAAAAACAGGAAGATCGGAGAACAGCAGAAGAGTCCGTGTTCGTCTTGGTGAACCTTTGTGCCTTCGAACCTGCGTGCCTTCGTGGCTACTTTCCCTTCAAAGAGAAGTTCCGTGCCAGGTAAAAAATCCCTCCCCTATACGGGTGGTGAATTTAAATGATGAATCCAGGATTTCGTATACAGTTGAAAAATCCGACAAACTGGAATATAATACCACTATGAATAGCGAAGAAAAAATGAGTGACAAGCTGACTGCGGATTCCGATACGGAGCGGAATTTCAAACAGCAACACCACGGCGAACTACAGGGGGAAAAAAATACAGACTTTGATTCCGCATGGAAAGATGTGATCGAAGGTTTAGTCGAACCCTTTTTGGAATTTTTTTTTCCCGAAATTCACCGGGATATCGATTTTTCGAAAGAAGTCAAAATTATGGACAGCGCATCAAGAGGCATCACACCTTATGGCAAGGTAGGCAAACGCTACGCCGATAAACTTATAGAAGTTCACCTGAAAAATGGAACCAAAGCATGTGTTTGTGTATTTATCCATGTCGAGGTGCAGGGGACCAGGGAAAAGAAAGGAATATTCCCGGAACGGGCGTATGTCTATAACTACCGGACTTACGATAAAAACATCGACAAAGGGGTCAAAGTCATCAGTGTTGCCATATTAACCGATGAGGATGAGAACTACCGGCCGGATGAATATCTTGTCCGACAGTGGGGCTTTGAACTGCGGATGAAAATCCCGATGGTGAAGATCATCGATTATAAGAATAAAAAAGAGCTCCGGGAAAAGTTGGAGACCTCAGACAACCCAATGGCAATGGTGGTACTTGCGCAGTTGGAGCGATATAAATTGAAAAAAGCCGATAACAATGAAAAGTCCGCGGTCAAATGGGAGCTTATCCACCGGTGTTATGAAAGAAAGTACACAAAGGAAGATATCCGTGTGCTTTTAAAATTTATCGATTGGCTCATCCTTTTACCGGAGGGGCTTAATGAACAATTATCAGAGAAAATAGAGAAATTAGAGGAGGATTATAAAATGCCTTATATAACCAGTTGGGAAAGAATAGCAGAAAAAAGAGGGGTAAAAATAGGAAAACAAGAAGGGGTTAGATTAGGAAAACAAGAAGGGGTAAAAATTGGAAAAATTGAAACTGCCCGGAAATTGTTAAAAAGTGGTGTGGCTTTAGATATCATTGTAGAAGCTACCGGGTTTTCCAAAAAAAAGATTGAAAACTTGTCTGCGACTGCCCATTAAGATGCCCCCGCCCCCTTTTCGGGAGCCTCTGATTAAAGTGGGGGAAGCGAGCAAGCGAGGGAGCAAGAAAGAGCGGAACAGAAAAAGGGACATTCAAAAATTTTCGTTTTCATGGTTAATGGTTAATGGGGATTGGTGGATTGGTGAAGGGTGTCCTGCGGACAAATTTTAAAAAAATAGCCGCGAAGAACGCGAAGAAACACTCGCCCACGAATTACACGAATTTCCACTAAAAAAGATGCGCCACGGACAAACACGGACCCTTTTTTTTCATCATTCATCGTTCATCGTTCAACATTTAAGATGCGTCCACAGATTGCACGTTACGGCGATTAACACAGATTTTTTTTTACTTAGCGCCCCTTCGCGTTCTTCGCGGCTCAAAAATAGCCTAAAAGAAACCGGGGCCTGCGTTGCCGCTTTATGTGAGTGCGCGGCGCCGCAAACCCCGGCTTCATAAACTAACAAACTACCGGATCGCTTTAATACCGAACTCTACCCAACTTACCTGCGGCATTTCATTTTTCACGATACGGCGACCTTTGCGCACCAATTGAGCCATTTCTTTCGACTTCAACATGAATTTTTCAGTTGAGGATTTTAGAGACGCTTTGAACCTTTCCTGCTCCTGGTTTATATCCTTGATCTCAGTCAAAACGCCTTTGAGCTTGCTTACAAAATCCACTCCACCGCCTCCCGGCGTTAATGCTTCCTGGTTCGCCTGCATTGCTGAGGCCAGTAGGTCGGCTTCACCTAACCTTTCATTGAAACTTCGGCTGCCGCGACTTCTTGGTGGCTGCTCTTCACCCGGAATTGCTTGATGCATTCCTTCATTTTGTAATTTTTGTTCATTTAATGGATTGTTGTTTTCCATTTTCCTCCTTCAAATAGTGTTAAAATTATTTTTACAATGGCACATGGGGATTAAGATTCCTGCCACAAGGACTGAGTTATCCGACACAGACGCCGCGCCATAAGGCACGGGCCCTGAGGCATATGGCACGGATGCCGTGTCATAAGGCACGGGCCTTGAGGCATATGGCACGGACGCCGTGTCATAAGGCACGGACCTTGAGGTATATGGCACGGACGCTGCGTCATAAGGCACGAACCTTAAGTCATATGGCACGGACGCTGTGCCATAAGGCACAAGCCTTGAGTCATATGGCACGAACGCCGTGCCATAAGGCAGGAGCCCTGAGGCATATGGCACGGATGCCGTGCCATAAGGCGCGAACTTTGAGTCATATGGCACGACCACTGTGCTAACCGGCACGGGAGCCGCGGCATTTGCCTTAAATGCCCTGCGATATTGCTTCTTTGCGTATCTATTGTCAATACGGGCCGCATTTTCACGGATTCCCGGTCCATTATGAACGCACCGCTTCGATTGTTTTTTTTCTAAATCCGGACATATTGAAAAATCCCCCCGTCCCCTCAATTTTCCCCTTTTTATATAAAGCAAGGGCATCTCGTATCCGCTTATCGGATGAAATCCGCTATTTGGCCCGATTATTATTTTCGTATTTTCCATAATATCCAAATACTATATTTCGTCCCATATGTCAAGAATAAAAATAAAAAAAATTCAAGAGTCGTAACTGCTTGAATTTTTTTTCAGTTTATTGTATAGTACAAAAAAAACGGCATAAGATGATAAACGAAGGAAGAAAATGCGCGAGGCAAGGTATAGCGATATCGGGTTACAACTGAAAAACATCCGGGAGCGTCTCAATTGGACCCTGGACACCATGAGCCAGGCCACCGGGATATCCCGCAGCTATATCTCTGATTTTGAGCGGGGCTTTAAATTGCCCACTGCCAAATACTTGAAATACTTGCATGACACCCACCATTTCAGTTTGAATTTCATCTTCGGCAGCGATGGACGGATGCTCAATCCCCGGGTAGAGAAAAACCTCAAACCAGATTTCGGGAAATACGGCGAGGAGATCGACGAACTCCTTTTATATTTATCCAGGATACCCCATGCGCTGTTCGCTGTCCTGGGTTTCTTTGCCGAATATAAAATCAATAACAAGCAGTTGGTAAAGCAGTTCCTGATGGAGAAGGAAGGAGAAGGACCTGAAAGGCAGATTATTTGAATAATCGAGGAGGAATCGCATCATGCTGGAAAAAGAAGTGGATATCAATGAATTTATAGAGTGTACACATGTCCCGGAAATTAAAAATATCTTTGTTTTAAAAATGGAAGAGGTAAAAGCAGGCCCCGCCCTGGAATACATAGAACATTATCGGGCGCGGAAAAATGAGTGCCGCCGGGACCTTTTTGAAAATGCGAATAATACGGAGAAGCGGGAAGATGAACCCGGGCTTCAATGGTTTGCGCTGACCCTCTTCCGGTACAGCGGTTGGCAAATTACCGAAATGGCCCCTGAACCGCCGTCTTATATCAGCGCTGCCACCACCATACCCATCGATATTATCGAGCAGATTTCCGATTCGGCCGTGGACCCGGATAAGGTCATTACCATGGAAGAGGTATATTCCGCTAAAGCGGTCAATTTTTACGATCTTCAATTTGTCCGGTTTTCTTCCAATAACCTGTTTGGAACGATCCGGGAAAATATCCGCCGGAAGGATGAAATGTACGCTAAAATGAACATTCCCGCGAAAAATCGAATGGAATTGGCCCTGTCGGTATTTCACATCATACTTAAAGAATTTCCGCCGATTGCTAAAATGTTTATCGACGGCATGCTGGATCTTGGGTTGGAGCTTATCGCGGCAGAGATGAAAGTACGGCAACTGGGAGGCGGCCCACCGGCAGGCATTCCAAAAAGAAAAAGGAAGAAAAAGAAAAAACGTTGAATTCAGCGAATCAGGTATCTGGGGCGATTGGTAATCGGTGAGATATAAGTAGCGAGTGGGAAAGCCGCGGGTTGAAATCAGCAATTCTAATTTTAAAATTTTGGAATCACGCTAAGATTTAGAAGGTAGGGGGATTTTTTCTGATTGAATTACCTGTTATACCCCTTCGGCCATAGGGCAATGTGAAAGGTCAAAATAATGCGGCAAGTCTTTTTGGGATTAAGGAGATTCTCAGGGACAATCATATTCGTAGCCTTCCGGATGAAGTTCCACCCGCTAAGGTATTCCCGATGTATAGTTATATATTAGATGAACTGAATCCAAGGGGTTATCCGGTTTAATTTCGATCATATAATAATAAATTGTTGGTGGCGCTCGATGGGACCCAGTATTTTAGTTCAAATAATATCCATTGTGCTCATTGCAGCCATGCGCATCATAAGGATGGGAGTATCACTTATTCCCACAGTGTTATTACGCCGGTAATAGTAAAACCAGGTAATGAGAAAGTCATTTCTTTGATACCCGAATTCATAATACCACAGGATGGCCATCAAAAACAGGATTGTGAGAATGAGGCATCTAAGCGATGGCCTGGAACCTATGGTCCAATGCTTAGAAAGTTGAGAGTTACTATATTAGAAGATGATTTATATTGCCATCAACCGATGTGTGAAAGGATCTTAGCGGAAGGTCTTGATTTTATATTGGTGAGTAAAGAAGAGTCTCACAAAACCCTCTACGAATATGTAAAAATAGAATCCAATCAGTAAAATCAGAAAAAGAATACCCCCTGAGATACAAAATCGCGCACATATGGGTATTAAGAAAAGGTATCGGACCAATTCTGGGGTTTGAAGGAGAATAGATAGCTACCATACGAACCTGTCGGTGATTCAAAATTAGAATTGCTGTAAAAAGGTACTTGATTTTCCATCCACAATAGGGTATGCTTAAATCTGAACGATTTGGCGATCTTTTAAAAAAATAAAGACGCCGGGTTCTCCCTTCCCCATGGGAAATTGACTTTAAGGCGGTAATTGAAAAAAATGACGCTGTTACAGGTAAACAGGATCGACAGCGAGTACATCAACTCACTCCCTGTCGTGCAATTTGAAGGAAACGTTGTCGTGGTGGATACACCTGAACAAGAAGAGGCGGTTGTCAGGGAATTGTATAACCATCCCTGCGTGGGATTCGATACCGAAAGCAAACCCGCTTTTAAAAAAGGCATATCGTATCCCATTTCATTGTTACAACTGGCCACCCATGATACGGCTTATCTTTTCCAATTGAAAAAAACCGGTTTTTCCGATGCACTGGCGGATTTCCTGGCGAATGAGAAGTTCAAAAAGATCGGTATCGGGGTCAACGCCGATATCGAAAAATTACAAGAACTGAAAAAATTCATTCCCCGCGGGTTCATCGATTTAAGCAAGATCGCGAAAGATAAAGGCATCATCCAGGTCGGGGCGCGGGCGCTGACGGCGCGCTACCTGGGGCGCCGCCTGGTCAAAACCGCCCAGAAAACCAATTGGGCTCAACCGCAGTTAAGCCGGAAACAACGGGTATATGCCGCGGCCGACGCCTGGGTCTGCCTGCAAGTCTACCCCCGCCTGTCGGCCGACGCCACCGATTACCGGCAATTTATCGAGGCAGAAGAGGACGACTAAGCGTTAATCCATCTCTTTAAAGGAAAGGGCTTCTTTCAATTCGAAGAAATCGCTGCCCCTGGGTACACCCCTTAAACGGGTTACAAGCGTGACCGGGTCTATTAACTCTGAAAACGAGACGCCGACGATCTGGAAATTATCCGAAACGGAAACCATGGAATTGAATATCCCCTGGCAGTACAATTTAAAGGCCCCGAAACCCAACATACTGGCCAACACTACATCGAAACTAATGGGCGGTGTGTTGCGGATTTCGTAGCCGATTTGTTTATAAATGATTTTTTTATTCTTACCGGTTCTTTGTTTATATAGTTTGACGGCCGCGTCCCGTAAAATCCTGCCGATCTCGGCCGCCCCCACGATCACATTGCCGTGCTTATCTCTTTCCCTGGGTCGAAATGGTTCCGGCAGTTTATCGGCCAAAGCTTCGGCCACGCAAATGACGCCCGAAAACCTCTTGCGCTTTTCCCTGCCGATGATGGCGTTTACGATCCGGTTGGCCAGTGCATCGATGTCCAGTACATCCTCCTGGATATCTTCGATAGAGATTTTAAGCACGGCTTCCCCGGCAATGCCGGCGGCGTAAGTGAGCCAGCCGGTTTTCCGTCCCATTAATTCTATGATAAAGTAGCTGCCGGTGCTTTCCGAATCCGCCTTTAAATTGAGGATGGCTTCTTTTGCCGCCTGTACCGCGCTCCAGTACCCAAAGGTCCAGGCAATGCCGAAATAATCATTATCGATGGTTTTGGGAATATGAATCACCGGCAGCCCCAGTAGGCCCAGGTAATTGGCGGTTTTTAAGGTATCATCCCCGCCGATGGTAATGAGGAAACCCACGCCCAGGTTGTCCAGGCCGGCCAGGATATTTCGCAGTTTCCGGCTTTTGGCGGGATCGTTTAGATCTTCTTGACATTTAATTTCTTTGCCCGGGTTGGCCCTGGAAGTTCTCAAATAAACGCCTCGCCGGTTCCTGATCGACGAGATTTCGGCGTCCAGTATTTCGTAATGAAGATTTTCCACCAGGGCGTCGAGAGAGTTTGGGGAGTCCGGGGAGTTCAGGGACCCCGGGGAGCGCCGGTTGCCCGGGTCATATTTTTCAAGGCATTCGAAACCATGATAAAAGCCCAGGATCGATATTTTTTTATCGATAAAGTTCAGTGCGGCGGCGGATATCACTGCGTTTGCCGATGGCGCGGGACCGCCGGAAAAAACAAGGCCAACTTTTTCATTTCCATTATAGCCTTTCATGGAATGATAATAGTTCAAATTTGATTTATTGTCAATAAAAAAATGCCCCCTTGAAAAAAACTTGATAAACGGTTATAATTCCTCTATTCACTGACGAAATCGGAGAAAGTTTTATGTTTGGTCTGGAAAAAGAAGAAATCGTACGCAGAGACTTGCTGGTTTACCTGTGGGCGAAGTTCGTGAGCAATACCGGGTACCGGTTCTTTTCAAGACCCCACCTGGAAAATCCCTATGATTTAAAAAAACTGAAGAAAGAAAACGCCGTATTCCTCTATACCGCCCTCCATAAAAGTTTATGGGAGACCTCCGGCGTTATGTCGTCCATCTATTTTCAGAAACTCCCCCCCCCTTATATCGGGATGGGCGACAACCTGGTAAAAGGAAAGTTATTCCAGAAACTGGCTGGGAAAACCGGGGCATTCCTGGTGAAGCGCCCCCAAACGCGAAAAGATGTGCTGGAGTCGTCGAAAAAATTAAAACAATATGTCATCTACTATATGGCCCACGGCATCGATGTGTCCATCTTCCCGGAAGGAACCCGGAGGAATATCCCGGATAAAAGGGAGTACGGTAATTTTTTCCCCACCGCCTTCGAAGCTATCCTGGAATATGAAAAGAACAAAGAGAAAATCCTGGCGGAATATAAAAGTTTGACCGCCCATGATGTCTATATCGTACCTTTTAATGTGGATTATTCGAAAGTGCGGGAAGATTATGAAATAATCAGGGAATTGGAGGGCAAACCTCATACCCTGCACATCCTGGATTCTTTAAAAATGATCCGCCACATCGGAGACCTGTATATCAGCTTCGGGGAGCCTATTAAAATAGCGGATCACCTCGATAAAACCAGGAAAGAACTGGCGGTTTATACCCGTGAAAAATGCCTGGAACTGGTGAAAATTTTACCCATTAATATTGTCTCATGGGCCATACTGGATGCCCATGAAGCCGGGCGACTCGGGCGGGATAAAATTTTGGAATGCATCCGGGAAAACATGGGAAAATTAGAAGGGCTTAAGGAACGTTTCAGGGGTTTCGAACCGGGCGAAAGCCCCGGTGATATACTGGATAAAACAGCCCGCTGTGAAAAAAATTTCAAAAACATCACACCCGCCCATTTACCTTTTTATCGCTTGTATGCCGATTATATCAACCACTATATGAAAAAAAAATGATGAATGATGAATGATGAAAAGTCGATATCCCTTAAGAAAAAAATTTTATTTAGCGCTGTGCTTTTGGTGGGATTTATCGCTCTCCTGGAACTGACCGGGAGCATTTACTATCGTTTCGGATTTACCGGGGAGAAACGGGAACTGCTGGAAACCATCATCGGGTCGGACCGTTCGCATGCCCCTGCACCGCGTTATGTCCCGCATCCTTATTTTAATTATACCTGCAACCCGGCCTACCGGGACCCCGACGGCGAACAGCCGTATAATTCCAGGGGATTTCGTCAACCGGGATGGACTGCTAAAAAAAAGGGGACCCTGCGGATCGTTGCCCTGGGCGGCAGCACCACTTACGGAATGCATTCAAAAAACGGCAGCGACGTGTGGCCCGCACTCCTGGAAAAAAAACTGCAAGCGCAGTGGGGACCGGGGATAGAAGTTTTAAACCTGGGTATCCCGGGTTTCACCACCCATGAACTTATCGGCGTCGCGGCCATGCTGGTCCCCATATTGACGCCGGATATCGTGTTGATCCACGCGGGGGCCAATGATGCTTTTTCCGCCTGCTACCCGGACGAAGGTGGACCGGACAATACCGGGTTCCGTTTCTCGTTTTCATATAAACCCATTCCCGGGGCGCTGCTGTTTTTAATGCGTAACAGTAAACTGATCCGGGTATTGGCTTTCCGTTATGCGGTTTCCTCTAAAGGGTACCTGCCGGGCGATATGATTGCGGCCATGCAGTACCGCCACCCTTCGGATGAGGATGCGGTGAAAAATGGCGCTAAAGCCACGGGGAAATATTTCCGGCAAAATATCGACTCGTTGATCGCGCTGGTAAGAAACACGGGCGCTATCCCGGTATTATTGACCCATCCTTTGAACCCCCAATGGGAGTATCCCACGAAAGTATTTTATCAAGCCATGGTGGAAGCCCACCGGCGCAATAACCGGATCGTTATGGAAATGGCGCAGTTGCGTGACGTCCCGGTGGTGGACCTTTATATCCCAATGCGGGAGGTGCGGTATTTTATCGATGCCATCCATGAAAGCCCCGCCGGCATGGAAACCAAGGCGCTTCTCATTGTCCCTGCAATCAACGCGTTGATCGAACGATTAAACCATTCTAAATAGTGCAATCAGTGATTGCACTATTTGAAATATCATTGGCTTCTGTGAGGGTAAAAGCGCTATGATCTGACTTCAACTCAAATTTTCAAATTCTCCAATCACTGATTGGAGAATTGGGAAGTTTTCATACAACTGTACCATATAAATTGGAAACTTTTTTAAAAATATCTTTACTTTTCACAATGGACTTCATCTTCTTCTCCTAAATTAAAAAAAGGCACGGGACGCACCTAAACGTGCCCCGTGCCGCAGTATCCTGTTTCTTGTTATGTTTTTAGGTACTGGTGTTTCAACCCTTCGGCTCTGGATATTCCTTCTTTGGTGATAATCAATGATTTGTCGTACTGGCGAATCATTTTTTCCTTTTCCAGTGCATTTATAACATCAAAGGGATACCCTTTCCAGGCCCTGAGGACCTTACCGCCGGGCTCTATTCGCGACTCTTCTTCCCAGCCGTTCAAATACATCATTATTAGGTTGAGATCTTTTGTTTTTTTATCCATGATTCCTCCTGTGGAACCGCGGGGCGCAAAGACACGGGAGTTATATTCTCCCGCGCCTTCGCGCCTTTGCGCCAGGTCTTTTACCTAAATGACCAGCCTTTTTTCAAATTTTTTAAAGGTTTTTTCACCGATTCCTTTGACCTTCATAATATCTTCAGGCCGTTTGAACTTACCGTTCTTCTCCCGGTACTCGATGATCCTCGCGGCGATCTTATCACCCACGCGCGGGAGATCCATCAGTTGTTCCTTACCGGCGGTGTTGATATTTACCTTTACCGCATTCGCATCGCCGGACTGCTTCTCTTGAGCATAAGCGCCGCCGCCCAATACCATTACAAACCCGACAACCACCAACAACATAAGCGTAATTGAAACTAACTTTTTAAGTTTTATCATTTGTTTCCTCCTGCCCTACCTTATCAATTCCGATGCCAAATCGAAAATTCCAGGCGGTTCAGTCCCCGGGAACCTTTTAAGAAACGCATTTCGCCAAATTAAACCCGTTATTCCCCGGGAGTGAAAATGTAAACAGTTGTTTACAAACGATTTTTTATTTGTAAACAACCGTTGCACCCCCGGGCCCTGCTTTTTTTAAAAAATAGCGATAATAAACGCTCTTTGCATAAATGATCGGTTTGGCATCAGAATTGATAACTGTCCGGCGGAGCCAGCATGCTGCTGGACCCGTCAGAGTGAAATTGATGTATAGGACGTGTAAAATGAAAATGAAAACGAAACAATTAAAAAAAGAAGGAGGCTTTACCTTAATCGAGGTTATCGTCTCCTGGGTGTTGGTTCTGCTGGCCTTATTATTTGTAGGCGATATTATTATCTACTCTATAAACGGGACCGGGATGTCCCGCACCCGGTTGGAAATGTCTCAAAAACTTGAATCCTGTAAAAGCGAATTGGCAGGGAAGCCTTTTAATTCGGTGGAACTGGAAGACGGCTCTTTTTCCACTGTGGAAGGCCCGTTTAAAATAACCCGCCATATCGTCAGTCTGAGTTCTACATTAAAAAAGATCACGCTTGCCGTCACTTATAAAACATTATGCAAACAAATATATTTCTATAGATCAAAGTACATCGAGGAGGTCGATAATGATTAAAGGTTTTAGTTTAGTGGAAATGCTTGTGGTGCTGGCATTAACGTGTATGCTTTCAACTATGGTGATTTCTCATGTGATAGGGGCCAACCGCTGCTCCCAGAAGATCATCAACAACCAGCAAAGAATGGAAGCGATTTTCAATACGGTGGATTCCATCAGGTCGGATTTGACCAAATGCGGGATGAAACTTCGGGAAGCTGCAAACCGTTTCGGGTTCACTGTATTTGAATACAGCACGCAAAGCTTTAAAGTCCTCTATGGGACGGGGGAAGAGCCCCTGCTGGCGGACTGCTGGAAAGGGAGCAAAGAAATTCTTGCCAACCGGAATGACTTCTTTGCCAAACAAAAAGAAATCCTTATTTATGACGCCGAAAGGGGTTCTTACGAATTTAATGTGATTAGCGGGGTGAGTGGAAACCGGCTGCTGTTGGCTTACAATTTACAGAATGATTATGCGAAAAACTCCATGGCCGTGGTGCTGAAATATGTGGAATACAAAATTTACCCGACAGAAAAGACCTTGAAGCGGAAAGTGAATAACGGCTATTTCCAGCCGCTGCTGGAGGAAGTGACGGATTTCAATGTCAAATTTTACCCCGAATCCATCGCGGTCCTTTACCGGTTTGAAATCAATAATAAAGAACAGCTCAGGGGTTATATATTCCTGCCCAATATGGTGGAAAAATGAGACGCCGGTTTCGAGATAATAAAGGTAATATCGTAATAGCTCTTTTGTTGATCATGTTTCTCACCTTTTTGGGGCTCAGTCTGCTGGGCTTTTCCATTTTTCACACCTGGATACGGAGCGCCCGGACGCAGAGGATAACGGAAACAGACCGCATGCACCGGGAGTTGATTTATTATCTCCACGCCCTTCGTGAGAAAATCTTTAGCCAGGACCTCCGGAGCTTCCCGGACCCGGCGGCGGATTATTTTAACAAAGACTATTTCCCGGATACGACGGTGGGCGCCTGCGCCGGCAGCGGTGATAATATCCTAATAAAAAATTCCTTCACCACCCTGGTCTTTCCCAAAGAGTTTTATACGAAAACCAGGATAATAGATCGAATTAACGTTTCTTCAAGCAAGAACAATTATAGTATTAACGCGGAGGTCTTTATCGATATGGCTTCCGGCCAGATTCCATTAACCTTTTTCCCCTTTTTCCCGGGCAAACCCGGGGAGGCGCCGGGGAATGTGGAAAACCTGGATGGCGGCAGTCCCGTTATGGCGCTTAACGGGGTGGAAGTGGAATTCAACGTCTCCGAATTTTTATTGAATTGCCTGGAAGTCCAGGGTACTGCATTGACCTGGGCGGCCATGAGGGAGAAATTCGGGTTCGAAGTTTCCGATGCACCCATACCCGAAGGCATTCACCTGCTGGTGGGGGATAGCCAGGTGAAGTGCATATTTATCCAGGGCGATGTGGAGAGCCTGGTATTTTCGACGGTGGATAATATCCAAAAAATCCTGGTAAGTAAAGGGGGCGTCGCCCATGAGTATCATTACAAACCCGGGGAAAATTATTTTATCGACCGCGATAATCTAACGGAGGAGCCGTGGCTTTTCAAGGAAAGACTCGTGGTGAACGGGAATATATGGTCCCTGGAACAGGAGGGGGATGCTGCTTTTATCGAGACTGCCCATATCACCCTTTTTGCTTCCGGGACCGTGGTAATTCGTTCGGACCTGGCAACGACAACTAAGAATCTTAACTTGCAAAAGATAATGTCTACCGGTCTTACCCTGGTATGCGCTTCCGGGACTTTGTTTGACCGGGAGGATTTGAAACCCGGTATCAGGGTCGAACCGCCGGAGGGGAAAAATGAAACCTACATCGAGGCGTCGATTCTTACCGATGGGAAATTGACCAATGATAGCCCGAAATTGGAGATAAGCGGCAGCATTTATAGTAAAGACCTGGAGAACCGGGGGGTCATCCGGTTCCGCCATGTGGATGCCGGTTCCGATTGGGGCGCTTTTTTCAGGACCCTGGATTTTAAATATATTTATCATTTTCATATCAACGCTGTAGAAGAGATAGAGGAGACGCCGTGATGAGACAGGATAACCATAAAAATAGTAAAAGAGGGATTACGTTGATCGAATTATTAGTGGCATTATGTATTCTTTCGTTGGCGGGGATGTTGGGGATTCCCATGTTTAAAGCATCCGTGGAAAGATGGGAGGTTTCCGGCAATGTGCGCACGGTGACTTCCGCATTATCCACGGCCAGGTACGATGCCATTAAGATGAACCGGTCGGTTAAGTTTTGTATTGAGAATAACCGGTTGCTGTTGAAGGAAAAGATCGGCGCAGTATGGGTCGCATTTATGTCATTTGAAGTAGACAAGGATGTTTCGCTTTCGATCAATGCGCTGCCGGTTTTCACGCCTATCGGGAGCGTTGCGCCGTTATGTTCGATTTATGTGTGGAATGAGCATTACCAGTATAAAATCACCCTGTCCAGCGCGGGTAGGATTAAAGTGATTGCGATAAAACCTGTTGTCGGCGCTCTATAAATGCGGTATAATCAGGGAATGGACGCGAAAAACAAGAAAAAACTATTGCTTCATATCTGTTGCGGGCCTTGCGCGGTATATGTGATGGAAAAATTAAAAACCGCTTATGAGGCGACGGGATTTTTCTACAATCCCAATATCCAGCCGGTAAAGGAGTACCGGTTCCGGGAAAACGAATTGGAGCGGGTGGCAAAACTAAAAAACTGGCGCGTGGTTTATATGGAACATGAGATGGACCGGTGGTTCCGGCGGGTAAAGGGGTATGAAAAAGAACCGGAAAGGGGCAAACGCTGTTCTATCTGTTTCCATATGCGCCTGGAAAAAGCCTTTGCTTATGCCGGGGCCAATGGTTTCGACATTGTGGCCTCCACCCTGTCCATCAGCCCTTACAAGGTGGCGAAACAGGTTAATGAAGAGGGTGAGAAGTTGGCTGAATCATTCGGCGTCGAATTCTTAGCGGAGAATTTCAAAAAGCAGGGTGGTTTCGATATCTGCCGGAAAATGGCCCATGATTTGGAAATCAAGCACCAGGATTATTGCGGCTGCGTGTTTTCAAAAGTGGAGAAAAAATTAAGAGAAAAGGAATAGTAAGAAATCTATACCTTCTTCCGGATGATCTGGAAGACATTTTTTACCGACTTTAATTCCTCTTCGATCTTACTTAATTGAGATGTATCTTTCACTTCGAAAGTGATTTTTAATTTATTCATTTGTTGGCTGATGTTTTCGTTTTCAATTCTCCGGATGTTGGAATTATAACCGGCAATAATGGTAGAAATAGCGCTCAGTAGTCCGGGTTTATCGATAACCACCAGGTCATAGCGGACTTCGTAGGAATAATCGGCCACTTCCACATTCCAGTTGACCTGCAGACGTCTCGTGGGCATTACATACCTTAAATTGGCGCAGCTCTCTTTGTGGATTACCAAACCGCGGTTCTTTGTGATAAACCCGGCAATCTTATCCCCCTTAATGGGATTACAGCACCGGGCAAAACTAACATCCACATCCCGGTAGCCCTCCACATTCACCAGCCGGTACAACTGGGAAATTCTTTTAACCGGTTTTCTTTCCGGTTCGATATCTTTCGGGCTAATTTCCGGGAAAAGTTTTTTTAAACCCCCTTTATCGAGAATTTTATTGTTGGAGCCCACGGACCTGAAAAAGTTATCCATATCCGTACAATGAATATTGCGAACCCGGTCTACGATCTCCTGTTCCGATAATTTCAAGTTGTATTTTCGCCTGTATTCGCGTAGAATCCGGTTCCAGATACGTCTTCCCCTATCCTCGTATTGAGCGAATTCTTTTCTCTGGATATAGCTCATTATCTTTTTTTTGGCCTTACTGGTGACCGCGTATTTCAGCCAATCGATACTGGGGTTGATTTCCTTCGAGGTAATGATCTCCAGCACATCGCCGGAATTTAATTGCGTTTTCAGGGGCACAAGGGATTCGTTTACAATGGCCATTTTGCAGTGGTCGCCGATTTCGCTGTGGATGGCATAGGCAAAATCGATGGGAGTAGAGCCTTTTTTAAGGTTGATGACTTTTCCCTTGGGGGTAAATACATACACCTCGTTGGGGATCAGGTCTCCCTTTACCATGGAGAGAAATTCCCTGGGATTGGGGTTCTCTTTATGGGTTTCGATCATGTCCCTGAACCACTGGAGACGCTGGTCGTTATCGAGAAAGGCGATGCCTTCTTTGTATTTCCAGTGGGCGGCAATCCCGTCTTCGGCGATCCGGTGCATCTCGCGGGTGCGAATCTGTATCTCGAACATAAGTCCTTCTTTAGTCATTACCGTGGTGTGGATGGACTGGTACCCATTGGCCTTGGGTGTGGCAATAAAATCCCGCCACCGCACCGGGATAAAGGTCCACCGCTGGTGAATCTCTCCCATCAGGGCGTAACAATTTTCCACCGTATCGGTGATAATGCGAAGCGCCAGCAGATCATATACGCGGTCCAGGGTAATATTCTGGCGGTGGAGTTTCCGGTAAATGGATATCAACCGTTTGATCCGGTATTGAATCTCGCCATTAATCTTGAAATGTTCCAGGACGCCTTCCAGTTCTTTTTTGATACCTTCCAGTTTTTCATTGGCCCAATCCCGCCGGGCGTCGACTTCCCCGGCGATACGCTCATAATCTTCCGGGTAAGCGTACTTGAACGAGATATCCTCCAGTTCCATCCTTATTTTCCCCATGCCCAGGCGGTAAGCAATGGGCGCGTAGATATCCAGGGTTTCGCGGGCGATTCGTTTTTGTTTTTCCGGCGTTAATGCATCCAGGGTCAGGATATTATGGTAGCGGTCCGCCAGTTTAATCAAAATCACCCGGACATCGCCGGTCATGGCCAGGATCATTTTTTTTAACGTTTCCGCTTTGGCGTTTTCCGAATCGACGTTGGAGATTTTTGAAATTTTCGTAACGCCCCAGACGATGTCGCTGATTTCCTTGCCGAAAAGCCGGTCGATATCCTCGCGGGTATAAGCGGTATCTTCCACTACATCGTGCAGTAAGGCCGCGGCAATGGAGATATCGTCCAGTTTCAAATCCGCCAATGTGGCCGCTACTTTCAGCGGATGGATAATGTAAGGTTCGTTGGTGGCGCGTTTCTGGTTAATATGGGCGTCCGCCGCAACTGAGTATGCTTTTTTTAATAAATCCGTATTGGCGTCAGGATGGTAACTCAGCACCCTCTCCTGGAGTTCAAAGAATCGTTTTATCATTTTATGAGAATCGTCCTTAATCTGCACAGTATTAATTATATCCGAATCCAATCCCGTGTCAAGCGTTTGCGGTATTTACGTCTTATTTTTTGAAAATTCCCCTTTATAAAGTGAATTAAATAAAAGTTTTTGGCCCCACCTTTTTTCAAAATGGGGCGGCGCCCCAACCCTCTTTGCACGGCCCTGGGTTTTCCTTCATTGAAGACAGTGTCTCAAATCTTTGTTTTTTTTGCACGCTTTCTCAGAGTATTAGTAAAAAGGTGGGGGGAAAAACAGTTCCAGGAGAATGATTCCAATATTTCGCTTTAATATGATTAGTTGATCAATGTCTTTATCTCTCTCTTTGTTAGTCCGGTACTAAGTATCACCTTGTCCAGTGAGAAATTATTTAAGAGCATTCGCCTGGCTATTTCAAACTTCTCTTCTTTTTTCCCTTCTTTTATCCCTTCTTTTTTCAATTCCGGGCCAAGGGTTTCGATAAACTCTTCTCTAAACTCTTCTCTAAATTGTTGAGCTAAGGTTGGCATGATGATATCACCTCCTTCTATTTTAGTTTTGTCCAAAATGTCCTTTAAGTTCCAGGAAATCCCGGGCGTTTTCAGGGGAGTCGAAGATTTTGTGGAAGAAGCTGTCGTTAATGTTTTGGATATCGGTGGTTGTGTTTTTCATTGCCCTTCAATTATAATATTTTTACCGGTCTTTTTCAATCGTTCCGGGATAAGATAATTTCAAAGGGTGTCCTTCGGACAAATTTCAAACGCCTGCGGCGAGTTGGGGAAAAACAGTTTCAGGCGAATAATGGTCCTGGCCCCTAATCTCAATTATTTTCTTTTCTTCTTTTCCCCGGCATGCCATGGAGGTCTATTCTTGCAAGGGAATCGATCAAATTTTTATAAAGGCTGGTTAAATTAAGCGGCTTTTCCATGAATTGAAAGTTGATAAGCTTCCGACCAACTGTTTCTCATCTCTATTGCGCCTTTCCACTCCATCCAATCATCTTCTGCATCCATATTCGCGCTGTTGGTCAAGTCTTTTGTGAAGGCATCGAAATCTCTCTTGTATTTTCCCCGGAAATTGCTAATAATCGCATCATACTCCGCTATTTTTTTGTCGATATAATCCACAATAATTGCTTTCAACGCAGAGCTTTCATCTTTGTATATACCGGCCACAATAAGCGGTCTTATCAGGTTTCCGAGCAATTTTACCTGGTTCATATTTTACCTCGTCATGTTTTTAGATATAGTATTATAACTCTCTCTACTTGTCAACTGATTCGCCTGGAAATTCTTTTTTCCTGCTCATTGATCCCTCCTGCCCCCTAACTCCTCGATGCGTTCTTCGCCGCAGGCGTAGAAAAAGAGTCCGAAGGACGCCACTCACCACTCACCATTAACCACTAACCAATCTACCGCTCACCTTTTCCTCTTCTTCTTTTTCCCCGGCATGCCATGGAGGTTTTTTCTTTTTTCATTTTGCAGGAGTTTTTTTAAGCCGGAAAGAACTTTGTAAATTGAGTGATCTTGGGGTACGCATTTTAAATATTCATCTATGCTCAATCCGATTTTTTCTTTGAGACTGATGAATGAATTTATCATTGTTCCGAATGTACCAACTGTTTCTTGGTGAAGCGCTCCCAAGAGTTTGTAGCGAATATCAAATGCTTGGATAAAATAATCCAGCGCTTCTTTTGGCTTTTCAAAATGCAAATAAGTATAGCCAACACTCTGAAATAAGGATGCAGTATCCGGATGACGTTCGCCAAGAAGTTTTCGTAAAATTTCGAGAGCTCGAAGTTTATATTCCAAAGCTTTTTCGTGCTTATTTAAATTTCCGTAAGCATCTCCAACATTGTTGATAATAGCCGCAGTAATTGGATGCTGCTCTCCAAATAGTTGTTTTTGAATTTCCAGAGCTTGAAGCTGATATTCCAGAGCTTTTTCTTGTTCTCCCAAATCTCCGTAAGCTCCCCCAACATTATTTAAAATAGTAGATGTAATTGGATGTTGCTTCCCAAAGATTTGTAGGCAAATTTTTAGGGCTCGAAGCTTATATTCGAGGGCTTTTTCATAATTCCCAAACGCTACGTGAATGCTACCTACATTATTGTAAGATATAGTCGTATCTGGATGTTGTTCTCCAAAAAGTATTTGACGAATTTCTAATGATTGCATTTGGTTTTCCAAAGCTTTTTGGTTTTCTCCTAATTTCAAATACATGGTTCCTAAGTCATTTAGAATATTGGCCTTTAATCTTAAATCTTCTTCTGAATTTTCAGACAGTAAGGTAAATGCAGACTGCACCAACTGTTGGGCCTCACGGTATTTTCCCCAGTAATAAGGTGGATACATTTGCAGCCAGGTTAAACGGGCAGAATGAACCGAATGATAAGGTCTTACATGCTCCAACCATTGTTTCAAATGATCCATCTCCGCTTCAAAGGCAGGTAAGTGAGTGAATTCTTCTATTCTTTCCTCGAACCAGTCCCCCAACCGTTGGCAGACTTCTTTAATCCATTGCTCCCGTTGGGTAAGCGGTGATTGTTCTTGTCTTACCTGGCGGACCAAACGATGAATATCATATCGCTCCTTCTCCGGCGTTTTTTGCAGCAAATGCAGCGACTCCCCTAAATGCAGCGGTGTGAATAACTCGGCTTCTGTCTTACCCAGGAGCGCCGCCAACAAGGAAATTCCCATAAAAGCGGTCCCACTCCAGGCCAGGATATCCAGGATGTCGTTTAATAACGGCGCCTGCGCCAAAACCGGTTTGCTTACCTGTAAAGTCAGGAAAAGGTCCTTCTCATGCCCGGTAAAACTCGAGAGCAATACACCTTTCATGGCCTCTCTTAAATTCTCGGCCAGGAAATCCCGGTAGCTTTGGAACGTACAGCCCTTTAAATGATTTAAATACGCCCCGGCTATTTCAATTGCCAGGGGCAAACCACCCAATTTATCTACTATCTCTCGTCCGGCTTTTTGTTCGAGTTCAGAAAGTGAATTGATATCCCGGCCGGATTCCTTCAACAGCAATTGAAAAGAAAGCGCCTCATCCAATAACGCGATATCGATGAGGACGAATCCTTCCTGAAAAGCGCGACTGGTGAGCAATAAATGGGGTTCTGCGTCCACTACCGGTAAATACGGCTCAATGGCCGCCCGGTCCTCGACATTATCGAAAATAACCAGGCATTCGGACCGGTTTTGCAAACGCTGTTTGGCAATTTCCAGAATATCCTGGGGTTTTGAATCCGGGTGAATCCAACAGCCTTGTTTGGCCATTTCAATCAATTGGGGTTCGATCTCCTGATCCGCGTTTATCCACAGAACTCCCAGTGGATATTCATCGCGGAACCGGTGTGCATATTCCACGGCCAATTGAGTTTTCCCCAGGCCGCCCAGACCTTGAAAGGCAGCCGTATAACCGATGGCAGTTTGCTGACCCGCGGTTAATTGTTCGCGCACTTTTTGCAAGGCTTCTTCGCGCCCTACCATGCCGTCGCCTTTGGCCCGGAACGGTACATTAAACACCGGATTATCCGGGTGATAATTCACAGCGGGGACAACGGTCCTAGTAACTGTTGTCTCGTTTTTGTCCGTCTCTTCCAGGGTAATTGATTCGTATGAAGGTTTGGTGCTTTTTAAGGTGGATATCCCTTTAGGAAAAGGAAAAGCAAAACGACCATTATTTGAACAGGCGTCGATATCTTCCCGCCACCTATTATTGCGATCGCTCCAGCAGCGCAAAAAAACCTCCCCTTTTTGGTTCTCAAAATCAAGATGGACGAAATTATAGGAATTATTATACTGCTGATCGGAAACTTTGCGGCGGTCATAAGAAGCCCCGGCAGGAATTAAAATACAACTGCCATCGGTCCCGGTTTCAATGGTTACTTTGGGCCGGTGCTGGTGGCCGCATAATATAAAATGGGCCTCTTTTTTCAGCCGGATTTCCACCCCGTTACAATCCTGTTCCGTCAGCCAATCGAAAGGATGATGCAGCACCACGATGCGTAAATCCGCATCCCCGTGTTTTTTCAATAGCTCGTAAACCTGGGGTTCACCGACCATGATCTTGCCCTTATCATCGATCTTTTTCTTTTTATCACGATTGCGCCCGCACATCAAGGCGGAATTGAAGCCCAGCAGTGCGATCGTTTTCCCGCCAATAGTAAGTTGGCGACTTCCGGCATAAGCGGAAAAATTCCCGTCGGCATAAGAGTTTACAAATTCATTAAATGCCTTGAATGGAGAAAGCATTCGCTCTCTTCTTTCATTATCCTCCAGCCAGTACTTTATTTTTTCCGCATCGGTCAAGGGTTTTTGAATGCCTGGGGGAAGCAGTTCAAATGAGTCGCGGTCCAGGTCGTGGTTTCCCGGGACGATAAAGAGGCGGCTTTTATCAAGTTCGGCGGCGGCTAATACGGGAGCCAGGAAGTGTTCTGCCGCCGCTTGATATTCTTCTTTTTTGCCGTTAAAAGCCAGGTCGCCGCTAAAGACCATAAAATCCAGGTATTCCAGGTCCGGGTGGATATCCCGGCGCTTCTTAATATCATCCACTAAAGCGTCCCGGACCACTTTGCGGTCGAAATCCATACCTTTTTGATGCCAATCCGAAAGGTGCAGCCATGTCAGTCCCGCCGTTGCCATACGTCTACCTCCAGCAAACATAAAAGCAGATTGCAGTAAGGGATTATAACACAATAAGGCCCTAAAAAGAAAGGCCGCGGCGCGGCCACCCCTTAAAATAATCCTGATTCCCCCCCCACAGCTTCTGATTCAACGTTTTCAGAGTTTTCATGAAGTGGCACGGAAGCCTCGCGCACATGCACGGGGGCTTCGTGCACATGCACGGGGACCTCGCGCACATGCACGGACACTTCGTGCACATGCACGGGGACCTCGCGTACATGCACGGAGACTTCGCGCACATGCACGGGGACCTCGCGCACATGCACGGAGACCTCGCGCACATGCACGGAGACCTCGTGCACATGCACGGAGACCTCGTGCACATGCACGGACACTTCGTGCACATGCACGGAAGCTCCGTGCACATGAAAATTCTTTAAAATCAGATGAAACAAAATAAAAATCACCTGAAACAACATTGAAATCACCTGAAACAAAACATGAATCACGTAAATCATCTTTTGATTCCTCTGAATCAAAAGTCGAATCACATGAAACAACTCTTGAATCACATGAAACAAACTTTGATTCAGATGAAAAATTTCCAAAATCATCTGAAAAATTTGTAAAATCACCTGAAAAATCTTTCCGCGCAGATGAAAACAATCTAAAATCAGGTGATGTCACTATAAAATCAGATGAAAAACGATTGACATCATCTGATTTCACCTTGACACCAGATGAAAAAAGGTTGACATCACCTGATTTTACTTTGACGCCAGGTGAAAAATTTCCAAAATCACCTAAACAATCCTTGCGCGCAGATGCACGGGACCCTCGTTCACATGCACGGAAATTTGGTGTACATACGCGGAAATCCCGCGCCGGTTCAGAAAGAGATAGTAGGGGCAGGCCAATTTTATAGCCCTCACTCAACAGATGCGCCAAAGCGCGTACCGCCTGATTTTTTGGTTAGATCAATCGGTAATGGTCCTGAGATGAGGACCGATATAGCCCACATAAATCCGATGAGTCTCTTCATCCGGGAAAAAATGGAATCGAAGTTGCCCGGTTTTTATATGCATCTCAAAATACTCTTTTCGACCGTCAGGCAACCTGAATCGACGCTGATTGCCATATTTTTTCATTGTATAAGGGCTTTCCCCGCTTACATCTAAACCGTAACTTTTTTTGACTTCGCTCTCACTGAAACTGCCGGAAGTCCAATTTTTCGCATAGGCGTCAAGAAGTTTCAACCTATCGATGAGTTGATTGAAATAACTCGATCCAATCCCGATAATCGTTTTTAATTGCTGTTCGATACTGCCGCATAAAACAAGGTGCGGAAAGAATTCTTCCCGCCGGTCCCATAAATCTCCGGCAGTTTTTAAACTTTCACGTTTTTTCTTATCGCTCCATTGCCGATGAGTCTCTATATGCGCCGGTCGCGAGACGTGCCTGACTTCGACGAACTCCTCATAATCGCCGCCGTCTTCTTTTATTACATAGCGTTTCAATCGCTCGATTTTACACGTATCCCAAAATGAGCCCGAAAGAAAACTCATGGCAATGGTATCCAATAAAAAAGCCGTACCCAATCCTTCTGCTGCCTTTGTTTCTCCACCGCTCAAGGCAATTTCAAAAGACGAGCGGTCAAATTCTTCTTTTTCAATGGGTTCATAATCGGTTATAAATGGGGCGTTGGCAGTGATTTCTCTAAAACGATTTCTCAAATCGAAAGGCGATGCTTCTTTCTTAGCTGTTTCACCGGCAGCGGTTTGTTGGTCGCAAGGAGAATTCAGCCAGTCAGAAACGTAATAACCGGGAGCTATTTCCAATCGGTATAATTTTTTACCAATATTTTCATGTATTCTCAATCGAGTAAGCCCCAACGTCGAGGCTGCCCCGAAAGTTTCGATAAATGTTTTTATCCCGGCAATCGCGTCATATTTGTTTTTAAACGGGTAAGAGAGTTCATTGAGAATTAGATCATTCATACTTATTTTATCAATTCATCCAATTGCTTGCCCCATTCGTCAAAGAAACCGCTGGGATTTTTGTCCAGTCTGCCGTTCTCGTCTATAATTGGTTGGATGACAGCTACTTTATGCTCCCTGGCATTTACATCTCTTTCAAAAAAGTAAACCGCCACATTTTCGGGAGAAATTATTTTTTTCTTAACTGCCGCCCGGATACTGTTGAGGATGTGGTCGCTGTGGGATTCGAGAAAAATCTGGACGCCGGCTTCCGCTGCCAGTGCGCACAATTTTCCAATCGCCGCCTGCCCTGCAGGGTGTAAATGAGATTCCGGGTTTTCGATAATCAATAAATCCCCCGGTTTTGAAGATAAAATGGCAGTAATCACGGGCAGTACATAAGTTAACCCCAATCCGACATTGAGGGCATTAAACTCTTCTGTGAAACCTTCGGCGGTCTCGAATTTATATCCCAATTTCACCATATTCATGTCGTTGTATATAGTTGCGCTCAGGCTTACTCCGGGAGAGATTTCACTCATCCAGGCGTCCAATTGCGACAGCAGGGTTAGATTTTTCACCGATGGGTGCTTCAATTCCTTTATAACAATATGTTGGCGCTGGTTAACCGCGATAAAATGAGCGGTATATTCTCCTATGATACCAAGAGTGTGACGTTGTTCCACGTCATACACCGAACGAGGGAAAAATATCTGCGGGAAGAAACGCTGTGCTTTCAGGAATTTAAAATTCAGATTAAATAGGGAGGTGTCGAACGGATGGAAATCAGGAGAGCACTTAAAGTCCTTTAATGCCTGCATATCGGATTCAGGTGAGTAGAAAAAATCGAAAGATGCTTCGAATTGACGGTCCCATTCCAGTTCAAAATAAATATGATTATCCTCGCTGTTCCAGCAAAAGGCATCTTTTCCAGTGCCGATTAAGACTAAAGGTCCATTTAAAGATAACCCAGTCTTGGCCAGGGTATTTTTTTCATGGGACTGTCGCAGTAAAAGCAGCGACTGGATAATGGTGGTTTTTCCCATTCCATTGAGTCCCGTTAAAAGGGTCAGCCCGGCGGGGTACAACTCCGCTTCCTTAAAGGCTTTAAAGTTTTTTATATATATCGATGTAATATTCATTTTCGCGTATAGGTTGAAAACAACTGTTTAATCCGGTCAAATCTTTCTTTTACTGCGGCGCTTCCCGTGGTTGCGGAAGTAATACTGTTACTAAATTCAGTATCGTTTAAAAGGGCCTTGAAGGCTTCCAGGAATTTCTCTTTTTGAGAAACCAGAAGTTCTTTCCGTTCATCCGGCATTTCCGCCAGCACAACCGTCATCACTTCAAATAATCCCCTGTTAAGGGTGGGGTTCCGGCGAGGATCCGCGATAGATTTACTAAAGGCATGTTTTCCGAAAATACATTCCGATGCTTCTAATGAAGAGAGGAATTGGTTTTTCCAACGATCTAATTCTTCCATAGGCCGCAGACTGAGTTCTTTAATCGCAGTATTCAAGAAATGTTTCATTGCCGGTTTATAAGTCTGATACGGATGCAAGCGAAACGCCATATGTCTTAAAATCAATTCCCGGTCCTGCATTCGTTTCGAAGAGATAGAGACGATATTTTTAAATACGGGTTCTTCAGAGACGGCTTTTAGAAACTGGGATGCATATCCTTTTTGATTTAAGGCGTGACGGATTTCCTGGGCATTGAGAATGAGGCCCCCGGTATTGATACGGTAAAAGATGCTGTATTTTACTTCTAGCGGGGTACCCGGTTTAATGAAATAGGCGGTTATCTGGGATTCCCGAATTCGGCGCTGCATATTGTACGGAAGGTCGGAGAAGATTAAACCGTTATAGTTTTTTAAAAATTCCAGTCCCACCAGTTTCAGGGGTTCAATCCCGGGCGTTTCGCAATCCACCACGAATCGTTTGAAGGTACATAACCGCTGCAGTCCGTCTACCACCAGCCAACGGTCATCATCACCGGCATCGAAATAAAAAGCGGGCAACGGGAAACGAACCATTACCGATTCGATTAAGCGACTCATCGTGGCGGCGGGCCACAAATTCCCTTCCCGCTGGAATTCTGTATTCAAATCGATTTCCCCATGTTCTAGCCTGGCAAAAATGGAATCGAGGCTCCGTTGTTCTACGCCGATATCGATGTCTTTGGGATTGAAAGGCCCTGTCTGATCCTCTTCACTCTCATCTTGCTCCTCTTCGATTTCTATAAACTCAAGTTTTGCCATTTTAGATTATTCTCAGCTTATTATTTAATACATATTCTAAGAAAAGCATTATATCACACCATATCTCATACTGCAAGAATTATTGGGTTTTCGCAGCAAGTTTACTAATACGAAAATATCTGGTAGAATACCGGGATGAAACCGACATATTTCTTAATGATCCCGGCCCTTATCTTTTTTTGCCTTTTGCCCTGCCGTTTACAGGCCGGGGAACCCGATTATGCCCTGCTTCAAAAAAAAATGACAGCGGAGCAGATTGTGGGCCGGGGCATAACAGACCAACGGTTGTTGACCGCCTTCGAAAAAGTGAAACGCCACCTGTTCGTAAAACCGTCACTGCGCGCCCATGCCTACGACGATTCCCCCCTGGACATCGGCGAAGGGCAAAGCATCAGCGAACCTTATATTGTCGCGGTCATGACCGCCGCGGTTGCCCCTACACCCGGTAAAAAAGTCCTGGAAATAGGCACCGGCTCCGGATACCACGCGGCCATCCTGGCGGAACTGGTGAAAAATGTCTATACCATCGAATTGATCGAAAAACTGGGAAAGGATGCTCAAACTCTCCTGGATTCCCTGGGCTATAAAAACATCCACTTCAAAATCGGCGACGGGTATAAAGGCTGGGAGCAATACGCCCCCTATGACGGCATCATTGTCACCTGCTCCGAAGACCATATCCCAGAACCCCTTATTAAACAATTAGCCGTGGGCGGTCGCTTAATTATCCCGGTCAGATACTCCTCCAAAGTCCAGGAATTGATTATGATCGAAAAAGAAGAAGACGGGGAATTGAAAAAAACTTACCTCATCCCCGCACAATTTGTACCCCTAATCAGGGGAAACGAAGAACGATAATAATTTAGAATAGAATGATGAATGATGAATGATGAAAAATAAAGGATGATCGATGACCAATGCAAGTGAGATGAATGATACGGGGGGAAATGACCTCTTGGAGACTTTAAACCCGGTTCAAAAACAAGCGGTGCTTTACCTGGACTCGCCGCTGCTGATTATTGCCGGCGCCGGCTCCGGCAAGACAAAAGTAATTACCCATAAAATCGCCTATTTAATCCGCGAGAAAGGATACTCGCCCTACAATATCCTGGGGGTCACTTTCACCAACAAGGCGGCCAACGAAATGAAAACCAGGATCGGAAACCTTACCGGCGTCGATACCCGCTTTTTCAATATCTCTACCTTCCAGTCCCTGGGACTGCGAATACTGCGGGAATCAGGTGCCGCCGTGGGCTTTGACAGGGACTGGCAGGTGATCGACGACGGCGATCAAAAAAAAATACTGGACAAACTGGTCAAGGAAAACCTCAGCTACTTTACCAGCGATATGAGGGACGCCCTTAAACGGAAAATCAATTTCGCCAAAATGGACCTGGATTATCCCAATAACAGGGAATCCCTATTCCAAAAAGGTTTTAACGATGATGAAGCAAAAATTTATTCCCTCTATTTCAATTTCCAGAAAACCAATAAAGTCTGGGATTATGAAGACCTAATCTCCCTGCCGGTCAAATTGTTTCAAACCCACGAGGAAACCCGCTTAAAATATGCTGAAAAATTCCGCTATGTGGTGGTGGATGAATTCCAGGACACCAATCCCAACCAATACGAGCTGCTCCGGTCCATCGCAGGCGACCATCAAAACATTACCATCGTGGGCGACGACGACCAGGCCATCTACTCCTGGCGGGGCGCCAGTATCCATTTCCTTTTTAATTTCGAGGATGATTTTCCCAATACCCATATCGTCAAACTGGAGCAAAATTACCGATCCACTCCCCAGGTGCTGGATTTTGCCAACAGCCTGATTACCAAAAATACCCTCCGCCGGTTTAAAGCCATGTGGACGGAAAAGAGAGGCGGTAACCCCGTGTACCTGCTGGATACCCGCTCAAAAGAGGATGAAGCGGAAAAAGTGGCGGATATCATTAACCGGCTGCAAAAGGATAAAGAGAACCCCGAACTTTTCCCCCTGGCCATCCTTTATCGCATTAACTCCCAATCCCTCATGTTTGAAACCGAGTTTGCCAGGCAAGGCATCGACTTTAAAATCATCAAAGGGCTCCGCTTCTTCGAACGAAAGGAGATCAAAGACTGCCTGGCCCTGCTTAAATTGGCCCTCAACCCGGGCGACGACATCTCGTTCCTGAGGGTTATCGATTTCCTCTCCGTGGGCATCGGCCCCAAGACCCTGGATACCCTGTCTCACCACGCCAGGGAGAAAAATCTTCCCCTATTTCTAGCCCTGAAAGAAAGTATGCCCGACAAATTCCGGGACAAAAAAATATTTCTCGCTATTTACGACGTTCAAACCCGCTTACGGCAGCAAGAAGAACCGGCGTTTTCCGAAATATTGTCCCGGCTTTTGAAAGCGTCCGGTTACCTCGAATTCCTTGAAGACAGGGGGGAAGAAAGCCGGCGCATGAATATCGATGAGTTGATGGAATTTATCGAAAAGTGGGAAACCGACAGCCCGGGGGAATCCATCGCCGATTTGATGGACCGTATCACCCTCGACGCGGACGCCAAATCCGGTAAAGAAAAAGAAAACAATAAAAGCGCCTGTCCTGTTTTTTTATTGACCATGCACAATGCCAAAGGGTTGGAGTTTCCCACGGTCATTGCCGCCGGCATCAATGCGTCTTACATGCCTTTTTTTATGAGAAAGGATAAATCTGAAATCGAAGAAGAGCGCAGGCTTTTTTATGTGGCGGCCACGCGGGCCATCAAGCAATTGATCGTATCCGTGGGCGGCGAGAAACCCTCACGTTTTTTGGCCGATGTTAGCCGGTCCCTTTATTCGACGATCTATTCCGGCGATGCTCTCTTCGAGAGTGAAAGCCCCTGCCCATTACCGGAGAGGGGGATCGAGCCGCAAGTCCTGGAGGAGAAGTACCTGGAACATCCCATATTCGGGCAGGGAAAGATCATCGCCGCCATCGATAAGGACCGGTATGTAGTGCATTTCGCCAAAAAAGGAGAAAAAACAATCGATATTTCCATCGTCCCGGTCACATTCCTGTAATTAAAATACCTTCGCGCTATCGGGTACTTCGTGGTAAAATTCGAATTCCTGGTTTTTTTTACTTGCACTTTTTGAAATTTATATTATAATATAGGCTTAGAAGTAAAAGCGGAAAAAATGAATATCAAGAAGAAAATTGAAGAAGAAAAGCTGATGAACATATTGCACCCCCCGAAGGTAAACCGGGAGTTCAAAATTACCATCCGCTTTCAAAAACATCCGATCAAAAAGGTTGATCAGGCTTTCGAACTAGCCCAAAAGAACCCTTACTTCCTGGTGGAAGGCGAAGGCGACTCCCAGAGAGTATACGCCAGTTTTTATCCCCGGGATGCGCAGGCGTTACATGAGCTGTTCGATTTGGTGGATGACCGGGAAACAACCAGGCTCTATTTGAACAATAAAGCGGTCCCGTACATCCAGGAGTTATGGTTGCTTTTAATGTGGTTTTACACAGTAAAATAGACAAAGAGGTAGACTTTTTGCAAACATTAAATTATAAATTAGATTTACAGGAGGAATTGATGAAGAAATATGCATCTTCGATTTTATTACTGTTTGTCGTCGCGGCTTTCATGTCTGGGTTTACCGGGTGTCAACAGATACTCCCGGATAAATTGCTGGCCAATCAGCATCTGATTAAGGCGAATTCCTATTATACGGAAGAAAAGTATAAATTAGCGATCGATGAATATGAAGCAGCCCTGAAACTTAATCCCCAGTTAAAATCCTTGTACCTTTACCTGGGGACAAGCTACAGTGCAATGTTTAAGCCCAGTAAAACCGATGACAGGAATAAACTGTATGGAGACAAAGCGGCTGATTATTTGCTCAAGGCAAGGGCAACCTATCCCGAGAAAGAGGAAATCGTTTATGCGTTGGGTGATATTTATGATAAGATGGGAAATTTTGAAGAGGCTGAGAAATACTATTTGAAAATCCTTGAAAAGAGCCCCAATGAACCCAAATCCTACTATATCGTGGCTGACTTTTACTCCAAGTACAGCAAGAACGATGAAGCCAGGGCCATGTATGAAAAGAGAATCGCACTGGACCCAAAGGCGGCGGACGGGTACCTCTATTTTGCCGGCTTTGGATCCGACCGTAGGTTGTGGGATTTATCCATAGAGAACCATCAGAAGCGAATCCTGGCTATCTATGACCCGGATACCCTTATGTTACGGAACGACATCGATCAAATGAAAAAAGACCTTGAACAGGTAACGGCCATTACTAAGAACATGGATACCATCAGACAGCACAAGAGCCTGGATCAAGCTGAAAAAACAAGGCTCCTGGATGAAGCCCAGCAAAGATTGAACCAGTACAAGCCCCTGGCTGAATTAACCAAATCGATCCCGGAGAAACAAGCGCTGGTGGATGCAGCCATCAGGAATAAGTGGACAAAGATCAACGCACTGGATGAAGAACAGAAGAATAAACTGGCTGAAGCTTTTCAGACCCTGGGCGCGGTATGCTGGAATAAAAGTTACCAGACTCCCCCGGAAATGATGGCCCCGCAAGAAAGACTGCAAACATGCGACCTCGGCCTGGAAGCTTGTAACGATAGTCTTAAGATTTTACCCGATAATTACCAGGTATATGGATTCGTCGGGTTGCTCTGGCGCCAGAAAATCGTGGCCGAACCTTTAAAGAATGATCAATATATGGCTAAATGGCAAGAAGCATACGATAAATCCAAAGACTTAAGCGAAAAACAACTGAAGAGGAAAAAACTGCAAGACCAACTGGAAAAAATGGGGAAGAGCGAATAATAACCCCCCAGGCAGTAAAACCTTGACAGTAGAGCGTAGACAGTAAGGAGTAAGCTAAGAAGCTTACTCCTTATTTCTTACCAGGTAAATCATCCTGGAAATAAGGGTATCCCAGATGTAGTTCTTGGGGGAATTCAACTGGGTGAAATCCGGGGAGTAACTTTCCCATAACCGGTGGTTTCGTTTCAATTGGAAGATCATTGCCTCTTCCATTCTCATTAAAACCTGTTCCGCCGTATCCCTATACCCATAATCCAGCAGCCCCCGGAACACGGGGTAAACCCAGGTGATCCACACCGGCCCGTTCCAGCGACAGCAGCCGGTTACCTGGGGGTCGTAATACGGATCGCCGGCCGAAAGCGTGGGGATGCCGAATTTTCTCCAAAACTCATCCGGATTCTTTAAATGGGCTAGTAACTTTTCGGCCTGCTCTTTCCCGGCCACCCCGGCCCAAATAGGCAAGAACCCGATGATTTCCTTTCTCTTCAGAGAGACGCCCACGGGGGTTTTAAAGGTCAGGGTATCTTTATGTACATGGTAATAGAACCCGGTTTCTTCATCCCACATATATTTATTGATTAAACTTGCCGCCGCCTTGACCCGGACGTCCCATTCCGCGGCTTCTTTTTTCATGCCCAGGGTTTCCGCCATTTCCTTGAGGGAAGCCATCTCCTTCACCGCCATACAGTTGAGGTCCAGGGCTTCCAATTGGTTGAGGGTTTCCGGCGCTTCGCCCAGCAAGTCGAACACCGCGTTCAAATAGTCCCTGACGCATTCCAGCAAGGTATGACCGCCCCACTCCAGCAGCCCGTTTTTATTCTTATCCCGCGCGGCGTATAGGTAGTCCATGAATTTTTGCCCGGAGCGGTAAGAGTCTTCGAGATATTTTCTTAAGCGGTTATCATCGATCCTCCCGGATTGTTTGGCCAGCTTGTACACTTCCAGGTTGGTCCAGCAGTAGAAAGGGGCGGAGGTGGTTTTTTCGCCGTTGGCCGGGAAGGTCCGGGTAAAATAAGCCCCCACCCGGTAAGGCATATAACCGTCCTTGCCCTGGACGGCCATGAAGTTCCGCTGGGAATTCATGGCCAGTTCCGGGTCAAACAGGGCGATGCTGTGCATGGAAAGACTTTCATGGAACACCTGGCCCTCGTGACCCCAACCCCAGGTGGGTTCCCTTGAAAAGACATAGTAAGGATAGGGAAACTGGCCGGCCCCGGGTAAAAATTGCTGCCGCCCCAGGTACAAGCCACCGTAATAGAGGAGTTTCTCATCGTTATCCCTGAATTTCAAAACCGGGATGCGCCCCAGTTTTTCGCGATTGAAACCCAGCACCTCTTCGAAAGAAAGTTCCATTATTTTACCGGCCAGTTGGCCGGATTGTTTTTCATTGTCATCGCCCTCTTGAACCGTGGCTTTGGAAAACTTAAACCGGCCGTTCTTTTCTTTCAGAGCGAAACTCAATGCCAGTTCGGACCATTCGCCGGAAGTCGAACCGTTAAGGTATTCATATTTATCGGCGATTTCAGCGGCGGTCATGGTCTTATAAAGCGGGTAGGCGCCCCAGGAGTAGATTCTTTTGTTAAAGCGGAAAGTGGAAATCCTTTTTTCCCGGAAGCCTTCCAGGGCGTCCTGTTGAAAGTAATTCCCTTTGCCCGGTTCCCGGTACGAGATGGCAACGCTTTCGCCGGGGTTTACATCCGTGCATTGCACTTTTTGATAATTGTTGCCGTAGATAAAATAGAGCATCAAATCGTTTTTGGTTTCATTTTTATAATCGATGGCGCCCAACGCGGTGGAGGAAGAATAAACCGCAAATTGCAGGACCACTTTCAGGCCCACAAAAGGTTCGGCTTCCAATATAAAGGCATCCGGGTAAGAGCAGGCGACGGTTGGTTTTTTATAAAAATCATCGATATTGTAGACCGTCACGTTACCCAGTTTAAAGGCGAGGCTGAGTTCCCCGGAGCTTTCGTTGACCATTTTGAGGGGTTCGTGGTCGTTGTAATAGACCAGGCGCCAGCCTTCGTCCACGAAATAGTTGCTTCGTTCGTAGGGGGCAATGTAGGAGCTGAAAAGCGGGTCTGAAGCGCCGGCGTTTATATTCTCCACCGCGGGTAAAGGAACCGCGGAAACTGAGAATATAATAATGGATAAACTTAAAATGAATGCTGCGATTTTCATGCGACCTCCTGAACCCCCTTTATACTTTATTGGGCAGAAATAATCAAGAGGAAGACAAATCTTCTTAATCTGCAAAATTACATTTGTCTTGTAAGATTGCATTGCATTTTTACAAAATAGATGTATAATTGCATTATGGAAAAGAGTTACATCGAACGATTACTTGGTGTGCCCAACCGGTCTTTCTTTCTCTTCGGTTCCAGGGGGGTAGGGAAAAGTACCTGGTTAGAGAAAAAAATGCCGGATGCTCTTTTTTTTAATCTACTGGATTCTTCGCTCTATCTTGAGCTTTCCCATAATCCCATGAGCCTTGAGGCCATGGCCGGCAATCTTCCCGACGATTCCTGGATTGTAATCGACGAAATCCAGAAAATACCTCCCCTGTTGGATGAAGTGCATCGTTTGATGGAAAAGAAAAGGTGGCGCTTTGCGCTGTGTGGTTCATCGGCGCGCAAGCTGCGCCGAGGTGGAGTGAATCTCCTGGGCGGACGTGCCCTCACCCGCAATCTCGACGCTTTCTCCTATGCGGAACTTGGTAAAAACTTCGACCTGGATTTTTCACTTCAATGGGGATTATTGCCCTGGGTTCAATTAGAAAAAGAAAACGCGGCCGATATCCTGGATTCTTATGTAAACACCTACATTAAAGAGGAAATAAAGGAAGAAGGCATTATCAGGCGCGTGCCGCCATTTTTACGGTTTTTAAAAATTGCCGGTCAACTGAACGGACAATTAATAAATGCGCAAAATATTTCCCGTGAGGCAATGACGCCGAGGGCCAGCGTGGATGTGTATTTTTCCATTTTGCAAGATACCCTTTTGGGTTATTTTCTCCCCGCCTACCGTCCCAATATAAAAGTTCGCGAGCAAACCCATCCGAAATTTTATTGGTTCGATCCGGGGGTAGCCAGGTCCGCCGCCGGTTGGCTTTTCGATCCTATCGACAGGACCTGGAAAGGTACGGCGTTGGAAACTTTGATTTTTCATGAATTACGGGTCTATAATCATACGCGCGGCAGGAATCGCGATATATTTTTCTATCGCACGGCTAACGGCGCGGAAATCGATTTTGTGATCGAGACGCAGAAAAAAACACCCTCATCTGTCTCTCATATCGTCTGCATCGAGATAAAAATGGCTGAAAAATGGAACCGTTCATGGGAATCGGCCATGCGCGCTTTAAAAAGCAGCGATCAAATCAAGGTCGATCGCATGATAGGAGTCTACACCGGTCAAAGGGCATATCATTTCAGCGGCCTGGATGTATTGCCGGTTGAAGTTTTTCTTGAAGAACTTTACCGGGGCAATATTTTTTAATTCCCCCACCGGCCCCCTGACTCCTGCCCCCTGACCCCGAATCTAACACCTGTCGAATTCAAATTTCATCGATGGCCAGGCCGGTTAACCGGGCTATGACATCGGGCTTCATGCCTTCTTTCAGCATGGCCCGGGCAATGCCTGGTTTCTCTTCGAATTTTCCTTTGTCAAAACCGATTTTTTCACCTTTCTGCAAGCCGATTTTTTCGCCTATTTCCCTTCCCCCTTCCAGGGCATAATCGATTCGTCCCCGCTCATCCTGGATATAGATTCCCCTGGCGTCATATGCCTCCAGTTCTTTTTTCGTCCAGGTCATTTGATTGGCCACTTCAAAGGCTTCTTTTAATTCTTTCGGTTCCTGAAGTTCTGTCGGGATCATCTTCATATTGTCCATATTCATGATTCAATTATAATATAGAGTGGGAATTTTTTCAACCGTAAGAGCTGGGAGAAATGGAGTCATTCAATAAATATTTTTTAATTAAGCGCTATTTCTTATCGGCAAAATAGTAGCTCATCGTCTTGGCGGATGCAAAAGTAAACCAGGGGGCCGGATTGTTTGATACCGGCTTGCCGTTTTGATCCAGGAAATAATGTCCGAAATTTTTTTGCCACAGCATATGGCGGACAAAGGCTTTCCTGTCCGAGGGATGAACAGACAATTCGTCGCCGTTGAGAATGTGGTCGCATATTTCCTTCCTGCGGAGGGCGTCCCTGTGAAAGATGATGATATCATCCGGTCCCAGGGGTAATTGGGGGGCGACGCTGGGCTGCTTGACCTGTTCCCTGTTGGCGCTGACGGCGCCGTCGATACACTGAAACAACTCCGGGTAATGCGGCGTTAATGGGCCAGTTCGCTGGCCAAAGGCTTTTTTCAAATAGTTGTGGGAAATCAGGGCCACCGGCATCCGCACCAACTCCTGCCATTTCTCGCCCTTGTTGTCCCGTCTGTCAAGTACCTCGCCGTCAAGTATCTGGTCGCCCGCCGCCAGTTCATATTCAAGAACTTTAACGACTTCTATTCCTAACTCCAGCAGGTTGAAGCATACGATAACATCCTTCCACGCGGGCCGCGCCGCATCATTTCCATCACGGCTGCGAATGCGGATATCGGTCATTGTTTTGACCAGATCGCAGGGGATGATATACCTGTCATCGTGCAATTGAAGTTGAAAATCCACGGCATCCGTTTCGAGTCTTAACTCCCGATGCCGCCGGGAGAATTCCTTCGCCCGTTCGCGTTCCACCCTGAAGCCATCGGGGGCGGGGCCCACTTCAAAGGTTTTAACCATTCGTGTTCTGGTTGAACCCGACGGCCCCGGCGAATGTATTAAGGTTTCTTCAAGGAACTCCCGCAGCAAAAATCCCCAGGGATTATCCAGTTCATCGTTATTCTCACTGGCGCCCAGGGATATATTCCAGCCCACGGGTGGTATATCGCGAAAGAAAAAGGGGGTCCACAGTCCTTCCCGCCCGGAAATTTTAACAACGGAAAGTACCCCGCCGGATGCCCAACGAAGCGGGAAATTGTGCAAAGGTAAGCTGAAATCCGCCCTTTCCGGCGCCCCCCGGATCAAGAAATCGTGAATTTCCCTGTCCTGCTTCCCGGCCCATTGTTCAACCTTATCTTTGAGGAACTCCCGGCAAAGCCAATTTTTCCCTTCGGTGGTATAGACGGCGTTTTCCACTTTTGTGCGGTCGATCGCTACCAGGGTCCGCCCGTTACTGCGTTTCTCCAGTACGATCGGTTGTGTTAGCAACTCAATGGCAAAGACCGGCGCATCCGGCAAGCTGGACGGCTGCTGCTTGTTAAAAACAGTATCCCGCCAACCGATCCCCGGTCCCAACAGACCCAAGGATGAGGATGGCATGCCCTGTTTTCCAGGCGGAGGAATCAACGGGCGAAGTCTATCGACGACGCCCTGCATCCCGGCATTGGGGTCAAAATTGACGCCCTGCAGGATACGGAGGCCGTATGGGGCGTCGGGAAAGCCGCCGGAGCCGATTTCGTCTTGTAAGTATATGGGCACTACCCGTATCTTACTATCCGGCTCATGCATAAACTGGATTGCATTGGCGATCTCTTCCAACTGGTAGTGTGCTTTGGGGGTATTGTCGGAAATCAAGAATACCTGGACCCTGGATGATTTCTGTTTCTCCTCGATAGTTTTCATCCATGTGTCGCCGGGAAGAATGTCGCGGGTATCCAGGAAAACACGATAATCTATTTTAAGTAAATTGAAAAGCTTCTCGGCGTTGCCCCTATCGGGGCTGGCATAGCCGATAAAAAAGTCATAGGAAAAGCGATCCTGGTTCATGCCGTGTTGCTCCTTGATAGATGATTCATCCGGAAACATTTTAGGGGAAATTCGTAAGCAAGTCAATAGGCGAATGGCTCTTTAGAATTTGCTATTTTCTTATATTTATGGAAAAAGGGACATTCAAGAAAAATCCCTTCCCTCACAGCTTCTTATCCAGTTTTTACTGTAGGGTAATGGTTGACAAGGGTTAGGCATGCGCCGCCGAATTCATTTCAAAAACTTATTTTTTTTCAGACACAACTATTGACAATATCTCATGTCAGGTAGATCAGGACGAAATCGGCTATATTTGGGCGGATTATATGGGTGTAAGTGCTAATTCTTTAACCTTTACTATCATTGATTATCATTGATTTTAATCACCCTTACAGACGATTAAAAAATGTTATAACCAGTTGAGTGTAAACAGGTATTTTAAAATTGACCGGAAGGGCATTGGAAAGAGGCCCGTCTGGTTAATGTAGTATAAGGGGCTGTACATTATTATTTTAGTGGGCGCCAATGACGGCGAGATGGGAATCGAAACGTGAAGGCATTCTACTCTAAAGCAAAATCCTCCCTCATGGAGGCGATTAGGGTTAGGGCACAGTCAAATGTATGTCCCTGGTTAAGCAAAAGTTTTAAGAGGTTCAGCCCCTAAATATCGAAAATTATCCTAAAATCGAATTCGATCTGACAGGGGGAATTCAGTCTGTCCCGGTTGTTCCCAACAATAAAAGGAAGCGTGGAAGTCTTTTTTGTCTATTGCTCGAAATACAGACGGATTCCCCACTGGTAGCTTTTTCCTTGCGGGTAGTACACTGCCAGCGTCGGGTCAAAATAGAGGATATTGTTTTTTACCATATCGCGTAATAGTTCTTTTAACTCTGAGCCCTTGATAGGCAGGGTCTCGAAATCCGTACCGCTTACGATTTCTTTTTTATTAACTACCTCCAGTAGCTGCAGCTTGTTTTTATCAAATTCGGTGTAATGGGCAATAATGCCACGCATTTCCTTTTTATAGGCCGTTAAGACTTCATCGAGGGGATGATCGAAAAGCCTGGCCAATATCTCCTGGATTTCCCACATGCTGCCGCCGACGGTTTCCCACATTTTATCGGCATCCTCAGAAGTCAGGGTATAATCTTTAATTTTCGAATATTTATCCAGGTTCAGCAGCCATTCCATAATGTCTTCTTTGGTGAGATAGTCTACCTTATAAAACCGGGAACATTTTTTGAGTTTGGATTTAAGCAAATCTTCATATACGTTGGTGAAGGTCTCGCGCAGGTCCAGGAACTTGACAGCCAGTTTTTGATGTTACTGGGTTTGTTCCAGGAATTTATAGAGCAGGGTGGTTTTGCCGGAGGATTTAGGGCCGTGGATAAAAAGAATCGAGTCGGGCTGTTCATTAAGGCAGCCTTTTAAAAAAGCCAGATCCTTTTCCCGGTTTATAAAAGCGACATCTTTCCGATATTGCATTTCATGTTTTTTCATGGAGAAATTTTAATCCCCCGGCAGTTTTTTTTCAATCCCCCCACGGTGCGGAAATTTTAAAGGAATAGGCAAGATATCTGAATCTTGCCTGTCCACTTCCCTTCTCTGATTTTATTGAGAAAAATTTCTTACCACATCCTCGAATAGAATGACGTGGGGAAAATTTTTCTTTTTCAAACCTTTGTAGAGTTTTTTGTCATTTGTGATAAGCGGAATATCCAATTCTATTGCTAAGGCAATGTATCTGTTCAATTGAAGAAATCCTGTTTATACTCTTGCCAGGCCGTCTCCCTGACCTTCTCAAGTTCTTTATCGTAATCCAGGTTAGCCGCATTGATTTGTTCTTCAATTTTATTCAGCGAATGAAGCTGACTAAGATATTCCATTTGCTTTTCAAAGAATTTTTTTATGAAAAATTCCCCATACTGTTTTACGAGATCGTCTGTTAATTTAAAAGTTATTTCGGTCATTTTATCCTCGAAGCATTAATATCACAAATCGATGGAATCGTCAACTTAATTTTTCGATATTTCAAGTTCAGTGGGATCTTTGCCTGGGATGAAAAGGCTGCGGCGCGGCTCCCCTAATGTTGCCGCATAAACTCTTTGCTCGAATTTTCATAGTCTCCGACCCACTAATCTATCTCAATCTTCCTTTGCTCACCTTCTTCAATCGCCGGTTTCCTCGAAAGTTCCCCCGGCTCTTTCACGTCCGTAATCTTATCCCAGTCACACACACAGCGGAAACCCAGGTTGATGCCGCGATATTCAGGCGGATACCATACTTCCTTATCCGGGTCAAAGGTTTCTTCTGTCCATGCGCCGCCGCAGACAAAATGGGCGCCTTCATTGTTGGTGGTAGACGTCCATTCCCACACATTGCCCACTAAATCATAATAAATTCCCAATGAGTTTGGTTTTAGTCAGCCTGGCCCCGTTCCCGCCGCCGAAGCATATCCGTAATAGGAATGAAGGGCGGCGGATACGCCATGGACAAAATCTGAAGGATTACAGGTCATTTTTTTTCTTCAATTTAGAAAAATGGATAATAATAACCTAAATCCACCATTAACTATTGCCTTCGACGTCTAGAAAGCTTTTATTATTAGAAGTTTTGGGGGGCGTCGGGACCTTTTTTCAAAAAGGTCCTGCCTCGTCGGAGGCAAAAGTGCTGGTGAATTCAGGATAAAAGATACTTGAAAATAACCGATACATATGATAATATTTAATTCAGAAAGGAAAATGGAGAAAATAAATGAATATCAGCGAATGGGAACTTTTTTTTATTGCGTATGCTTCTGTATTATCAACTATTTCCATTGTATGGAACATTATAGATGCTATAAGAAAGCACCGCAGTGCTTTAAAAATCGGTTATAACCTTTCTACTCAATTTATCATTGATAACAATGGGAAGAGATATGACGGGTATTGTCCGGTTCTCTGTTACACTGTTACAAATAGGGGCTATCGCCTATTGCATATTGGAAATCCCTCATTTGAATTTTATAAGAAGAGGAAGCAGAATATGAAAAATAAATCCGATAGCTTTGGATGGATTGATCTGATTAAACCAGAAAATTTCCCCAAGCCCCTTGCGAGTGGTGAAACATATGAATGCAAGATAAATTTAAGCAAATTTTTTGAGCAACTTCAAGATAAAATTGACCTTAATGGCAAATTTAGAATTGTTGTTCAGGATACATTCGGGAAAAGACATAAATCGCCGAAATCAGAGGTTAAGTCTCTTTGGGAACATCTAAAAATGGTCAATGGCTTAAAGTTAGATAATTGAAAAAACTGATTCAACTAACTATACATCTTTCGCAATCCTCTCAAGACATATTTCAACTGCCTCTCTTCGGGAATTTCAAAATTAAAATAGGGGGAATCATGCACCTCCTTATCCCACACCCCCCAATCACCCCCTTTCCATATCCCCCGGGAAATGCAGTTTTTGAAGACAGCAGGGAAAAACCGAAAAAGCCCCAACATGCAGGCAGTAAAAAAATTGACACCTTAGAAAAAAAATTCAACTCAAATGGTTCTTTTTCTCTTCCGGTAAAAACCTGGCTGCTTCTTCCAAATGTTTGATATAGTCTTTTTCCCCTAGAGACTCTTTGTATTCTCTTCTGCGGGCTTTAAATTTTTCATATTCCGCCCTGGCGTGGTCCTCAGCGACTTGATTGCTCACTTTCCCGGCGTTGAGGAGCACCCTGCGGTCATTAAAACGCAAAAACTCATCCAGCCTTTGCTCCCATTCCCTCATGAAGATCTGTTTGCGACGCTTAGCCTGGTCTTCGGCAAAATCCAGCCACATGGTTACAATCCGGTTTAGCTCGTCGATTTCTTCTTCTTTCAAATAGTTCTTTGCTGTGGTAATATCAGTCTTACGCACTTCGCCATCCTTCCAGGCGGTGAGTCCCATATTAGGCAGCAAATGATTGGCGCGTGACTTAATCAACTCGGCTGCGGTCATGCCGGTTGCTGCAAAATGTAGTTTGTTCTGAATAACGCTGAAGAACTTCGTGGTCTCGTTCCAGGTAGGCTCATAATCTGCCGCCATGGAAAAGATTTCTTTCACCCGTAAGTACATCCGCCGTTCGCTGGCGCGGATGTCCCGGATTCTTGCCAACATTTCATCAAAATAATCAGGAACAGCAGAACCTTTGACCAGCGGGTTCTTTAACCGCTCATCATCCATAACGAAACCTTTGATAATGTACTCTTTTAACCGTTGGGTGGCCCATATACGAAAGCGCGTGGCAATCAGGCTTTTAATGCGGTAACCTGTTGAAATAACAGCATCTAAATTGTAAAAACTTGTTTTGTAATTTTTACCATCAGTGGCAGTTGTAAAGAATTTCTTTACAACTGAATTTTGGTCTAATTCGCCTTCTTCAAAGATATTTTTCAAATGTTGCCCAATATTCTGTTTTGTCGTTTGAAACAATTCCGCCATCATTTGCTGGGTCAACCAAACTGTTTCACCTTCTAAACGAACATCCAATTTCACGCGCCCGTCATCAGTTTGGTAGACCAGGATCTCACCTTTAGCATAGACTGGCATGTTTTTATTATCGTTTTTACTCATGACACATCCTCCTCATGATATCCATTTAAACCACTCCTGTCCGTGTTCGTCGTCTGTTTGTGGCCATAATTATTTTTTCCCTGCCCCGGTTTCCCTCTCTTGTTCCAGGGACTCCGGCTTTTTGTTTCTATACTTATAGAAAAAAACCAATACTTCATGCCGGAACAAAATGTCCTGCTCCATGCATCCCATTAACTCCTTTATCTCAGGCACGGTGGCTTCTAAAGAAGGTGATATCTTTTCCACGCCCTTCCCCGCCAGCACATCCTTATAATGTATCGGCCCCTTATTGAATATCAGCCAATCCATGGAGACATCGAAATCTTTCTCCAATCGCTGCAGCGTTTCTAATTTGGGAAAGGAGACGCCATTTTCATTCTTAAAATACCCGCTGCTGGAAAGCCCCACCCTCCTGGCCATCTCCTGTAAAGGATAATTGTATAGATACCTCAGTTTTGCCAACCGACGCGCAACTCCCCCCCTGATACTTTCAGTACTTTTTCTCATTCGCTTGCTCCAAATTGTTTTTGCCACCAGGACACCAAGGCGCCAATGTTTTTTTTTATTTCTTCGCGGTCCTTCGCGTTCTTCGCGGCTAATTTATACCGGATTCTATAGTATATCTCATACAAGAATTAATTGCAAAGGGATTATAGAGATATTGTATTTCCGGGGGAGGACTAAAATTTCCGGGGAAGGAATGGAATTGCTGGGGGAGGAATATTTATTTCTGAGCAAGGAATATAATTGCTCGAGAAGAAATAATTACGCCTTAGCGAGGAATATAATTTCCTTTGCAGGAAAATGCTCGCCTGGGGAAGGATTTTTATTTCTCAACAAGGAATAAGAAGGCGTTTTCTGTGGTAAATTAATGCTTTTATCTGTCTTCGAACCCTAAATCTAACATATTTTAGGCCGAATGAGGGCCAGGAAAGAAGAAAGAAAGCGTGCTTAAATTAAATATCGAAAACTTTCCTGAAGTCCAATTCGATCTGACAGGACCCTAAATCAAAAAACATTTTCCCTTCTTTGAACTCCTCTTCTGCCCCGTATTTTTCCCCCGATCTTGCAGCGAAAATACCACGGCGCTTTTTGTTTCCGGGTCTACTATGCAATAATACTTCACCCCCGCCTGCTCATACAAACCGTACTTTACTATTCTATCTTTTTGGGAAGTGGATACACTAATCGGTTTCTCCGAAACAGATATCATTTTTGTCTTCGAGAGGAAATATAATTTCCTCTCGGTTGTCTTTAGGTTTACTTTTTTTGTTTTGAACCGGGGGAATTCCCTGTCTGGGAACCAGGAAAATATTCAAGTCCGCATTGAGGGCCTCGGCAATACTCTGTAAAGTACTGATCCTGGGAAACGCTTCCCCATTTTCAATGGTGCGAATCGCCCTGGGAGTACGGTCCACCATTTTGGCCAGTTGCTCTTGCGTCAGGCCCAATGATTCCCGGATCCCTTTGACTTGCTCTTTGTAACCCGGATATTGAGAAAGCCATTCCCGGATATCCCTGGTTTCCGGTGACTGATTCACTTTATTTGACTGATTAATAAAATATTTTTTTTCCATACTTCTATTATAGGAAATTATATTTCCTGTTTCAAGGCTTTTATTAAAATAATGCCTCCGGCGGCCAACTTTTTGAAAAAAGTTGGACAAAAACTTTTGTTAGACAAAAACTTTTATTTAACTTGAAAATCTTTTTTCGAAATTATACAATAATCAGAGAAAAAGGAGGAAACCATGAAAAACGTGGGAGATAAATTACAAGATTTTGTGCTCAGGGACCAGGACAATAAACCAATCAAAAGCTCAGACTTGAGAGGAAAGAAAATATTACTATCCTTTCATCCCCTGGCTTTTACATCCGTATGCGCCAACCAGATGAAATCGCTGGAAGAAAACGCCGAAACCTTTAAACAATTGAATACCGTGCCTTTGGGCATCAGCATCGACCAGCCCTTTGCCAAAGGCGCATGGGCCAAAGAATTAGAAATCGAAAACGTTCGCCTACTTGCCGATTTCTGGCCCCACGGCGGCGTCGCCAAAAGCCTGGACCTGTTCCGGGAAAAAGAAGGCTCCTCCATGAGAGCCAATGTTATCATCGATGAAGAAGGAAAAATCATTTTCATCAAAATCTATGATATCCCGGAACTGCCGGATATAAAGGAAATCATCGAGTTTTTGAAAAAATAACCAAACCCACCGCAAATACCTGGAGGTAATATGTCCAAAATAGTATTGGCGCCCATTGCCGACGGCGTCGAAGAAATCGAAGCAGTGGCCATTATCGATATCTTAAGACGCGCCGGCGCCGATGTTACCGTGGCCTCCGTGATGAAGGAACGTTTAGAGGTTACCGCTTCCCGGGGTGTAAAACTGGTTGCGGATTGCTCGATTAACGAATGCATCGATGTCCGGTATGACCTGATCGCACTCCCGGGCGGCATGCCCGGCGCCCAACACCTGCACGATTCCAAAGAATTGATCCAACTCCTGAAAAACCAAAACCGGGAAGGAAAACTATACGCAGCCATTTGCGCCGCACCGGCCATCGTCCTTTACCCACACGGCCTCCTGTTCCGACGCCGGGCCACCTGCCACCCGGGCCGGATAAACACCTTTGAGAATTCAGATACCGAAGCAGTAAACGCCCGCGTGGTAGTCGATGGAAACTGTATCACCAGCCAGGGACCCGGAACCGCCATCGAGTTTTCCCTAAAACTGGTGGAACTGCTCTTCGGTCCTGAAAAAGCAAAGGAGGTAGCAGACCCCATGGTAGTGACATGAAAATAGCCACCAAGACACCAAGGCACAAAGAAACACCAAGTTTTTTTCTTTTTTTCTTCGCGGTCCTTCGCGTTCTTCGCGG
The DNA here is from genome assembly GCA_026393835.1 of Candidatus Aminicenantota bacterium. Lineage (GTDB taxonomy): Bacteria > Acidobacteriota > Aminicenantia > UBA2199 > UBA2199 > JAKAGC01. The sequence continues at coordinate 106,730 of JAPKZK010000041.1, read as the reverse complement.
CTATCTTTATGGCAGATCGTAATTCGTTTGCGTTATCCCTGGCGACTAAGAAATGAATCGATGAACTTTTCCCACTCCGAATCGGTTTCATAATCTCGCACCGAAACCCCATTCGACGTGTTACCCAGGATCATCCGGGTTAGAAAAATACCCCTCCGGTAAAGACAAAGCACCGGCTTGCCAATCCGTAAGGCATAACAAATCTCATACCCCACTCCCAACGAAGGATTACTGACCTCCGCGATTACACCGTCACACTCCTTGAGCCATTCGATATCGCGAACGTAAATTTGTTCCGGCGTATACCTCTTTTCCATTGCCAGCACATCGGGGTGCACCACGTGCTCGGTCAATACCCGCCGCCCCGCCGCTTTAAGATAGGCGACTATTTTTTGATATACTTCCAGGTATTGCCTACCGCCGGCAATCGAACCGCAAAAATAAATGTTCTTCATTACTTTATTCACATTCGCCTCTTTTCACTTGAATAACCATGCCTGAATACATAATACCCAATGATAAATTTATTTGAAAATAAAATCAACCGGAGAAAAAAAATATTTCTCTTTACATTTCCCCAATTTTTTTATAGAATCTGTACCTTGCCGGGAACGGCAAAAAAAATAATTTGAAATATGAAAAATGATGAATAATAGATAACAAGGAGACTACCATTAGCAGTAATAGTATTAGAAATTTAGTCATCGTCGAGTCACCGGCAAAAGCCAAGACCATCGAGAAATTCCTGGGAAAGGATTTCCAGGTAGCCTCCAGTTTCGGCCATATCCGCGACCTGGTAAAAAAGAATTTCGGCATCGAGAAAGAGAACAATTACAAACCCCAATATGAAATCTCACTGGAAAAGAGAAAAGTTGTGGCCGAGTTGAAAAAGCTGGCGGAAAAAACAGAAAATTTCTGGCTGGCGACTGACGAGGACCGTGAAGGCGAAGCCATTGCCTGGCACCTGGCAGAGGTTCTCAAATTGAACAGTGAAAATACCCGGCGGATCGTGTTCGATGAAATTACCAAAGACGCGATTCTTTACGCCGTAGCCAATCCCAGGCAAGTCGATCAGAACCTTGTCGACGCCCAGCAGGCCCGTCGTATTCTCGACCGCCTGGTGGGGTTTGAATTGTCCCCCATTTTGTGGAAAAAAGTAAAACCTTCCCTATCGGCCGGTCGCGTCCAATCCGTGGCGGTGCGATTGCTGGTGGACCGGGAACGGGAAATCCAGGACTTTAAAAGCACTTCTTCCTATAAAGTTTCCGCCCTGTTTCATGTTCCCAATAAAGACAATAAAAAACTCCAATTGAAAGCCGAACTGCCCAAACGGTTGAAAGACCGCCAGGAAGTGCTGGACTTCCTGGAGAAATGCAAAGACGCGGAATTCAAAGTAAAGGATATCGTTACCAAACCCTCCAAAAAGTCGCCGGCCCCGCCGTTTACCACCTCCACATTGCAGCAGGAAGCCAGCCGGAAATTAGGGTTTTCCGTGGCCCAAACCATGAAGGTCGCGCAAGGTCTTTATGAAAGCGGTAATATCACCTATATGCGAACAGATTCCGTGCATCTCTCCGGCCTGGCCATCAACTCGGCCAAAGAGGAAATCACGCAAGAATTCGGTCCCGATTACGCTGCCCCCAGGCAATTTAAAACCAAAACCAAAGGGGCCCAGGAAGCCCACGAAGCCATCCGCCCCACCTACATGAATAAACACCAGATCAGCGGCACCCCACAGGAGAAAAAACTCTATGACCTGATCTGGAAACGAACCATCGCCTCCCAGATGAGCGATGCGAAACTGGAAAAGACAACCGTTACCATCGATATTTCCACCACCGATGAAGATTTCATTGCCAGGGGTGAAGTGTTAAAGTTTGACGGCTTTCTCAAAGTTTACACCGAATCCATGGATATGGAAATAGGCGAGGAAGGCGAGGATGGCGCCGGGTTGCTGCCGCCCATAAAACCCGGCGACCCGTTGGATGCCCGCGGCATCGACGCCGTCGAGCATTTCAGTCTACGGCCCCCACGCTATACAGAGGCCAGCCTGGTCAAGAAACTGGAGGAAATGGGCATCGGTCGCCCTTCCACTTATGCGCCCACCATTTCCACTATCCAACAGCGCGGCTACGTGGTGAAAGAAGAACGGGAAGGGGTCTCGCGGGAGTACGCCGTCATTACTCTAATACAGGGTCGCATTAAAGAAGAAGTCAAAACCGAAATCACCGGCGCCGAAAAAAACAAATTATTCCCCACCGATATCGGCATGGTGGTTACCGATTTCCTGTGCAAGTATTTCCAGGGCATCATGGATTATAATTTCACCGCGTCTGTAGAGAAAAAGTTCGATGAAATCGCCCTGGGGAAGCTGGTGTGGTATAAGATGATCGATCACTTTTACAAGCCCTTTCATCAAAAAGTGACGGAGACCATAGAAGTATCACAGCGCAAAACCGGCGAACGGAACCTGGGAATCGATCCTAAAACAGGAAAATCGGTGTATGTCCGAATCGGTAAATATGGTCCCCTGGCGCAGTTGGGTGAGAGTATCAACGGCAAAGAGAACGGGGAGACTGAGAACGTGGAAAAACCCAGGTTTGCCAAACTCCGACCGGATCAGCGACTGGAAACCATTTCCCTGGGGGAAGCGCTGGAATTGTTCGAGCTTCCCAGGACCCTGGGGCAATATGAGGGGCATGATGTCGTGGTTGCCATCGGCCGTTTCGGTCCTTATGTAAGGCATCAAGCTTCCTTTTACAGTTTGAAAAAAGGCGTGGATGATCCTTATACGATTCAATTGGACCGGTCCATCGAATTGATTGTCGAAAAAAGGGAAGCGGACAGTAAAAAGGTCATTAACATATTCGAGGAAAATCCGGAGGTCCGGGTATTAAACGGCAGATGGGGGCCCTATATCTCTTACCAAAAGAACAATTATAAAATTCCCAAAACTACGGACCCCGCAAGTCTATCCCTGGAAGATTGTCTGGAACTGGTGGAAAAAAGCGCGAAAAAACCCAAACGAAAAGGAAAGAGGAAATAGTTTAACCCGGATTCTTACGTGGACCAGGTTATTTTGAACTCCGTATAAGCATCGAAGGTGGTTAACGATTTCGTTATATCCACTTTTACATCTTTGCAGCCGTTGATTTCCAGTGCCCGTTGAATCCAGCCGCCGATTCGGCATTCAGTGGTTTTATCCATTTCAGGGAATTTTGTAATACGCACCACCCCAAAGCCGTCGCCGTATTCCGTTGTTTCAATCTTGCTGGGCCTGTAGTAAGCGGACATAAATTCAGCGCCTTTTTGGAGAAAAAATTGGGGCGAGCCGATTTTGATAAGGAGGCGGTAAGGGCCTTTTAATCCGAAATCGGCGCTGTACCGGCCGAACTCCCAGGCCGCATCCTTCAGGTTCCAATGATAAAATAACTGCGCAATATTGGCCATCGGATCGATAAGCATCGTTTTCAAGGGGAACCAGGCATTGGCGTCTATGGGCAGGCTGTAAACCATATAAGCCTCGGTGGAAATTGCGGCCAACCACTGGTCGAATCCTTCCTGGCCGAATTTTTCCCGGACATATTTCTGTATCGATTTTAGCGCCCGGCCTTTTACTTCCATTATGGCATTTCCTTATTTTCTTTAGTTTCTTTAGTTTCGTTATTTTCCTTATTTTCCTGGGCCGACTGCACCAGCTTAAACCCAAGCTGCTTAAAGATACTCCATTGATTGTCGTAAGTCCATGCTTTTACAATCTTCCCCTCTGAAAATTGAGCGATAATGACGGCATGAAGAATCACCGGTTTTGCCAATTTCTGGAAGGTCCCCTGGAAAACATAACGCATAACGACTTTGTCATCTTTGGCGAAGAGGTCTTCAATCGAGATATTAAACCCGGGGTAATCTTTCACATTTTGAGCGATGGCCTGTTTGATCATCTCAGGACCTGTTTGTTTCACTTCAACTCCATTGATATAAAATAGGCAATGGGGCGAAACCACTTCATCCGCCAACTCCGGTTTCCCTTTGTTCCACCCTTCATCCATTAAGTATTTGAAACGTTCGGCGTTTTTTCCCTCCAGGCCTTCGGTGGGTGCGAATAAATAGGATTGGAAGGGTAATGTGATGACCATCGAAAGGACCAAACTTAAAATGGCATTCTTCATTTTACGCTCCTTTGAAATCCGATTTTGATAAAACCCCATTGTAAAGAAAAAAAAAATCTTTTTCAAGATGTTTTAAAATTTTTTTTTGTTTGTAATTTGCGGTTTGCCATGAAAATAGCCACAAAGGCGCGAAGGCGCAAAGGTACACCAGGAGGTTTATTAGTTATAAAACCAACGCATCGGCGGCGATTTCGCAAACGGTTTTTATTTTGACATCCAACCGGTAGTGCTTATTCAGTTCCATCAGTTGGTCTATGCAGTTATGGCAGGGGGCGGCCACGATTTTTGCGCCGGTCTTGCGAATCTGCTCCGCTTTTACTCCGCCGGCCTTTAAACGCCTCTGGCTGAATTGGGTCATTGCCAGTTGTCCCCCGCCCCCGCCGCAGCAGAAGTTTTTTTCCCGGTTGGGGACCATCTCGATAAAATTACTTACGGCATGTTTCAAAATGAAACGCTGTTCTTCCACGATCCCGCCCATCCGCACCAGGTTACACGGATCATGCAGGGTGACAGGTTCCCGGTTTTTGGAGGGGTCCAATTTAATCCGGCCTTCGCGGATGAAACCGGCCGCCACTTCGAGAATACTTTTCACTTCGAAACCGTATTTTTTGCCCAGCCACTCCGGCGCTTCCCAGCGGTTGGATTTAAAACCGTGCCCGCATTCCCCGAGGACCAGCGTCTTACAGCCCAATTTTGTCATGGCCTGGACCAGGCGGTCCGACAGCATCCCCGCGGTTTCGTCATCGCCGCTGTACAGACCGTAATTAGTGAGATCGTAGCCCTCGCCGGCCAGGGTCCAGCTTTCTCCCGCGGCGTGAAACAGTTTTGCCACGGCAGTGATGGATAAAGGGAAAAACATGGCTTCGCGCGGGTTAATCGTATAAAAGTATCGGGCGTCTTTTTGGTTCATGGGTATCCTGGCTGCCGGGTCAGCGATCTCCGTTTGCAGTTCTTCTTCAAGCCATGACGCGGTGTCGAGCCAATCCTCCCTGGCAATGCCCATGTTGTTGCCTTTTTTAACGGCGGTCTCAATGGTCGATTGCAAGCCTGGGGGAACGAGACCGATGGCGGTCAATGCGCCCCTGGCCGCCCGGATAAGCGCAGGAATATTTATCCCGATGGAACAATTCAACGAGCATCTCCCGCACAGCGAACACCTCCCGTAAAGAGAGTCTACCCATTTTTTTACCATTTGGTTATCGAAAGACTTCGCCCCCACCCAGCGGGACATATTTTTCCCCGTGAAGCTGAAATACTTCTTGAATATTCCAATAACCAGGCCCAGTTTATAGGCGGGTAATGATTGGATATCTTGATGCGTTAAATAATAATGGCAGGAATCCGCGCAGAGGCCGCAGTGGACACAGGAATTGAAATAAACCGCATATTCCCGGTTTATTTTTTCCCCAAAGGCCTTTAACGCTTTTTCCCTGTCCGCTGCACTCAAATGCTCTATTTTTTCATTGAAAGGGTCTTTGTTCCCTGGGGTTTCGTTTTTATTTCCATTTTCATTCATTTGTTACACCTTATATGATATGTGCGGGAAAACCCCTCTGCGGCCGTAAAAGATACCGAAAAGGACCCGGACATAAAAAAAGAAAAAGCAGTGGCGAATTTTCCCCAGGGGAATGTACAAAAACATAATGGCGGCTGACGCAAAGAGAAACAGGGTGATATCCGGCGCCGGCCGCAGCGTATGTAAAAAAGACAGTATTAAGAAGATATCGACGATAATATTGGCGGCGAAATCATCCGGACAGCTTAAGGCCCTCAAAACCGGGGAGAAAATTCGTTTTACCAGGAGGGCCAGCCCGGAGAGAAAACCGGCCAGGCACAGGACCCGGAAAAACAGGATAACGGCAGCCGGGAGTTGGATGACCTGGATGGCGCCCAGGAGGTAAAGCAGGGCCAAAAAAATCCCGGTGTGATAGAATATCCCGCCGATATAAGTAGGCAGGTGATTTCTTGCACTTTCTTTTTCCCAGGGCATCATTCCTTTGCCGAAGGCATATACGATTCCCTTTTTCACATCGCCACGGGGTTCGGCGTAAAGTTTTTTCTTACCGTAGGAAAAGGTTTTTAGCACCAGGAAGGAGAGTGAGACGAGGGAGAAAAGAAAGGCGATGATTACCCCGAATTTCATAATGGTCAGCATACGTAACCTCTCTTTCTAACGATTAAACGCAGCCGTCGGGTTTGGGGAGCCCGGCGATTTTGGCTGCGCCTTTGGCGGGGCCGGAAGGAAAGAGATCATAGATATATTTCAGTTGAAACCCGGTGGTTTTACAGACCTTTCGCACCATGGGGGCCAGGTTGTTTTCCAGGTAGTATTCCCGGATAAAATTAATCACTGCCCAGTGATCTTCGGTCAGGTTTGCGATGTTTTCCTCTTTCAAGGCAAAGAATTCAGCTACCTCTTTATTCCACTGGGCTGAATTAACTAAGAAACCTTCTTCATTGACTTCTAACTTTTTTTCTTTAAAATCCACAAATGGCATGATCGAGTCCTCCGTTGTTTTTGGGGTGTGAAACACGTTTAGATGGGGGATTATATCACATCGAAGCGCCGGTGTCTATGTAGGCGGGGCAGCTTGTATAAAAAAGGCAAAATGAGAAATGCCGGTGCCGATTCCTGTTCTTGACAATGTTTCTTTTTGTGTTAAAATTGATTCCTGTGTAGTGTGTAGAGTTGGTATAAGAGAATGTTAGGTCGCGATTGTTTTAGGAAGCTAAAATAGGAGCAACAATGCCGGTCATAGCTCGATTCTATGGAATTCTGATTAAGATGTATTTTAAAGAACATGGGGTACCGCATTTTCATGCGATCTATGGTGACTACAATGGCGTTTTCAATGTTAAGACCCTGGAGATGATAGAGGGTGATATGCCCGCAAGAGCAATACGGATGATAAAAAGCTGGGCAAAGGCGTATAATATGGAACTGATGGAAATGTGGAAAACCCAGCAATATATACAGCTCCCGGGGTTGGAGTAAAAATATGAATATGTATCCTAAGATTCGGAATGTCAAGCCACTCCGAGGCAAGAAGATTGAAGTCGCTTTTCAAAATGGGGACGTTAAGATATACGATTGTCACCCTCTCCTCGGAGAGGAACCTTTCAAGGCATTAGAAGACGAAGCGTTATTTCGTACTGTTAAGGCAGACAAGCATGGCTATGCCGTGATGTGGAACGACGAGATAGACCTGGCGGAGTCGGAAATCTGGATTAATGGTCACACCGGATGAGGTATCAAATTTAAATGATGCGAAACCGGGGGGGGCTTGACAAAAAGTGATTTTAACACTAATATTATGAGGTCAATCGTCGATCTCAAACTGGAATTGTTAAGATAAGAGTTTCATACGAAGAGAAAGGATATATAATAAAATAATAAGGAGTACGCCATGGCTCAAAATGGAAGCGGGCTATTGAAACGTTACAAAGACAAATCATACCTGGTAGACCCGGGTCAACCTTTTAGTCTCGATACGGGGAAGATAATGGTCCCGGCGCAACTGATCAAAGCATTCCAATTGGTAGAGGGAGTGTCCGTTACCGGCCCGGTGCGCGAAACCGGCAAAGGACTTCTCCTGGAGAAGGTGGAAAGCGTGTGCGGACTTCCACCGGCGGAATTCCAAAAACGACTTCCCTATACCCGGCTCACCGCCATCGATCCCAACCAGCGGTTTAAACTCTCCGTCACCGGCGACCCTTCCATGCGCATCGTGGACCTGATGGCCCCAATTGCCAAAGGTACGCGGGGGTTGATCGTTTCCCCGCCCAGGGCAGGTAAAACCATTATACTGGAACAAATCGCCAAGAGCATTTCCACCGGCGATCCCCAAACCCGTATTATTGCCCTGCTCATCGATGAGCGACCCGAGGAAGTCACCCATTTCCGCCGTACGGTAAACGCCGAAGTAATGGCCAGTTCCAATGACCGCGACACACAGGAACATGTGGCGCTGACCCAGTTGGTAATGGGTCATGTGATTACGGAATTGGAATGCGGCCGAGATGTGGTGGTATTGGTGGACAGCCTGACTCGTATGGCCAGGGCTTTTAATTTGAAGGGTTCGTCGAAACAAAAGGGACGTATTATGTCCGGCGGTCTCCAGGCCGGCGCCATGGAAATCCCGCGCCGTTTCTTCGGCCTGGCGCGCAACATCGAAGGGGGGGGATCGCTCACGATTATCGCCACGGTCCTGGTGGATACCGGCTCACGCATGGACCAACTGATATTCGAGGAATTCAAAGGCACCGGCAACAGCGAAATTATCCTGGATCGAAATATTGCCGAAGCCCGCATTTTCCCGGCCATCAACCTGCCGGCCAGCGGCACCCGCAAAGAAGAACTCCTTTACTCGCCGGAAGAATTGCAGCAGATTACCCGGTTACGGCGCGCCCTGTCGGGGGTTAAACCCAAAGAGGCAATGGAATTGTTTCTCAAATTCCTGGAAAAATTCCCCACCAACAATGATTTCTTTCAAGCGAAGCTTTAAAAACACAGGTCCACAGATTTCACGGATTAACACAGATTTTTTTCAAAATACAAAAGAAAGGGCGGACACGCAGGTCCGCCCCTACTTCATCATTCATCATTCTTCATTTACGTTACTTTTTAAGTTTTAAATCCCCGGAGATAGTTTCCATTGAAATTTTAGGGGAGTCGCCGTCTTTTTTAAAGTATTTCTTAACAAACGGATTGTGGCTGTCGGATTCTTCCGGGTTTTCAAAGGGGATCGGGGATGAGATATTGCCTTTCTGGCCTTTGAAGTGAAAATACCCCTTGATGGGATTCCCGTTGTAATCCAGCGTAACATCTCCCGATACCGTGGCCAGGTCCAGGTCATATTCGGCGGTTTTAGCCAGGGTAACCTCGATATCCCCTGAAACACATTTAAATGCGCTGGTTCCTTTAATCGTCGCATCTGTGATATTAATATCGCCGGAGACCGCTTTTAATTTCAGTTCTCCATCTGCCTTATTTACTTTGATATCGCCGCTGACGGCTTCTATGCCGAGGTTCCCGGTTAAATCCTCCAGGTTGACGTCGCCGGATACCGCGGCGCCGTGGATATCTCCGTTTAACCCGGCGGCGGAGAAATCCCCGGACACGGAGTGGAATTCGATGTTGGTTTTTGCAGGAACAGTGACGGTCCAGGTGGCGCTGCCGTCATTACATTTTTTCCCTTCTTGAAATTTTTCTTGTAAGATAAGGGTGTTTCCTTCTTCTTTTAATATAGGTTCAAAGGTATCGGCGGGGTAAGTATGAACCAGGGAAACCTTAATTTCGCCGGCGCTTCCGATTTTGAATATACAGTCGCCGCTGACGGTTTTGATATCGACGGTTGCCGCGGGTTTAAAGGTTTTGTTGACCTCTACTTTTTCCGCGGGATAGAGGTTGAAAATGAAAACCGAAAAAATGATTACCATTAACAGGGTTACTTGTTTAAATTGTTTCATCGTTTAATCTCCTTATTATTTAATTTTTTATTTTTGAGTTTTTCGACTCTCCCTAATAATAATGTATCCGGGGCCTGATTTCGCCTTGAATTGAAATATAGAACACCGCGGCGGTTCTAAATTGCAATTCCGAACGTGCCGTTAAAAAAATAGCCGCGAAGAACGCGAAGGACCGCGAAGAAAAAGAGAAAGGGGACATACAAGAAATCTCCACCATCAGGCTCGGAACTCCTGTATACTGTAAAGCCGGTTATTCTATATCGTCCGGCATTTCAACCTTTACCTCGGCGGTCCTGGACCTTTTACTTGATGTTCTTTTGTTTGTTCTTACTCTTACTGCCGGCGGGTTGATATTTAACAGCTTCAAATGCTCTTGTTTTTTTGCGAAGACGATAAGACAGACGGTTTTAAATTTATGCCAGGCTACCCTTAATGTATTATAGGATACGGTTCGCTCTTTCAGGGCGATGGCCGCAAGACCTTTCTTGACCTCCAGGATATCGAATAAAACCCGCAGCGCCGTAAGTCCATTTAATCTTTCTTGTACTTTTTCGGCGGTCATTGCAAACTCATCTAAGCGTGACAATATCTCTTTTTTCTTCAAAATGGTCTCATAAAATTGTTGGGCTTGTTCGATGAATCCGTTTAAACCTTCTTTAAGGGACAGATCGATGCCCAACTGGCTGCGAACAGCTAAGTCTTGTTGGCCGCCGAAGATATGGAAGGCCAGTTTACGGTCATTGGTATAATAATTCATTTCTTCGGTGCGTTTTGCCTCCAGATCCAGGGCTGCCTGGATGCGTTCGCCATGTTTTACTTCAAAGTTATGATATTTTTGATCGGCCTGGGCATTAATTCCCAGTAATTCATCCATTTTGGCGCAGTTATAGCCCTTACCAACAATCCGGTTTAATATAATTTCGTTGTCTTTGGCATTTGTAAAGCCAATCAAACTATCTCCGATCAAGGGTATTATTTTCTTTGGATATGCATTCATCTATGTTCTCCTCTTATTCTTATTCTTATTATTTTCATATTTGTTTCATGCCTTTTTGAAAAGCCTTGATTATTCACGCGGCGGTGGTTGAATGGGGAAAAATGCCTTGGGCTACTCGATCTAACCCTTAGGCTGATCGATCTACCTCTTAGGCTACTTGATCTAACCATTGGGCTGATCGATCTACCTCTTAGGCTGCTTGATCTAACCCTTGGGCTGATCGATCTACCTCTTAGGCTGCTTGATCTAACCCTTAGGCTGATCGATCTAACCCTTAGGCTGATCGATCTAACTCTTAGGCTGCTTGATCTAACCCTTAGGCTGCTCGATCTAACCCTTGGGCTGATCGATCTACCCCTTAGGCTGAGTGATCTAACCCTTGGGCTATTTGAGCTTTCTCTTGCGGTATGTGAAATATCCCTTGCACTTCTGTCCCCACGCCTTACGATTGTTGCTCCCGGCGTTTCATCTAACGTCGCCGGGATATATAATTTCCTGTCAGAGTCTTTTATGTCGGGAAAAAGGATTCTCCCGGCGCCGGCTAAGTAATTAATTCTATATTCTATTAACATTAATGCACCAATAAAGAATTCCAAATAACATATTATAAAGCGATTGTAAAGGGGGAAAAGTTTTTTATTTTTTCCTGGAAGGGATTTGAAAAAAGGGACAAGCAAGAAAAAACTTAATAATTAACGATTGGCAATTAACAATTAGTTGAAAACAATCATTGACAAAATCGGTGATAAGTACTATACTGGGCAGCGAGGTGTATGATGCAAACTATGGTTATCGATTCAGAAGAAAAGGCAAAAGAGAAAAAGCCACAACCAGGGGGATTGAAATTTAAAATCGATGATAGCCTTGAAGATATTGTGCCTTTTGCGGATATTGTCGATTCAAAGCAATTTGTGGATAAATTGAGAAAAGATCAATGGCAATGATTTTAACTCCTAAACCTCTTTCTTTTCAGCCTTTTTCACTTCAATTCTTCAAACCCGAATGCGGTCAGGGTTCCGAAATATTATTTTAATAGCCCCGGTATGGGTTTTCTTTTTCTCTTGTAAGGTGGGCCTTCGGCCCAGTCCAATAAACGGGCAAACACAGGGGTTTGCCCCTACGGAAATTTTTTCCCTGACCCCTGACCCCTAATTCCTCACTTCAATTCTTCAACCTCGAGCATGGTCAGGGCACCGTTTGCAAAGGATTTCATCCTTTTCATCCATCTTTATTCTCCTCTGCTTTTATCGGGAGGGCTAAATGATGTTTTATTTTCTCTAAAAAGTCTTTGGCCCCCTCCAGGATTTCGATGGTTTCCTCTTTCGTGATTATACTAAATTCTTCGTAATCGCATTGTTGTCTCAAATAAAATGCCTGGTGGAATAGTTTACTCATCTTCTTCGGGAATATTTTCTGTTTGACATATTCTCTATCAAAAATCGAAAGGACACCAGTGTGTTTTGAAGTTCCCATACCTTTCTTGCAGATTAAAGCCAGGACGCTATAAAACATGGCATAATATGAACGATTAATAGTGCTTCGGAAGCTGCCGCCCGAATCGAGTAAAATCTCTCCTTCTTTTATAGAGTCTTCTGCTTGTTGGAGCCGGTATTCAAGGATTGCTTCAAGATTTTTAGTCAAAGTACCATCCCGTATTTTTTTACATTGTTTAAAAAGGGTGATGCCGTTGATGGGTAGAAGTTATCTCTTCGAGATAAAACCGGGGCAATCAATACATCATATTTATACCCGGTTTCCCAGGCTATATCGTAGATCGCCTTTCTCCGGGATGGAGTTACGTCCTCTAAAAGGACCAGCAAATCATAGTCTGAATCGACGCGGTGAGTCTTGTTTACCCGTGAACCGAAAAAATAAATCTCAGCTTCCGGGTAGGCCCTCAGAACCTTCTTTTTAAATTCCTTAGCGATTTTTATATCTTCCATGCTTTAATTATATTATCGATTGCTTTGTTTTTCAAGATGATAGAGTCGATAAGTGGTATTTTCCGTGAGGGGAAAGGGGACATACAAGAAATCTTCCCCTCTTGTAAGGTGGGCCTTCGGCCCAGTCCAATAAACGGGCAAACACAGGGGTTTGCCCCTACGGAAATTTTTTCCCTGACCCCTGACCCCTAATTCCTCATTTCAATTCTTCAAACTCGAACACGGTCACCGTGCCGTTCCGGTTGGCGGTGAACACTTTCGCCGGTTGTGTGGGCTGCGCGGGAGATATGGCAATAGACCGGGTATCGTGGTAAGGGGCAGGGATGTATTTTTGGCAACCAGCGGGTTCACCCTATTCTTTTCTTTAGTTGGTCCAGCACATCCTGAAGAGTAATATCATAGGAATCTTTTATTTGAAAAGGTGTATGGTAATGATGGGGATACGTTGCAATCTCCGGATGATGGGGGGCGTTATCCCATCTGGCAATTAATTTCCCTTCCTCATCCTGCCAGTGAAACGAATAATCATATTCGGTATCAGATAGATAAATTTTTATAAAGAGGAGTGTATCGTTAATAATATAGGCTTTTATTTTCAAATAATAAAAATTCCCACCCTGTAATAAACTTAAAATTTCTGCATCCCTGACGATAGGGCTTTCTTTGAGGAGATTAAATATATCAACCATTAAACCCGGTGCGCCCTTTCATGCAACTCATTATATTTGTAATGGAATGCCTTCCATTCCATATAGTCGTCCCAGTGTTCAAAATTTTCTTCTTCAGCGCTTTTAACGGTTGTTTCAAAGTGAGGAAAATCGGATTTGTATTTTTTTTCAAATAGGGAAAGTTTTTCTTTTATCAAGGTCAGTTCAGTAAAGAATTTCATCCTTAAAAAATCATCTATTTCTTCTTTCATGACATTTGTCGATCCCGTGTACACTTTCATCTTTAAAAAATTTTCTATTTCGTCCTTCACTATTTTTTTATGTTTCATGATTAACTCCGCCAATAATATACGATTATTTCAGCTATTTGTCAACCATGGCGTTTTTCCGCGCTTTTTCACTTCAATTCTTCAAACTCGAACATGGTCACCGTGCCGTTCCGGTTGGCGGTGAAGACTTTCGCCGGTTGTGTGGGCTGTGCGGATGATATGGCAATAGACTGGGGTATCCAGGGAAGTGAAAGGGTTTTGAGGCATTGACCGGATTCGATGTCCCACAGCTTGAGGGTCTTATCATAAGACGCGGAGATGAGGCGCCGGCCATCGGGCAAGGCCGCGCAGCTATAGACAGAAGAGGTATGTCCGCTGAAGGTGCGGATTGTTTTGCCGGTTTCCACGTCCCACAGCTTGACGGTTTTATCATAAGACGCGGAAACGACGCGCCGGCCATCGGGCAAGGCCGCGCAGCTCAAGACAGAATCGGTATGTCCGCTGAAGGTGCGTATTTCTTTGCCGGTTTCCATGTCCCAGAGCTTGACGGTTTTATCAGCAGACGAGGAAACGACGCGCCGGCCATCGGGCGTGGCCGCGCAGCTCAAGACAGAATCGGTATGTCCGCTGAAGGTGCGAATTGTTTTGCCTGTTTCCACGTCCCACAGCTTGACGGTGTTATCAGCAGACGAGGAAACGATGCGCCGGCCATCGGGCAAGGCCGCGCAGCTATTGACATAAGAGGTATGTCCGCTGAAGGAGCGTATTGTTTTTCCGGTTTCTACGTCCCACAGCTTGACGGTGTTATCTCTTGACGCGGAAACGACGCGCCGGCTATCGGGCGTGGCCGCGCAGCTCCAGACAGGAGCGGTATGTCCGCTGAAGGTGCGAATTGTTTTGCCTGTTTCCACGTCCCACAGCTTGACGGTTTTATCATAAGACGCGGAAACGACGCGCCGGCCATCGGGCGTGGCCGCGCAGCTATTGACATAAGCGGTATGTCCGCTAAAGGTGCGAATTTCTTTGCCGGTTTCCACGTCCCACAGCTTGAGGGTTTTATCTTCAGATGCGGACACGACGCGCCGGCCATCGGGCAAGGCCGCGCAGCTCAAGACAGAATCGGTATGTCCGCTGAAGGTGCGTATTTCTTTGCCTGTTTCCACGTCCCACAGCTTGACGGTTTTATCAGCAGACGAGGAAACGACGCGCCTGCCATCGGGCGTGGCCGCGCAGCTCCGGACAGAATCGGTATGTCCGCTGAAGGTGCGAATTGTTTTGCCGGTTTCCACGTCCCACAGCTTGACGGTTTTATCTAAAGACGCGGAAACGACGCGCCGGCCATCGGCCGTGGCCGCGCAGCTATAGACAGAACCCTGATGTCCGCTGAAGGTGCGTATTGTTTTGCCGGTTTCCACGTCCCACAGCTTGAGGGTGTTATCATAAGACGCGGACACGAGGCGCCGGCCATCGGGCAAGGCCGCGCAGCTATAGACAGAAGCGGTATGTCCGCTGAAGGTGCGAATTGTTTTGCCGGTTTCCACGTCCCACAGCTTGAGGGTGTTATCAGCAGACGCGGAAACGACGCGCCGGCCATCGGGCAAGGCCGCGCAGCTCAAGACAGAATCGGTATGTCCGCTGAAGCAGCGTATTTCCTTGCCGGTTTCCACGTCCCACAGCTTGAGGGTGTTATCTTCAGACGCGGAAACCACCCGCTTGCCGTCCGGTAAAAAAGCGCATGCCCGCACCGAACCGGAGTGCTTCAAATTGGGACTGCCGAAAAATCCGGCCAGCTCGCTGCCCACCAGGCCGCGATAATACTTAAAATTCTTGTCTTCCGGGTCATATTGCGGGCTATCCAGCCGCAAAATATTTCCAATTTCCTCTTTTAACCCCTCCCGTCCCTTTAGCCATTTTCCTACCAACTCTTCCTGCACCAGGCCCTTTAATAATTGCTTTCTCAATTCCACCATTTCAGAATCGCCGGTTTGAAACGCATCATAATCCAGGTACTTCTCCAGCAGCGTTCCCCGGCATAATCGCAATTGCCGGTCAAATTGTTTGACCGCCTTTTTTAATGCCTCTTTATCCGCGCTTAAAATCCGCTCTTTTAACCCCTCATATATCCATGCCACCGACGGCCGGTGGGTCGTAATGACTTGCTGGAAAGGCGCTTTTAAACGTTCGATTTGGATAGACCGCAGGGTTTTTTCCGTCAGCCATTCCAATTCCGCCAGGCATTTGACGCCGAATTCGAAAAGACGCTCCCGCGGATACGATGGCTCCAGGTCGCGGATGACGGCGGCTATTTTATAACCGCTGAGCATATCCCCGCCGGCGGCAATGGGAACGGTCTCCAACTCCAGGTAATCTTCCCCGGCCAGGCTCTTTTGCAGCAGGGGAACAAACTTTTCTTCCCGGCGCCGGCGCTGCTCTACCAAATAATAAGCGGCCAGGTACTCCATGACCGTGGAATGTACGAACATGTACTCGCTGGGCCCGGCCTGGATTAATATATGGTCCCGCTGGAGCTGCTCCAACCACCGGCTCGCAAACAGGTCGGATTTGTCTTTATCATGATAATACAGCTTTTCTTCGATAAAATCGGAAAAATGAAGCCGCAGCGTATCTTCATTAACGGAACGCCGTACTTTTCCTTTTGGCCCGTCGTAAAAAATACCGAAACACAACAGCGCCAATGAATCATATAATACCTGGGTTTCTTTGTTCTTTTCCAGGAAATCCGGCTCCTTTACCACCTTGAAGAATAATTCCAGGTTGTCATACTGGAAAGAGGCGGTTTTGATTTTTTCCCAGACATTTAAAAGAATGAATTTTACCAGCAGGTCGTACATGGGAAAGCGGTGGTCGAATTTGCCGTAGGCCTGGAAATAAGCGGTCACCAGCAGGGCGGTCATGGGCGTGGCCGCCATCTTGACCACGATTTCCTCTTGCCATATGGCTTCGTCGAACTGTTTGTAGACGTCTGAATTCTCTTCCATTAAATGACGGGCAATGTTTCGCACCTGGTCCATTTCCAGGGAAAGCACATTAAATTCCTTTATATTTTCTATTTTTAAATGTACCCGTTCCGATGGCCGGGAAGTGAGGTAAAGACGGTTTTCGGAAATCAGCGCGCAAAACAACTGGCGGATACGTTCCTTGGTTTCCCTGTTGGGGGCTTCGTCCAAAGCGTCTACCAGCAGGGTCAGCCGTTTCTCGTCAAAGGCTTGCTTTACCTGTTTATATGCGTCCTGGAAATCCACCAATTGGCCGGGCATAAGGTCGGCTTCCTGCTTGTTCCCGAACAGGAACACCCAGGCCATATATTCCAGCGCGGCATGTTGATCGATGACCGCTTTATCCTCGGCGGTTCTTTTTTTATACCAATCGTCGTAAAAAGGAATATCGCGGCAGGGTACAAAGAGAACCACCTGTTTGGCGCGCTCTTCCTTTGTTTTATTGGCGTTAAACTCCTTGAAAGCCAGATGGCGAAGGATGGTGGTTTTACCGGCGCCCGGAAGTCCGAAGATAATCCCCTGCTTATGTTTTTCATACAGTTTATTCACATCGATTTCTTTAAAATCGGATGACCTTCGCCCGCCCCTGTATTTATAATGAATCCAATCATCGATCTCGTCGACCTTTCGTTTTTTTAACCCGGCTTCCCGGTCGCCCCTTATTTCTTCGAAATCTTCACCCGGGGTCCGGCAATCGTCGGCATTCACCTCATCATTATCGCAAACCAGGGCGAGATTAATGAAATTTTTCTCCATGGGCACGGGCGGATAAATTTTACCGAAAACCGGTATGGTTTGCACATCCTGTTCCAGTTGCGCCATGCGGCGTTCCAGGATATTGGAAACCCCTGTCTGTTCTGTCCTGATACTCAATTTATAAAAAGGCGGGCGCCAGTCGTCATTATCGAAACCTTTGAGGGGTTTGTCGAAATGCATGCGGTTGGCGTCGATATTTTCGCCGTTCAGCAGCGCCTTAATTCCCTGGTAGAGTTCGTGGGTAACCACCAGTTCCCAGGCCAGGGCGTGTTTTTCCATGCGGAAGATTTTGACGCCTTCGGCGCTCACCAGGTCCACGGGCGTATCGCCCTCCATTTGAAATTGGAAATAACCGCTGTGCCCCACCATACGGAACCTGGATTTGAAACCGTGTTTATCTTCGGGTTTGTCCCGGTCGAAAAGGTCTTTCATGATATCGATAATGCCTTGCGGATCAGTACCGAAGATAAGAACGGCGTCGCCGAGGTTTTTAACGGCGTGGAAACCGCGTCTTTCCACCATGGTTTTAATCTTTTTTTGGAAATATTCCGTGAATTTCCCGGTGAATTCATGGCCCAGTTTTTCCGCCTGGCCGGTGAAATTCACCACGTCGATCAACGCCAATATACCCTGCAAGGTTTCAAGTTCAGCCATTTTCCTACCTTTTTTTCTCTATCGAAGCGACCCGATCACTTTGAAATCTTCAAGCTTTTTAATAAAACTATCGGGGGTGAAAGTTGCTACATCCGTAAAAAAAGTTCCTTTGTACAATTGCAGTCCGAATTTAACCTTTGAAGAGGATAACTGGTTGCTGAACCTTCTCTCGCCGCTTGTTGTCCCCGGTTTTTCATCCTTGGCGTATACCAGGATGTAACACTTCTTTAAATTAACGATAGTTGAAAAGTCTATCTTTTCTTTATGCTTTGCCGCCAATCGATGGAGTACGACGAAAGCCCCTTCCAGGGCTTTAAGTTTAATATCCCATTTTACATAATGGCATTCATCATCATTGCCCCTGGTTTCGCACTTCTTTTTTATACCTTCGATCCTCCCGCTTTTGAATTCGACGAAAAAAATCGTGTCGTCTTTAAAGAATATCATATCCGGGGTTTTGGGTTTATCTTTGCCCTGGAAGACCGATTCGCCTATTCGGTCGTAATTATAAAATTCCTCCGACCGGGAAATCATGGACTTATTATTGGCCCAATCTTTACTTATCTCAGTCAATGGCTCCAGGCATTTATCATAATTATCGATGATCAGTTTCTTAATTTCCGGGACAGTAACCGTGTTAAGCATTATAAACCCTTCAATTGCAGCATTTCAAGTTTTTCATAGGCATCGGCCAGGATTTCAAAAATAGGGGAAATATCGGCGGTTACATTGGTTATCCTGGAAACAAACGACGATCCTTTCACCTCGCTTATATAGAATGCGGTTTTTTCTTTGAGCGGTTCAACATCCGAATATAGTTTCAAAGCCTCTATTAAATAAGGACTGTGAGATGTCAATAAAATATAATTCCCATCCTTCACCAACCGGACCAGCAGTTCGGCAAAGCGAATCTGCCACTGGGGATGAAGGTGGGTTTCCGGTTCATCGATCACCAGGAGACCGTTGCCGGTAATATACCCGGACAGCGAAAGAATACTTATCGCCCCCAGGAACTTGACCCCCGGGGTAATGGAAACGCCGATAAATTTCTGCTCCCCTTTTTCAAACACAAAATCTCTTACATCCGGGTCATAATAAAACTCGCCGCCGATAATATCCCGGATGCCGTCCGCTATTTCCGAGCGTTTCCCCCTGGTGCGTTGGTCCGTCAACTTCAAAAGGAGGTCCCTAATATATTCGGGCACATACGCTTTTTCAAGCAATTCGGCCTCTCTTTTGGTATCCCCGGTTTTATCGAATTCCGTCTTTGAAAAACGGATGGTATCGGCCAGGTTCAACAGCGCCGGGGACTCGAAAAAAGTCGCATCTTCAAAATAAAGCCGGTCGTTTAAACGGATATCGAGGTCGGCGGGGGTCCCTGAAATTTTGAAAAGGGCCGCCCGGCCATCACTGCCCTCGATCGAATAGTTCCCGTCCGCGGAAAATTTATTGGCAATATCGCCGCTCAAGAGGGCATTCATATACAATAAAAATGAACGCTTGAAAACAAGCTCCCTGGTGGGCTTTTTCACGATAATATTGGTGATATGCCCCGTGATCTCTTCCATATTTACCCGGATACCGGAAAGTCCTTGAACGGTTTCGGTAAAACTGCGCATTTTCCCGGAAATATCGGCTTCGATTTCCTTTTGGGACTTGTTCTTATCCACCAGGGCCAACGCATTATTTTTTAACTCTTCAAAAAATGCCTTGCCGATTTCCAGGACAGCCGGGTCATCGACATTTTTCCTGGCATCGAAATAATAATTATCGATTAAACGCCGGATGTCCCGCACCTGGAACAACCTGGTATCCCTTTCAAACCGGTTAAACGTTTTGATGATGGCAAACAGGAGTTTCCCAACAGTGCTTTTGCCGGTATCGTTTTCACCGGCGATTACGGTAAGGCCGTTCACTTCGATTTCGGCCTCTTCAATCATCCCGGTATTTTTAAATGTTACCTGCATCATAACCTCTTTTGTTTAAAATTCCTTTTCACATGGAATCACGTTAATCATATGAAAAAACCCGCAAAAAGTCAATAAATATACCATTTTATTTAAGTCGGAAAAGGCGGCGCATAAGAAACCTCAAATGGAACTCCACGCAGCGGGGAAAAATGGGGGCGCCGGCTTCCGTTCATTTCTATCCGCCGTGCGATTTCGAGGGGTGAAACCGGGACAGCCAAAAAGCGGTTGATTCTGTGGAAAAAAAATGGTTTGACATACCGATTGAAATTTGAGATAATGGACACATGAGCCCGACTATTTTTAGAGAACAGGGATATCGATTTTTTTTCTTTTCGCGAGAAGAGGAACGAATGCATGTTCACGTGGACTGCGCAGACGGTGAAGCTAAATTCTGGCTTGAACCTGAGGTTACTCTTGTACGGGCGCATGGGTTATCAAAAAAACAACAGGATGCGATGCTCAGGATCGTAAAGGACCGTATAGATGATATTACAGAAGCATGGAAAAAACACTTCAGTCGTCGAAGTAACTAACATCTCACTTCACGGCCTGTGGCTTTACGTTAATGGAAAAGAGTACTTCCTTCCTTACGAAGATTATCCCTGGTTTAAGGAGGCCCGCGTGTCTGAGCTACATGACGTCAAATTGTATCATGGGGACCACCTTTATTGGCCTAAAATTGATGTAGACCTGGGAGTCGATAGCCTGGAACATCCTGAACAGTTTCCCCTCATATATCAATAGACATTTTTTGTTTTCTGTCCACGGCCTTGAGAATGAAACACCAATTGAAAAGTTCCTCTATACCGATTTTGGAGAAATCTAAGTTAAAATGGCTCGATCCCCTCTGTCTTTAACGTCTCGGATATTATTGCTTTTATTTTTTCAATGTCAACCTGGTTTTCCATTTTTCCATTTTACACGATTACTCAGTTTTTGTAAATATTCTGCGTAGACAGAAGTTTTGGTCCAATCTTTTTCAAGGGGAAAAACTGGGACAGGCGGGAATCAATTTTCCTGGGAATACCCAGTGAATTTCCCGGTGAATTCATGGCCCAGTTTTTCCGCCTGGCCGGTGAAATTCACCACGTCGATCAACGCCAATATACCCTGCAAGGTTTTAAGTTCCGCCATTTCCCAAACTCCTGTCCTTATTTTTCATGAACTGTTAATCCGGGGTTTCAAGTATCAAGGTTGTTGGAAGCTTTGACGCCGTCCACTACCGCTTCTAATTTCTCAAAGAAAAGAACAATATCATTATGAACCTCTGTTTCAAACATATTCGCCGCGACCGTTTCTTTACTGAAATTTAATCCTGTATCCAGTTTCTTTAGCCTCTGGAATAAAGAATCTTCATTTTCGAACAGTATCTTTTTTCCATCCACTACTTTAAATATATTGGCATCAACTGTTTTCCAATCGGCATTTTTGGGCAGTGTTAAATTTTCAGATTCAAAGAAATCATCGATAGCTTGCGTCAAATCCTGGTTATTTGTAATAGATCTTTTTTGGTTCTTTGAAGTCCTGTGCCAAACGTCTTTAACCAGGAAGTAATTTTCAATGTTTTTCCTTCTCCATTCATATAAATGAAGGTTATCCTCTCGCGGGTGAAATGCATTTTCTATCGTATCAAAATCGAAAAGCACAACACGTTCTACCTCTGGGACGATTTGTCGCAATCCTGCAAAATGACTTTGGGATTCCTCACTCATTGTTTTTTTGCTGCCCCCGCCCATTGTCTTGATGCAAAATTTGTTTAATATTTCACTTTTTCCTAAAACCATGGCCCATGCCTTTAGAATCCGCTCGTCGCTTTCGCCTTCTACATACAAAATAAAAGCAGATCCCTTAGCCCAGGTGACTTCGAGATTACTTACATCAGAAAGGGCGGTTATGATCTGGGGAGTTGCGCTGACTCTTTCGGGTTTTCCTTTTAAAATCGAAATAATACTGGTGGTATCGACGCCATCAATTAATTCTATGGAATGAGTCGCAATAATGAATTGAATATTTTTTTCCAGCGACTGTTGCTTTAAAAATCCCACCATTTCGCGCTGCAAATTGGCATGCATATGGGCATCGGGTTCGTCGAGTAAAATAGTGGTAACCCCATCGTAACCAAACATAAATGCCAGCAAAGTCAACATTTGATGAAATCCGCTGCCGCCGACGATTATATCGAATGTTTTTCTATTCTGCTTGTAATTGCACGTAATATAGGTATCTACCCCTTTTTCGTAAATTGGGGGTTCGATCCGGATGGAAAATAATTTATCTATTTGCTTTTCGATGACTTCCCAATCTCCTTTTTTATTGTCTACCCCACGGTATAGTAAATTCCGGAGTACGCTCCCCGGTTGAGCTTTTCCAACCTGACGCTTTATAATGCTGTCGTCCCGCCATTCTTCAAAGGGTTCCAGGCCGGAGAATGGCGGAACATAAACGATTTTTGGCAGTAGCCCGTTTTTTTGAAGCTCTCGAAATCTTTCCCATCCTCCTTCCGGCGAGGAATAAACCACTTGCGGAGATTGATATCTTAACAAAACCCCAAAATTTTCATCTTTCCCTTCCGGGGTATCCCATTTCACAATAATCTCAATATAAATGAACTCCTGTTTTTTCTCACCGTTTTCTTGAGGGTATTGTCTGTCGATCTTATTTCTCCACAAAAGGTTGAACTCGGGCAAAGGCAATGCGCTGAAATCGGGTAATACTATCTGGACGCCTCTTTTCCCTTTTCTATCACTCCTGGCAAAAGCATCGACGCAGTATTGCCATATGGCTAACGCTTGCAAAATCGTGCTCTTTCCGCTGTTATTAATTCCTACCAACAGATCGAGATTGGTAAAGGAATATGTTTCATTCTCAATGCTTTTGAAATTTTTAAGTGTTAAACTCTTAATCATCAATTACCTCCATCATTGATTTTAACTGATTAGCCGTGATTTGTCAATTTTTCCCAAAGGGCTGTTCCGGTTTCCGTTCATTTCTATCCGCCGTGCAATTTTGAGCGGTTAGGATTGAACGCCTGTTCCGATTAACACACCCTGCGGCGCAAACATAATGGGATATCCTTTTATACCGCGGGATTGGAGTTTAGTTTTTTCCCTTTACCTGGCACAATAGTTGCTATAGATATATTTCGAAAAAAAGCATCGATCGAAATGAACTTTAAACCGACAATTCAAAATGACCTTTTATTTGCAAGAAAGGGCGACATAAATCCGATGTCGTCCTATGTGCATTTCCAGGCGCGTTCTTTTCGAAGCGGATTATTTAATACGATAATGACTAATGGAGGTTTTACCCTATGGGAATAGATCGTCGATTTTTCATCAAATCGGGATTGGCAACAATGGCGGGTGGGTATCTGGCGGCCCAGGAAATGGCGCCGGCGCCGACGCCGGCCAATGAACCGGGAAAAGAGGCAAACCCCGACCAAATGGGCTGCCTGGTGGACACCACGCTTTGCATCGGCTGCAGGAAATGCGAAGAAGCCTGCAACCGGCGGAATAATCTTCCCAAACCGGACCTGCCTTTCACCGACAAAACGCCATTTCGTGAGAAACGCCGGCCTTCGGTTGCCGCTTATACGGTGGTCAACCAATACCCGGGCCGCCCCTCCGCGGACCAACGCCAGGTAAAAGACACTTTTTGCAAAGTTCAATGCATGCACTGTCTTAAACCTGCTTGCGTATCGGCTTGTATCGTCGGGGCGCTGGTAAAAGCGGCGGACGGTTCGGTAATTTACAACCCGGATATCTGCATCGGCTGCCGTTACTGTATGCTGGCCTGCCCTTTCGAGATACCGGTATATGAATATAACGAACCCCTCAAACCGCGTATTACTAAATGCGAATTTTGCGCGGACCCGGCGAAGAAAACCGGGGCCAACCCGGCCTGCGCCGCCGCTTGTCCTACCGAAGCCCTGCTGTTCGGCAGCCGCCCCCGACTGCTGGAAATTGCCAGGCGCCGGGTAGAAAGACGGCCCGACCGTTATGTAAGTCATATCTACGGGGAACAAGAAGTCGGCGGAACCGCCTGGCTTTACCTGACCGGCAGACCCTACACGGAACTGGACCTGCTTTCTTTACAAACAGCCGCCCCCCCGGCCCTTACCGAATCCATCCAACACAGCGTGTACAAATTCGGCGCGATTCCACTGGCCCTCTACGGCGCCCTGGCGGGAGTTATGTGGTTCATCCGCCGCTCCCGGCGATTAAAAGAAAAACAAGAAAAACAGGCTGACCCCACCGACTCCACGACCGACTCCACGACCAACTCCACGACCGGCCCCAGGTCTAAAAAGCAAGGAGAACAAGCATGAGCGCCCAGCATCCACATTCAAATCCGCATTCACATCCGCACTCCCACCCGCAACCTGTACACAAACCGTTTTTTACCCCGGGTACGTTTGTTTTGCTGTGTTTCATGGCCATTGGTTTTTCATTCGGCCTGGCCCGCTTTTTATCCGGCCTGGGCGCGGTTACCAACCTGGGCAACAGCTACCCCTGGGGCATCTGGAAAGCCATCAACGTCGCCGTGGGCGTGGCGCTGGCGGCCAGCGGGTTTACTTCCGCGGCTTTAATCGATATCTTCGGCAGGGAAAAATACCACAGCCTCCTGCGCCCGGCTATTTTAACCGCCTGGCTCGGGTATATCATGGTGGGGGTTTCCCTTGTTTTCGACCTGGGACGCTATTGGAATATCTGGCAACCCATTATCCACTGGCAGGGCAACTCGGTTCTCTTCGAAGTGGCCATGTGCGTCATTGCCTACCTGGTGGTATTGACCGTCGAGATTTCCCCCACCCTGCTGGAAGGTTTAAAGGGCCGCATGCTCGCCGACCGCTGGGACGGCCGGCTGCTGCGCCGCATCGAACGGCCTATCACCATTATGCATTCATGGGTCAAAATCGTCCTGCCTATTTTTATCGTGGCGGGTTTTGTCCTCTCCTGCATGCACCACTCCTCCCTGGGCACCCTGGTGTTGATCGCCCCGACAAAATTAAGCCCCCTCTGGTTCACCCCGCTCCTGCCGGTGTTGTTCTTGATATCCGCCATGATGGTAGGATTCCCGATGGTCATCATGGAATCCATCCTGGCCGGCATGACGTTTAAATATAAACCTAATATGGAAATACTGGGCTCCCTGGCGGCAAAAGTGCCCTGGCTCATGGGTATTTACCTGGCGCTAAAAATAGGGGACCTGGTGGTCCGGCGGGACCAATTGGATTTCCTCCAGCACCCCAACCTCACCCTGTCCCTGGCGGTGGAGATTATGGCCGGGATCGTGATCCCCTTTATACTGCTGCTCTTCAAACGGGTGCGCCGTTCTCCCGGGCTGCTGCTTTTTTCGGTTTTGCTGATTATCGGCGGGGTCGTCCTCAACCGTCTCAACGCCTACCTGGTGGGATTTTATTCCCCTTTTGCCAAAACCGGCTATTTTCCTTCCATCGGCGAAATGGCCCTGACCCTGGCCATTATCAGCACTATTATTTTCTTCTACCGGTTTTTTACCGCCTTTTTCCCGGTGCTTCCCGCTTACGAGCAAGCGCCGGTAAAGGCAGAGGTAGAAAGTCTCGCCGAGCGGGAATATGCCATTCCCCCTTTTCGCGCCTGGGTGATTCGTGCAGTGGGGGCGTCTTTCCTGTTGGGCTTCGTATTCCTGTACACGTTTGTCCATAAAGAGGCCCTGGCCGGCGAGCAATTTAACCCGCCGCAATTCCAGGTAAAAAAGGCGGAAAAACGGCTGCCGGTGGAAACGGTTTCGTTTAAACACGATACCCGCCCCCTGGAGTACCGGAATATTTATGTTTTAAGCAGTCTTTCACTAAATCCCGGCACCGATTATTACGAGCCCGTGCGTTTCAGTCATCGCACGCACGA
Organism: Candidatus Aminicenantota bacterium; assembly: GCA_026393835.1. Classification (GTDB taxonomy): domain Bacteria; phylum Acidobacteriota; class Aminicenantia; order UBA2199; family UBA2199; genus JAKAGC01. Next base: position 80,930 of record JAPKZK010000041.1, on the reverse strand, counting down.
TGTGAACGCCGGCAGCGATTGTTCCGTATGTCACCACCGGGTATCTTCCGACGATTCCGACCGGGTGGGCGAGGACCTCCGCACCATGCATGCCTCCATCGAGGTCCGGATCGGCGGCGCTTGCGCCACCTGTCACGCCGATTTGAAAGAAAAAAAGTTCCAGAAATGCAGCGTTTGCCACATCGCTTCTCTTTTAAACGATTATCCTACCCGCATCGGGCTCATGGGTGCGTATCACCGCCAGTGCATCGGGTGTCACGCGGAACTTCCCGCCTCTGCCAATGCGCCCACGGAATGCAATGCCTGCCATCGCCCCTTGATCCCGGACCACAAAAACATGGTGGTTGTTACCGAGAAAACCACACCCCAGCAATTGACCGCCCAATGCCTCATATGCCATCCCAATACCGGCAAGGATATTCTTAAATCCGCCCATTGGAACTGGAAAGGTTTAACGCCTTCCATCGACGGGCATGAGCACAGCGTCGATACCGGGCTTTTAAAGGTAATGGATAATTATACGGTTACCATGCGTCCGGACCTGGTGAATACCAGCGGTTTGCATATCGGGTACCAGCCCCTGGACATGCTTTCCGACGCCGACAATACCCATTCCATCGACTGCCTGGTGTGCCACGACACCACGGGTAAATACAAAAAAGACGTGGCTCGCGGGGGCTTGCCGATGAAGGGACTGGATTTGCAGGAAATCGCCGGTAAAGTGGGCCGGCCTTCGCGTTACGTATGCGGTCAATGTCATTTTTATATCGGCGGCGGACCCAATATCAAACACGGGGACCTGGAACCCCGGTTGGCCAAACCTGCCCCACCCGCCGATGTTCACATGGGCATGGTGGATATGAAATGCCAGGACTGCCATCAAACCATGGCCCACCAGATCGCGGGGGTGTCGTTTATGTCGCCCGTCACCGAAGGCCGCGTCACCTGCGAAAAATGCCACGGCTCTACGCCCCACGGCATTACGGGGTATTTATCCCGTCACCTGGACGACCACGTCAGAACGGTTTCCTGCGAAACCTGTCATGTTCCATTCTTTGCCGGTGAAACGCCCACGCGGATGTCTACGGATTTCTCTACCGCGGGCCAGGACCGGCCGGTCAATAAAGACGCCCTGGGTATGCCCGATTACGATAAGAAATGGGGTTCTTTGACCTGGGGAAAAAATGTCACCCCGGTCTACCGGTGGTATAATGGCAACCGTAATGCTTATGTGATGGGAGACACGATTTATCCATCCCGGGAGGTGGAGTTGAATGCGCCGCTGGGGGAAAAATATATCCCCGATTCCCGTATATTTCCATTTAAAGCGCATACAGCCATGCAGCCGTACGATACGGAGAAGAACATCCTGGCGGCGGTGAAATTTGAAGACGGTTTCTGGAAGCATTACAATTGGGACCGGGCCATTAAAGAAGGTATGGAAGCGGTGGGTTTAGCGTATTCCGGGAAATATGGGTTTGTTAAGACCCGGATGTACACCTCTATTCCGCACGGGGTTGTACCTGCGCGCCAGGCGTTGGGGTGTGCGGATTGCCACAAAGTCGAAGCTATCACCTGCAGTCGCTGCCATAAAAAAGCAGAGGGTATGGGTCAGCCTGCCCATACGCGCATGGTTTATCCCGAAGTGAAGAATCGCATGGATTTCAAAGCCCTGGGATATGAAGACGATCCCGCGTTTATCGGCGGCCGTTTCTATCTCCGGCTGGGTCGCGGTAAGCCGCCCAGATAGGGGGACGCCGCGGGTTCTTGTTGGGTAATGCAATGAATCCCGCCGCCCCCTAAATTGACAGGCATGGCATCGATGGGAATAATTTTCCTACCGGGAAATACGGCGCTTAATATTTTAAGCGCTTGTTCATCCTTATCTTTTATTCTTTTCGGTAACCCGGGTTTCCAGTAGTGTTGTGCCAGGACGACTTTATTGGTTACCAGGAAATTCAAATAACTGGCGGCGACAATAAATTTAAGTTCATTTTCGATGGGGAATACCGCGCCGTATTTATAATTTTTAGCAATCGTATCGTAAATGCCGTCCCCGGGTCCCATGGTAAAAAATAACGATTCCGGCATGGGCATGCGAATAATCTTAAAGGGGTTCCCGTCCTGGTCTTTTTCATTTTTCAATATGGCGAAGTTTGTTTCAAGTCTTTTTCGGTTTTCCGAGGCGATTAGGTCCCTGGAGGCTTCTTCTTCCGCTGCTTCTGCCAGCAGCAGTGTGTCCGGGGATACGAAGCGGCAAAATTCATCGATATGGCCGCCGGTGCACAGGGGGGTGCAAATATTTTTAATGCCATCCGGGCCGGGTAACTGTCCCATAAAGGTATGATCGTCTTCGTAAATTCCTTGTTCCAGCCATATGATCTTTTTGAGTTGGAAGACCCTCTTGAATTCCGTTTCGATTTCTTCGCCGGTCATGCCCATATTTCTTTGCATTTCCACGGCTTTTACGGCGATCATGGTACCTTTACCGTTGTATTCCCGGTCCCCGCCTTCGCTGACCATTTCGGTTGTGACGACATCCAGCTTCAGCCATTTAGCCGCCCATTGGGGAACTTCCCTATCGACGGCGCACTCTTCCGCCGAGGTATCATTATATCCCCACATGTTGAAATTAAACTTTACTATTTTCAAGTTCCCGTTATCGCTTTTTAAAAAGATGGGGCCCATATCCCTAAACCAGATATCGGCATGGGGAATGGCATAGAAATATACGTGACTGGACGGGATTTGCTTTTCCTTTAACAGCCTTATAATTTTATTTTTTTCTTCATCATCTTGATGGGCAATTTTAACTTTAACATAGGGGGCCAGTTCTTTGATAATTTTTAGCATTACCGGGACCGTGGACAATCCCTTTTTGTTCTCATAAATGGGCCATCCCAGCCAGATGGCTTCATGGGGTTCAAATTCGGCGGGGAACCGGTATGTTTCATTCCCGGGCTTTACGTACGTATCGGTCATTTTAATCCTCCTTACCTTTCCCCACAAAGCTTCCGGTTAAAATCATAGCATATTCGAAGATAAGAGTCAAATCCCCGGTTTGTTTCCCGGCAATTCTCATTTTGAATAATTTTAGGGCGACCACGGGGGCCGCCGGTAACGCCCCTACCAAATTGGACGCTATTTATATTTAATCCAACGCATGATCTCTTTAACGGTAGGTTTTTTCCCGTACATAAGAATACCCACCCTGAATATCTTTGCTCCCAACCAAGCCAGGAACATGGTAAAACCAACACTCACTATAATGGAAAGCGCAATTTGGGAAAATGCCGGGACCGCGATAGTGATCCGCATGAACATCAATGTGGGGGTAAACAACGGGAATAACGACGCCAAAACAACCAACGGCGTATTGGGATTCTGGGTAACCATGACGCCGATTATAAAAGGAATTATCAGCAAGTAAGTCAACGGCGCGGCGAATTGCTGGGCTTCCTGGTCCGTGTTCACCGACGCCCCCACAATAGAAAACAAAATGGAAAACATGAAATACCCGATTAAAAAAAAGATAATGAAATATATCGCCAATTCCGGCGTTAAAAACTGCAGGACGCTTCTATCGATACCCAACAAAGCCCCCCGCATGAAATACGCCGCCAAAAGTATCCATATACCCACCTGGGTCAACCCCGCCAACCCGATGCCGATGATCTTACCGTAAAAAAGCGTCCGCGTATCCGTAGAGGAAATAAGCACCTCCACGATCCGGCTGTTCTTTTCTTCGATCACGCCGCGCATTATTAATTGACCGTAGGCCATGATAATGGAGAAAAGAATGGTCATCATAAAGATCGACATCATGTACTCCATGCCGGAACTGACCCGCGTCGTGCCTTCCTTTTTCACCTTAAACGTACCCAGGTTGACATCCCGTATCGCCTCGGCCACGATTTTAAGATCGATATCCTGCTCCCTTAAAACTTTTTCCGATAAAATTTTCTGCACCATCGAGGAGATGTACCGGTTGGTTTCGAAATCGGAAATATTTATGGCACAGAAATAAACCCGCCGGCCCTCTTTCACATTTTCCGGGATCAACACCAGGCCGTCGATTTCTTTTCTTAAAATTTTTTCCGTATAGCTATTTATTAATTGGAGTTGTACCTCCAGCCTGGCGGCAATTTTTTGCTCATATTCCTTAATCAATTTATTTTGTTGGGCGATTTCGCCGGGTGAAGCTGAAGTGTTCTTAAATATCAATCTTAAATCTGTTTGCGCGTCAGCGTCGGCTTTATTTTTTTCCTGGAAGGACCGCAGGACAACCCCGGAGTGATCTTCGATTAAAATCGTTTTCTCCTCGCGCCCCACCTGGGTCAACAGGATAGGTAAAAAAATAAAAGCTCCCATCAGCAGCGGCGTCAATATGGTGGAAATCACAAAGGATTTTTTCTTAACGATCTGCAGGTACTCTTTTTTAATGATGGTCAAAATTTTCATGTCGCCGCCCCCTCGTTGACTTTCCGGATAAAGATATGGTTCAGGGAAGCCTCAGTCACCTGGAACCCGTTGACGGATATTCTTGAAACCAGTTCTTTTAAAAGCCTGTTCTTAAGAGCGATATCGCCCAGTTCGATTTCCATTTCATTGCCGTAGTCCCTAACCTGTTTCACATAATCCAGCGAAGCGACGAAAGAAGAATCCCCTTCGTAGTTTACCCTGACAAATTTGGCGCCGAATTCCGCTTTCAATTCCGACAGGCTGCCGTCGAGAACTTTTTTGCCTTTATCGATCATCACCACGGCGTCCACGAGCTTTTCCGCGTAATCCATCAGGTGGGTTGAAAAAATAATCGAAATTCCTTCTTTTTTCTTTTCAAGGATAATATCTTTGACCAGTTCGATGTTCAACGGGTCCAGGCCGGAAAAAGGTTCATCCAGTATCAGGAGGTCCGGGGAGTGGATGATGGTAACGATGAATTGAAGTTTTTGGGCCATTCCCTTGGACAACTCTTCCACTTTTTTATCCCAATACTGTTCCAGGGAAAATTTCTTCAGCAGTTCTTTTCCTTTGGATTTGATTTCAGCCGGCTTCATACCTTTTAATTCACCGAAGAACTCCAGTATTTCGGAGACCTTCATTTTGCGGTATAGGCCCCTTTCTTCCGGGAGGTAGCCGATTTTTTCCTTTAATCTTTCCGAGAAATGTTCGCCCAGGATTTTAATCGTCCCTGAGTCCGGCGCGATAATGTTCATAATCATGCGCATGGTGGTGGTTTTGCCTGCGCCGTTGGGACCCAGGAGGCCCAGGATTTCTCCATGTTTCACTTTCAACGAAACATCATCGACTGCCCGCTTGTCCGCGAAATCCTTCACCAAATGTTCCAATTCAAGTGCAAAATTATTCATGGGGTATCGGTTTAAAGGATTTACATTGCGTCTACATCGGGCGCTTCGGGGATATTTTCACTTTTAAAATTATTCAGTCTCAGTACATGCCTGACTTCTTCCTGGATAATATTGTCCACCATCTTTTTGCTTTCGCCGCTGACAAAGTTTTTAAGCAAATTATAGAAGACCACGGAATCTTTTTCAAACCCCAGGGCCATTTCGACGGCGTCTCCCACGGAATTAACTCTTTTTACCAGTTTAATCATTTTTTCATTGGTAGTGGGAGTAAAGGTCTTCAGATAGTCTTTCATATAGCCCTGGTATTCGCCATCGTAGGATTCCTCCGGGGTAAAGGAACCCACTTCTTTTTGAAGTTTTTTAAAGCTGTGTTCATGCATCAACTCTTCTTCCGCCAGCACATTGAAGAGCCCCATCAGTTTCAGGTCATTAAGTTTTTTTGCGCTTTCGGTATAGAATTGATACCCTTTTTGTTCAATATAGACCGCAAATTCCAATATCTCGCTTGCATTTAAAAGATCGCTCATTTTATTCTCCTTAAATAGTTTTAGGTGTACAAAATAGCATTTTCTAATTTTTATGTCAAGTTCTACTTTTTTACGGGCGAACTTCAGCGATCCGTTTCAGCATTGAGGGGGCCAACCGGGGGCCCCTTTTTTGTGTATTTCGTTTGTTTCGCGTGTTTCGCGGGCTACCGGTTTGTTTTAGGCGGATATATTTACAAAATATCAAAAATGGTTATAATAGTTCCTTAACCCTTAAACTCTTAATGGAGGTTTTCATGAGAAAATATAAACCGATGGCGTTTACCTGGTTGTTTCTTTCTTTTATACTTACATCTGCTGTGCGGGCGGAGGTCAAATTCGCCGATTATTTCGTCGATCAAACCATGCGCATCGACTATTACCATATGGCCGATAAAACTACCGAGTTTTTCAGCCTCGATAAAATTTACCTGCAAGGAAAATGGGCCGGCAGCCTGAACTCCCTGGGCGAACCTTTCGACAATGGGCTCTACTATATCAAAATCTACGACGATGTCTCCGGTACGCCCATCTATTCCAAAGGTTTCAACAGCTACTGCAGCGAGTACATTACCACGGATATGGCTGCCAACGGCGTCAAACGCACTTTCCATGAAACCGCACTTATCCCGTTCCCTAAAAACAATATCAAATTTACGATCGAACGAAGGGACCGCAAAAATCGCCTGAACCGCATCTTCTCTCAAGTCATCGATCCCCGGTCCGTCGACATTAATAAAGAATCCCTGGTGGACGGGGTCAAGGTTTATGATATTTTGAAAAACGGCGACCCGCACAATAAAGCGGACCTGGCCTTTATCGCCGAAGGATACACTCCGGCCGAAGAAGTGAAATTCAAGCAAGACGTCGAACGGGTATCGGGGGAACTTTTCAAACTGGAACCTTACAAAAGTCATAAAGCGGATTTCAATATTTACGGTTTATTCAAAGCATCCGTGGAGAGCGGGCTGGATGAGCCCATAGAGGGGGTTTTCAAGAACACGGTGGTGGGGGCTTCTTTCAACGCCCTGGGATTGGACCGCTACATGCTCGCCGAAGAAAACCGGGCCATAAGGGATATTGCCGCCCATGCGCCTTACGATGCCATCATTATTATCGTTAATTCCGAGCGCTATGGCGGCGGCGGTATTTATAACTCTTTTTGCTGTTGTACTTCCGATAATGAGTGGACCGTCTACCTGTTTCTCCATGAATTCGGCCACTCGTTCGGCGGCCTTGCCGATGAATATTATGGCTCGCCCGTGTCCTACAATGAATTTTATCCCAAAGGTATCGAACCGGTAGACCCCAATATCACTGCCCTGCTGGACCCGGCAAATTTGAAATGGAAACTCCTGGTAAAAAAAGATACTCGGATTCCCACTCCCTGGGGAAAAGAAGAGTACGAAAAACTGCCCGGGAAAGATAAAGCCGCTTATCTTCAAAGTAGATCGCAGAAATTGAAATCCACGGTAGGCGCTTTCGAAGGGGCCGGGTACACCGCCTCGGGCCTTTACCGCCCCATGCTGAACTGCATCATGTTTTCAAAAGGCGACATTCCCTATTGTAAAGTATGCGAGGATACCATTTCAAAGGTGATTGGGTATTATACGCTTTAGCGGCCTGAATCCGTCATTAAATAATGTCTTCGACGACCAGAAACCTTTTCGAGAAAGGGTTTCTGGACTTCCTAAAGCTTTTGAGAGGGCAACCGGGACAGTTAGTCATGTGGTTTTAATAATGCATTAAGATCGATGGCGTGATACCGGCCCTTATATTGCAAATAATCATTCTCCCTACAGGTGAATAATAAAAATTGGATACCCTCCGAACTGCGCTCAATCATATCCAATAACAATGGAAGCCGCCCGGCGTCGGTGTTGACAAACGAATCATCCAGGATCATCACCTGCGGCTCCTTTTGGGATAACTGCCGGGCAATCGCCAACCGCAGCAAAAACGACAACTGCTCCCTTGTCCCAAAGGATAACGACTCATTAACCCCTTCAATATCCACTCCCGTGAACGTGGACGCGGCAATGGACATTTCGAAATTATTATCGATAACGGGACGATACCGGCCGGGGATCAACTGCTCCAAACTCTCCGCCAACCGCTCCTCAAGGGGCTTAAATATCTCCTGCTGCGCTTTCTCCTTCTCCTCTTCGATGATCTTTAACAACAATTTCACTGCATAGATATCGATTAAATGAGTCTTGATATCTTCCAGGGTTTTGATATGATCGTATTCCGCCCGGTTCTTCTCTTCCATGACGCCGGCGAATCCCTCGATCTCCCCACTTAACCGCGCTTTTTGAGAACTTCTTTCCGAGATTCCCTCGGCAATGCGGACTATTTCAACCTCGCCGGGCTGAACCCGGGGGGTTACATCCTTAAGCGTATTGAACTCCAACGGCTCCAACCGTGAAATTGCTTGAACCGATGCGTCGATTTCATCCTTTCTTAATAGATACCCCTGCCTGAAATCCTCCCGGTTCCGCTGCCCCAGTATTTCGGCCCACTGCTTATTCAACTCATCGAAGCGCGTTCGCATTTCGTTAATCTGCTCCCTGGTTTGCCGCGGGCTGAGAGATGCGAGAGAAACTCCGACAGCCGCTTCAATAACGGTATCCTGCTGCCCGGGCCCGGGTTGCATTTCCTCCAGCAGCGCTTTATCCCTGCGCTTTTCTTCGATTCCCTTATCAAGGGCCACTATTTCTTTTTCTTTCTCATCCAGGTGGTCCTGGGTGATTTTGGTCATCGCTATGGATTCCACTTGTTTTAGGACTTCCGCCTGATGGCCGTATTCTTTTTCTTTGGTTTTAAAGGTCTCCAATTGGGCTTCGCTTTCGACTTTTTGGGCCGTCAACTCTTCCAGCGGCGCCATGGCGTTCAATTGGGCCAGGATTTCCTTTTTACGATCGTTCAATGCGGTATATTCCAGGAACCGGGCGTCCAGGCCATCGATATCGACAACTTTCATGAGACTTAAACGTTCCCTTAATCCGGCCTGTTTTTTTTCGCGTTCTTTTTGCAGTGCGTCGATGTCCACTTCCGCCGGGCTCCCGGAAATATCGATGTCCAGTCGCCCGGGATCGTGAAATATTAACCGCTGAAATCCCTCGGTCTCCACTGAGTCATTGGTATGGTAAGCCTCCGGCTCTTTCCCGTCTACCTGCAAATCGAAATGAATTTTTTCCGTGGACCGCGGCGTCACTTTGAATTTCATTATTAACGCAGACCGGGCGGCTTCCAGTTTGGCTTCCAGTTTGCCGACTTCGCTTGCTATTTTCTTTATTTGCGCCACATCCCCGGCGGTCATCCCGGGAAAATCGGTTAATCCCTTCTCGACTTCCTGCAACTCCTGCTGCTTTTTTATATACTGCCGGATTTTACCCTGGACATCGTTGAATTTCTCCATTGCTTTCTCTTTATCCAGGTTAAACTTTTTCAACTTAAGAGCTTCGAGATTTCGCTGTTTCTCCAGCCGTTGGTTTTCGAGGCCGCGAATCTCCTGTTCCAACCGGGATATGGTCTGCTGCCGATGAACATACAGGCGGGGCAATTGGCGGTTTATCTCGGCTATCTTCTCCTGTATCTCGATGAAACGTTTGTAATCGTTTTCAATGGGGATAAACTCCAGCTTCTTTTTTTCCAGTTCCTCCAGCCGGACTTTTTTGGCTTTTAACGCAGCCAGGAATTTTTCTTTTTCCTTTTTCTCATTGGTCAGCCGGTGGATCTGGCCGTCCAGGGCTTCCATCTCTTCCAGGCGCTGGGAAAACCCGGCGGCTTTTTCTTCCAGTTCCTCTTTACCCTGTCTTAATTCTTTTTCTTTATCCAGCAACTGTTTATATTCCGATGCATCCCGGCCTTTTTTCAACTGCCCGCCGGCTGTGAAAACACTCTCCCATTCGCGGTTCAAACTGTCCTGGAACTCTTGCAAAGGTTTGAAAGCGGTTTCTTTGATGACATCTTTGATATAGGCCCTGGTATTTTCATCCAGTGGGTTGTCTTTCTGGGCGAATATATTTAATGTTTCCCCCTGGTTGATGAAGAGTAAATGGAAAAGGCCGAGGGTTTTTTCGTTAATACCCAGGATATGGAGCAACTTTTCCTGGGTTTTTTTCGGGTCTTCGGCCAGGGGAATGTTTTTTTGCAAAAGTGCGGCGGAACCTCTGGGAAACGTTTTGCGCACCTGGAAATCGCGGTTGTCACCGGTGGTAAAAAACAGTTCCACTTTTGCCCTGGCCTCGGTTCCCCAGGGCTGCAGGTCTTTGTATTTCCGGTTCCCGCTGGCGGCATCGCCGGTGAAGGCCAGGCGAATGGCTTCCACGATGGAAGACTTGCCGATTTCATTGGGTCCGTAAACCAGGTTGATCCCCTGTTTAAATTCCAGGGTCAATTGTTGGATTTTCATCCAATTTTCCAGCAGCAGTTTTGTAATAATCATTTTAATACCATTAGGAAGCCGCAAAGAACGCGAAGACACGCGAAGAAAAAAAATTCGTGAGAATTCGTGAAATTCGTGAAATTCGTGGGCCCCTTTTTGTTTTGAATTTTACTCATTTGAATACCGCTTGTCCGGGCCATGACCGGCTGTGCTAAAATGTTTGTATAGTTTCATTAAGGCGCAGTCGATAATTTCATTCTTTACGGAGTCGGCCGGCGGTTCGATGGAGAATTGATCGGCCGGGAGAACGCCGGAAAGGATTTCAGCAGGCAAAGGGGCGCCGGATTCTTTTAACTCCAATAACCGCCGGACCACGGCTTTGGTGTGCCCGTCGCCGACGCCGGTCAAATCGTCGGCGCCGGGGACAATGGATACCCGGTCTTCGATGCGGTAATAGCGGTTGCGATTTAAATGCAGCAGTTCTTTATAGGTTTTATAATTCTCGGCCGCTAAGAAACCGGTCACGGTTAATTTCTTGATTTCCTTTTCGCCCACGGTTCCCAGCATTTCTTTAAAACCGGGAAACCGAGAGTCCGTCATTTCCACCTGCTGCTCCGTCCAGGTATATTGGCTGACGCCGGTGATTTTTTCGATTTTCGGGATGTCGCCCGGTTTCTCGATGGTCACTTGCAGGGGATAGCCGTCGTCGCCGAATTGGAGGGGCTCGGGAACGCCGCAGTAATAGGTCCGGTGGTTGATCTTAACATACGAATGCCAATCCCCCAGGGCCAGGTAATCCAGGTTTTTCTCTTTGGCAAAATCGGGTTCGATGGGGAAACAAGCGCCGGCGAATTTATCGTTCTTAATTCCCCCGTGTGCCAACCCGATATTGATCTTACTTTTATCCATTTCCCGGGCGTCGATCCAGTGGAGCGGGTTTTGGGTCCCGTTCTTTTCCAGGGTGGACGCGGCGTAAATAGCGAGATTCAGCGGCTCCAGCGGGATGATTTCGGTTTTCTTTACCAGGTGAAGGTTGGGGGGATAATTGCTTTCCGCCGCGCGCAGGTAGACATTGTTGGCCATGAGGGGATCATGGTTCCCGGTAATCAGGATTACGTTTATTTCGGGGTATCTTTTAATAACGGCGAATAAATCCAGGAGATTTTTCTCCGGGGCCAGTTGCCCGTTATCCACGGCGTCGCCGGCGCAGAGGATGAGGGGAATCTTTTTTTGCCGGGCATACACGAAAATGGATTCCACAGCGGTGAGCCGCGCCCGGTTCAATCTTTTCCCGGCGTCCGGGTCGAAATGCACAAAACTATTCCCGATGTGCCAATCGGAAGTATGTATAAATACTGCCATTTTTCTTTCCTTTTTCTTTCCTTTTTACCTGACCTGGAAATGAAGGGTAAATATCCGCCGGGCCGCGCTTTGAATAAATCGCTTCTCGATCAACTTCAACTGTTCTTTGTCGTATAATTCCTGGAAATCGGTCTGGAAATTCAACAACTCCTTGCGAATTTGTTTCAACTCGTTCTGGAGAGTTTCCTTCTGTTTGATCAACTTGATGCCGGCGTCCCGGTCAAAGGTATTGACGATTTTTTTGTCCAGGTCATCCATTCTTTCTTTGATCTCTTTTTCCTTGCTTTTGAGGTACTCTTCCATATCCCGCAGTTCGACTTCCAGGTTGTGGAGTTTTTTATCCAATCGCGGTTGTTGGGACTTCTGGATGGTGAGGGATTTTTCCTTCACCCTGTCGTTAAGGAATTCTTTCACCCGGGGTTCGATGGCCAGCGGCGGGACCGCCGGATCCTGCATGATGGTAAGGTTTTTCAACGATTCGATTTCCACGTCGTTGAGGAACCGTATCTCGCCCGCACCGTTGCCGGCGACGGAAACGACATCGAAGAGGCGTTCTTCCTCTTCGACGCCGGCGAAACGGACATTGTAAAAATCCCAGCGTCCGTAACTGCCCACGTAGGGTTCCAGGGATTTGCCGGCGTTGGGGCAGCCGGTGTAATCCAGGTAAACATGTTCTTGCAAGCCTTCGCCTTCGGATTGGGGACGGGATTCGGCGAGAATTTGTTCCAGCAGGGGGTGTTTCAAACCGATATGCTGGTAATTGCGAATTTTATCTTCATCGCGCTTCCCGATATAATATTTCCTGTCCCCCAATTGTAGGAATATTTGTTCGTCGCCCCGCTCCTGGATTTGAAAAGGGAGCCCCCTGGACAGGGCGTAATTTTCCAGCAGGTCCAGCATATCTTTATCATACCTGCTGAAAGATTCCGGCATTTTGTTTTCGATGTTTTTCAGGCGGGCCGTGACATTGGGGTCCAGTTCATCCAGCAGTTGCCGGGTGCGGGTTAGTTTCCGGTCCCTCAGTTGGCGGGTTTCCTCGTCGATTTCGTCTTCGAATTTCTGCAGCCATATCAGGCGTTCTTCTTTGGTTTTGAAGCGGTTCATCATGTCGTTGATTTTTTTCTCGAACTGGATGGCTTTGCTCAGGGTTCCCAGGATATCATCGCCGGCGCCCAGCACGCTTTTGAACAGGTTAAATTTATTCAGCAGCAGTTCATAGATACGTTTTTCCGTATCGTTGTCGGCGTTGATGCAATTGATGACCCAGACGTCTCTTTCCTGGCCGTAGCGGTGGCACCTGCCGATGCGCTGCTCGATGCGCTGCGGGTTCCAGGGCAGGTCGTAATTGATAATGGCGTTACAGAATTGCAGGTTTAAGCCTTTGGCCCCGGCTTCGGTGGAGATAAATATTTTTTTCCGGGTTTTAAAGAAGTGAACCAGGGCGGTGCGTTCCAGGATATTGCCGGAAGGTTTTTCCTGGGGCGGCAGCGCGGCCCCTACTTCTTCTTCCCATAAAGAGACGGCCTGCTCGACCATTTCTTTTTCTTCCGGGGTTCGCCGGCCGCCGCCGGAGAAAATAACGATTTCATCTTGAAAGCCGTTTTCTTCCAGGATTCGTTTAAGGTGCCGCTGGGTAGCGACATAGGTGGTGAAAATAACGGCTTTCTGAAAGAACCGTTCGGGTTCGTTGAAGACGGTTTTAATCCAGTTGATTAAGACGCGGTCTTTGCCGGTTTCGAGGATTTTCCCCGCCCGTTCGATAAATTGTTTTACTTCCATAATTTCGCCATCGATGTTTGCGATATCGTTGGTGGTCAGGAACCGTTCATTGGCGACAAAAACCCGTTCAGCGGTTTCCGTAATTTCCGTTGTTTCCGCGTCGGGCTCGACGCCGGCGTTTAAGCGGTCTTCTTCGTCGTTTTCCGGGTCATCGGTGGAAACGGCGGCCTGCATTTCCATGACGGCGTCCGCCATTTGACCGGCTTTCATTTTTTCCAGGCGCAGTACGATGCCGGAAAGGCTTTCTTTCAACGCGGAAAACGAACTGCCCAGCACTCGCCGGTAGCTCAATTTCAATAAATTTTTCAGTCCGCTGGAATGCTCATTGGTCAGTGTGATCATGCCATTGGTGCTGTAGGCGTAGATATCGTCGCGCTCCAGGTAAGCGGAAATGGCGTCGTAAAGCGATTTCTCCTCTTTATCCATATTAAAATTGACGGTTTCGCAGCACCGGTGGGTGAACTTATATTTCATAAATGTCTGGGCGTTGGCCCGGAGGTTGCGGATGAGGAAATTACCCAGGCGTTCTCGCAGTTCCGGGATTTTATCTTCCGGGATTTCGCCTTCCTTGATAAACAATTTCCTGAAGTGGTTGTACTGCCCCAGGTAGCTTTTACTGGTTTCCGGCAGGATATAAGCCGAGAGGCCCCAGATTTCCAGGATATTGTTCTGGAGGGGGGTGGCGGTCAGCAGCAGGATCGGCGTGCGTTTAAACAGGCGGAAGAGGTGGGCGGCGGTGGCGCCGCTGGTGGACTCTTCGTTATATTGACCGTCCCGAGAGCTGAAACGTAGGTAAATATTGGCAAATACTTCGTGGGCTTCGTCCACCACGATGAGGTCCCATTGTTTTTTGCTTAAGATTTTGTCTTTTTGCAGGCGGCTGGCGAATTCCCGGCCCATGATATAGACCCCGTCGTCATTAAACAGGTGGTGTATTTTGTCCGGGGCAAGACCTTTCCTGTCTTTTGAAGTAATGATTCTCGAAGAAACCTGGAAGCGCATTCTCAATTCATTGTTCCACTGGCCGGCCAGGGAAGTGGGTACGATGATGAGGATATTAAATTTCCGGTTGGCGCGGTACTGGGAAATAACCAGACCGGCTTCGATGGTTTTGCCCAGGCCGACTTCGTCGGCCAGGATGCAGCCGCCGTTTTCCAATTTTTCCAGGGCGAATATAATGGACTCGATTTGGTGGGGGTTGGCGTCGATGAGGGATTCTCTAAAAGTTTCGATATAGCTCCGGTAATCCAGGGGATTTCGTTTCAGCATTAGTCGTTCGATCAGCGCCAGCGATCTTATTTGTTCGTTAAACCCGGCTTTATTCATATTTATAACTCCTTCGCTTTCCGCTTTCCCGGTAATGTAAAAAATCACACCGGGGTGTTAATAAAATGAATATTCATCATATAACGATCTACAATAGATGTCAAGGGGGATATGCAATTTTTATAAGCCGCGAAGGACGCTAAGGACCGCGAAGAAAAAGAAAAAAAACCTTGATACGCCGCCTTTTGGTAGGGGTTTGATTCATCAAACCCCCAAAGGTGAAGAGGCATCGGTAACAAAGAAGGGTTTGATAAATCAAACCCCTACAATAAGAAACAAGGGGCAAGCAGGTACGCGGGTATGGGACACAGCTTTATATAGAATGATGAATGATGAATGATGAAAAAAACATTCGTGGGAATTCGTGTAATTCGTGGGCCTTTTTTTTCTTCGCGTCCCTTCGCGTTCTTAGCGGCTCATCTTTTAAATTTCCCCCTGCTTTGCTATAATGAACTTGCGCGGATAAAAGGGGTAAATTGGTCTGGCAAGATAAAAATCGGTCCTGGCATTGACTTTTTATCTATTTTAGTATTTAATAATAAACATGGAAACCGTTTCAGCAGCTAAAAGAGCCATGTTTTGGACAGAACAAGCAGAGGAAGATTTCCAAACCGCTCGTATTATGATCAAGTCAAAGCGCTGGAAATATGCGATATTCATGTGCCAGCAAACTCTTGAAAAATCTCTCAAAGCAATTTATATGGAGAAAAAAGAGGAATTCCCTCCCCGTATCCACAACCTATTTAGACTGTCTGAACAAATAGGTAAAGAACTCTTTCCCGAGGATTATCTTGAATTTTTCTCGGAGATATCCTTGTATTACATACAGTCCAGGTACCCTGAAGATATAGAAAAGATGGCAGAGATTAACAATAAAGTGAAGGCGCAAGAGGTTTTATAAAAGACAGAAGAGGTGATGAAATGGCTTATGAAGATGCTTTGATAGAAAAAGCAGTATCTTATCTCTATAAAACCATTGAAATAGAAGATATCTTTGTTTTTGGTTCTTTTGTCGAAGGTAATTTTAACGAGGAGAGCGATATCGATATAGCTGTATTCGTGAAAAACTGGGGGAAATATACTTTAAAGGATTTTGCCAGGCAGTTATTTTATATTCAGAATTATATTTCATCCCGGATAGAGCTTCACTTTTTCCCATCTAAAACCGAGCCGTTGACTTTCCCGGAATACATAAGGAATACCGGTAGAAAGGTTGCTTGATCTTGAGTTGCGGGAACTACGGGAGAGGCAAAGAAAAATAATAAATTTTCGCGGATAAAAGGAATCGAGGTTAATCGGTTAAAAAGGAGGCACCATGGCGCAGGATTTAGAACTGATCGAACAATTGAGAAAAAAGACCGGGGAACAATTGATTCAGTTTACCCCGGATGGTGACAAAACAACCCCTTCTAAATATTTCACCGTCAATCCGGAGGGGCATGTGGTTGAAATAGTGCTGCATGGTACAAATAAAATGGCTGCCCTTCTGCCGATTATTGCAAAATTTCAACACCTGAAAGCACTTTTCGTATGGTTTTCCGTACTGGAAGATATCCCCAGCCTCAAAGAGTTGCGGGGGTTAAAGGAATTATCTTTATTGGAAAACCAAATGCGCGATATCTCCAACCTCAAAGAGCTGAAGGGGGTAACAAAATTATCTATAATGAGGAACCAAATTAGCGATATCTCCGCCCTCAAAGAGTTGAAGAAGTTAAAGGAATTATCTTTATGGGAATGCCAAATCCGCGATATCTCTAGCCTCAAAGAGTTGCAGGGATTAAAGGAATTATATTTATATGAAAACCAAATCCGCGATATCTCCAGCCTCCTAAAATTGAAGCATTTAGAAAAATTGGATTTAAGAAATAATAAAATAACCCATTTTCCGGCTGAAATTCTTAACCTGGGCCTGGAGATAAAATGGGAAAGAATGAGTGGCGATAAAACGGGTCTTTTCCTGGCGGGCAACCCCCTGGAGTCGCCGCCGCCGGAGATTGTAAAAAGAGGCTCAAAAGCAGTCCGGGAATATTTTAAAGCCATGGCAGGCGAAGGAGAAAAACAGGCTTTAAAGGAAGTCAAAGTCCTGCTGGTGGGCGACGGCGCCGCAGGCAAAACCTCCCTGGTTAAACAACTGCGCGGCGTTCCCTTCGATAAAAACGAATCCCAAACCCACGGCATCAACATCGCTTCCTGGGAAACCGGCCCGGAAGATTTTAAAATAAACGTCCGCCTCTGGGATTTCGGGGGCCAGGAAATCATGCACGCCACCCACCAATTCTTCCTCTCCAAACGCAGCCTCTATATCCTGGTGCTGGACGGCCGCAAAGACGAAAAAACCGAATACTGGCTCAACCATGTCAAAACCTTTGGCGGCGCTTCCCCGGTCATAGTGGTTCTCAATAAAATGGATGAAAACCCCGGGTTCGACGTCAACCGCCGCTTTCTGCTGGAAAAATATCCTAATGTCAAAGGCTTTTTCCCGGTCTCCTGCGCTAAAGGCAAAGGCATCGCGGCCTTTAAAGATGCCTTGATCCGGGAACTGGCCAACGTGGAATTGATCCGTACTACCTGGGCGAAAAAGTGGTTCAACGTCAAATCCCGCCTGGAACAAATGAAGGAAAACTTCATCACCTACGACCACTACCGGCAAATCTGCACGGAAGAAAAAATTCCCGGCGAAGCCGCGCAAGACACCCTGGTGGATTTCCTCAACGACCTGGGCGTCATCCTTCATTTCAAGAATTTCCACCTGGAAGATACCCAGGTGCTGGAACCCCGCTGGATAACCACCGCGGTTTACAAAATCATCAATTCCCCCCTCCTGGCTGCCGGGCATGGGACCCTGGCCCTGGCAAGCCTGAAAGAAATATTGAAATCCGTACCCGGTGAAGAACCTGTTTTCCATTATCCCGCCGACAAATACCCTTACATCATCCAATTAATGAAAAAATTCGAGCTGTGCTATGCCCTGGATGATGAGCACATCCTGGTTCCCGACCTCCTGGCCGTGGCCGAACCGCAAACGGATTTCGACCGGAAGGAGGCCCTGGAATTCCGGTATCATTATAATTTCCTGCCCAAATCCATCATGCCGCGGTTCATGGTGAAACGGCAGCGGGACATTAAAGATGAGCTGCGCTGGCGCACCGGCGTGGTGCTGGAAGATAAGGGCTGCGAAGCCGCCGCACTGGTCAAAGCCGACGAACGGGAGCAAAAGATATTTATCTCCGTCGCCGGGACCCGGAAAAGGGACTATTTCGCCGTCATCCGCAAAACTTTCCAGGACATCCACGACAGCTTCGAAAAACTGGCAGTGGAAGAATGGATTCCCCTGCCGGACAATGACAAAGTCGCCGTGGAATACAGGGAACTACTGGGCCATGAAGAGGAAGGCCGGGATGAGATTTTTATCGGCAAATTGAGAAAGTCCTACAGCGTGGCAAAGTTACTTTCCGGAATCGAGAAACCCGAAGACCGTCGGGAGCGGGAACTCAAGATCATTGAAAGAGAAATCATAAAAGCGCCGGTCGAACCCCCGGTTTCGGCCCCAGATAAGAAGAAACATTTCCCCATTTTTTGGAAGATTGCGGCAGGTATTGGCGGTTTGATCGCATTTTTTGCGGCACTGGTAGCTATATTCGATTCGCAAACAGCAAAAGAATTTTGGACCTGGTTCACCAGCTTGTTGAAATAACCAGTAACCATTGACCAGTGACCAATGACTATTGCCTATTGACCATTAGCCGCTAATAAAGGAAGCGAGAGAAAAACTGGATTAATTTTTGATTGTCCCTTTCCCCCTTGATGCCGGATGAACAGGATAGACAGGAGATAAAGTAAAGATTTTGTCACACCTGTCTATCCTGTTATCCTGTCGATTTTCCATGCGGGCTATTTGGTAGCGGAAATCCCGAAACCGACCCAGCTTTTCTGGGGTACGACCGCCTTGATAATCGACCTATTCTTACTGAGAACGTCCTTTAATTCGGCAACCTTATTGTCCAGTTCCAGGGTTTTCTCTTTCAGCTTTCCTTTGAGAATCTCCTGGTCATTTTCAATGGTCCTGGCTTGTTCTACAAGTGTGTTAATAGTCTGGATGGTGGTATCGTTGACGCCATTGGTAGATAAGGCTTGCAGATACTCTTGTATCCCTGCGACCATGTTGTTGGCCAGTTTGATTGTTTGAGCAAAAGTATTTGGCCGCCTCCTGGTTTTCGGGGGTACGTCCACGGTTTTCACAGAGTTGGTTGCTGCATCGCTTGATGTTTGCATTTTTACCTCCTAATGCATTGTTTTATATAGTTTTTATATTCTAGGTCCGGTCGATATAACCTTAAAGCAATTATTAGAGCACATGAGCGAACTTTTGGCGCATATGAAAACACTTCAAAATCACATGAAAACATTCTAAAATCAGATGAAAACATATTGACATCATCTGAAATCACCTTGACATCAGGTGAAAAAAACTTGACATCATCTGAAATTGCCTTGACATCAGATGAAAAATTTGTAAAATCATCTGAAAAATCCTTTCGTGCAGATGAAAACAATCTAAAATCAGGTGAAATCACTTTGAAATCAGATGAAAACATATTGACATCATCTGAAATCACCTTGACACCAGATGAAAAAAGCTTGACATCACCTGAAATCACCTTGACATCAGATGAAAAATTTGTAAAATCATCTGAAAAATCTTTCCGCGCAGATGAAAAATCTCTGGAATCATCTGAAAAATTCTTGCGTGCACATGCACGGGACTCTCGTACCAATGAAAAACCCATTGCTCCACCAGTTTGGTCTATTTTGCCCTGGCGCAAGCCGGAACATAATTGAATATCATCAGCCGCTGCCAGTTTGAACCGGTAAGTGTTTTTCTCTTTATTCATATTTTATCCTAAGAGAAAGTATTTTAATACAGGTCAAGATATTTTGTCAAGGGTTAAATTTATTTTTTTTAAAACAAAAATTTTAATTGATTTTTTGAGATGAAACTAAAATAAATAAATTTTGCACCAGTCCGGGCATCAAAAAAATGTGTTGACAAAAAAAATCCCAAATGCTATGCTCCTTTCTAAAATTAAAAAAAAGGAGAAACCATGTTGAAAAAAATTCTTTTAATTAGTTTTATTGGTGAACACGCCCTGTATGATTCGCTGGACGATAAACTACTCATTTTGAAAAAAGTAAACTCAGGAGGTGTTCAATGACTGCCAGGAAATTAACCATTGCTGGAGTAATCATATTATTGTCCTGTATGACTGTTCTTGGTCAATCGCCGTCGAAATTTAAGTTTTTTGTTTATCCCGGGATGTCTATCGCTTCTTATCCATCGATTGGGTTCGCATCGTTTTACAATCCTGCCCCCAATATCGGTGTTGGCTTGAATTTTCTGTTAACTTCGAGAATGTCTTTAAATCTCGATTTTAATCACTATCGATTTAAAGCGAATAAGATATCAGATTGGTATATACCTTCGGAAGAAGGAGAAACGCCATTTATTTCCGCATCATTTTCACCTGAGCTTGGTGATGTGAAATCTTATTTTAATGATGTAGTTTTAGAATTAAAAATGAAACCCTTCCAAATCAAAAAACGTTTATGTCCACGAGTTGACCGAGTTTTTTCTTCATAGGAACCAATTGGAAACCGACTGGTCCGCAAAAGAAAAGTCCCATTTAAGCGAAGTACGCGGGATTTTCGATGCCCTGGCCGGAGCAGCGATCCTTTCCCTGGCGCTATACGGTTTCACGTTCAATAAAAAGCATACCCGGAAGCTTGCCGGGATAAATACGTTAATCATAATTTCGCTGCTGCTCATCATTCCATTCTTCCGTTACTTTTGGGTATCTATACTGCACCCACTTTTGTTTAACAACCTGGCCTGGAAAACCAATCCCATGGATGTTTCATTTTTTCTTTTACCGCCTGCTTTTTTTATGTACTCGACGATTCTCCTTATTGCTGTTTCCTTTTTAATAAACTTAAGTCTATGGCTGCGTTTTAGAGATAGTAAATAGCCCACATTATCCTATGGGCTGCCTGGTTTCCGAGCTGCCTTACTTGTCTTCAGACAGTTTAGCAAAGTAGTTCTCGATATCCTGCTTAATAATATGCGCGTTATCTAAATTGAACTTGGCGGCAAAACCCAGGACTTGATACTTGAACATCGGGGATAGCTCGATTAACCGGGAAAGGTTCTCTACGGTCATGACGGTGTCTTTGCCCAGGGTTTTTTCCATCTCTTTAAGGGACTTTGATTTCAGGAACATTTCACCTTCGCCGTGGAACAGGTAATCCAGGCTCACACCGAAGCGGGTAGACAGTTTATAGAAAAATGCATGGCAGGGATTTCCTTTGCCGCTTTCAAGTTCGGATAGGTAACATCCGGCGATGTCCAGGGCCTCGGCCAGGTCTTTTTGTTTTATCCGCAGTACGGCCCTGATTTCTTTGATTCTCTTGCCGATTTCTTTTATATTTTCCTTTGTCATTTTACTTCCGGTAGCCAATTCCCAATTTTTACATAAAGCGGCATTATTGTCAATGTAAAAATACGCGGTTGTAAACGAAACAGGCTAAAATTCTCTCCCTTACCTGTCTTTAGACATCCTGGCAAAGTAGTTTTCGATATCCTGCTTAATAATATGCGCGTTATCCAAATTGAACTTGGCGGCAAAACCCAGGACCTGGTACTTGAACATCGGGGAAAGCTCGATTAACCGGGAAAGGTTCTCTACGGTCATGACGGTGTCTTTGCCCAGGTCTTTTTCCATCTCTTTAAGCGACTTTGATTTCAGGAACATTTCGCCTTCGCCGTGGAACAGGTAATCCAGGCTCACACCGAAGCGGGTAGATAGTTTATAGAAAAACGCATGGCACGGGTTTCCTTTGCCGCTTTCAAGTTCGGATAGGTAACATCCGGCGATGTCCAGGGCTTCGGCCAGGTCTTTTTGTTTTATTCGAAGCGCGGCCCTGATTTCTTTGAGCCTCTTGCCGATATCTTTTAAATTTTCCTTTGACATTTGTTTACAACCGGTAATTTCCTTAGATTTGTATTATGGATATGAATTCATTATTTGCTGCACTGACAGACAGAACGGCATTAGTACTCAGCCACGGGATACCGCTTGTGCAGAGATCCAGGACGATTATGGATTTGTCTCTTAAAAGCGTTGATAATTTATTCATTTCAGCGCGATCGTTAATGGTGGAACCATTCCCGAAATCATCCAGTATATAGACCTGGTTCTTTCCGAATGAAACCAGGGTCAACAGTAGTTTGGTTTTCTGAACTTTGGAAAGTTTAACGAAGTATTTATTAAGGTTAGCCTTACCTGCCGCATCTTTTAGCGAGAGGAATTCTTCAGCGGACAGTTTAAAGAGCCGCTTAAAAAATGCAATAAGGTCTTTTGTTTTGATATCATCCGGGAAGTGTTCATGCTGGGGTAAGTATATGAAGTTCTTTTTAACCGGCGTTACGATATTCTCGCCATCGATGGAGATTTTCCCGGTAAAGTGTTTGATTTTTCCAAAGAAAACGTTCAGTATTTGGGGGAAAAAGTCCGGGAAATCTTTGTTTGCACCAATGATTTGTTTTGGTTTGATTTTGAGGTTTACCTGGGTGCAGGTGAAGCTGTTTTTAGGCAGGTGGAACAGGTTAAACCGGAAGAGAAAATAGGAAACGAACAGGAGAACAATGCAGTAGCATAGGTTAATGACAACGCCCTGGTAGAAATAGAAGGGTAATTGGCTCTTGGCCTTGAAGACATTTTCATCCTTTTTTACAAAGTTGACCATTACTGTGGGGTCATTGTAATAGACCCGGTCGATCCAGAAGCGTACTAACTGCCTTCGCAACTCCAGGAGATATTTGTAAAAGTTTAGGAAGTTTTGGTAACCGCGACTGCTTGCTTCATTTGCGACTGCAAGGTAAAAGGTAGCCGGTGTAAGGCTGGTTATATATTGCATTTCTTTTATTACCTGGGTGATTTCGTTCAAAGGTTGTTCGTCCAGTTTTTCTATCAGTGGAAAGACATTTTTCCAATATCCTTCTACTACCTCTTTCCTTCCTTCGGGAGTATTGTCTATATATGCCCCCTTATCCTTTTCTGCCTTTTTCTCAAACTCACTCACAACCGTTAATTTATCGTTATGAATTTTATAATATGATGTGATTTCATTTGCTTTTTTTTCTACAATCGAATCACAAATAATCGGCCACAAGACGATTAATATTATCCATAACACCAGGAGGGCCGTAATGCCAATACCTAATGACCGTATCTTTCCGATAGCCGTTCCCAGGAGGAAGAAAGACAAAAGCATCAACAGCACTGGCTTAAGGAACCCGATCAACCCAGTGAAGTCACTTTGAGTGAGATAAATACCTTTGATTGCCATCACGCCCAGGGCGAGTAATAGTATAAACAGGTAGCTGAGGATGAGCACCAGGAATCGGGACACTATAATGGAGATGTATACGGTCGTTTCAGAAGAGGCGCTGGATAGAAATTTCAAATATTCCAGGTCGCGCAGCGAGTCGTAACCGAAGAATAATACAAGAAGGCTGCCCAGTAAAAGCAGTATCGATGAAAATCGAAATTGCATTAGAGGGTGCGCCTTAAAAATGACGCCACTTTGCAAAATAGTGAAAATTTTAAGTGTGACAATCGTGTTGATATTAGCTGATATAGTGGTTAATACCGCAGGATGCGCGAATAAAATTCCTATGGCAGCCGATTTACAAAAGACATCGATCCCCATATGTGACATATCCAGATAATTTGACATATTCTGGAAAATCAAAGTCTCAAGCTTTTTAAATTCTTCGGCCTTAGCCCTATTGATTTTGTCATCATCGATTCCTGAATAAACGGCAGCCAGGGATAAACCGATAAAAAGAAACCATAAGACAATCTTCTTTAGGCAGAAGAAGCGTTTTAACTGCTCTATAAAAATGGCGATGAAGTTGGACATATTCACCTCACGAAATTATCGTTTAGAGAATTGCTGAAAAAATTCGTGACACATAACCACCGAAAAGGTCTGATTCGGAGCATTTCTCTTTTAACCTCCAGAAAATCGACAAATCTGCCACTCTAGTCAATGAGGATTCGCTTTTAATGGTCAGCAGCAATTCAAATATTATTTTAAAATCTTTATGGGTCTTTTTTAAAGAGCCTGTAATATCCCCAATACTCAGAAAATTTTTTACTTCATCAAACACATCTTTATTTAATCCATTGGAGATCATATATGCCTCATATTTAAAATTTTTTAATTTGGTCTGGACGGTTTCATTATATGGCGTTACTTCCGCCTCTTTAACCAAATTCTCATAGGTTTGAATTGCGTTTTTCATATTTCCTATAGCATTATCGATCTCATTGTTCAATACATTGAAATCTAGCCCCTGAACATCCCGTAATTCAACCAGTTTCAAAAGCGTAGCGATATTCGAACTTGCGGCGAAATAATACCCTGCGCCCTGGATGATTAAAGGCTCTATGGATACATTTATACTTTCAACGCTATCTCCACTCCCCTCGTATCCTCGGCCGGCGCCATTACTTTTGATATACGAATACGCATTCACATCCATCAAAAGGATGAGTAGCCCGATGTACACAATAAACAAAACATATTTTTTGATATTTTTCATTGTAAGCCTCCTTTGCTTGATTTATCTATTTGTAGGCAGGGCGTTGAACACCCTTGCCACATAACTGCCAAAAAGCGACGTCTCACAGCAAGTCTCATTTAATCTCCAGATGATGGATAAATCCGGCAATCTATTAAGGGTGGTCTCACCATTTATTGTTTGCAGCATCCCCAGGATATTTTTCATATCGGCCTGTATTTTTTTGAAACACCCGGTGATATCGCCATCTTTTAAAAATCCACTCACTGCATCAAAAACAACTTTGTTTAAACCGTTAGAGAGCATAAAAATCTCATAATCAATGGCCTTTAATTTGGCCTGGACATCTTCGTTATAAGGTGTGCTTTCAGCTTCTTTAATCAATTTCTCGTACATCGCGATTGCATTTTTCAATTTGGCAACTGCGTTGTCTTCAACCACATTCAACCCTTTATAACCCAGGCCCTGGCTATCCTTCAATTCAATTAGATTTAAAAGTGTCTCAATATCCGCTTTAGCGGCAAGGTAAAAACCGGCCCCATCAATGATATAAGCCTCGATTGTATTATTTGCAATGCTATCTCCACCATCCACATAACCCCTACCCCCACCATTTAAACAAATATATGAATATAAGTTAAAATTTACAACGAGAAAGATCAGGGCTATTACCCACTTGAGATATACTTGGGTTTTAATTTTTTTCATTGTGGTCCTCCATTATTTGATTTATTTATTTGAAAGCAGGGAACCGAATCTCGTTGATTCCAAAAACCTTCCCAATGAGCAGGCGCAAATTCCCGGGCAGCCGTCGCCGAATTTTTAGCCAATACCATTGAAAGATTCACAAACCAGGAACTGTTCATCACGTACCTCTGTGAAAACCATTTTTTAACCTGAGATTGACGACCCTGCAAGTCCTTATTGTTACACAAAGCGGCATTATTGTCAATAAACAAAAAAAACAAGCAAATACATCCAAATGAAAACAAAATGGATTCAAAAGTCACATCGAATGATTTTGCTTTCATTTAAATTTTCTTTGCTCAATCACAAAAATATATAAAAAACAGGCTTTACTTTTTTTGAATTATGTGATAAACTTTTGGACATGAAGATCGTCGGATTTAATTTGAAAAACAGGAAGGCCTTGAAAGAATCGATAGGATTAGCGATAAGTACCACGAAAGAATTCAAGTGTACTATTTTTAACCAGGAACAAAAAAAGTTTATTGAAACCAAAAAAACCGTAGAAACCAATTTTACTCTATCCTGGCCTTCAAAAATCGCAGTTGACAGGGAAGCCACAATTGATTTACCCATATGTACTTCCTTATTGATAAATTTTCCAGCGGCGCATGGGTTTGAGATTGCCGAATCCCCATTAAAAAAACGGCTGCACAAATTGGGGATTTCATGGCCTTCCACCCATGCGTCGTTGGTTCCTCTAACCGATGGACAAGTAATCTTAAAATTCACAATCCTTACATTGGCCCATAATAATAATTCACACTCAAAGTATATGCTCCCGGCGTCACAAAGGTTGAATGTCCCTGGAAACTATCTTCCGCCAGGGCTCCAATTGATTTTACATTCGACTTTTGTGATAACCGGGACTATTCCTCCTATAAATATAGATCGCAGCCTGGAGCAATCCAGGCCGGAAATGCGCTTTTTGTTCACTGCGAACCTCACTGCGGCCCGGGGAACAAAATCGATAGTACAGCCACTGACCCGGATGCCTATCGATTTCTCCCCGGCGCCGTTCGGCCTTAAAAAAAGGAGACCCAAGAATGATTACAAAAAAATTTAGACTGACCATCGATATCCAGGCCATTATCCCTGACAAAATACCCACTGATTTCGTCAGAAGAGTAGTTACCGAAGTCGACGAAGACAATAAAATCCCCCTCTACCAGCCTAATACAGACAAACACCAGGCCGTTATCGATTTCATCAAAAACAACGAAACTTTCCATGAAAAATGTATCACCGCGGACTTATGCTTCAAAATTAACCTTGACGGCTTCGATAAAGAACTGAAAAAACTTCTAATCCCGGGATTTTTCGACGATGTCGCCCTGGATGCCGCCGAAAAAATGGATATTGAAACTAAAAACTTTATTACCCGACTGTATGAAGAAGACTCGGACAAAGACGATGATGACAAAATCGATGCGGATGGCAATCCATTACCGCTGAGAGTTAGTAAGAAACAGTCGTTGGAAGCGATAAAACAGGAAATCGATAGACGGATTATCCAGGAAAGCCTGCTGGATTACAAATTAACGGCCGCCTCCCTAAAAGTGGTCAAAAACGGAGCGCAGAAGGTCAAATAAATAAGGGAGAGCTTAACTAAAATGACCCCGGAAGAAGAGCTGACCAAATTAATCACCAATAAAAAGATATCCAATGTAACTCGCGTAATCTTCCTGGGCTATCCCTGCAATTGGGGTTTTCAAGTTACCGGGAACTCATCGATCAGTCATTGCAACCTGTGGACACAGCATATAGAATGACGAATGACGAATGACGAATGATGAATGATGAATGATGAAAAAAACATTCGTGAAGATTCGCGTAATTCGCGGGCCTTTGATGGATTTAGGACAATCAAATCGCTATCCACTACCTGAACTCTATGGTACAATTACAACTATTTCATTTAAAGGAGTTTTTGAAAATGGATTTGATTTCGGTGATATTGCTTGCCGTTGGGTTATCGATGGATGCGGTTGCAGTATCTATTTCCACATGCCTTACATTCAAAGAGATAAAAATTCGCCATGCCTTGAGAATGGCGCTATTTTTCGGTGTGTTCCAGGCCGCCATGCCCTTGATCGGCTGGCTGGCAGGCGCTGCGTTCAGGGGCCTGATACAAGGCTTCGATCATTGGATCGCCATCACACTCCTGGGAATCATCGGCGGAAGGATGATTTACGGTTCCTTTAAAATCGACTGCGAAACGACTCCCAGGAACCCCATGAACCTTTCTACACTGCTGGGACTCTCTGTGGCCACCAGTATCGACGCTTTGGCGGCGGGAGTGAGCTTCGGCGTCCTAAAGATGAACATCCTGACTGTAATTGCAATTATCGGTTTCACCACGTTTCTGCTCTCCTTTATCGGGACCCGGATCGGGAAACGGGTGGGCTGCCATTTTAGCGGCAGGATGGAATTACTGGGCGGAATTATCCTGGTGGGCATCGGCGTCCGGATACTGATTCAACATCTCGCGAATCATATTTGAAAAAATGGCGTGGGTTCTTAGCGACATTGAAACCTGCCCGGGATGCCGCTAATTTCAACCATCGATTAAAACCCTTTACAATCTTTCTTGTTTCAATTAAAATAAAAACATGGAGTGTACCCGTGGAAAATCTAAGAACCTATGGCAAGGCGCCCTTTAACGCGGCTGTCATTCACGGCGGCCCGGGGGCGGCCGGCGAAATGGCCCCGGTAGCCCGCGAACTGGCCCCCGGGGGGGGCGTCCTGGAACCGCTTCAAACTTCGGCATCGCTGGAAGGGCAGGTGGAGGAGTTGAAAACCGTCCTGGAAAAATGCGGGGACCTCCCGGTCGCTTTGATGGGTTTTTCCTGGGGGGCGTGGCTCAGTTTCATATTGACCGCTAAATACCCCGGGCTCGTGAAAAAACTGGTGCTTATCGGGAGCGGCGGCTTTGAAGAAAAATATGCCGGGAAATTGCACGAAATAAGGCTAAGCCGTCTCGGCCGGGGGGATAGGTTGGAGGTCGAAGCCCTCGGCGAAGTTTTAGAGCGCACGGTGGGCCTGGACCAAAACGCCTCATTTGCGCGGCTCGGCGCATTATTTACTAAAGCGGATGCCTTCGACCCGGTAATATATGAAGCGCAACCGATCGAATACCGGGTCGATATATTCCAGGGCGTGTGGCAGGATGCGGTGGAAATGAGAAGAAGCGGGGAACTGCTGGAACTGGGAAAACGTATCGAATGCCCGGTGTCGGCTATTCACGGCGACTACGATCCCCATCCGGCGGAAGGGGTTCAAAAGCCCCTGTCGGTTATTCTAAAAAACTTCCGTTTCATCTTGCTCAAAAACTGCGGTCATATGCCCTGGATCGAGCGGCAGGCCAGGGACAAATTCTACGAAATCCTTAAAGAAGAAAATAAGAATTAACTTGACGATCTTATCGATTTATGATAATAATATTTCGAGGAAAAAATCCACGGACCATATGAAAAGACGCGGAAGTTTTCAGTGGATATTTCACAGCGAGGAAAAAAAATGAGATCGCGGTTTAAAATTGTGTTTATCGGTTTATGCATGTTGTCGGTTATCCCCTTCTTCTATTTATCCGGGGAGGAAAAAATCGACTCCCAACTGTGGGAAAAAGCCCTGAAAATCCACCGGGAAGCCATCGTAATCGACACCCACTGCGATACCCCCATGGTAATGCTGGATCGGGGGCTGGATATCGGGCGGAAATCGGACAAAAACGACCTGGATTTGATCCGGATGAAAGAGGGTGGGCTGGATGCTGTTTTTTTTGCTGCTTTTGTTTCCAATGACCTGGATCAAAAAAAACCCGCCAAAAAAGCCCTGGAAATGATCGACGAGATTTACCGGCAGGTGGAGAAATACCCGGGCCTGGCGAAAATGGCTTTTTCCCCGCAGGATATCCGTGACATTCACGGGCAAGGCAAGCGCGCCATTTTGCTGGGTATCGAAAACGGCGGCCCTTTGGAAGGCAGTTTGCGCTTACTAAGGGACTTTTATCGCCTGGGAGTGCGCTATATCACCCTAACCCACAACGATAACAATGACATCTGCGACTCTTCCGGCGCTAAAACCCCCGAATGGAACGGCGTTAGCCCCTTTGGCAAAGAGGTCGTTAAAGAAATGAACCGCCTGGGCATGTTGATCGATGTGTCTCATATCTCCGACAGGGCTTTCCGGGATGTGCTGGAAATATCGGGGGCCCCGGTGTTTGCATCGCATTCCAACGTCCGCTCTATTTGCGATGTGGGGCGCAACCTGACCGACGACATGATCCGGGCGCTGGCTAAAAAAGGCGGCGTTATCCAGGTGACTTTCTGCGCCTTTTTCGTGGATCAAGAATATAAAAACAAAGCGGACGCAAACGAAAAAACAATCGAGCCCGAAATGAACATCATAAAAGAGAAGTATAAAGATAACACGGAAGCCTATTGGAACGAGACCATCGCATTATGGAAAAAGGCTGCCCCTCCGGCGCCGCAAATTGAAAAATTGATCGATCATATCGATCATGTAGTGAAATTGGTGGGGGTGGATTATGTGGGGTTGGGTTCCGATTATGACGGCGCCGGCAGCTACCCGGTGGGCCTGGAAAATGTGAGCGGGTTTCCCTTGATTACGTATCACCTTCTCAAACGGGGATACAGCCAAGAAGATATCAAGAAAATCCTGGGTGGAAATTTTCTCCGCGTCTTTGAAAAGGTCATCCGGGCTTCCGATTCAAACCGTTAGCGTCTTATCTTGAACTGTACTTCCGGTCCTTGAAGAATAAATAGAACTGCCGGAACAAAATGATAAGGCTTGTAAATGGGAAAATGGGCAATAAAATCCGGGGGAAATGCCTCCAGTAATATATGAAGTTCTGGATGAGATTGGTTCTTGACCTGCCGTGGAATAACGAACGGGTAAAACGGGAGAAGCTTTGTTCTGTAAATGTTGCGCCCCGGCCGGTTTTTTCGGTGTGGGTATAAATAACGGCATCCCAGGAGATAAAAGCAGGGATATTATGTTTCGCGGCCCGTAAGACAAAATCGTAATCGGCTTTATATTGGGGCAGGGCTTCCTGGTCGAAAAAGCCTGTTTTTTCAAAAACCCGGGCGGGAATCCACAGCCCCCTACCGGGCAGGACAACGGTCTTATGCAGGCCGGTTAATTTTTCATTGGCAGGGGCCAGGAAAGGGTGACAGCGTTGCGGTTTCCCCAACCACCAGCGCACTTTTTTTACGCCGGAGAAGTAGATTCTTTGTTCCTTTTCATCGGTAATATTTAATGAACCGATAATGGCATGGGGTTCTTTTTCGGCGGCTTTTAGCATATGTTCGAAATAGCGGTTATCCGGGCGGATGTCGTCGTTTAAAAGCAGGACGGCGTCGGCGCTGTTTTTTAGCGCCCATTTGCAGCCTTCGTTCACGGATTTTGTCCACCACCAATTACCGTCGCCCTGGATAATGTTGACATGAGGGAAAAGAGAGGCGACTGCTTCCCGGGTTCCGTCGGTGGAACCATCGACGACGACCACGATCGATAGGGTAACATCTTTGATATCCTGCTTTTCCAGCGATTCCAGTACGTCCAAGAGGGAGTTCTTGCGGTTGAAGGTGGGGATGATGAGCGCCAGTTTTGTCAAGGTATTATCCGCCCATAGTGTGGTAAGGTTCCGGGACCCGGGCCATTGACGCTGGCTCCCTAACAAACAAAATCACCGGGAAATATTTATTTTTCATATTATCTTCTCGTGCAAATAAAATTCAAAGTCCTATTTTAATAGAAAAGTGGGTAGAAAGTCAATAGAGAGGGGGGCGAACTAATTTTTCCAAATCCTTGATTGAAGTAGTTTGGGGACAGACGAATTTATGCTCCCCAGCTTTCTTTATCATTCATCATTCATCATTTCAAATTTCACCACTGACCAATGACCATTGACCACTGACCAATATCCACTCACCAATCACCAATTGGTGTACCTTCGTGCCTTTGTGGCTATTTTCATGGCAGTCGTTGCTTAGGATCCTGGGATAAAGCCAAATTATATTTCCCATTGATAAACCAACCGGGCGCCGCTGAAAATCAATACCACTTTTTTCAATGTGGTTTTCCTAATGGTTTTTTGAAATTTATCATCCAGGCTGTAATACTTCAATTGTGATTCGTTTGATGGCTTCATTGGGAATTTTAAGAATTGCTTTTTTTTCTTCATCGATGCCGGTAATGCTTAAAAGACCGAAATAATAGAGCAGGGAAATAAAGTTGTGGGGGTTGGTCAGTTCGGCAATGGGAAAACTTTTTACCAGGGTGGCATGTGTGGAACCGTCTGTAATGATTTGCCGGAGGATGGAGAAATTTCCGAGGAATTAAGGAAGCGAAGACGCTGGGAAAAAACAAATATTAATAACTCATAAATGAAAAAGACTGGTCCAGGGATTCCGGTGATTGCACCGATTGTTTCCCCCCCCCCAGTTTTACTCCTTTTGGCCTATATGCCGTGGCAAAAAGATGGTGCAGCGATCCTTTTTTCTATTACATCGACGCACAAATGGTTTAATACCGAGCCTTTAGGGTGCGGCTTCGACGCCCCACTGGTTCTAAATCAACGCTTTTTGCTCTTAAATCGATGCCACAATGGGTCTGCGTCGAACCTTTCCGACCTTAAACCAATGCCCAAAGGGACCTTTCTTTAATCGGTTAGGGTCAGACATCAGCGCCAAAAGGATCGAAATAAATCCTTTTGGCTTTGATGGAAAAGCCCCAGGCCCCGAAACCGGGGCCCGGGGGTAACTCATTGGGACGTGAAAGGGTTATTTCGGTTGTACCGGGATATCATCCGGGGTAATTTCACCGGAATGCGCCTTCTTGTAGTGATAGGCCATCTCTTTAACGATCCGTTCAGCATCTTCCGCGCCTTCTTTGGCGGCGGCTTTCGCGGTCTTGTAAAACACCCGCGCCGCCAGGTACGCTTCCGATTCAACCACCATCAGGGTGTCCCTGACCCGGTCGGTGAACGCATTCAACGCCTCATAGATCCGGCGCAGACTCTTCCTTAACTTCACATCCTTCTCGAATTCAACGATATCGACAAAGGAAGGTAAATAAGTTGGATGGGTCCTGGCCTGGAGCAAACCGGTGTCGATAAAATCCACCAGCTTGCGGCTCGATTTCGGCATGGCTATCCGTTCCTCGATGGGTAAATCGATCAAAAAAGGAAGACTCTTGCGCCTTTCTTCAAGATCCTGGACCAAAAGGTCCTCGACGTCTTGCGGTATTTCCGCACTAACTCGGTTAAGTTGCATTCTTTTTCTCCTTAATTTAATTTTATTCGCTTATCTTTTCACTCAAATGGCCATTTTGAGCCTAAGGCGACATTCTAATCCATCTATCCGGTCGTGTCAAGCTTTTACACGATGGGTCATAATAAGAAAAATATATTGATACCATTTATTGATGAGCCTTTGGATGGAATTACGGGTTCAAAAAAACGTTATTTTGAGACCTGTTTTCGCTTCCCTACGGCCTGGGACATTTTATGCTTTTTTATGGTTTCCATCGGCGTGTATCCGCGCCTGGCTTTATATTGCTTGATAAAGTTACTGACGCTCCGGATATCCAGTATTTTCAGGGCTTCTTTTAAGGTTCGCGCCCGGCGGTTGGCGATGAGCTTCTCAAAGGCAATTTGTTTGTTTATCGTCACGATCTCTCCCGCCGAGCAAATGTAAACGGATTTAAATGCATGACAGATAATATCCGGGGTTGTACCCAGTCGCCTGGCGCCTATCGTCACATTAAGCCTGGCCAGTTCTTCCGGCGCGGCATGGACAATCAAATCCAGGAACGCAAAAACCAATTTTTGTTTTTTGTTCATATTTTACTCCTTTCTTTTTCTATTATATTCAATAAAAAATCTATTCAAGGCATAAAAACTTTTATAGTTTACACTTTCTTTTTTGAGATGTCAAGTTTTGATCTCATTTTTTTAAATAATGTTTTTTTCTTCACCTCTTCTATTCTTTTTCGTCTTTCTCGAATGGGCTGACAAGGGGAAAATAATGGGCGTGGCTTTTTGCATGACGCTGGGCCTCCTCGATAAAATCTATTACTTTGCGGCTTAGGTTCTGTATTTTTACCTGTTCATCGATAGGAAAATCGTTTAAAAAGGGGGGATTGCCCTTTATCGCCTGGATATCCAGCACCGTTTGATCTATAACTTCCGGCGGCATTTCAACATGTTTTTTAATCATTTGAATTTTATTTCCTCCCAAATTGAAATTAATTCGTTCTATTTGAGGCGCAAATATTCACTGTGACCCTGAGGAACCATTCTATTAATCTCTCCGCCGGTTGTCAAGCTTAACTGTGATGAAGAATATTACGAAAAATTATCCTAAAGCGATTATTGATGAAGTTTTTAGTGGAATTGCCAAGTCAAAAAAACGCTATTTTTGGGGTCGGTTTTGTTGCTTAAACCTTTCTTTCTTTTATCCCGTATCACATACCTTATTGTTATTCCACATGCCTGGAAAGGAGGAACAATGCTTGATCATTTTAAAGGCAGCGAAAATGTCGCAAATGAAAGCCGGGAAATGAAACCGATATCTGCGAAGGAAAGGCTCCCGGTTATCGATGTGCTCCGCGGGACAGCCATCCTATGTATCTTGTTTCTGAATATGCAACCCTACAGCTTCCCTGAGACTCTTCCCCACTTATATGTCAAAATGTTCAACGGCATGGCCGATCAAATCGTATTCGGGCTTACTCAATTCTTCGGCCAGGGGAAATTTTATTCGATGCTGTCTTTCCTGTTCGGCCTGGGCATGGCGGTCCAGGTGACCCGGACTCATGATACGGGGAAAAAGTTTTCTTTGCTGTACTCCCGCCGTTTGCTGGTTCTCCTGGGCATCGGCTTGTTCCATGACCTAGCTTTATGGGGAGGGATTATCCTGCTGATGTACTCAACCATGGGCTTTTTCTTGCTGTTCTTTAAGAAACGCCAGCCTAAAACGCTGTTGACCTGGGCCGTGATTTTGCTTCTTATCCCGGTTTTGATCCATGCCGTTCTAAGGCCAGCGGGGACTCACCCGGCAATGGGAAATCAACAACAAACAGCAGAACTGGAAATGAAGAAAGTGCATGAAGCCATCGACGTCTACCGGGACGGTTCTTATTGGGACATGTTCCTTATCAGGCTTGATAAGCTTAAGACAACGGCATTAATCACCGCCAGGGGGGGATGGGGTATCCTGGGGTTGTTCCTGCTGGGTATATGGGTCTGGCAAAAGGGGATTTTCCAGGATATTGAAAAGAATCTTAAGTTTTTAAGGAAAACCCGCTGGGTTACCCTGGCCCTGGGCCTGGGGGGCACTCTTATTTTCTTTCTACTGGATACATTCCTCAAACCTCCTCAACCGCTGTCGGTTAGACTAATAGGGGGCATTGCCCGCACGGTGGGTACGTCGGCGCTGAGCTTTTTTTATATTGCCACGATTGTCCTGTTAATGCGTAAAGAGTCCTGGAAAAGATTCCTAAGACCGCTGGAAGCGGTGGGACGCATGGCCCTGAGTAATTATTTCCTGCAATCGCTGATATGCACGACTTTATTCTACAGCTACGGGTTCAACTTGTTCGGTAAAATCGGACCGTTGACCGGTTTTCTCCTGGTGTTCCCGATATCTGCGGTGCAGATATTTCTAAGCGCCCGCTGGGCGAAACATTTTCGTTTCGGTCCGGTAGAATGGCTGTGGCACTCCCTGACTTACGGCAAACGACAAACTATGGCTTAATGCCACCGGCAGCCAGGGGGCTCTTTTGAAAAACCGCCCCCTGGACCCCCACAAAACTTTTATTTTAGTATCTTCACAGTATCTAAATTAAAAAAAGTTTTTAATGCATCGTATAGTTCCGGGCTTTGTTTTTTCATTTCCCAGGGGCTTTCAAAAAAGGCTTCCGTGGCCACGGCAAAGAGTTCGGCTTCGTTCGTGCCCGCATAATCCCGTAAGAATGACCGCCCCTCCGAGGCTTTCCGCCATTCCCTGGAAAAAATTTCCCGCCAGGGAATGCTTGCCCCTGCCAGGTCGAAATAGTGGGCCATTTCATGGTAGATCACATTATACCCGTCGCGGGGGTCCCGGAAACTTTCTCCCAGGGAAGTTTCCGTCAGCAGCAGGGGGCCTTTGCGGGTGGCCATCCCGGCAAAATGCCCCTTACCGGGACGGTAATGCCGGTCGAAACGGTCCCCGGGAAAGATGACGACGCCATCCTGAAAAGGCGGTTCCCAGGTTGACCGGCCGTGCAGGAGTGCGGCAGCGCCGGCAGCCACCAGGAGTTTGGCTTCCAGGTCCACGGCCTGTCGCCGCGTTCCTTCAATGGAAAAATCGCTTAAGAATATCTGTACATCTTGCTCAAACCGTTTCTTGCCGATTTTATCGAGACTCTTGTAAAATAAGGAATGTTCAGCCAAAAAGGTTTTCCAGGGGGCCGGCAACGGCTGCTTCAAGGCGCGGCGCCGCCTGTAGGGGCGCCGGAGACTTAATAAAAGGTATATGGTTTCGATTAACAAGGCGCCTGCCGGAAAGAGGATATTGCCCAATGAAACGGCGCCCACGACGCCGATGAACACGATGATGACGGAATAAACCCATAAAAAAACAACATCGATTTTATAAATGACTCGCATTATTTATTCTCAATCTTTTAAAGCATTTTTATCATCCGGCGGCATTGCCGCGGGGGATTCATTTTTTAAAAGTGTGTCGAGGATGAGGGAGAGGTATTCGTCGGTTTTGCTTACATGGAAGGTGCATGACCCGGCGCCGAAGTGACCGCCGCCTTCGAACCGGGCGCACAGCAGGCCGGCGTTTACATGGCAGCGGCTGTTGAATATGTTGCGCCCGATACTGGCTATTATTTTCTCCCGGTCTTCATCGTGATGGCGAATTTTTACATTTACCGAATTTCCCGGGAACAGGGAGAACACCAGGAACCGGTTCCCGGTTGGCTCCTTTTTAAAGGAGCGGAAATCCGTGATAGAGATATGCCGGTTAAATATAGTATGCTTTTTCAGCAGGGAGGCGTAGGTTTTGTTTCTTTTAAGAGAAGCTTTTATGCGCTGTTTGACTTCCGGGTATTTTAATACTTCCCGGATTTCGTATTTTCTCAACAGTTCCACCAATCGGTTCCAGTAGGGTTCATCGGCGCTAATATGACTGAAAATGGTCATGGCAAGCATCACATACGGGTATTTTTCGGGGTGTTCGACTTCGTGCAGGGTCAACTCTGCGGAATCGATTTTATCGGCGGCCGCTGCCAGTTCGGTATAATCCCGCTTAAATTTTTTTATCCGGCTTGCAATCCCCGCGCTGTCTTTTGGATTTTTCACAGGGTCGGGCCGGTTCAAGAAATCGAAAACAATACCGGCCGCCGAAGGGGCGATTTTAAAAGCGCCGTTAAAGGGTACAGTAACCCGGTTTGTCACGTGGTGGTCAAACCACAGCAGGCAATTTGGGTGATAGGCTAAATTGGTAATAATATCGCGGTTATGGACCTCTACCTGTCCGGTATGCATCATATTAGGTTCCACCCAATAGATTTGTTCATCGATGTCCAGTGCTTCACATAGAAGAACCGCACAAACAATGCCGTCAAAATCGGGGCGTGTAATAATTCTCATGGACTGAACTCCGGGATCGTTTTAAATCTAGCTTTTCGATTCATCCCAAATTTCTTTATAAACGAGTGCTAATAATAAAACATTATGAAATAAATTTCAAGATTATTTATATTTTTTCTACCTCTATTTCCACCTGCCCATAAGATTTGTCCGGCATGCAGTACCCGGCAATAAACTCATCCAGGGTCAACCGCTGCTGTGGAAATGGAGGGAAAAGACAGCTTTGAAGCGCTGTTGTTATACCGTGGGGCATGCCGTCGGTGCCGAAGATTAAATCTTTCCCGGGAATAAAACCTACTTTATCGATCAACATACGAAACGGATTGTTTTGCTCAAGGTATCGGGCCGGCAGCCGGTCGCGGTAAACCGTGGAATCGACGCTGAAATTGGGCTGCATGGATAGAATAATCCCCATCTCTTTGGCTTCATGCGCGGTTTTTTCATCGATAAATTGGCAGTGTTCCATGCGCACTTCAGGGAACGGAAATCCCTCGTCTCTTAACCTCAGCACCGTGCGCACCACCTGGAAGATAGCCATATCACCGATGGCATGAACCGAAACCGCTTTGCCCAGCAGGGCCGTTTCGCGCATCTGCCGGAAAAGTTCATCATCCGTATGGAGCAGTCCGGCTTTTTTCCCGTCATTATAGGGTAGGGTCAAAGCCGCGGTGCCTGCGCCCAATGCGCCGTCGGTAAACAGTTTGATTCCTTTTACTCCCTTCTGAGCCCCGGGACTAAGATTCTTGAATGTCGCCGGGTCCGCCCAGAAAGCCGTACGTTCCCGGTAAGGCGATGCGTTTATAATGGAATAGACTTTCTCGCCGGTCAATAACATATCCTCGGCATAATAGACCCCTTTTTCGTATAAGCTATCGAAAAGAGTTTTTACTTTTTGTTCCGTAGGTTCCGCCATGTCGGCCATGAATATCATCATCCGGGCAAAATGCGATTCATACCATGAATGATTTTTATAATTGGCAACGATGTCGGGGTATTTTTCTTTAAGTGCGGTTTCGGCGCGTGCATTCATAATAAACGAGTGAAGGGAGATATTGACGATGATGACCGATGGGAACCGGTTCAATTCCTCTTCCGAAAAGGAATAGAATCCCGTGTTCCAGCCTAAAACGACGGAAACCCTGTCCCTGTCCAGGGACTGTACCATTTGCAGCGCTTTTTGTTTGTCCTTTATCTCCTGGAGGTTCAGGCAATCATTGAAAAGGGCGTAGAAGGACGGGTGATTGTGATGGTCTTTTAATAAAGGGATACATATTTTTTGTTTCATGATATTTGTCCTTATAAGGGCAAATTGTATTAAAAAAATTTCTTGAAGTAAAGTGCGAGTTTAACCGGTCGAGTTAAAATTAAAAAAAATTTTTTTGAGTCTTACAAAAAAAAACCGGGTCATATATAATATTCCCTTACGAATCCTAACAAATTAATAAGGAGACTTAATATGGGTGACGAACAAGATCAAAAGGCAAAGAATTATTTTAAAGGACTGATGCAAAAAGCGCAAGGCGCGATAAACCTGGTTATCGGTAATCCTGAAGTCTATTCCGTGGAAGATGCCGGCGGCGACCTGGAATTTGATCCCGCTTTTATGATGAAAATCAATGTTACTTTCGATAAGGATTTTCTTCCGAAAGAAAAAGTGGTTAAACTGAATGCCCGGGGTAATCGTTTTTTTAACGACCTCAAGCGGAATATCCGGGAAATCAACGGCGTCTTTATCGTATACCCCAATCAGTATGAAGTTCAATTCGATGTCCGCAGGAACGAATGGGAAAAACGGTTGATCGATGAGTTAAACTCCGGGTACCACCTGGCGCTGAAAAAAATTTATTTCATCAGCGAAGAAGACGTGTGTACAAAGTATCAGAAAAATGGAATTACCGCGGTAAAGAACCCCTACAATATTAAACCGGGCGAATTATTGATTATTGCCGGCGGGTTTGCAAATTTCGATACCCAGGGCGAAAAAATCGCCGAGATTAAGGCGGATTTGGTCACCACCACCGCTGGAAAAGGCGGGAAACCGGTAATGCTGAAAAAATCTTACCAGGTGGATTATTTCAAAAAACACAGCGACCAGGCAGGCGCTTATTTTTACGTCGGCGGCGAATGGTATCACAACCTCTTTATCCCGGAATTGTACCACCCGGAAAATCCACGGTTCTTCTTCTTCCGCCTCTCCGAGGACTGCAAAAGCCTGAAATTTTTTAGCGATCTTAAGAAACGCGGCATCGATATTCTTTCCGATACAACCACTATTCCCGGCCCGGACCGCGAAACGATCCTCTATACCATAAACCCCGGGTACTTCCAGGAAACCGGGATAAACGATTTTAAACTATCCATTATTACCTATATCCCGAAAATCGAGGAAGAAGAAGAGGAAAGCGCCGGCCAGGACATGGAAGCGGAAGAGGCAGCGGAAATAGCGCCCGAAATCGTGGAACCCCCCAGCTTCAAAGAAGAAAACCTCCCGTACCTGGAAAACGAAATGATCCTGCTGCCTTTGCCCAAAGATGACGATATCGCTTCCTATATCATGTCCATCGGCGGCGAAAAGAAAAATGTCAAATTTTACTCCTCCAGCATGGATGGGGAAGTTTCCATCCTCTCCCCTGAATCGGGAGAAAAAATCTACAAACGGGGTATTTACGAAACCGTGGATTATACGGCAAAATTGGACAGTATCCATTATTCGATTTCCAATTCGTTCCTGGCGCGGGTAGACGATAAAGAACTGAGGATTTATTTCGGCTGGTCGTTACAAAGTAATGTGGTGGAGCGAACCTACCTGGAGTCTAATTTTTATATCTTCGGCAGGGAACCCCTGGATAACCTTGACAGGGCCCTGGGAGACGAGTTACCCGGGCAAATGGTGCGGTTAAATAAAAAGGACGACGATTTCTGGAGAATCGGGGCTTCCAGGGACCATGCCGTCCTGGTAAAAGAAGATGACGGGGATTCGATTTATAATATTTCCCTGAGTTATCCCATTTACCTGGTGGCGGCCCGGGACCTGGAAAAACCCGTCATCCCCACGCTCCGGGTTGAACCCGTACCCGGCGGTGAAAAAGAAAAAAAACTGGTGCATTTCCTGGCGGATTTAAGGAAAGACATGTCCGAACACCGGCCTGTTTCCGGCATCCCGCAAAAGCTGGCGGGATTTGCCCAGTCGGCGGCCATGAAAAATAATGACCTGGTGATTATCGGCAGCAGGGTATTTAAATACATCGTTCCCCTGGTAACGGAATCCCCCCTCAGCGCCAGGGTACAAAAGAGTATCCTGCGGAAAATCAATGTCAATAGAAGCATTATTAGAAGGTAATAAGGTAATAATGTAACAAGGTAACAAAGGAGTTTTTACATGGAAAAATTGCTCCAGGTAGTCATGTATTTCTGCTGGGCGCTGTGGTTGATCTATTGTTATGCGCTTCTTTTCGGAAGGGGCGAAAAACCGGGCCGGACATTGCCGGCGGTTACCCTCATTGCGCTGCC
Organism: Candidatus Aminicenantota bacterium; assembly: GCA_026393835.1. Lineage (GTDB taxonomy): Bacteria > Acidobacteriota > Aminicenantia > UBA2199 > UBA2199 > JAKAGC01. The sequence goes on along the minus strand of JAPKZK010000041.1, from coordinate 40,612 downwards.
GGTTTTACTGGTTTTGCTCAAATCCCGCCTGATGATTTTGTTTTCCGTGGCCGCCCTGCTCATTATCCTGGTAGGGATACTGCGGAAACCCGGCAAAAAAGAGCCGGGAGAACTCCCAAACCCCGGTCCGGCGGCGCAATCCCCCATTCAATCCTTTATCGGCATGGCGCTCATTACCGTCGTATTGGTTTCTTTATTCTTGCTGCTGGGCATGGACTTCAAAGCGGATACCGGTTATTTTATCGAGAAATACGATTTCAAGATCAAACCCCAACAAAAAGAAATCATTATCGGGAACTCCAAAGAAGTCTCCGATATTACCATTGAAAACGATTCCGCCGCCGGCGCCCATGTTCGCCTGACCTTAGGGCCGACTGATTTTTCCATCCGGAATATTAGCCGGACGAAAAAAGTGGACCTGGACGGCCGCTACCTCAATAAGCTGGCCCTCAAAACAGGCGATGAGATCGAAATAATGGGCAGGGAAAAAATCCGGCTGCTGGAAATAAATAACCAATATCCCCTTGGCCGCTCTATCCGGGTCGCTGTCCAGGCTCCCGGTCAGAGCGAAAGCCGGGTCGTCACCCTTCATACCTTTCTTAATAAGCCATTGATCATTAAATACCAACCCGTTTCCCGCGTTTCCGTCGGTTTGAATAAATTGGTTCTCCCCGGCCGCTTAGAAAAAAACCTGGCAGCCCTTGCTTATGAACCCAACCGGTATTTCCTGGGTGTGAATATTTATTACCTGGTGATTTTCCTCACCATATTATTATTATCCCTGGGAGTTTATCTCTACCTCAAGAATCGCTTTAACGGGGCGCTGCTGCTGCTATTATTCGCATCCCTCCCTTTTATGGCCGGGGCGGTTTCCCTGGTCTTGCAACTCATTATCATCCTGGGATTTCTCCCGTTTATCGTCTATATTCAATACAAACGAAAACCCGGCTGGAATTGGGGGGCGACAGCGTTGGCGGTTTCCTTTGCCACCATTTTTATTTTGCCCCTGGTACTGCGGATGGACGGGGATTTCACTTTCCAGCATTATGACTTTTCCCAGGAAGATTCCATTAAGGTTACCCGGGGAACCGAATCATTCCAATTGAAAGATATCGAAAAGAAAGCAGCCTATGATCAGAAACACATCCTTATCCTGGGGCATACTGCTTATGAATTGCTGGCGACGAGAACCAACCTGTCCCTGGTTCCACTGGGCCCTGAGAAAATCAAATTCTCCCCCCATTATCAAGCTATTATCAGCGATCTAACTAGCGTTACGCCCGGGGGGAATTATCTATACCTGGATTTTCCCCACCGCTTTAACTCCATCCCCGCCGATGCCGCCGCGGGTAAAGAGCGGTTAACCGTCGCCGGCATAAACGAGGACAGCGGGAATAGTATCGTTTTATCCCGCGTCGTGAATGAAAATTATTCCGCTTATATAAACGGCCTAATATACTTTATATTTATTCCCTTCTGGCTCTTCTGGTTCGTAAATTATTTCGCGTTACCCGTAAAGAACAGGGGCCTATCCCGGTTGGGCCTGCTCAATAATCATAACGTAGTAATCTACCATTTCGTATTTTTTATGTTGGGATTGGGCTACCTCGTATTCGGCGCATTGGCCCTCTACAATAATAACTACCTGGATGGCTTTCAAAAATACAAGGGTTCCGCCCTCCCGCTCTTCGTGGGCTTGTTTTTTTTATTCCTGGTCTTAAGCCGCTATAACCGCTGGGTTGTTTTTCTCTACCGCGTCCTCAGCCGGAAAAAATTCCATGTTCCCCTGGTCGCGGCGTCGCTGCTGGTCCTGTTGGTCAATTACAGTAAGATATTCCTTTATGCGGGGGTCCTGCTTTTTATCGTTGTTTTTCTCATCCGTTTGCGCAAGGACCTCTATTACGAATATAAAAACTCCCAGGGTTACCCTTTAAATATAAAAAATGTGGTGGAAAAAATCATCGCCGGTTTTGAAGATGAAAATCACCGGCGTATCTTTTTCGGGCTCGGCGGCATTCTCAATAAAAAAGGCTGGAATTACCTCATTATTGCCGACCTGTTTTTACTATTGGCCTTGTTTTTTATCGTCCTGCAAATATTCCTGGGCAGCGAACTGGGCGTTTCCATGGCCGGGTTTTTCTTCTTACCCATCGAATTGGGCAAGATACTCCTGACCCTCTATTTTGCCGATTGGGTCAGCCGTATCGATAAAGGCATGGAATTAAACGTACTGTGGATTTATGGGCTGGCGCTGATCCCCTTTTTCCTGTTGACGGCCTTTCTCATGGACCTATCCCCCCTACTGGTGTTTTCTTTCGTTTTCTTATACCATATCATCAAGATTAAAAAAACATGGAAATTCAAACTATTCCTGGCCGCCTTAATCCTGGTAACGTTGGTGATAAGCGTTACGGCCCTCGCCGATTATACATTCCCCTTTGTCTATTTCGGTATTATTTTATCCGTCCTGCTGTTGGTAATGCTGGCAAGGGTGTGGTTTAATAAAACAACCGGGAAGGGGGCGAAGATATGTTTCAGCATAATATTGGCGGCCCTTTTGGCGGGCATTAATTACACGGCGTTTTTTCATACCCCGGCGGCGCCCAAAAGCCTGGGCGGCCGGATCGGTTCGTGGCTCGATCCCTGGCGGGATTATAACCTATCTTACCAGTACGTCAATTCCCTCTGGTTCATGAAAGGGGCCGGGACCTTCGGCAAATCCACCGCCGCCTTTACCGCCGCCGGTCATGTGCCGTTAATCGAGAAAGACCTGGGATTCAGCCTTTATATCGGGGTATTGGGAACCGTCGGCGCCGCCTTCATATTTTTTACCCTTTTCTTAATTATCGCCTATGTCCATAAAATGAACCAAAAATACAGCGCCGCTGTTCAAAGCAGGGGTTCTCCCTTTTCCTGGTATCTCTACCAGTTGGAGTTCCTGGCCGTTATCTTCCTGGCCCAATACATCGTTCCCGCCCTTTACGTGGTGGGACTGCTCCCGGTCATGGGGCAATCACTCCCGTTTCTCTCCTATTCCAATAATTTACTCCTGCTGTTTGCCCTGCCTTTTTCATTCCTGATGATTGTCCTGGGTAACAATATGGAAGAATCCAAATAAAAAGGTGATCCAATGAAAAACAGTTTTAAGATATTTTCAGTTATCGCCGCGTTAATCATCATCTTAATCATACTGCGGTTAAACTCCATATCCTATCCCAGGGATATCGAAGATAACACGGAACTGGTCTACCTTGAAGAACTCCGCGATTACGGCGGCATCTTCGATATCCGTTACAAGGACGGCGACCGCGGTTTCCTGCTGGAACCCCTTGCGGATAACATAATGATAAAAGGCGTCCCGGTCAAAAAGACCGTCGAACTCAAGGATGACGACCTGATCGTTATGGATAACCGCCGCTTTATATTTAATATCTTTCCCAGGGAGACATATTATAAGGAAATATTTCATCGCCCCATCATGGAAGCCTTTACCGGTTTCACCGAAGCGAAATACATCGGCGGATGGCTGACCGAAGACAGGCAGCAAGTCCTGGCCCAGGCCGGACGCCGGGAACTACTGAAAAACCTGTTGGTGGAAATATCGGCCGCTGAACTGGCGCGGATCATTCCCGCGGGAAAACCTTTCGACGGTAAGTTGCTGGAACTCCGCAGGATAAAAAACAATCCCACCGGCGTTCCCGGCGCCCTGCGGGCAAAGTCCCCCGGCTTACCTATAATCATGATACGAAGCCGCCGGCAAGACGCGGTATCCGAAAACACGGAATTCGAAATCCGGGACGGGGATATTTTAAAATTTGGGGAGGCGCTTTTCATAAAATTTAATATCGCCAGGATCCAGGGGCTGACCTACCTCTCTATTTCTTATAAAGAAAAAATCCCAACGTTTGCGGCCCCGGGGCAAACGCCCGGGGACCCCGGCCCAAAAACAGCGTTCCTTAAATCCCTCGATTCCGGCGCCGCCTACACCATTAACAAAGAGAAGAGAAACTCCTTTATCGGCAGCCGGGAACTATTCTCCTTTAACCTCAAACCCCGGCAATTGTTTGAGAAACTCTATATCCCCGACAAAATACCCGAAGGTGGCATGGTGGATATCAAAGAACTCCTGGACCGGGACATGTATTATCGGAAAGACAATTGCTATTATCCGGTTACCACGGAATTTTTATCCCAATTGCAAAAAATACCCGGGGGAAAAAAGGATAAAAAAGATAGTGCGGCGCTTCGGGATTACCTTGAAAAAAACAACATTACCTGGCGAGAGTTTAGCGATTACAGCGAGTTTAAAAATTATGCGGGCAAAGCCCGTTCGCTCATCCGGAAAATGCAGAACAAAGGAATTTTCCAGGTCTTTTGCCGGGAAGTCGAGAAGTTGAATAACCGTCACCAGGTTATAGGCGTCGGTTTGAACGTGGACAAATCCCACATCCGGGAAGTCGTCTATAAAAGTCCCGGGCATTCCTGGATGAATGCCTCCCCCCTGCTGGAAAACACCCCCATTGTCAGCGGCATCGATACGTTTTATTGGGGTTCCCTTATCGAAATGACCGATGAACCGGTCGAGTTCCGCGTCACATTCAAACAAACCCCGTTATCGGTTCGATTAATCGCCGCCGCCGACTTCGGTTACAGCTTTGACGGCCAAAATTACACCCGCGGTAATTTTTTCGACGGCCCCCAGGCCGCGGCAATCCCCATGAGTAAAAACGAAATCCATATAAAAGTCTGGAACCTGGAAACCTTTAACCGGCGTATCGGGTCCACCAATTTCCAGGCCGAGGTTATTTTCACAAATCCCGACGGCAGTCCTTTTCGCCTGGTATCCGATGAGACCTGGGAAGCCTCCATAAACACCGCCCAATGGACAGCGGCTTTTGTCAATCCTCCCTACAGCCTGTCGGACCCCGGGATCGGCGCCGGCCCCATCGATTCCCTGTGGTACGATGAAACCTGGGACCCGGTCTACAGCGGCCTTAAATTTCGGTATTTCAGGAAGAAATTCCAACTGGAAGCCGTTCCCCGATCCGTTTCCTGGAAAATATATGCTTCCGGCGATTACAGTTTGCGGGTGAATCGCAGGGTGGTCGAGGCTTCCGACGATTTTGTGAGGGCGTTAAATAAAGGAGAAAACGAAATCACGGTGATGGCAGCCAGGAAAGGGTACCGCAAGAATTTTTACGCCGATTATATGCTTAAAGCGGACAACAGCCGACTGCTTTTGAAGCAAGACCAGGTTGAGCGGCTCAGCTTCAACAGACTCCAGGACGCATTGAAACCCCTGGTTTCCGACAATAATAACACGCCGCTTGCTTTTAACGCCGAAGTAAACGCTAAGCGGCAGCGGTTTTATGCGCCCCGGGTTACAGCGGAACTATTGTCTTTTTTCGGCAGTTCCGGCGAGGGGGTCTGGGGGTTGGAGCAAATCTTTTCAAAGTTATCGCCGCAAGACCGGGTAACCGGGGTTCGGTTGACTATCGACCGTGAATGGCAGGCCATTGCCCTGGAAGCCATGGAAAAAACCCTCCGGGCCGCCCGGGACAGCGAATTAAACGATCCCGATTATCGATATCTTAAGCGGGAACTGGCGGCAACCGAAGTCCTGCTGCAAGCAAAACGGTCGGAATTGGTTCTTAGTGAACCCACGGCCCGCCAGTCCGTCATGCAAGACATTATCGGTCTGCAAACCCGGATTGAAGAGATCAAAAAGGAAATAGACAAGATCAAGAATTATTTTTATGAAGCGGCCGTGGTATTAATGGGTCCCAAAGGGAATATCTTAACCGCGGCCTCCTATCCCTATGATGATGACGCCATGAAAGCGCTCAACCCGGATATTGCAAAACCTTATCTCCCCCGTGAAAATCCTTTCTTAAATAGAAGTTGGGCATGGAAATACAATCCCGGTTCCACGGCCAAAATCCTCGATTCCGCTGCTTATCTATGTTCAGCGGATAGGAAAGATGCAAAGGGCCGTTATCTTTTTCCCTATTTACGGGACCTGTTGAGTTCAGCCGGCAGTTTCAAGAATTTTCCACGGTTGGATTTACAGGATAGTTTTATGTTAAACGGGAAAGAGATCGTTTTTCGCATCCGGAATTTCCAGGGGCACATCATGCCGGAGGGGTTTTGTTCGCTTACCGATGCCTTTGCCCATTCTTACAATACCTATTTTTCCTATCTAGCTTTGCATAGTAACCGGGTACTTACGGTTGACAGCCTGGCCTACGGTTATGGCGAAAATATAAATAATAATGATGAGAATAATCGGAAGATCTTTATCATTAAAGCCGGTCTGCCGGCGGCTCAGACATACATGGAGTATCCCATGTTGGAGATTGCCGAGAAACTTATGATCAATCAAGAGATTGATTTGTTGTATAATTTAAAGAACGCCCCATTTGCCGCGAATCTTGTCCGTACGCCCAATGATTCGTTTGTGGCTGTGGAGTCGCGGTTTCCCGTCAATGCTTACCGGCCGGCTAATGTTGCCCATTATGCCATTGGTCAGGGAGATTTCCAGGTAACGGCTTTGCAGAATGCCATGATTGCCGCCGCGGTTTTAAACCGGGGAGTTTTATACCGCCCGTCGGTTGTTCGGTCGGTAACCATGAAGGAATCGCCAGAGCCCGTTACCACCGGCAATAATGACCCGGCAAAAAATAAAAATACCGGCGTGGAAAAGATAATATCATTTGATCCGGAGAGGGATAAGGTCCGGGTATTTCCCGGGGAAGGGGCCGAGCAGGTAAAAGAAGCCATGAAAGCTGTAGTAGAGCGGGGAACAGCCAATACGGTTTTCCAGGAAATCCGGGAGGGGCGGGAATTTTATGCCAAGACCGGGACGGCGGAGACAGAGCTTTATGGGGACAATTCGCTTTTTGTAGGGTTTGTGATTTTCAGGGATGGAACGCCGCTGGTGTTTTCGGTAATCGTGCCGCGGGCAGGGTTAGGGGCAAAGGTAGCAGGGAAGCTTACAGAGGATATTTTGAAAGCCGTTATTGATTATGAGAACAGTAAAGGAGGTAACTGGTAAGTAATAGAATGATGAATGATGAAGAAAAAAGGAAGAGCGGAAACAATGAAGATTGGAAAAAAAATCTGTGAAAATCTGTGTAATCTGTGGACGAACGTCTTTATATCGAATAATGAAAAAAACAAACAAAAGTTTTGGTGAAGCTTTTTCAAAAGCTTCGTTTTTAAAGATCATTTTCGCAATCCTGGCGGCAGTGATAGCGGTCATTACTTTTCGGTATCCGTTTCCCGGGCCCTGTCATGGCTGTTCCATTTTTCAGAGGTCCGTTTTTTTTCTTTTCAATCTTTTTGGGTTGACGGCGTTTTTATTGCCCGTAGTAATTATCGTGGTTTTGTTTTTTTCAAAAGTTGAAAAAGTTGAAAAATACTTGAAATTATCTTTATATTTATGGCTGCCGGTATTGATTAACCTGGCGTTGGTGCGGGACTTGTTGGAGATCGATCCCAATTTAGGGGGAATCGCAAGTATGATATTCAGTTTTGCGCGGGATCATCAGATCGATTTCCTGTTGGTTCTTATTCCTATCCTGGCAATGGACCTTTTGGTTCTGTATTTGTTGGGGGTAAACGTCCCGGGAATGTTTAAGAAGATAGTAAGTGCCGTGAAAAAATAGCCGCGCAGCCACGGACGAACACAAGCGTCGCGACAAACACAGACAGGTAAGAAGATAGCCGCTAAGAACGCGAAGGACCGCTAAGAAAAACATTTGTCCACGTATAGGCGATTACACTGATTTCCACAGATTGTTTTTTTCTCTCTTCCTTTAGCTTCTTGCTATTTTGCACATTACGTTCGCAATTTTGCAAAGGTTCTCAGGCATTTGCCACAACATCTTTGTCATTTGCCAAAGAAGCTCAGGCATTTGCCACAAGATTTTTGTCATTTGCCTTAACTGCTCCGGCATTTGCCACAGAAGGTTTGTCATTTGCCCCAGGAGTTTTGGCAATTGCCCCAACATCTTTGTCATTTGCCGCAAGGGCTCGGGCATTTGCCTCAACATCTTTGTCATTTGCCTTAACCTCTTTGGCATTTGCCACAGGAGCTTTGTCATCTGACGCAACATCTTTGTCATTTGCCACAAGAGCTCCGGCATTTGCCCCGGGAGCTTTGGCATTTGACGCAAAGGTTGCGTCTTCACCCGGAGACTGTGAAAATATTGCCGCAAGAGCGACTGATTGGGTCGTTGGTCATTTGTCATTGGTCAGTGGTGAGATATGAAATGATGAATGATGAAGAAAAAAAGGAAGAGCGGAAATAGATGGAAGTTGAGAAGTTGAGAAGGTAAGAAGGTAAGAAAAAACCTCCTGTAATCTGTGAAAATCAGTGTAATCAGTGGACGGCTTGTTTTTCATTCGTGTTTATTCGTGTAATTCGTGGGCGTGTTTTGTTTTTAAGTCAGTGCCCGTCCGTGTAAGTCCGTGGCTCATACTTCGCTGTCCTTCGAGGCTGACAAAGAACAGGCGGCGCCGGTGTCAAGTCTCGAGTGTCGTGCTTTTAATGGACTGTTTCCGCCAATTTTTCAATTTTCCCTTTGGGAAACCCGGTTGCCTCTGCAATAATATTCATATCGATGCCTCTCTTTATTAATGTCCTGGCTGTTTCGATTTTTCCCTCTTCGATTCCTATTTTTTCTCCTATTTCGATTCCTTCTTTTCTCATTCTGTCGCCTAATGTTTGCATGATGCCACCTCCTTCTATTTTACTTTTCTCCAGCATTTTTTTTAATTGATCCCGGCTTATATTCTTAGTATCGGAAATGTAGATGAGAAAAAAGACGACATCTTCGATATCATCGGTAAATCCCTTTTCATGCCAGAATCTAAATATTTCCTCGATGCCTTCCGTTTCATCGGTATAAGCATATTTCATCAGCGCCAATGCCGTCAATAGAAATACATTATCTTTTAATTCTTTATTTCTTTCGGTTCGGAAGTCCCACGGTTCGGCATCGAAAAGGAAATACCTGTAATTCAGTAAAAACTCTTTTACTTCCTCTTCAACGTCAAATTGATCCACGAAGAATCGAGGTATTGTCCACTTCTTTTCTCCATGGTAAAAGACAATGGGAATAATGATGCGCAGCGGCCTCTTCTCATCGATGTCTTTTTGCCATTCCTCTACCATGTATTTCAGGACCTGGATGAAAATCTTTTTTCTTCCCTCTGTTTTGTGTTCTACTATGAAACAGATATCCGTAGGGATTTTCCCGCCGTCTTTGGATTTCATTTTTACTTTGACCACAATATCGGAGTAGTATTCCTCGAATTGTTTGGATACGTAATCGGTGTCCTCGATTTCGATGTTGGAGAAATCGATTCTTTTTTTTAGTTTTTCAGGCAGAACTTTTTTCAAAAGAGCCCGTGCGTTGTCCACTTTTCCAAAGACATTGGTGAACATTTTATCGTGGATCCTGTCTATTTTATTCATAGTATTATTATATCCCAGGCGCGGGAATTTTTCAACTATATGGCCGGGTAAAAAGAAGGAAGAGCGGAAGAGCGGAAATAGATGGAAGTTGAGAAGTTGAGAAGGTAAGAAGGTAAGAAAAAACCTCCTGTAATCTGTGAAAATCAGTGTAATCAGTGGACGGCTTGTTTTTCATTCGTGTTTATTCGTGCAATTCGTGGGCGTGTTTTGTTTTTAAGTCAGTGCCCGTCCGTGTAAGTCCGTGGCTTGTTTTTCATTTTTTCAGCCAATCGATGATCGCTTCCGGGGTATACCAGAGTTTCGCGGTGCCATCCGCGGAGGCGGTGAGGATTCGTTTGCCGTCCGAAGAGAAGATGGCTTTATTAATTGTACCGATATGCTCGTTTAAATCGGCTAAAAGATTCCCGTCAAGGTCCCATAATTTCGCGGTATTGTCCATTGATGCTGTCAGTATTCGTTTGCCGTCCGGCGAAAAGACAGCGGCATAAACCGTTTGGATATGCCCTTTAAAATCCATGAGAAGTTTCCCTTCCAGGTCCCACAATTTGGCAGTACTATCGGATGAGGCAGTAATTATTTTTGTACCATCCGGGGAAAAAACAGCGGTATAAACGGTTCCCGTATGCTTATCCATATCTGCCAGGAGGTTGCCGTCAATGTTCCATAATTTGGCTGTATTGTCTTCCGATGCGGTTAGTATTTTTGACCCATCCGGGGAGAAGACAGCGGTATTAACTGTTCTCGCATGTTTATCCAGGTTTACCAGGAGTTTGCCGTCCAGGGTCCATAATTTGGCGGTATTGTCTGATGAAGCGGTAAGTATTTTCGACTCATCTGGGGAAAAGACGGCGCTTACTACATCATCTGTATGCCCTTTTAAATCCGCCTGGAGATTCCCTTGCAAATCCCACAGTTTGAAAGGGGATTTTTTCGTCTGGCCCTATTTTCCCCTTATTTGTTGGGAGTTACGTCCCTGGAATATTTAGAAAGGCATGCACCGTAGCCAAACGTATTTTAACGGGGCAAAGTTTTCCGACTTTCTTCTAAAAAGGATGACTCTGGCCTTAAATAGGTTAAAGCAAAATACAAATTTACTGTAAAATAAAGGTGTGAGAATCATCTCCAGGGGTTCGCGATCGTTTTAGAAAAGAATCTATTGAAAAAAAATTTTTCCTTTGTTATACTTACCACTTAAGTGCCATAGATTGTAAGATTAAGCATTGGATAATACGATGAAAAAGTTATTAACGAAAGAAAAAATTTGTGTTATGCGGCTCGTTTTAATGGTGGTGGGGCTCTGTTTTGTTTTTCAAACCGGATTGTATCCTCAAACTATAAAAACTCAGGATCATCCCAATCATTATATTTTGTTAATTGATGCCTCAGCATCGATTGTAGCCAATAAGTTAAAGGTTCAAACCTATCAGCAAGCACTAAAACAAAAACTTTTAAATGGACTCTACGAAAACGGGTTTGGAGAATCAATACCACCGATGGATCCCCAGAAGGATTTTTTAACATTGTTTCATTTTGGCATTATTCCTAAAAGGCATGTAACTCCGGGCGTACTTCCCTACAGCATATTAAAGAACTACAAATTGCCAGATAATTATATCCATTCCAGATTCATTTTCAAGAGCAATATTACCAAAGAAGAATTGATGGGCCGCCCTATATTGGCTGACGAACCTATATTGCCTGACGAATTTTACAACCTTACCCTATTGACATGGTCAAAATATCTGGCATTAATGCATCTGAAAAGTACTCCTGTTAATGGAGAAGTTGTTCGTACATTTTTTATTGTAATCCATGACGGTATTCTGAATGCACAATTACTGAGTGAAGACATGAGCATGGTCGATAGGTGGGGCAATCCGGGTGATGCAAGAAAAATAAAAGAATTTAATCGATTGATTGACAACGACTATGTTTACCTGGATAACGAAGGTAATCCTATTCGAAAAGGGAATCCTGAATACCTTTTTCAACAGTCATTAGGTACGCAGAATCAACCTATTTTTCTGGAAGCTTATGAACTTGCCTCTCAAAAACAAAAGAACTGGGAAGTTGAGTCAAAAAATATAGGTTTTTTGAAGAATTTCGGAACAGTAGAGATGCACTGGATTAAAGAAACGGGAAATAACCCGGAAGGGATTATTAAAGTAAACTTTGCCCAACCATTTTATCTACACCTGGGACCTGGAAGCTCTTTTACCGTGGATATTACTTATGAAACAGATAAATTTATATATCAGGGCATTGTCCAGCCGTTTGTTGAATTTCCAGTTAGATTTTCATCAAAATTACCCTGCGATCCTTTAATGTGCAGGGTTCTTTTTGATTTTTCCACAGTCCACTATGATGCCATCCTTGGGAAAAGGACAGTTAGTGTTTGTTTCGATATAAATGTGGAATCGCCAAAGCCTCTAAATTGCACAATGGGGTATATTTTCAAAATAATTGCTGCCATTTTGGGTATTGTCTTTTTAGTGGCCATTATTTTGACTTACTGCTACTTTCGTTTTATATCCACTAATATCAGGATAGAGTTCCCCGGTTTAACCTTTCCGCTTATCATCAAACGAATTCCACTCATGGAAGGCCGGATACCCAATACACCGGCCCATGATATGTCTCCTTTTCTGATCTGTTTGCCCCCCCGATGGCTTCAATTCCTATTATATAGAAATGCAAAGATAATACTTAATTTCAAAGATTATAAATATTTTTATTGGAAAAAGGGAAGTGAGAACCAGGAAATTATAAAGATGCCTGTCAGGGATAGGAAAATCAATATTTTTTGGAAAGCCGTCCCTGTAAAACACACCCCAATATCCATTTTGTTTATCCAGGGAAAGCTGAGTACTAAAATTAGATTGTATTTTCCTGGTGGAAGTTCTCAAGGAGGTGAGAATGAATAGAAATTATATTTCACTCGATCTTGGGTCGGAAACAATGGCAGCTTTTTGCCAACTTTACGGCAAGCCAGAACGGAAACGTATTAACTTACAGGAATTTGCACCAATTTTAGTCGATTTTGATGGGCAGGATATTGATTATCTTTTGATAGAAAGGAATGGGAAAAAAGAGAAATCAAAACGACTTCGAACGCTTATTGCCCTTATGGATCAGCGTCAACCTGAGGATATCCCTGATTCTCATGCATTGCTGGATTTTGTCGATGAAAAAGGAAATTTGGTGGTCACCGATGGTGAAGCGGAATATAAAAAATCGCTTTTCGAATATTTTTATAAGAAAGAACAGGCATATTCCCGGGTTGTTCTACCCAACCCCAAAATTCCATTCCAGGAGGGGGCAGGGGAAATTATTCCAATAATTGAGACCACTTATAAGAAATATATACGATACAGCCCGGAAAAATTGTTTCAGCATTTGATAACACAAATCATTCGCAATTTTGTTTTAAAATCTTCCGAGTATAGAAATAGAAAAATAAAAGATGAGGATGGACAGGATATTGACGATCACTTAATCCTTACGATTCCTAATGTTTTCAGCCTCACTCATGCAGAGAATATCAAGGATTATGTAATTAAAATAACCGGTATTAAAAATGTGGACATTATTTATGAATCCGATGCGGTAGCCTATTATGTAATGGATGCAATTGATGAAGAAACTCAATTTAATAATTTTAGAACCAGCCTGAAAAAAAACCTAAAAAATAATCCGAAGCGTGACTTCCAGATTTTAACTTTCGACATCGGCCACGGGACCACGGATTTAAGTCTTATCGAAATCAATGAACCGAAAGGTCAGGGAAAGGCAGACCGCAGAACATTTTATGTAAAAGCCCGGGCAGGAAAAAGCCATGGCGGTAGTCGCTTAAATTATATTTTTGCCGAGTATTATAATAGATGTCTTCGGGAAGTTCTCAGCCAGCCAAAGTTCAAAAGCCTTGATCCTAGGTTTGACTTCCTCCACGCAAGGGCACAGGTCGGGGTTAAGCTTTCGACCCAGGGGCCTATTATAGAGGCCCTGGAAAATCTTATCGTTGCCGTTAAAAAAAATATGAATGAAAATTATACCATCAATCTGTCATTTGAAAAACAAGCTGAATATATCGATAAATTGGTTGATAAATGGTTGGACGCCATAGACACAAATTGGAAAGAAAAACCTGAGACTGAGAAAGAAAAAATGCTGTACAACAACTTCAGGAATGAGTTAAAAAATATTTTTTTTATAGGGGAATTCCCTGGGTGTTTCAAAATACTTTTCGGATTCCATAGCCAGAGATTGATTGAACTAAAATCAAAAATTGAAACGTATGTGAAAGAGAATGTAGAGGAGCTTTTAATGAACCTGGGAGATATCGCTGTTGCAAGAGAAATTAAAACATTTCCAAGGAAAAAATCATTGACGGTACTTAGTAAAATGATTAGAGAAATACCAACGGCTGTAGTCATCGCTGGACAGGCCTCTCAATTTAAACCTATCCAAGAAGCGATTAGAAAATCATTTACTGTAATGAATTTTCTACCAGCCCATTTGATATTTCTTAAAGATGAAACTGCAAAAGAAGCTTGCAGCCGTGGGGCGATTATTTATAAAGATGCAGGGCATCTTTGGGCGAATCGCGAAGAATTGCATGGGACCTATGGATTTATGTGCACGATCCATGCCCTGGACTATGAGTTTAAGACACTGGATATGAAAGCTTTGAATGAAGGGGAAGATGTTGTTATAAATTTTGCTTATTTATCAAGTTACTGGTTTTTTTATTCCCCCAGGGCATCTCATACATTTACCCAGGAGAATCCACCACGATTTTTTGACGGTTCCACTGCCCTTATAAGTTGTTTTCCTGATACGAAGGAATTTAGAGTTAAATATTTAAAAGACCAACGTCTCATCTGCATAAATGATAAACACAAATTTAAAATTGCCTCATATGGGAAAATTACCGAGTCAATTTATCCGAAAGTTTGGCCTGCAGTTTTGAAACCGTTGGATTAAATAAGGAGGAGCAAAATGAAAAGAAAAAATAAGTGTTTAATTGTGGGATATATGTTTTTTATTTTTTTCACCGCCCTTGATGCTGCTGAAATATATTATCATTGGGTGGATGATTCTAATGTGATGCTGTGGAAAGGGGATGATCCAAATTGGATAACCGCAACTCTCGAAAGGGGCGAATGGAAATTAGACCAGGAGGAGGAGAAGAAAGCAGAGTGGGAAAAATTTATGTCGGCCAAATACTCACAATCAGAGTATATCAAAAAATTTATAACAAATGTTTCACCCGCGAAAAACAAAGATTTCTTAGAAGCATTTTTATGTTATTTGCGTGAAGTATGCCCGGATGATAAAATGACAGCTTTAAAATACCCGGATGCGTTAATTTACATTCAGCCTATTTCCAATGAGCCATCCAATGATCGCTTCAAGTTGATTGTAATGAATAAGACGGAACTCTTTAGTTGGGCAGTGAATTTAAAATGGGATCAAAATACAGATCCATTTCGAAAAAATTTTGCAGCAAATTTATTTAAAGCTATAAATAATAAGGATGAGTTAAATGTAATTTTTAAAAACGATATAAAAGATGCTAATATGCTAAATGAGCAAGATTTTTGGGAAACCTGGATATCTCAAATGGTCAATAGCAATAAACCTATGAATTATATTTATGAGACAAAAGATAATGAAAAATATTGGTTATTTGTAGAAAAAATTTCTATTATAGATATGGAAAAACGATTGCGCCCTCAACCGGTTAAACCTGAAATAAAAGAGAAAAAAGAAATACAAACGGTTACAGAACCAATTCCATGGAGGTCCAAATTTATATTTGGATTTTTAGGATTTGTTCTCGGCATTATTACATTCCTCATTGGACCCCGAGTTATTCAACTATTTCGTAATAAGTGCGCACAGACTGATAATACTGAAAATGGAGGAGGCAATAAACGAGAGGAACCACCCAAAAAGGACAAATGGAATTTGCTAAGGAAGTGGAGAAAGAGAAACGAAGATAAGACTCATTGCAAAAGTTTGAGTGATTTTATTAATAAGACAAAATCCTCTAATCAATTTATAATAGACGAAATAATGAAATTACCAAATGAAATCAGAAATGCGTTACCATTAGAAAGTGAAGTAAATAAAAAACGTGTAGAGATAGGAAAAAAAGTGGAAGAAATATACAATAAGTCAGAGAAGGATACCAATATTGAATGCTGGTTTAACGATTTCATACTTTCCGCAGAACAAAATAAGTTGATAATAAAAGATCTGCAGAATCGGGAAAATAAATTGGACGAAAATAAAAAATTCATCGAATTTGGAAAAGCATTGGAAGCAAAATACCAGATAGAAAAAACGCCTGAAGACATAGATATCGTAAACTGGCTTGAAAAAAAAATAAATCAATTGAAAGATTGTGAAATCAAAATCAAAGAGCTGGAAAAAAATGTGGATACATTAAATAAAAATGGAAAATATGTCGAGTTAGGAAGATATTTGGAAAAGGCTCACAAGGATTCATATGAATCTCAAGAACAGGGAAATGAAAACATATGGCTTGATAATATTTTACAGTCATTCAAAGAATTGAAGAGAAAAGTAAAATGTGTGGAAGATCAGGTTGGGAATTGGGAATATGTTGAGAAATATATCAGGCTCGGTAGATGTTTGGAAAATCGACACAAGCAATGGGAAGACCCTCAAATAAATAAATTGAGTGAAATGTGGCTTAATCAAATACTTAGTTCACTAAAAACATATGAAAATAAATTCGATGGGTTACAGAAACAGATAAATACACTAACGAACGAAAAAGATTTACTGAACCTAGTTCAGGAAAAAATCCGGTTGGAGATGGTCAAAATGGCAGATAATAAAGAAAAGGAAAAATTGGAAGATGCATGGCAAGCCACTAAAGAAAAAATTGATAAAGACAATAAAACAATAGGTGAATTGAATCAGTCCGTCTTAGATAAAGACAAAGAATTAAATAATTTTGGAAAAAAAATGGAAGAAATAAAAAAATATTCTGATAATATTAAGAAAATAATTCCTTACCTCTGGCAGGGCCAAATGGAAATATTTAACAATTTAAAGGAGGACAGACCGGAAATTACATCGATGCTCTCTTTCTTAATTTATTACTCTCTTTTTCATTTTTATGAAGCTTCTGTTGAGAATATGATATCGAAAAAAGAGGGTGATGAAGAAAAAAATGTGAGGAGTAAAATGGATTTCATGCTTGCCAATCTTATTGACATTTCGAAAAAAATGCAAAACCGTATTCCATTATTTGGAGAGATGCCATTTAATGGCTTTAAGTTCAGTTATGGTGAGATTGTTAGACATTTATCTCCTTTGCCGGAAACACTGACTTTCAGTAAAACTGAGACGTTGCATCGGAATCAGGCCCTTTTTGAGACATTAGTGAGTCGTTTAATGACTATATCTAATAGAAAATTGAATTTAAGTCCATTCTACTATGTGGATAAAGTTGGCGAAGTTTATAAAGCAGGATAAGGAGGGATGATCTCATGTTATCCAATATCTTACTGGTTATTTTACTTTTGTCATCGGTTTTATTTTTCCTGGGAATCTGGATAAAAAAAAAACATCGATATTATGATCCGGGTGAAATTTCAAAATTTTTCATAAGGCTCTATGCATTGATTATATGTGGGGCTTTGATTGTTGCCATAGGATATTTTATCGGGTGGGAAAAATTCGGAACACCGCGGGTTGATATCGAAAAACTTCGCAGGCTTACCCATCGCGGCTATTATATCCAGCCGGACAGCCAGTTGATCGTAACAGGCAAACCGGGCGTGGAAGAGGGATTCTGGCATAAATCCCTGGCCGAAGATGAGAAAATTACTTTTAAACCGGTATGGAACAGGGGATTTGCCGATAAATGGGAAATTACCGCCGCCGCCCGGAACAACTGCCTCCGGCTGGACGATGTGTGCGTTAATTTGCCGGACGACCGCTGGTTAGAGCCGGGCGATACGCTGATGATTTCCTTTAAAAAATCCCTGGATGATTCCCAGGACCGTTATATATCGATCCGCTGGCAAAAGAACAGGAAATCATTTCTCGGCATCGATTTAAATAAGGATGAAGAGTTTTATTATTTTAACCAGGGAACCGTTGAGAATGGAACGTTTATACCTGGATACCCGCGGGATATCCTGTTAAATGAACGGTCTCTATCCCTGAACGAAGGCTATTCGCTGTATACCATTATCCGCCTCTACCGCGATAGTACAACTCTCAATATCGATATGCCCCGGTGGTGGGAAATTTCCAGGCATATCAAATTTATAAGAAAAAAGAAAGGGGACACAGTGACACCCATTGGGGTACTCATTGAAGACAGCTTGTTCAACGAAAACGGCCAGGGGGATTTAACCGCCCTTAAATTTTTTAAGTTGAGAAAGGAAACCAACGTTTTTTACCCCTTAAATCGCATCGATACCGAGTTCCATCGATCGGACTTATCGTTTGAGGCAAAATTTTTTTATGGCTTTGGGTTTGAAAACGCATTGGATATCCGGTTAGCCAACAAAACCGTGGTAGATACCGATGATGATAAGAACCCCAAATTCGGCAATGTGGTGGATATCGAATTTGTAAACCCCACGCACTGGCCGCTGCCTGATAAATTCGTAGATAAAGATAATAATAAAAAAAATTTCATTATTACTTCCAGCAGCCAGTATATCGCCATGGACGGTTACATCGTGGATGTCGGCAATACGCTCCACCCTTTCTATGCCAAGGCTGAATTCAACAAGGAAAAAGATTCACTTTCCATGAAAATCCAGGAAGGCATGGCCACCCTTAACCCGGGGATTGACCAGACCATACGCCTGGGTGATTATAAAAGCGGCATTCTTTTGGCGCTCACCGAATGTCAAACCCCCATTGGTTACATTGGGAAGCTGGCGGCTCTTTTTATTTTCGTATTAACCATTTTATTCTGGTTTTTAATAAAAAAGGAAGAAGAGTTTCGCATGGGGCTGGACATGGCCTGGGGATTGATCTGGGGATTAACGTTGACCCTTTTAACCGTGCGCTTGATTATCACATACAGGGCCGCGCTGCTGCCCCCAACCGATGTCTCTCCCCTGGAGATGGCCAACATATTCCGGAAAAGCGTGACCATCAGTTTCTGGGCGCTGTTGATTGTGCCTTCTGTTTTACTGCTGGTTCGTCTGTTGTCGATTCGAGTTCCCTGGGCGACTGTCAATGATAAAATAACAAAACTTTTAAAAAGTAAGGCCCATCGCAAAACTTTGTTCGTGTTCATCATTTATACCTTCTTTTTCCTTGCTTTAATAACCCTTTCCGCGGTTTTGGGCGTAAATGAATCCCTGGTGCTGAGAATAAGCATCCTGCTTTTTCTTTATGCGGCTATTGGCATCGCATTGTTTGCAAGAAAAATTGCCGACATTTCGGAATTTGGCAAGAGATGGCTGATAATGCTTATTGCCCCTTCAATAGTGCTGTTATTTGCGGTCATCATCATCTTGATGAAAGATTACGGTTCCTTGATTTATTGCATCCCCCTTTGCTTATGCTTGCTTATTGCGGTATTATTGGGCATAGGGAGAAAAACCGGGGTATGGGTGGGAATTTTTTTCCTGGTAGTTATCACAGCCATCCTGGCTTTACTGCCTTATATCATTCAAATGCTTCCCTCTGATTTCCAGGACAGGGTCGTGAACCCCAATCTTCCCGATCATATCGTTTATCGACTGGCGGGCTTCACCGGCACTGAAGAAGCCAAATTATTGGCCGATGCTTCAAATGAAAATTCCGAAGTCAATATGAACATGCTGCTGCGAAACTCCCACCAGAACTGGCAAATGCTTCTTTACGCATCCGAGGGTATATCAAGGCCCGGTGGCTGGGGATATGGATGCGCCCCTTTATCCAACCAGGGTATGACATACCCCACTTCCATGACCGATTGTGTGTTTTCGATTTTCCTTTTATCCGAACATGGGCGATACGCGGGTATTTTTTTGGCCCTTACTTATATCTTCCTGGGCGCGGCAATCCTGTATGGCGGCTGTTCATTCCCGGATGAATACAAACATCGGGTGATACCCCTGACCGCAATCGGGGGTTATTTTACCTACAATGCCGTTTATATGGCCGCCGCAAATCTCGGGTTGACCATTTTCACCGGGCAAAATATCCCCCTCCTTGGACTTCATTCCATTTCCGACCTGGTGCAAGGGGCCGTCCTGTTGGCAATGGTTGCATTCTTATTGGGGAATGATATTCATGCCGGTTCCGCCATTGAGCATCCCCCTATTTCAGTTACGTTGATTGTGCTTATTATCCTCTCTCTCCTCATCGTGATCCTAGGTTTCGTGGCAGTAATGGACCGGTTATCCAATGAAATATACCGCCGTGACCATAACTTTGATAACGCACTTTTCCAGCAAATGCAGAACAATTTACCCGGCGGCGAAAACCCCAACCCCATCATGTTATTGAAAGGATCGACATTGAAGCCCAAAGAATACGGCCGACTATGCGCCATTGAAAAACTTTACATTGATGAATTCAATAACCGGCCCGATAAATACAATTCACAGGGCGGCCTCTACTATCTTGAAACCCAGTACAACACCAATAGAAAACAAAATGAAAATGTGGTGCGCATAAACAGGAGTTTTTTTGTTTTGAGTTCTCCCTTCAGGGAGAATAAATTGTGGGAAGGAAAGATATTTTCGTCCGGCATGAAACAAGAACCCACCATCATGGCATTGAAGTACCCTTTTGCCGTCAGCCTGAGTAATTATGAGTATGCGGCGGTCATTAACCTGGGATTTAAAAAAGAACCGCAAACGGTTCATACCAACAACCGCGTGATCGTAACGGAAAATAATACCGCCTTTCTTGAATTATCTCGATCAACCACCGGGGCTAATAAAAGCGACGTATTTATAATCCCCAAATCCGATCGTAACTGGTCTGTCTATGTAGAGGGTGAAAAACTTAAATCCGAGTTGAACATCCCCAGGGAGTTGATAAAATATGACCTGGTGGTCATCGAAAGCCGGCAGCCCAAAAATGAATTCCGATACAACTTGATGTACCTGGGGCTTCAATCGCCGGCATTATCTTCCGTCCAGTGGAGAAACGGGTCAAAAAAACGGTTATTTTATGTGGGAGACCGTTTCGCCATGTTGTATATGCTGGGTAAAGCCGCGGACTCCGCTCAGAAAGAAAAAGAGATTCCTCCCGAAATAACATTGACCCTGGACTATGACCTTCATTCGGATTTGCATAAATCGATCGCGAGATATGCCGATGAAAACCCCCTGTACATGAAAAAAGAAAAACTCCATGAAACAAGGAGAATCGCCGTAACCGTAATGGATACTTACACCGGGAAGATATTCGCTCTTCCTTCCTGGCCCCCGGTGGATATCAGCGACCCTGAGTTTGAAAAAAAACTGGAAAACCTGGCGCCGCGGAATCGAACAAAACTCCTTAAAAATAATAATCTAAAAAACCACGCCGTGGGTTCAACCATTAAACCCGTGATCTTTGCCACAGTCGCGGAAGGTTTTTATGGAAAAATGGACCCCGCACAGATTTACATATACCATAATAAACAGCCCCTGAACAGGACTATGCGTCCCGATGAAAAATGCCCGCACCCGGTCATGGGGAAAATCCCCATTGGCGAATGGGATTGCCTCCAGCCCAACTATTCCGGCAGCACCGCCGGCGATTACCTGGTTAATTCCAGGAATTATTGTGAAGTCTTTATGGGGATGCTGGGGCTATTATTGACCAAAGATGATTGGGACAATATCAAGATAGAGGATTTCAACTGGCCGGATATGAAATATAATGACGTCGATTATGCACTCGACTTCACCGGCGTACTGAAAAGTGTGGTGGCGCTCAATGGTAAGGATTGTATCCCTACGTCAAGGATGAATGACAGCATCTTATTTAAGGGGCTTACAAAACTTTTTGGAACCGGGGTATCGGAAGAAACCGGTAAGCTCGTATATCTAAAAGGCGAAACCTTTTTGCCCTTCTTCTTCGGAACGCAAAGAAAAAATCTTAAAAACATTACCGACAATGATTTAAAATCCATGGGAGGGAATGAATACCTTGATGATTTGCTCCCGGATGCGGTTAATTTCATGCCGAAAGATGGCCAGACACTCCGGGGCGGTATCATTTCTTTTTGCCTTGGCGGAGGGGATTGCCGATGGAATAATGTTCACATAATGGAAGCTTTAACCGGGATAGCCACCGGTTTAAAAATGGAAGCCACACTCGAAGCCGGAAAGGAAAACGATTCGGAAGCGATGGCCGAACCGATGCCTGAACCGTTGAATGATCCCAATTGGAGATACAACAACCTGGTAGTACCGATGGAAAAGGTAGGAGAAGAAGGAACGGCGAAAGCCTTGAAAGATATGGTTCCTTCTCCCTATAAAATTATTTATAAGACCGGGACCATAGAGGAGGGAAATGAAGAGTGGGAAAGTGAATTGTTGTTTTTTATCATTGGCAAATGGGATGAAGACCAGAGGGACTTTATCCCAGGGGAAACGGTGTCTTGCTTCTTTTATTTGCAAGATTCAAAATTAATGAAAGACAAAGAAATGAAGAAATTTGACTTTACAAAGCCCATAATAATTAAGCTAATGAATTTTCTAAAAGGTCAGGAGATATAAATGAAAAAAGATGAAGACTTAGAGAAAATATTGGAAAAATTAGGTATTGAGTATAAATTAATAAAAAACCTTGGAGGGGGAGCCTTTTCCAATGTCTACCTGATGGAGCACAAAGTTTCAAATACGTTGTGTGCGTTGAAGGTGATGGACGTCCGGTACATCATAGAAACGCTTAAAAAAATTAATAGTAGCGATAATAATAAATTTAAGGAAGTTCAGATAAGATTTTTAAAAGAAGCGAAATTTTATAAAAATATAGTTCACGACAATATAGTAAAGATATATATGTTCGGGAGTGTCTGGGATGAGATTAATCAAATTGAAATCCCATATTTAACTATGGAATATTTAGAAGGTTTAAACCTAGAGAAATACATAAGCAATAATGCCCCCCTGGAGATGATTAAGGCGCTTAAAATAGCGATAGATGTTCTAAATGGATTAGATGAAATACACAAACAGCAAGTTGTTCACCGCGATATTAAACCAGCCAACATAATGGTTGAAGAAAAGTCTGGAAAAGCAACTATAATAGATTTTGGGGTGGCAAAAGATATATTGTCTGACACGAAATTAACGAAAACTGGAATGCAAATTGGGACTCCCAATTATATGGCGCCGGAACAATTTGAAGATAGTAAGCGTGTAGGATACCAAATAGATATTTATTCTCTTGGAGCTGTATTATTTCAAATGTTATCTGGCGAATTACCATTTAAAGGAAATAATAGTTTCGAGGTCATGTGCGGACACTTCCATAAACCTGTTCCGGATATAAAGGTAATAAATCCAAACTTGCCGGAAGTGATAAATAGGATTATACAAAAAGCGATGGCAAAAAATCCAAATGAACGTTATCAAAATGCAAAGAATTTTAAAATTGAGCTAATGGAATTAATATATGGAGATGATCATAGGGCTATTATAGCAGAGAGGGATGTTGCCACAGAAGTTATAGTGGAAAAAAATTATTTTGATAATTTTTCAAGAGGAAGTAGCAAAAATTTCGTCTCTATTGATCTAGGTTCTGAAACTATGGCTGCTTGCTGTCAACTCTATGGAAAACCGGAACGGATAAATATTAACTTGCAGGAATTTGCTCCATATTTGGTCGGAGGTGATGAGTATGAAATAGATTACCTGGAGACTGAAATGAATGGAGAAAAAGAGAAATCAAAACGCCTCCGCAACCTTGTTGCTCTAATGGAACGTCGCCAGCCTGAAAATCTCCCGGATTCTCATGCGTTATTGAATTTTATTGATGTCGAAGGAAAGGTGGTAGAAAAAAATGGCGATTTGGAGTATCACAAATCCCTTTTTGAATACTTTTATAAGAAAGGGCAGGCACATTCCCGGATTGTGCTGCCCAATCCCAAAATTATTTTCCAGGAGGGCGCTGGCGAAATTATTCCTATAATTGAAACTATAAATAAAGAAGAAATACGATACAGCCCGGAAAAATTGCTTCAGCATTTGCTAACACAAATTATTCGTAATTTTGTTTTAAGCTCTTCAGAATTTAGAAATAGAAAAACAAAAGATGAGGCTGGCCAAGAAATCGAAGACCAATTAATTCTTACAATTCCTAACGTTTACAGCCTCACGCACGCTGAAAACATCAAGAAATATGTAATGAAGCATTCCGGTATGGGAAGTGTAGATATTATTTATGAATCTGATGCGGTTGCCTATTATGTATTGGATGCCATGAATGAATCGACACAATATGAAAAATTCAGATCTAATCTGAGAAGAGGGTCGTTAGATGATTTTCAAATTCTAACATTTGATATCGGTCATGGCACTACCGATTTAAGTTTTATTGAAATCTGCAAATGCAATAGCACACGAGAGGAAAGTCGCAAAACATTTTATGTAAAAGCCCGCTCAGGAAAAAGTCACGGTGGTATTCGTTTGAATTATATTTTTGCTGAGTACTATAACCAATGTCTTCGAGAGATTCTTGATCAATCCAGGTTTAAAGAACTTGATCCCGGATTTGACTTCCTACATGTAAGGGAAAAAACCGGTTTCAGGCATACGACACAGGGCCCAATCCTTGAAGCGCTGGAAAATTTTATTGTTGCTATAAAAAAAAATATGGATGAAAATTATATCATCAGGCTATCCCGTGAAGAGCAGGCTGAATATGTTGATAAACTGGTTGATAAGTGGTTGAACTCTATAGACGCAAATTGGCAAGAGAGAACCTGGGATAAGCAAAATTTGTACGATTCTTTCCGTCAGGAGTTAAGGAATGTCCTTATTATAGATAAACTGCCTGGGAATTCGATGAGATTTTTTTATGAGAGTTTAACTGCGATCTTCAAAATCCAAAAAGCGAAACTGAGTGATCTTATAAAAAAAATTGAAGTATATGTGAAAGAGAATGTTGAGGACCTTATTCTGAGCCTGGGAGATAATCTCTCAGCGCGTGAATTTGTACCATCTCCAAGGGGAAAATCAATGCAAATAGTTGGAAAAATGATTATGGAAAAACCAACGGTTGTAGTCGTGGCTGGCCAAGCCTCTCAATTTAAACCCATCCAGAAAGCAATTAAATGTTCATTTTCAAAATTGAATCTTCCCTCAACTAATTTAATTTTTCTTAAAAATGAAGAAGCCAAAGAGGCTTGCTGCCGTGGGGCGGTTATATATAAAAATGCCGGGCATCTTTGGGCGAATCGTAATGAACTGCATGGGACCTATGGATTTATGAACTCTATCCGTACCCCGGACTATGAGTTTAAGATTCTTGATATGAAAGCTTTAAATACTGGCACCGATGTGGTTTTAACTTTTGATTATAAATCAAACTACTGGTTTTTTTATTCACCAAGAGCACCTCATACTTTTACTCGAGAAAATCCACCGAAATTTTTTGACGGTTCAACTGCCCTTATAAATCCTTTTCCCGATACGCAGGAGTTTAGAGTCAAATATTTAAAAGACGAATGTCTCATCATTATTAACGATATTCACAAATTTAAAATTGCCTCATACGGATCAATATCCGAGTCCATTTTTCCGAAAGTTTGGCCTGTAGTTTTAATAAAGTGAATTTCGCTGGAAAATTCTCTGTTGTTAAAAATTAATCTGGATATGGATTTTCCAAATAATATTAAATAGTAGCGCGTTGAACAGCTTGCTTTCCACGACGGGTCTAAACCCCACAGTGGTACGACTGCCATCGTTACGGGAAAAAGACTGTGACGCATCCAATTGAAAGTCTTTCATCGCACTACCCCAACATCCGCCCCGAACTGTTTTCAATTCTTTTTTTTCAGCGCCGCCAGGTTCCATTACCCACTCCCAAACATTGCCGGTCATGTCATACAATCCGAATGAATTGGGTCTGAATTTTCCCACCGGGGCCGTATACATATAGCCATCGGTACGATATACATTGTCCACCATCTGTATTTTTTTTAGTGAATTATCCGCAATATTGGCATATCTACAGGCGATATTCTTGCTGTTGCCCCAATAATAAACGGTTTTTGCCTTTCCTCTTGCCGCTTTTTCCCATTCCCAGTCGGTAGGAAGCCGGAATGTTAAGCCCGTCTTCTTTCCCATCCATTTACAATATTGAATGGCGTCATCCCATGATACATATACCATCGGCTTCCGTTTTCCGGCCCATTGATCCTCAACCTCAGCAGGGTCTTTTCCTTTTCCCGTTTCCTTGAAAAAAGTCTCATATTGGCCGATAGTAACCTCATATTTAGATATCCAATATCCCTCGATAAAAGAAGCAGGCTTATTAAACAATTCCCCGGGCGGAATATATACCATGATGGTCCCGTTGAAAAGCTTCAACTCCCAATACCCCTGTCTATTGGTAGAGATATTTTTCATATGAAGATAGAAATCATCTACCCCCTCGTTTTCAATTGGCTCAGCAGCCTGCTTTTTTTGATCCGGTTGTGTTACCCGGAAGGGGTGGATGGTACCTGGTTTAGGCTTTATTTGTTTTCCCTTTTGATCGCCCGCATGAGGCGGAGAAAATACCTGTAAAGCAACAACCAGATACCCCAAAATAATAATGGTAAGGACAACAGCGGCATACCCCAGGAGTTTTTTTTCTATTTTGAATATCGGGGGGGTATGCTTTGGGGGTGGGGTAACTTCACGTATAATGCTTCTTGAGGCTAAAAGAGCGTTCAAGTCTATCCTTAATTCATCGGGGGTGGAATACCTTTCCGCAGGCTCTTTGGCCATTGCTTTTTTTATAATTTTATCCAGGCCTTTTGCAATTTCCGGGGATAAGCTGTCGGTTCTTTCTTCAATCCCCGGGACCGGGGCTTTAAAGTGCTGCTGCATAATAACTTCGGGTTCTCCCCTGAAAGGAAGGGTCCCTGTGGCCATTTCAAACAACATCACTCCAAACGAGTAGATATCTGAACCCAAATTAACATCCTCACCCCTCCATTGTTCCGGCGGCATATACGGATAGCTCCCCATTATATATTTACTCCGGGTCAAATTCGTATATCCAGCCAGGTTTTTAGCAAGCCCAAAGTCAATAATGACAGCCTTTTTGTTTTGGGCGTCCAATATAATGTTACCTGGCTTGAGGTCCCTATGAATAAACTTTTTGGAATGCATGTAAGATAAAGCCGAGAGGATGTCATTAGAAATTTCAATTATTCTGACAAGGGAAAGAGTGACTTTTTTTTTGATCTCCTCATCAAGGCTTTCCCCTTCTATATAATCCATGATGATATAGGGGAGGTTAATTTTTGGTTCTTCTTTGATCCTGGGCAAATCGAAATTCCCAATATCATTGATTTTAACAATTGCCGGGTGGTCAAAATTTGCTATATACCGCGCTTCCCTCATGAACCGGTCGAAAGGGTCCGGGTTATTTTCATCTAAAACCTCCAGCAGGGTATCCAATTTCATAATCTTAAAGGCCATATGTTTTGCGAGGGTTTTGTCCCACACCTTAAGTACAACGCCGAATCCCCCGGCGCCCAGGAATTCTTTGATTTCGTATCTATCTTTGTCGATAGTATTTTCCAGGTACTTCACTTCCGGCAATTCTTTCCAGTTATGCTTTTTCATAGACTAATTTTACAAGGAAGAGGCAATGATGTCAATTAAAAAATAGCCACAAAGACACAAAGGCACAAAGGGACACTAATTAATAACACGTCAAATCCTGACATTTTCTGGCAAAAAATAAAATTACAAATCACAAATCACAAACCACAAACAAATAACAAAGGGACAATGAACAAAAAAACAAACAAAAAACAAAAAGACATGACCGAAACTGTGAATCAGGATTCAGGGGTCAGGGATCAGTGATCAAAATTCCGTAGGGGCGGACCCCCGTGCCCGCCCGGCTTTCGTTTTGAATTTTTATCATTTGAATTTTGAATTTGTTTGTAATTTGTGGTTTGTAATTTGAGATTTCCCGGCGAGCCAGGCCTTTTTGGTTCCGGCTCGACCGGGCTAAGGGGTTAGTGGTCATTGGTCAGTGGTCAGTTTTGAAAAAAATCTGTGTAAATCTGTGGAATCTGTGGACAAATTTATTTCTTCGCGTCTTTCGCGGGTTTCGCGGGCGTCCTGCTTTTTCTTCTCTTCTACCATTTGTCAGTGCCCGTCCGTGTTTCCATTTCGTCCGTGGCTTCTACTGCTTAATTGAAAACTGAAGCCAATTTTTGAACCTCTTCTTTTTTCAGACCGGATATATCCATTACTACTTCCAGTTCAAATCCTTTATCGATCATTTTCTTTGCTGTCTCTTTGGCCTTTAATTCCATTCCTTCTTCAAGTCCTTCAACTTTTCCTTCTATTTTTCCTTTTCTCTTTGCTGATCTTTCCCATGATGCTAAATATGGCATGTTATAAACCTCCTCTATTCTTACGATTTCTTCTTTTAACCGTTTTTCGTTTTCTTTGGATATACGGATAACCCATTCGATAAATTTCATTACCGGGTAAATATCATTACTCGAATAGCCAGCCCGGTAACACTCCCGGATCAACTCCTTTACCGCTTCATACCGGGTGTCTTCGCCGGCTTTCTTCAATTCTATACTCTTTATCTGCGCTTTGATAACCAATGCCATCGGATCGGTGGCTTTTTCCAGTCTTTCCCGGTGCTCTTTTTTCCACTTAAAATCCATGATTTTCACAACCGGGATTTTCATCCGCAGTTCAAAATCACAAAAACTCACCCGGTATTCATTTGGCCTGTAGTTTTCATCATCATCCGTTAATATGGCCAGGCTAATCACGGGTGTACCGATTTCCAATCGCGATTTCTTTCCAGGCGGAATCTTCTTTTTTTCTCCGTTTACCGGGCTTGCTCTTATCGTTTAATTGTTTTCCGGGACTCATCATATTCCAATTATAGACTATTTCTCATTATTTTTCAACGTTGAAAAAACAAGCCCACGAATTACACCAATTTCCACGAAAAACTTAGCCGCGAAGAACGCGAAGGACGCGAAGTAGATATTATCCTTACCTGTGCGCCAATCGCCAGCCGCCAACTGCTTCCTTTAAACCCTATTAAACTCACAATTAAAAGGCGATTAAAGGCGATTTAAAGATTTTTTAAATCGCAAATCCCCCGCACCTCCAGGGCGGGTGGTGGAGGAGGCGGCAGTTTCAAGTAAATTTCAAGATAATTTCAACTTTTTCAAGTTCCGAAATCCAAAATTAAGCAGTGCCGGTAGCAAGAATGCTCGCAATAATAAAAAACAAAATAATGGAATATGATGAAAGTTGAGAGTGACATCTATAAATTAATCTAAATTCAATATTTATAAAATAAAAATAAAATACGCAGCTAAATTTATTAACTACAAAAAAGAGCGCGGAAGTTCAAGTTTATTTTGTTGGGGCGCTAATATTAAGGTTCTTGGGGTTGAAATAGCCAGTAATTGTCTTTTTGAAAGATTTCTTGTATTTCTCTTTTTTCCTTTTTTAAATTAGTACATCTCTGGGCAAATTTGCGGACTTGATTCAACTATTCCCAAAACCTGCAAAATATGGTATTCTATTCTATATCCTGATTTTTTACAGCGAGTGATAAAGAATGGAAATTTACCTGGACAGACTTGAACTGCATGGCTTTAAATCGTTCCCGGACAAGACCGTTATTAAACTTCATCAAGGCATAACGGCCATCATCGGCCCTAACGGCTGCGGGAAAAGCAACATCGTGGACTCTGTGCTGTGGGTCATGGGCGAACAAAAAATTAAAAACCTGCGCGGCGAAAACAACGAAGACCTCATCTTTAACGGCAGCTCCTCCAAGAAACCCCTTGGTATGACCGAAGTGGGCGCTTATTTCTCCAACAATGGCGAGGAAATCTATATCGCCCGCCGCTTCTTCAGGGACGGCGAAAGTAAATACATCCTCAATGAACGCTTCTGCCGAAACAAAGATATCCAGGATATGTTGTTCCAATTGCGCATGGGCGGCACTAACTATTTTATCTTCGAACAAGGGAGCATTGAAAAACTGGTGTCCCTCAAGCCTTCTGAAAAACGAATGCTGATCGAAGAAGCCGCCGATATCTCCAAATACCTGCTGAGAAAAAAGGAAACCGCCAATAAACTGCTCATTGCCCAACAAAACCTGGATAACCTGCAAATACTTATCACCGATAAGGAAAACCGGCTCAAAGAGTTAAGAAACCAGGTCAATTATGTTCAGCGCTACCGGAAAGTCAAAAACGATAAGACCATTCACCTGAAAACTCTTTTGAAACGAAAACAGGATATGTACCAACTGGACTTTAACAAATATCAAACAGAGATAGAAAAGCTGATTAACCATGAAACCACAAAGGTTATGGAGATCAATGCCCTTGAAAAATCCGTGATGCAGTTGGAAGAAAAACGCTGGCTCCTGGATAAAGACCTGAAACAAAACCAACAAAAAATATTCGATTTCAACAAGAAAATTCTATCCGCCAAAAGTGAGGTGGACCGCTCCAAACAGGGTAGGGGATTCAAAAGCCAGAAAATCGGCGAAATCAAACAAGCCATGATCGATGACAAAAAAGAAAGCGCGGACGCCGGCAAACAATTGGAAACCACCGGCAACTATATCACGGAACTGGAATTGAAATTAAAGGAAGAAACCGCCGGTTACGAAGCGCTGGAATCGGTGCTGACGGACCTCAACGACCGCCTGGAAAACACCAACCGGGAGAACGCCGGCTTGAAAAGCGAGATATTTAACAGCCAGAACCAACTGACCGCCGTCTCTAATAAAATTAAAGATATCGATAAACGAATGATGCGCATCGAAAACGAAATAACCGCCAAACAGAATTTCGTGGACCAACTGACAAACCAGGTCCAGGCGGACGATGAAGAAATGAAAAAAACCGGGGCGGAATTCGACCGACTCACTGCCGGTCAAACTCAAAAACAAGAACTCTTCAAAGGCATCGAAACTCAATTCAAGGAAAACAAACGCATCATCGATGAATTGACCACCGAAGCACAGAATTTTAAGAATGAAATTCGCAACCTGGAAAACCAAAAAGCGAAGTACCTGGAAATCAAAAAAAAGATCGTGGGGGCGGCAGTGGATATTTCGGACCTCAAACACCACGGCTATTTACAGGACCTGGTCAAAGCCGACAAGAAATACCACCCCCTGCTTGAAAATTTTTATTATGAAGAGATGGACGCCCCCCTGCTGGAACAGAATGAAGACTTTTTTAAATATAATCTCAATAAATGCCTTTTAAAGGGCGGGAAAAATGCAGCCCCGGCGGAAACAACCGATACGCCCGATATTGTCAAACAAATCCGAAATGAAGCGGGTTTTATTGCCTGGGTCAAGGATTTATTTACCCTGGAGACCCCCGGGGCGCCCGGGGTGAAGGATTTTTTCAAAAACGGCGCCCTGGTGGATAACCTTAAAAACGGGATGGCGTTGTTCGTCAAATACGGCGTCGACATCGTGACGGAAAGCGGGGAAACCATTACCAGGGACGGCCTGCTGATCCGGAACCGGGAAAAAGGTATCCTGGATGTGATCGACGAGATCCGGGAAATCGACGAGAAAAAAGCGGAAACCTCTGAAAAAGCGGACAGGGTAAAAACAAACCTGGAAAAAGAAAAAGAAAATGAACCGGGATTAACTAAAAAATTGGAAGTCTGCCGCTCCGAACTCCAGGAAACGGAAAAAAAACTCATGCAATTGAAATCCGGCCTGGATACCCTGAAAAAGAACAGCGAATCCAGTTTGAAACGCATCCGCTTTACTCAATCGGAAATGGAATTGCTGGCCTCGGAAAAAGAGAAACTGCAGGACGAATTCGAGATCCTGGATATTAAAAACGCCGAACTGGAAGAAACATTTAACGGGCTGAACCAAAAACGGGACGAATTCCGCGAACAAGTGGAACGCATCAAAGAAGATATCAATCAAATCGAAAAAGATTACCTCCAGAAAGAAAATGCCATCAACCTGGTTAAAGAGAAGATCAACTCTTCCAACGCCAATCTTAAAACATATAAAAATACCATCAACAAACTGGAAAACAACTGCAAAACCAATGAACTGGAAATGGCGAAATTGGAACAGGAAATCGGGGGGCAAAATACCCGGGAAGAGGAACTCAACAACGAACTTAAAGAATGGACCCGGCTAAAGGATGATATGGAAGCGGTTGTCAAGGGACAGGAAAAAGAATTCGGCGAATTGAATACTGAATTGAAAAACCTTTCCGTCGATTTAAACGCCAGGAGAAAGACCCTGGAAGAGGTTAAAGAAAATAAAAAAGAGTATGAAATCAACCTGTCCTCCCTGAAAAAGGATATCTTTCAACTGCAGGACCTGGCGTTCAAAGAATTGAATATCGAATTGGACAACCTGGATATCGATGCGGACGTGGAACTGGAAACCGGGTCGGCTGCGGAGTTGCCGGATTTAAGTTTAACGGAATTGGAGAAGCGCATTGATGAGCTTAATGAGCGGATGATCAAGATGCGGGACAGCAACAAGTTGAATTTTTCCGCCGAATCCGAATTCGAACTGCTGACTACGGATTACAATTTCCTGTTAACCCAGAGGGATGATGTCGTCAGGTCCATCGAGGATATGAACACCGCCATCAAAAAAATCGATGAAGAGTCGCGGGTCAGTTTTACCGAAGCCTTTAATACCATAAAAGAAAATTTTTTAAAAAATTTCAAGATCCTATTTGAAGGCGGCGAAGCCGAACTTTGTTTAATGGAACCCGACGACGTGCTTGAAACCGGCCTTGAGATCAAAGCCCAGCCCCCGGGCAAACGGCTGCTCAATTTAAAACTGCTGTCCGGCGGCGAAAAAACCCTTACCTCCCTGGCCTTTTTATTTGCCCTGTTCGAATACAAACCCTCGCCCTTTTGCGTGTTCGACGAAGTGGACGCCTCGCTGGATGAAGCCAATATCCAGCGGTTTTTAAAGTTTCTTCATAAATTAAAAGAGAAAACCCAATTTCTCATTATCACCCATAATTTCAAGACCATGGAAGAAGCCGATTATATATACGGGATCAGCATGAACGAACCCGGTATCTCCACCATCTATTCCATGAAAATGACCGGCAAGGGAAACTTCGAAAACGCATCATTTGCTTAAAGCAATTCCAGTTTATCCACCCAACCCGTGTCCGACCCGCTGCTGACGCTGTAATCCTTGGAGTACGTCCACTTCAGCGTATGGCTGCCGGGAGCGACATTGTAGACCTTTTGCGTCCACTCCACGGCGCCGGAGATGCGGTCTATCTGCACGCCGTCGATGTAGAACGTTAAGTAATCGTAACTGTCTTCGGATGAGACCTTCCAGTAGAATTTAACATCCTGGGAAGAGGTGGGGGCGATGGCGGTTTCGATGGAGCAGGATTGACCGTGGGTGATGACGCCGCTGCCGGCGGAATCGCCGTCGTAATAATAAACGTCGGTTACCCTGGCCCAATTGGCGTCGTCGCTGTTGGTAAAGCTTAAGGCGGTATTATCGACGGCGTCGTTAATATCGTCCGGCGGGGGCGGAGTCGCGGCTATTTTGAACGCACCGATCCATGTTTTCCAGTCAGCGCCGGTGGTCGATAAATATTCCGAGGTATACCAGAAAGTTTCATCATCGATGGGATCGATGGACAACATGCTGTAATCGCCCCAGCGGTTAAAGCCCGTCTGGGAACCGGCGCCGGCGATTAATGTGGCCTCGCCCTGGCCCATGACACCCGGTGTATCGGTGGACAGGCGCCCGCAGCACCTGATGGCCGGGTACATGGAAGAAGATGAGACGCTGTAGCCCATGGCAATATTACCGTTTTTATCGGCGGCGATACTGCCCATCCAGCGGTGATTGGCATCCGGGGAATATGTTCCCTGCTGGTAAATAGAAGAAATCCCAGCGGAAATACGAATTTCATACCATCTCATGGCCCTGACGCCGGAGGAATCGGCCGCGTGGCACAGGTAAACGGCTTCGTAAGATGGGAATTTTCGATAAATAGCGGAATACATTAAACGGTCATAAAGGGGATCCAGGGTATTGGCGGCGCCCAATTGGGGAATACCGGCGTCGCTCACGCCAAAGGCCGCTGTGGCCATGGAAGAGGGGCCCGTCCAGGCGGTGTTGGCGGGCGTGGTCCAATCGACGGCGTATTTCCAGGTGTAAATGGCATCCGCGCGCCCGTCGCCGAATTCGCCGGCATCCAGGGCATACATGTAGTTTGGGTCCGTGGGCGCGGGCGCAACGGCGCCTTTGGCGTTGCCGGGAAGTATGGAATAGGCATAAATCCCGGGATCGGTAACGTACTGGGCGATTAAGACGCCGTTATAAATATCCGGCTTCTTGAGGGCCCAGATTTTAACGTATCGATAACTCCCGGAGAATTGGTACATATTGGCGGCGATGTAAATGCCGTCGTGCCAGATGCCGCATTTGGGGTAATCGTTCAGTAGGGTGCTGTCGGCGCGGAAAGCATACTGCCACCAGGCGCCGGTGGGGTCGCTGCCGCCGGAAACGGCAATGGAGAAATAGGAACCGTCGGTCTCCGACGGGGCCCAGGCGAAATCCAGGATAAACCACCGTTGGGCATACCGGTCATAAAGAACGATGGGATCGCCATTATTATCGTCGTCGCAGGGGGTCGCCGCAAAGCCCGCGCCGCCAAAAAAGTCATTGAAGGAAGCGGCGGAAACCAGGGCCCCGGAGCCCTTGTTGTAAATGCCGATTGAGGTGTTGACGGCTTGCACATAATGGTCGGGGCCGATATCGCCGTTGGCGTCCGGGGGCCAACCCGCGCCGCCGGAAGTGTAACTCATACCTTCGTAACCCCGGCCGGGCGACGGCGTGGTTAAGGTCCGTTCCAGGGGTCCTTTTTCCCCGGTAAACGTTTTCTGAACCACGGGGTCCGGGGTTTTATCGCGGTTGACAATGGGTAAATTTCGCCGGAAGTTCAAAACGGGGCGCATCTTCCGCGGTTTACCATATCGATCCGGCGAAATCTTCCGGACATCTTTCCATTTACGACTGTAACCTTTTATTGTGACCTGGGTCGCCCCTTTTTTTACCGCCGCCGGTTCGTCCCGGTTTTTAACGTCCGAGGAAAAGAGAATCGACCCGGATGCCAGCAGCGCTGCGGTGAAAATAGCCACGGCGGTAAATATTTTCATGGCCTTATTGCTCCTTCTTCATTATTGCTCTCAGCAGGCGGTCGTCATCTTTCAGGCTGCCGCCGACCCGCCCATATTCGATAATGGTTTTCTCATAAGGCCAGTTTTCTACGTGGACCCGGTAGATAGCCGCCAGGATGCCGGCCTCCTGGTTTTCTTCCTTGCTGTGCAGGTAAAAGGGGGCTTCATTTTTTTTAATAAGTTCCAGGAACCGTTCCAGGTCTTCCTGGGGCATGATCCCGCGGTTTTTCCAGGTAAACGTGACCGGTTTTAAACCCGCCGCTTTAACTGTTTTTTCCAGTTTTGGATCCGGATCGATGGTGATAACGGTTTTGACGCCGAAATTCTTTAGCTGGCCGGCGGCTTCCGGTGAAAGCGCGCCGCCGCGGTAGAGGTTATCGTTGTATACGATAACATAACCGTCGATGCCCGGGACTACCGTGACCTGGTAGGTGTAACCGAAGGGCGGCCATTGCCATCCCCTGGTGGCCCGGCTCACGGCGTCGACTTCATCGGTTCCGTACCCGTGGTAAGTTAGGATGATCCCCATGGCCAAAAATAACAAATTCGCTAAATACCTGTTTTTCATGAATGTTCCTCATCATAATCGTACCACACCTTTGTTTTTTTTTCCATATCACTTGACGATAACTCAAAGAAATGATAAATTTATATCTTCAAAGTTTGTAAAAATCTCGTGAGCCTGAAAGCACGGCTAAAAAAAAATAAATAGTAGGAGGTCGCAAATGAATCATTATTTTGAAGGTACTGTGATTAACAATTTAAACCAGAGCCCAGAGACTTCATTGACGGTTTTTAAAAAGAAAGAGGACCGTTGGGAGAAATTATTGGATCCCTTTTATACCGGTGAGACCAAAAATTTCCCCAGGATCGAGTCCTGGCAGAAGGTTGTAACCATTAGTTTCGCTATTAACCACCCCATCGGAAACAGGACCTGCAAGGTTAATAAAATGGAAAACGGGACTTATAAAGGCCCTACCAAAGTCGGCAACTTCAAATGGGAAGTGGAAATCACCTCGAACAAAGAAAGCTATTCCTCTCCCAATGCCAATATCGAAGTGGAAATCAGCGATTAAGCTGACTGCTGACTTAGGAATGATGAACGGTGAACGATGAACGATGAATGATAAATGATGAATCGTTTAAGGGTAAGCGCTAAACTCTTACCGCTTGCCCAGTTTTTTTCATCATTCATCATTCATAATTCATCATTCGTTTTTTACTTCCCCATTTTATATTGTTTCCATTTTTCACCAAAAGACCGTAATTTTTCATCCACGTGGTAGTTCACCGTACCTTCTGGGTATGAACCGTCCTCCTGGCGTGCACCGGCC
The DNA here is from genome assembly GCA_026393835.1 of Candidatus Aminicenantota bacterium. Taxonomy (GTDB): domain Bacteria; phylum Acidobacteriota; class Aminicenantia; order UBA2199; family UBA2199; genus JAKAGC01. The sequence goes on along the minus strand of JAPKZK010000041.1, from coordinate 4,415 downwards.
GGGACGCCGGTGAGAATTTCAATCCCCCGGTCGATCAATTTTACGGGATAAATATGGAATTTTCCCTGTTTTACCGCGGCGATTACCTCATCTTTCAGCATCAAGTCCCCCACGTTCTGGTGGGGAATCATTACCCCCTGGGAACCCGTAAGCCCCATGGCGGAACAGACGGCGAAGAAACCTTCGATTTTCTCGTTGACGCCGCCGATAGGCTGGATTTCGCCTTTCTGGTTCACCGAGCCCGTGACAGCAATGTCCTGGCGCAGCGGGAGACCCGATAACGCCGAAAGAAGCGCATAAATTTCCGTGGAAGAAGCCGAATCGCCGTCCACGCCTGAATAGGACTGTTCGAAACAGAGACTGGCGCTCATGGCCAGCGGTTTATCCTGGGCGTATTGGGCGCGCAAGTAGCCGGAAAGAATTAGTACGCCTTTATTGTGAGTCGGTCCGCTCATCTGCGCTTCCCGTTCGATATTGATGACGCCGGCGTCGCCCACGGACACATTGGCGGTGATGCGCGAGGGTTTGCCGAACATATAATCGCCCATGTCGTAGACCGCCAGTCCGTTCACCTGGCCTACTTCGCCCCCTTCAGTGGCGATCATAATGGACCCTTCCGCGATCATTTCCTGGATTTTCTCTTCCACTAACGCGGAACGTTGGTTTTTCTCTTCGATGGCTTTATGGATATATTTATCCGTGATCATTTTCTTTTTATCTTTCAGCGCCCAGTAATTGGCTTCCCGGAGAACATCCGCCACCCGGTTGAATTGGGTGGAAAGTTTTTTCTGTTTCCCGGCCAGTCGGACGCCGTATTCCACCACCGCGGCCACGGCTTTGTTGTCCAGCGACAGTAATTTTTCCCAGGTCACGATCCGTTTCATAAAATTTGCGTAGTCCATGATGGTTTCCGGTTTCACATCCATCACGGAATCGAAATCGGCGCGCAGTTTAAAAATCTTTTTGAAGTCCGGGTCCTGGTGGTAGAGTAATTGATAGAGTTCGGGGTCGCCCACGATGGCCACTTTCACGTCGCAAGCAATGGGCTGGGGCTTCATGGCCGAGATAGAGACCATATAGACCGGCGCATAAATCTGGATTTCCATTTGCCGGTTTTTAAGGGCCCGTTTAAAGGCCGGCCACACCCCCGGTTCCACCAGCATGTCCAGGGCCTCCACGATCAGGAAACCGCCGTCGGCCTTCAGGAAGGAACCCGCTTTGATTTTTGTAAAATCCGTCCTGGCGCCGCCCGGCCGGTCCAATGTGATTTCCACTGTCCCAAAGAGATTGGAATAGGAAGGGGACGTTTCGAAAATCACCGGGGCTTGTTTGGCGTCGTCGTTATCCACCAGCAGGTTCACCCGGTATTCGGTAAAAGGGTCGCCTTCTTCCCCGGGTCTTCCTTTGGGGGCCGCTTCCTTATCTTCCGCCAGCCGGGAAAATCGTTCCGGGCCTTCCTGGACGCTTTCCTTGACTTCCTCCAGGTATTTATCTATGTCCGCGCACTTGTAACACTTTTTAATTTCATCGATATGTTCATCGATCACCGGGTTAATCATTTCCCGGTCCAGGGTTTTCAGTTGTTCCGTCGCTGCTTTTTCCTGGTCCTTCAGTTCTTCGAAAACTTTTTCCAGTTGGTCCATCAGGGTGGACTGGGTCTTTTCCATTTTTTCCAGGTCTCCTTTGGACAGTTTGCCTTCGGTTTCCAGTTCCTTGATGCGGTCGAAATTGACCGGTTTTCCTTCCACCAAAGGCAGCAGCACGGGCCGTACCATGGCGCCGATTTGCATTTGTACCAGGGCGAAGTTTTCTTTGGCGGCTTCTTCCTCGAAATGTTTTATCGATTCTTTTTGTTTCGCTTTTAGCGTTTCGACTTTTTCTTTGCGCCGGCCCTGGTAGTTCTCGCTGTCATAGACTGCCGGGATATGTTTGAGTAGATGGTCCACAAATTGTTCCATGGCTTTTTTGAATTTCCTGCCGTCCCCGGCTTTTAAGCGGATCAGGGTGGGCATATCCGGGTTTTTGAAGTTATTGACATATATTTTGTCATCCGGGATGCGGTTAATGCGGTCGGTTTCCTTTAGTAAGCAGTTGATAGCCGTTTTCCTGCCCGTGCCCGGCTGGCCGTTGACAAAGAGGTTATAGCCCTGGCTGTCGATATCCAGGCCCAGGCGCAGGGCATTGACTGCGCGGGGTTGGCCGATAATATCCGGGCAGGCGGTAATATCGTGGATAGTTTTGAAACCCAGGGTTTCAGGGTCACAGCGCCATTTTAATTGTTCCACGGGTACTTCTTTAAATGTCTCATTCTTTTGTTTTGTCATTAGGTCACCTTTTTTTAAATTGAATTTTCTACCCTGTCATTTTAGAATGTTCCGCTTAAAAAATCAACCTTTCCTTCGATATTCCCGGATTATTCGTCGATAGCCCTCTTGAATGAATTTTGTTATCGTTTTTGAATTCAAATTACTATCTTTAAAAATATTTTTATTCTATAATATGGTTAGATCGTTTGCCGTGAAGACATAGTGAAGACATTGTGAAGACATGGCGAGAAATGATCGATAATATAAATAGGAGGAGGAAAACATGAACAAAAAAACCAAAGGATGTTTGGAAAAATTTGCATGGGGGCTATTTATCGCCGGTCTGTTGGCGTTGACCGCCTGCGCGCCCAGCGCGCCCGGTACGCCCGTTATTACAAATTTTACGCCTGAGAAGGGCGCTGTCGGCGTCGAGGTCGCCATCGAAGGGAAGAATTTTAAAAGCGTCCCGGAGGAGAATACCGTGAAATTTGCCGGGGCGCCGGTTGCGCAGGGTGATATTACCTATGCTTCCGAAACCGCCATCAAGGTCAGGGTGCCTTCGGGGGCCGCCACGGGGCCCATCTCTGTAACCAATAGCAACGGCTCCGGGAATAGCGCTAAGAACTTTATCGTTGAACCGAACGAGGGTAAGTGGACATTCATGGTGTACCTGGACGCGGATAATAACCTGGAATCGGCCGGCATAAAAGATTTTAATGAAATGGCCGGCGTCGATTCGTCGCCCCAGGTCAATATCCTGGTCCAGATGGACAGGATTCCCGGTTTTGATAATTCTTATGGAGATTGGACCGGTACGAAGAGATTCCTGGTCAAAAAGGGCGCCGACCCAGCGACGGCGCCGCTCCAGGATATGGGAGAGCAAAACATGGGGGACCCTAAGGTCCTGCAAAATTTTGTCGAATGGGGAATATCCAATTACCCGGCGCAGCATTATGCCCTGGTCATCTGGAATCATGGCAATGGTTGGAGAAAAAGGATGGGGAAACTGGCGGATGAAGTCATTGCGGCAAAAGCCCGGGGCGGCGCGGGCAGCGGGCCGGTCAAGGCCGTTGCTTCGGACGATACCGACGACGATATATTGTACATGAAAGAGGTGCAGCAAGCCCTCGAGGACGCCGGGAAAAGTTTAAATGACCGGGGCATTGGGTTTACAAAACTGGATATCGTCGGTTTCGACGCTTGTTTAATGGGCATGGTGGAGGTCGCGTACTCTTTGCGGAACGTGGCCGGCTATGTGGTCGGTTCGGAATATTTTGAGCCCAATGACGGTTGGCCTTACGATACTATATTGAGTAAGCTAAACGCCGCGCCTTCAACTGACCCTAAAGCATTATGCAAGGTTATCGTAACGGATTATGTGGCTTCTTACTCGTCGGATGAAGCCGTCACTCAATCCGCGGTAGACATTTCAAAGTTGGAGAACCTGGTAGCAAAAATCAATGGTTTTACAATGAAAGCCACGGGAGAGTGGGCCAATATAAAAGCTGCCCGGGCTGCCGCCCTGGCATACCATGACCCGGGGTATCCCAAACTGTTCTGGGGAACCGATTTATGGGATTTCGCCGATAGGGTGCAGGGCCTGGTCGCCTCGGCGGATATTAAAACGGCCGCGAATGATTTAAAGGTTGCCATCGGGGAGTTCGTAATCGCCGAGGGGCATTACGAAGCCATGGACGGGTCCCATGGGGCAGCCATTTATTTCCCACCGAACAAGACCGCTTTTAATAATGATCCTTATCACAGCGGGTATGAGGAGTCCAATACTTTCATGCCGGTGGATTTTGTCCGTTTTTCAAAGTGGGATAATTGGTTGATAGACCAATATTATGTAAATATTCCCTGATAGAGGATGTCCCGGTAGGGGTTTGATTTATCAAACCCCTCCATCCCCATTTTTAATTACTCATTAACAATTAACAATTGACCATCGACCGGTAACCCCCCATTTTTTCCCCGCGGCGCGGGGGGCCGTTTTGTAGGACGATACCATGAGATTCCGTACTGGACACCGTCAGGCTCAGTACCTTTTCGAGGAGTTCCTTCCATCGCCTCCCCCCTTTTTATAAGGATTGTGAAATCGTTGGCCGG
>JAPKZK010000116.1 GCA_026393835.1 Candidatus Aminicenantota bacterium | reverse complement strand
AGCGAAAACCAGGATAGAGTTTCTCCGGGCGGCGAACCAATTGGAGGGGACCAGGGTCAGGAAGACCGGGTCTTCGTTGTATTCGCGGCAGATAACGATCCACATATCGATATTTTCGCGTTTCATTATTTGGGGTAGAACCTTATCCAGGCGGATTTTCAACCATTGGTCCACCAGTTCCGCCTGTTTTTGCAGCGGGAAGATGGTGGGGGTTTCCGTTGGCAGGGAAAACAAATGTGTCGAAGCCGGGGAAAATAAGAAACAAAACGTAAGAAGGAATATGGATTTGATTTTGGATAGTTTGCTCATGATCTTGTTTTTTTTATCGATAACTCCTTTTTATTATGATCCAGGGGGCTAAATATAAACTTAAAGATAGTTTTTGTCAACCGTAAAGCTTAAAGCGGGTAGGGGAAAATTTGGCTGTCCCTAATCCCTCCTGGCATTTATGTATAATTTTGAAATACCTTTTGATAATAACCAGGCTGAACGCGACATTCGCATGATAAAACTCCGTCAAAAAATATCCGGAACTTTTAGAACTAATCAAGGGGCATTTTTTTTTGCAGGATAAGCTCATATATCTCCACGGCAAGAAAGAATAAGGTGATTGTCTTTAGTGCCATTAAAGATGCCATCAGGGGGCACCCTTTTATTCCTATAAAAATATCCTTATAGCCTGACCGGTTACTTGAAATTTTTATTTTTTTTATTTATAATCATTTTTTTATGCCTCCCGGATGAGGGAACGGCTTATAAGGAGAAAAATATGAAAAGATACTTTTTACGCTGCCTATTTTTTGCCGCATTATTCATCGCATGCGGTATGGCCTCTATTTTCCCTGAAAGCATTTCGGAAAGAATCCAATTGAACGGATTCCTTTCCCAGGGATTCGTCTATTCCACACACAATGATTTCATCCCACAATCCAGTAAGAACGGTTCGTTCGAAATGAATGAAGCGGCCCTGGCCATTACGGCGGATGTAAGCAAAAAACTGCGCCTCGGGTTCCAGTTATTGGCAAGGGATTTCGGACGCATCGGAAACCACCAGTTGCAACTGGACTGGGGATTCGCCGAGTACCGGTTTACAAACGCCTTTAGCTTGCGAATAGGGAAAATAAAAACTCCCTTTGGCTTTTTCAATGAATTCCGCGATACGGACGCCCTATTCCCCATGGTCATACTGCCCCAAAGTATTTACGATGAGTCCATGCGCGCGGTCTTCATCGCCTATAACGGCTCCGCGTTTTGCGGAAACCTGAACCTGGGCGGCGCCGGTTCTCTGAATTATCATCTTTTCCTGGGCGGAGTAAATCACCCGCTGGACGCCCCCTATATGATTCAAATTTACACCGCCGTGAACGTGGGTCTCGCCCCTTACGGCATGAGTATTTCCCCTATCGTCATGGACACTCAAAAATTCGTCGGCGGGCGTGTGATCTGGAAAACGCCCCTCCCCGGGCTGCGGTTGGGCGGCAGCTTCGTGCATATGCAGACAAAATTTAATTCCATGCTGTCTATCCCCGGCCTCGATCCGATGAAGGTATACGGTCACATGAAAATCGATAAAGGCTTTTTTCTTTCCGGTGAATTTAACCTGGGGAATTTTACCCTCACTTCCGAATATATGGAATTGCCGGTGGCGCTTTCCCTCGACCTGACCGGGCAAGAAGAAACCTTATCGGATGAAACCATGCAGGGTTTATATGTCATGGGCTCTTATTTATTCGGCGATAAGGTAACCTTATATTCTTATTACGATCGCTTTTATGCCGATAAAGGAGATCACGAAGGATTTAGTTCCATCCGGCTGGGAAACCCGGCGTATTTCGCCTGGCAAAAAGATTTTACGGTGGGACTGCGCATCGATATCAATTTTAATTGGACCCTTAAGGTGGAATGGCATACCATCGACGGTCTGTCGAAATCGTATGTGTTCAATGACGACCTCATGAACACCAAACAAAAATGGAATATATTTGCCACCAAACTCTCATACAACTTTTAACGGTGAGCCACATGAAACTTGCAAAAATAATAATATTCATATTGCTGTTGTCGCTATCGATGTTATCCTTTCCCGGTGAATATGCGGTTGTTGTAAACAAAGCCAACCCGGTTGAAGAAATATCCGCAAAAGATTTGCAAAAGATTTTCCTGGGGGAAAAGTCCACCTGGCCGGACGGGAATCAAATCAAACTGGCGGTGGTGAATTCCGGCGACTTATACGGGGTATTTGCCAGGGACATCGTAAAGATGACCGCGGTTCAATTTTCAATGTACTGGAAACAAAAAATATTTACAGGTTCCGGTGTAGGTACGGATATCAAATTTTTCAAGGACGGGGATAAGCTAAAAGAATACATTGCAACAGCGCCGGACGCCATCGGGTGTATTCATCCTGATTTGCTCGACGGCTCGATAAAGCAGGTGAAGATTATATAAGGATTAAAGGTCGGCCCCGAAAAAAATCTTTAATTTGACGGGCCACTTTACCTTGACTTTCATATCCCCTTTCTGGGCGGGGGTGAATTTCCAACGCTTTAATGTATCGACGATTATCTCCTGGACATCGGCGGGAATTTCAGTTTTTTCCAATAATTCCACCTGGGCGACAGTGCCGTTTTCGTCCAGCAATAAATCGGTTTTAACCGTTGCCCGGCGCCCCACATATGCTTTTCGTATGGCGGCTGGAAATTCCGGTTCTTTCCCGGAAACCTGTTTCGGTTTGACGGTGGTTTCATTTAGGGCGACCAGGGGGGCGGCTTTCACTTCTTCCTTTGAAGTTGCGGGTGGGGCATCTTTTTTTTCGCCGGTTTCCGGCGGCTTTGTCGTACGAACAACGGCCGGCGGAGTTTCTTTAGGTGTATCCACGGCAGGTTTTGATATTGTTTGAGGGTTCACCTGCGTCATCCCGGCGATTTTTTTATCGTTGTCTTTCTTCGCTTCCTTTTCCGGTTCTTTTATCACAGGGGGTGTTGAGGTCGTTTGGGGTTTCTTTTGACTTTCCAGGGTACTCAGTTTTTGTTGGAATTCCTGGATTGTTTGGCTCTGTTTTGCCAATTGGTTCGCAGTCTTTGCCTGCTCTTTTTTGGTTTTATCGACTTGATCCACAATAAAATAACCGGAAACAGCCGTAATCACAATGATGGCAGCGGCTATTAAAAATACCTGGAGTTTCGATCGTTTTTTTCCTTCAAACTCCAGGGGGAGACGTCCCATCGATTCATCCGTTTCAACATTTCCAGCACTTATTAACATTGGTGGGGTGGACAACTCGTCGCTTAATTCCTGTTTGTCTATTTCGATGGCGTCGGCATAGAGCTCCTTCATAAAGCCGGATAAACTGGTTTTGAACTCGGAGAATTCCTCGGTATGGAAATATTTTAAAACATAATTTTTATACTCTTTGAGGCGGGAAAAGCGTTTATTGGCATCGGGGTTCAAGGTTTTCTTGAAAAAATCGATCAGGCTGGTCAGGAATCCGATATCGGTGGAAGGTAGGTCGGAAACAAAACTAATACTGGTAAAAGTGGATTGGAAGTCTTCGCCGGGTAAGTATGAAAAGTAGTTCCCGGTTAGCATGCGGTAAACGATATACCCCAGGTGGTAAATATCGGAGCGTGGGCCGATGGGTTCCCGGCGGATGAATTCAGGGGTTAGCCATGAGGCGTACATCCGGATCATTTCAGAAACCGCGGTTTCGTTTTTATCGAGCTGGGCCCATAACCCGAAACACTTTAAATAGATATTGCCTTCATAATCGAAAATGATGTGATCGGGGGTTAAGAAGCCATGAAAGGAATTTTGTCCTCCCTGGGTGAGGGATGAGCCCATTTCGGTGAGGGAAGCGATGGCAATGGAGATCGAAAAGGCCAGGTCGAAGGGGATATGTTTTTTCTTACGGGAGGCGTCATCGACGATTTGCGCCAGGGTTTTTCCTTCGATAAAGGGAAATACGAAAAATGTCCCGGCTTCGTCTTTAAATATTTTTTTAGGGGCATAAAGGTTGGGGATGCCGGATTCTTGAATCCGTTGGCACAGGACATGGGTCCGGTTCCATTCTTCAGGGGTCAATAATAAGAATGGATGCACTTCGGTCAACAACCTGTGTTTTATGGGTTTAAGATCCGTTTCCTCGACTTCCACGGCCCTGTAATTGGTCCCGATGGAATCTTTGTAAAGTTCTTCTAAAACGACATACTCACCGATTTTTTTGGGGGCGCCTTTTTTATCTTTCATCTTTTTTCTCTTTTGAAAATTTGAAGGATATACTATATCTAATTTTTGAGAAAAATTCAATATAGGCAGACGAAAAAAATTCAGAAAAAATTTTTGGAAGTCCAGGAACCTTTTTATAAAAAGGTTCCTGGTTTTTTGTTAGTTAATGGCAATATTGACTGCCAATCTTTTAATGATGGGGGCCCGGTTATTATCCTCTTTGACAAAAATAAAAGCATAAGTTCCGACAAAGCCCGGACCCGGCTGCCAGTAAAAGATGCCATTTTGAGTGTCGAGGGTAGAACCGATAGGCAATGGGCGCAATGGCCGCTGTGTATTGCCCACTAAGAGATATCCTGATATCTTCCCGCCAGGAGCAGCGGGAGAAACTCCCAGATCAATCTCGACTCTTCCCAATTGACGAATCGTTATCGTGCTAACGCCTTCTTCGGATACAAAGGCCGTTTCCGGGGCCCGTTCCTGGTGGAAACCTGTTTTGAACTGCACCGGCTGCCTGTCTATTTCTGCATTTTCCAGGTTTACGGGGACCTTGAACCGGAGGTCCGCGGTTTCCAGGCCGCTTCCCGTTGTTCCATTCCGAACCTGGAAATAGCGGCTGCCGATGCCATCGGCGTTACCCGCGTCGTCTTCCACGGACCAGGCGATAGTATGGACGCCATTGGCGTACTTCGTCGTATCCAGGACAAAGTAACCCACGGCGCCGCCGCTGTTATTTAAACCGGGGAATAGTTCAGCCATGTCTTGCCTATATTGATTGTACACGGGCTGTCCGGCCGCAAGCCCATCGATCCAGACACGGATGGTGGAGCCGTCCGTGGGGATGGTATTGGGCAGCGGCGTCAGCGCCCAACCGAAATTGATAGCCCCTTTACCCGAAATGGTTTCCCCCTGCCCCGGTGTATCAAGGGCGCCGAAGGGTTTAGCGGAATTGGCATTGGCGACAGTTATAGTCGTAGTCCCCAGCGTGACCTGGTTGCCTTCCATGTCGGTGGCCACGGCGTGAAGGGTCAACGGGCCATCGCCGGAGGATAAACTTTGGGTCAGCAGCATATACCCCCAACCGGCCTTGAAGCAATTGGGATGATCCGGGTACTTTATTTCCACATCGGGCCTTGCGCCCTCGACGAATACGGCGTCGCCTACAAAGGCAAGCTGGTCGCCGGCCCCGCGATAGATTTGCACGCCGGCCACGCCGATATTATCCAGCGCCCAGCCGGTTACGGGTACGCTGCCGCTGACAATGGTATTGCCCGGGGGCGAGGAAAGCTCGCCGAAAGGTTGATTGGGATCGGTAGTTCTATCGATCTTGAGAGAGACCCTAATTTTTAATTCCGAATTCAAGGCATTGGGGGCGGAAATGGTAATACAGCCCACATCGTTAACTAGCTGTTCATTTTTGAGCATCTCCTCTACTTTGTCGGGATCGATGGCAACGGAAATTTCCGCGCTGCCGGTTCCACTGGTCTGGGAACATTGAATCCAATCGATTTTTGCATCGTCATCCCAAACCAGGGTTTCCAGCCGCCAGGCCAACTTATTGTCGCCGATAGTATCGATAGAAAAGGATTGGGGCGCGCTGATATTTTTTGCTTGATCGGCATGGAAAGTCAAACTGTTGCGGTTCAACCGCAATTGGGGCGGTTTTTTGCCCGCTTTGAACTCCAGTATTTCAAATCTCCCGTCATTGCCGGTGGTGAGGTAAATATATTTTCCCTGGATCGTCATGGCGCCGTCTGAAACATTGGCGGCCAGGTAACCGGCCGCTGCCGGGGACCCGGGATGCGACACGTCTATGACATAAAGACCGGAAGAAGCGGCCAGGTACACATAATTATCATTTACAAAGAGGTCGTAAAGATAGTCGTCTTTCATCATATATCTCCCGATGCGTCCCGGGGTGGATGGTCGATTAATATCGAAAATATCCAGGCTGGTAATTAAATAGTCGTTGTTGGCGGCATAGGCATAAGCGTCCTGGGTGCAAACGCTGCCCACCCTGATATACGAGCTCCCATAAAAATTCGAAATAAGAACCGGGGCAGTCGGATTCGTTATATCTACAACGTCTGCCCCATAATTTCCAGCCAGGAAAGCATAATTACCATCGATATGGATTTTACCCGCTGTAGTGATTTTAAGTTGTCCCAATGGCGCCGGCGCCACCGGGTTTGCCAGGTCCAGGATATAAAACCAATTATAATAGGTGTTATAATACGCATAATTTCCATTAATCGTTATGTTCTTCATCACTTTATAGTCGGCGCAACATACTCCTACTTTTACCGGCCTGGTGGGGTCCTTCACATCGATGATTTCTATTCCGCTATCCCAGGTGGTCATGTATGCATAATTTCCAAAAAGGGAAATATCCGATATGGTGGCAGGGGAGATGTATTTTCCCAATAAAACCGGGGAGGTGGGTGCGGAAATGTCGAAGATATTTAATTCTATATGACTATCCACCACATAAGCGCGATTGCCGGCCACGACAATATCAAATGGCGACCAGGAAAAATCATAATTTTTCAAAAGCCGGGGCGAGGCGGGTTTACTCACATCAAAGATATATAAGCCGCGTTCCGCTGCCGCGGCTAACGCCGTACCTCCAGTTACCGTCAACTCCCTCAGGTCCCCTGAAAATGCGCAAGACCCGGAAACGGCGGGAGTCGTGGGATTGGAAACATCGATTATTTGTATTTGCCACTGATCTTGTGTCGTATCGGTTTCCTCCGCCAGGAAGAGGTAATTTCCCGCGGCGAAGATATCTTCTGCATAATAGTTGATGGTGCATGTCCCAACTTGCTGGGGATTCGTGGGGTCCCCGATATTAAAAACCTTCAAATCGTAACCATAAGTAATATATGCGTAGTTCCCGTTTACGCTAAAGTTGTCTATCGGATTAATCGTATTTTTGCTCTGCGGGGAAAGTGGGTTAGACACATCCCAAATTTCCATGGTGTGATTCATATCGCTGCTAAAAAACAGGTAATTCCTGTTATCCCGGCGCTGATACAAGAGGTCGGCCTCGTTCCAATCGCCGATGTCGATAGTTCTCCCGGTGGATTTGGGTTGGGCCGGGTTTGAGACATCCAGTATATCGATGATGCAGGAATCGTTGAAACCGTATTCAACCATCAGATAGGCGTAATTTCCATCGGCAATAATATCTTTAGCCCCCGCGGGTATACGGTGGAACAGATCGTAATATTGCTCGAGGGAGTAAAACCCGGCGGATTGGGGAGAGGTTGGTATCGACACATCGATGATATGCAGGCCGTCCGAGCAAGCCACATAGGCGTAATTTCCATTTACATACACTGCGATGGCCAAGGAGGCCCGGGAGTCGAGGGTTGCGTTTCCCACTGCCGCGGGTTTCGCGGGGTTGCTTATATCGATGATATCGAGCCCGTGATTGTTGGCGGCAATGTAAGCGTATTTACCCCTGGTAAAAACATCATTATAGTTACCTGTTCCCCATCCGCCTATTTTGGTGACGTTACTGCCGGCGCTGAAGAGCAAAACGCCCTGTATAATAAAAAGAATGATGACAACAAATATACGTTTCATTTGTATACCTCCATTTAAATTTATAGAGTAATTATAATATCATTCCCCCAAATTTTAGTTAAGATTTATAAAAGTTTACATCTTTGTTTTTTGACGGGAGTCCTATTGTTACCTTTTAAAAAAAGGTCAGGCAAAAATTCTCCCCCATAAGGATAAATACAATGCGCTTACCTACAATAAAACCCCTTCAGTCGAAAAGGTTTTTATAGTTGACAATTTATTTTTTCACGGTATAATTAATTGAGAAATGAACAGCCTGAATCTTTTGTATGATAAGTTGGATTTTAAGAATGGCGGCTTATACCGAGCCATAGCCGAGCCATCCGTCTGCCCTATAGAAAAGGATTGGATTGAGAAAGGCGAATGGTTTGCCGCGGCAAAGCGGGCCGGCGCTGAATCTATTTTTTTTGTAGATAATAACCCGGTGGCTGTTTTCGCCCAGTGTGACGGGGGGCTTCGGGAAAAAGTCAAAGCATTCAACCGGGTGTGGTGCCTTGCACGGCCACGACTCCTATTTCTTGCCTCTCCCGGTGAAATCACCGTGTATGATCTGGCTCAAAAACCGGTGAATGAAAACAAAGAAGAGGATTGGGAAAAACTTGAAACACTGGATATTCTTAAAAACATCCACCTCGTTTCCGAGGAAGTCCAAAAGTACCATCGTGACAATATAGAATCCGGCCGTGTATTTGAAGATAAACGATTCGGCGATCTTAAAAATCGCGCCGACCAGGCCCTGATCAGGGATTTGAAGAGTGTCCGGGGGGAATTGATTGATGCCGGGCTCTCAGGCCACCGGGTTCGATTTGCCCACGCACTCATCGGGAGGTCTATATTTATTCGTTACCTGGAAGACCGCGGCATACTGACCAAAGATTATTTTATAAATGCCGCCGGTCAACAAACAAGATGGATTAACTTGCTTCACCACCCGGTGAAGAGATGCGGATTGGAATCATCAGGTATGGAAACATATTATCCGCGTGTGCTTGGAGACAAGGACTTCACCTATGCATTGTTCAAGAAGCTGGCCGAAGATTTTAACGGCGACATGTTCCCCGGCGTTGAAGAGGAAGAAAAGGTAGTCACATGGGATCATTTGAAATTAATACAGGATTTGCTTTATGGGGACGTCGGCGTTCAAAAAAAACTCTTTTTTTATTCATACCGTTTCGACATTGTGCCCCTGGATTTAATAAGTTCGATCTATGAAGAATTTTATCATATCTCTACGGCCGATGATGAAAAAAATAGTAAAAAGCGCCAGGATGGAGTGTACTACACACCATCGGTTTTAGTGGAATTTATTATTTCCCGTATTTTAACCCCGGAAGTCCTGGAAAAGAAACCACGAGTATTAGACCCCGCGTGCGGATCAGGTATTTTCCTGGTGGAAGCATTTCGGCGTATCGTTCGCTGTGAATGGTATAAAAACAAACAAGACCTGACATTTGACCAACTGAGACGCATTCTCAAAGAGCAAATTGCCGGTATCGAGGTCAACGAAGAGGCGGCAAGGATTACCGCATTCAGTCTTTATCTTTCCATGCTTCATTACCTTGAACCGAAGGCAATCGATCAACAAATTAAAATGGGAAATAAACTGCCCAACCTGTTGGCCAAAAACATTCAATCTCAGAACCATTTCCATTGCATTCTGCCGGGAAATGCGTTTGATACGGAATTTATCCAATCCAATCCGACCTGGAAAGAACGCTTCGGTGCCGAATGCGCTGACATCATCGTAGGCAATCCACCCTGGGGAGCGCCGGGAGCTGAAGCCGACAATGAAGCAAAAGAACGCCATCAAAAGCTATTGGATTGGTGTAAATCCAATGACAAAACGATTGGAGATAAAGAATCTTCCCAGGCTTTTCTGTGGCGGGTGTTGGACTTCCTTAAAGAAAACGGTAAATCCGGTGTGCTTGTATCTGCCGGTGTGCTGTTTAAACACCATAAGAAGTCCCAGACTTTCAGAAGAGAGTGGATGGATTGCGTAAAGCTGGAAGAAGTCTTTAATTTCTCTCATGTGAGAGAATTTTTTTTCAAAGGTGCGATTTCACCATTTGTCGCCATGTTATTCAAAAAAGAAAAACAAGGCGATTCCCCGGTTTATTACTGGTCGGCTAAACAATGTGCGATTGTCAAAAACAATCAATCCATTTTATTATCAAAAAATGACCTGAGAATCATCCGAAATTCGAATCTAACTGACTATCGAATCTGGAAGTTATTTACCTGGGGTTCTCATTCAGATCGGGAATTTTTGAACTACCTTGAGAATCACCCGCATACAGTTTTATTAAAAGACGAAACTCTTTTTAGCTGCGTTGGATTTAAGAAAGGCAATCAGAAAAAAAATGCAGACTGGCTGACGAAATTTAAAAAATTAAAGGGAAATGCTTTTTCAAGATACGAAAAACTTGACAATGAAGCTTTTGAGAAAGTACCTCCTAAAGTAGAATGTCGCGGTAAAAGTGAAAAAATTTATATGGGACAAAGGATTATCGTTTCAAAAGCACCGCGCCAGGCAGATGACGCCAATGGAAGAATTGATGCGAGATTGGAAACCGAGTCTTATGCATATAATCACTCTTTCCATGTTTTAAAGTTGTCGGACGATGCTGAGTGGAAATATTCAGTTGTGATTGGCATACTATGGTCTTCTTTTGCCAGGTATTTTCTTTTCTTAACAACATACTTTTGGGGATTGTGGCATGATGAAGTGCTAATTGATGAACGCCTGCAGCTCCCGGTGATATTCGATAAGTCCAACCCCGCAACACAAAAGATCATTGCCATTGCAGCTAACCTCCGTAATTATGGGCCCAAAAAACGCGATTTATTTCACCGGGATGGAGTGTCTGGGGAAAAAATCGAAGCGCAGCGTAAAAAATGGGAAGCAGATCTGGATGACGCTGTTTTTGAACTTTATGGTTTGAATGAGGAGCAAATGGACTTGATTCGTGACCTCTGCGAGGTCACGCTGCCGTTTTATTATAAACCAATTGACAGCATTGGGGCAATGCCGGCCATAGAAAAAAAAGACTTCTCCTGGATTGGAAAATATATACACAGCTTCTGCTGGCGTTGGAACGTTTATCTTGGCGACGAGGAAGAGATGAGGGCTGAAGTTCATATCGGGGCATATGGCAACATGATTGCCGTGGAGTTTTTCCCGTCCGATAAAGGGGACCCATGGAACCTTGAACCGAAGATTGACAAATGGGGCCATATCCTGGAACAAATTGGAAAAACCCTGCCGCACCCCATGGGCACGTCGCAAATGATTATGGATGGAATAGTCCAGGTAGTTTCCAACAGTGGAATTATAATCATTAAGAGAAATGAGAAACGTTTTTGGACACGAAGCCTGGCCCGGGAAGATGCTGAAGCTACGCTGTGTAATCGCATGATAGAAACCATGCCGAAGGAAGGTAAATTCAATTAATGGCAAAACGTGAACTCCCCGCTTTTATCATTCTCTGGAATAAGCACAAACAACTGTATATGGAAGTATTTTCCATGGCGCTCCAGGAATTGTCCAAAAGAAACTTCGTTTCGGGTGATGAAGACGCGATTTCCGAAATATTAAGCTTGCTCCTAACCCAGACCTGTTTTAATGTAGGCCGAATTCGGGGACAGGAAGTGCGAACGCCTATCTGGGAAGGTCCAATTCAGCCGGTATCCGAACAGGAGTTGAAAGGTGGGAAAACCAGGAAACGCCCGGATTTTACATGCAAGTGCTCGAATCCCTGGGCATATTCCCCGGAAGATTACGAGATATCCCTCCATGTAGAATGCAAACGATTGGGCATTAATACAAGCCATTCATGGAATCTAAATGAAAATTATGTAATAAATGGAATAAAACGATTTGATTGTAAAACTCACGAGTATG
Organism: Candidatus Aminicenantota bacterium; assembly: GCA_026393835.1. Lineage (GTDB taxonomy): Bacteria > Acidobacteriota > Aminicenantia > UBA2199 > UBA2199 > JAKAGC01. The sequence continues at coordinate 16,360 of JAPKZK010000116.1, read as the reverse complement.
GAAAGCGGTCGCCTTCCGGGATGATGATCGGGTACATTATCAGTATGATCCCGAAAGAAATAGAAACAGAAGTGAACGGGTATCAAAGGAAGCGTTTATCACATTGCCCGGACATTGCGTTTACCTTCGATGAAAGGACGTTATTCCAGGCGCGCCAGCAAATCCAGCGAAGAAGTATTGAACCGGTGCAATTTGAGTTGATTCATTTATGGGTCGATCTTCGGGATAAATATCACACGTCACACGTAGAAGTTACGCAAACGTGATGTGGAAATCCGGGATAGGCAAAGCGACATCCCTTAATTCTTAAAGCGGGCCATTTCCGGAAGCTGTTTCAAAAACTCTTCGCTTTCACCAGGTGATTTGCTTATGACCGTTATCTTTTTGTATTTCCTTGCCGTAATAAACCTACCAACCTACTTTTATGAGCCGCCAAGACCTCTTGGTGTACCTTTGTGCCTTTGTGCCCTGGTGGCTATTTTTCCGCTCTTCCGCTCTTCCTCGCTTTCTTTCTTTTTCGGTCTCTGGAAAAGGTTGACGAAAAGATGGATCAAATCGGTTTCCTCATTATTGCGGCGGTGACGGGTGCGGGCGCTTTTGATATCGGCGACGCCTGTTTTTTCCTCTTCGATCCTGCCCACCAGGGGATAGGGGAACTTCACTTCGGCCAGGAACTCGAAGTACTTTCGCCATAATTGGTTGAAATCCGCCGCTTCGCCATATACCAGGATTACATTCTCCGGCAAGCCATTGGCGTCATAACCGAATATTTTTTTCACATGCCGCTCTATCACCGCACGCTCAAAACTTTCCAGGTTAAAGGCTTCCAGTATGGCAACGGGTTTGCCGTCGGCGGAACGGATTTCCATATCCAGGCGTCCCAGGTCCAGTCCTTTTTCAGAGCGGCCGCGGGGCGCTTGCTCGTTGACATGATAGTCCCGTACCCGCAGCAATTGGGCCAAAAATGCGGTGCGGCTGTCCTCTTCTTTCCGCATATGTCCGGCGATGCCCTGCAAGCCCATTAATAATTCCAGCAGCGTTTCCCGCAGCGTGGCCGCCGGAAGCGGCGGTTGGTATCCTTTCAACAATAATGCGGGCGACACGGTTTGGTAACTCTTAAAGCACGTCAATGCCTGGTTCTGGGCGGCCATGTGTTTCAACACCGCGAAGGGATAGACATGGGGATCGGTGGAACCGGCGCATTGGGTACAATTGCAGGGGACTTCCTCGAAATAATGACCGGCTTCTAAAGTCATGTTCAAGGTGCCGTGGATGTACTGCAGTTGGTTGCGGATAATGTGCAGCAGTTCCGATCCCTGCGGACCGGTTACGGAAACGGTCAACATTCGCTTCACGGGATCGCCCAGCAGCAGGGCGGAGGAATCTTCGTAAACCAATTGCACGCCGTTTTGCCAGTATTTTTCCTGGCAAATCAGGTAGTGATTACGGGCGATGAAACGACTGACGATCCCGGCCGGCATAAATACATAGCGGTACTGCAACCGTAATGCGCCGGGTAAACGGAAGCGGGGGAAATCGATATCCGGACGCATGGAGGGCACAAGCTGCGGGATGATGTAATCGTCGCTGTCCAGCACATGGAAACAGAGTTCGAATTTCTCCATTAGCCGCATCAAACTATGGTGTTTATCCGCGGGGTAGGCCGCCGGGTCCCAGGTTTGCGGCAGCAGGTTGAGGGAGAAACGGCCTTTGTTGGCGATAATTTCCCTGGTATCGATGAGTTTATAGACGGCTTCGGTGGCCCATTCAGGGTTGAGGATAACAGTATCTTTAAGCACGGCGTCCTGTTGAAAATAGAGGATGGACCCGAGGTCGTGGAGGTAGTCGCCGACAAAATCGGCCTCATGGGGTTCCAGGCCCACACCTGCACAGATGTCGTAATAGCGGGGGCGGTCAATATAGTTTTTGTGTTCCAGTTCCAGGAGGCGGCGGATATCCAGCCAGGATTTGGGCAGTTTATCTTTAAGGTGGGGCATGCGGCAAAGGGCGCGGCGGATGGTATCGGTCAGTTGGGCGATGCCGTCGCCGGTGAGGCAGCTCACCTGGATGAAATCGACAATATTGGGAAAGACGCCGGCATAGGAGGCCTCATCGATATGTTTGAGGCGCAAATCAGCCTTGTTCATCACCACGATGACCGGGCTGTTGTCGCTCAGGAGTTTAATGATATTGAGCCAGTAGTCGAAGGGGCCGGTAACTTCATCTTTGCGGGCTTCCCAGACGAACAGGTATAGGGAACGTTTGGTAAGGAAGAACTGGTGGGTGGAGTGGTAAATGGCCTGGCCGCCGAAATCCCAAATGGAAAGGTTGATATCGCGGCTGGATTGGGTGTCGTTTTCCAGGGAGCAGGAGAGTCGCCAGGGTTTGATTTTGATGCCGTGGGTAGTGGGTTCCCGGCCGGGTTCCACCACGAAACCGTTATCCAGAAGTTTGCGCATTAAAGTGGTTTTGCCTACCTCGCCGCCGCCCACGATGAGCAGTTTGGATTCCAGGAGCAGCAGGGATTCTTGGGTTAGTTGTTCAAAGTAATTGCGCACAGCTTCGGCGCCCTGCTTGACGATTTCCACCGGCGGAGATTCCAGGGGATTGCCGTAGAGATTAAGGCCATTATAATTATACGAATTTTCCCACACGATATCCATTTTGCTGAGGGCAATGTCCCGGGGGAAGTGGGTGATTTTGTTGTTGCGAAGATCTAACCAGTTCAATTGTTTTAATGACTGAATAGGTGAAATATCGCTAATTTGATTGTCGAATAGGGATAATCCTCTCAATTGTGTTAATGTCTGAAGGTGTGAGATATCTTGGATTTGATTGTGGGATAGGCGTAATTCCTTCAAATGCATTAATGTCTGAAGAGGTGAGATATCGCTAATTTGATTGGCATATAAGTATAATTCTGTCAACTGTGATAATCCCTGGAGGGATGAGATATCGACGATTTGATTGCCGTATATGCGTAATTCCGTCAAATATATTAATGTTTGAAGAGGTAAGATATCACTGATTTGATTGTGGGATAGACGTAATTTTGTCAATTGAGTTAAAGTTTGAAGGGGCGAGATATCGCTGATTTGATTGTGGGATAGGCGCAATTCGGTTAGATGAGTTAATGACTGAAGGGCTGAGATATCGCTGAGTTGATTGGTGGAAAGATGGAGTGAGAATAAACTTTTCAATATCTTCAAATGGGAGATATCCCCTATTTGATTATTGTGCAAACTTAAGACTACCAATTTTTTCATCCCTGCGATTGGGAAGATGTCGGCTATTTTGTTTTCACCTAAATATAATTGCGTCAGCGATTTAAGCACCTGGAGTGGGGAAATTTCAGTTATATTATTATATCTCAAATCCAGATCGGTTAAATCCGTCAACATTTTGATAGGGGAAATGTCGGTGATCTGGTTAACACTTAAATTCAAAATAGTCAAATTAATTATTGTCCGCAAGGGAGAGATTTCTTCTATCTTGTTGCCGCTTAAATTTAAATAAGCCAGGCCAACAAGGTCTTTAAGCCCGGAAATATCCACTATTTGATTACCCGCGGCGTCTAAATAAGTCAAATTGCTCAATCCATGTAATGAGGAGATATCGTCTATTTTGTTCCGGTTTAAATTTATATAGGTTAAACGGCCCAATCCGCGAAGGGCGGAAATATCCGTTAATTTATTACTCTGTAAATCCAAACTGTTCAATTGCCTCAATTCACTGAGCGGAGAAATGTCGGTCAAATTATTATCTCTTATATCCAGGCCGGATAGGCCGGTTAAGCGTCGAAGAGGCGAAATATCGGTAATACGATTCCAGCCCAGGTATAAATTGGCTATATTATTTAATCCGGTGAGAAAGGAGATATCTTCAATATTATTTTTCGACAAATCCAGGAAAGATAATTGTTTCATCTCTTGAAGCAGGGAATAATCTTCCGCTTCCACTCCGGATAAAACCAACTTTTCAAGCTTTTTAAAATGGACAAGACTTCGTGGTAAAGAAGCCAATCGCACTTTATAAAAGGCGATGCCGTTAACTTCCCCCGCCTCATCGACGGAATAGCCGCTTTCTTCCTTGTCTAATATTTCTTTAAACTCACGCAGTTTTAATTCGACGCCGGATTCTTTTTCCAGTTCTTTAATAAGGCCAATCCCCACTGCTGTTTTTGTCATCAAATGTCCTCCCGGATGGTTTCAGTATCGATTGATCGATACGCTTCTTTTTTCAAGGCAGGTAAATATAGACTCATCATTAAGGAATTATAAAACAAATGGGAATGTATTTCAAGCCTGCCCTTTGCCTTTGATAACAATAATTATGGCATATTCGCCATAATAAAAACACGGTGTGAAGTTCCTGCAGCCATGGGGAAACTTCCTGCAGGCATAGGGGAAGTTCCCGCAGCCATGGGAAAAAGGGGGCAGACAAGATATTATAGGCTATGAATTACTCTCCGGGGCATTACACTTGCTTTTCCCCTTCTCCCTTAAGATATAGCTGTTTATCTTTTTATCGAAGGTTATTACTTCATCATCTCTTACTAATGAATAGCCGCAAAGTAACGTGTCTACAAAATCAATTTTCCTTGAACTGAAAATTTCCAGGGCTTTGTTAAGAATATCCGAATCATACGTGTGAATATTCTCGCCCTTTAACAACTCTTTTAAAGAACGGCTTATTTCGGCTCTTTCTATTTTATAGACTTTCTCAAGTACATAGACGATTTCCGCTGTCACCTCAAATGGAAGAAAGATTTTATTGTTTTCGATTATTTCGGCAGCCTTTTTTGCCAGTTCCACATTATCAAACAACAGATACCTTAATATAATATTAGCATCAACGATGAGCATGTTTATCTTTCGCAGCCATTTCCCAGGCGAATTTTTCTTTTGAGATAAGAGCGGGGTTTTTATACTTACGAAGGATTCCCCTTGCCAGATTGCCTAGTTTTGAAGCGCTTTTTGCGGTATCAACCCTGGAAACCCTCTTTGAGATCAAGATCACCTCGATATTTTGGGTATCAAAGTTACTGTATCTAGCCGGTATCTGAATGATGCCGTCATGAACTTGTGTTTCAAATGTTACTGTTCTCATTATTTTTTATCCTTGTTTTATCAGGTATTAATCTAATACTTTTTACACCATTTGTCAACTTTCTTCTGTTCCCATTTATCCAGTTGATCCACCCACTTTTTATAAACAGTGGAGAGAATTTTTGATTTATCGATTTTTCTCATTTATCCAACCGCCAGTCCAGTTGCTCTTTTATTTTCAGGTTTTCATCTACAAGCCTTTGACCCTCTTCGGATTCAAGTTTGTTTTCCGTTTTTAATTTCCTGATGCGGACATTGAGTTCCGCCAATAATCTCAATGCTTCCCGGCGCTTTTTGCCCCCCTCTTTTTCCAAAGGAGTCGTACTCCAGGTTGGTTTCATTATTGAACAATCGGTAATGCAAATCGGAAACATTAAAATCCATATCCACGCGCGCCCCGATGGGAACAGGCAACCTGACATTTTCGCCGATATTATTATCCCGTGAAACAAACCACTTGATCAAACGGAGTAAACTGGTTTTCCCGGTTCCGCTCTGACCGATAATACAGACTTTATCCAGGGGTTCCCCGGCTTTTTCATGTCCCCTGGGATACGTCAGGTCCAGTGTGACATGTTTAAACTGGTTAAAGTCCTTTAATTCTATCCTGGCAATCTTCATTTTAATACCTCAACCGCATTTGTGGGCGCTTTTTTTTCAAGAAAGGTGAATACCGACTCATCATGAAAGAATTATAAAACAAATGGGGGGGTATTTCAAGGGGATACCCTTGCCCTTGATAATAATTAAGTATTAGCTGCGAAGAACGCGAAGGGGCGCGAAGAAAATTGGCCCACGAATGAAAAGTAGGAAGTTAAGAAGCCCGGCGACGAACGGCGCAAAGCGCCGTTCGATTTTTAATTAGAGGAACTCTTCCCAAAATAAGGGTTTGATTTATCAAACCCTAACCGGTTAAAATGTCATCCATAAAGGTTTTCCGATGAGCCGCTTTCCAAAACGATTTTATTTTTACCGTTGCCAGGTGTCTGCCCTAAGCTTTTTACTTTGCGCGCAATGCGTTTTACTTAGCCTACAAGCTTTTTTGCTTAGCAATATTAGCTTTTTGCCTTTCTTGCAAAGCAATTTACCTTGACAGCGAGGCTTTATGCTTTGCATGGAGAGCTTTTTGATCTCGTGACAAAGCTATTTAATCGTTTGACATAGCTTTTATTGTATCTTAATCGTCAAATAACTTAGTTGGGAAAGCTAAACGCATTGCCGGCTAAGCAAATAGCTGCGTTAACGAATTAAGTTTACTTAGAAAGTTCTAAAATAACTAACACGATGCAGCTTTTTGCTTTGCAGGGAAGTCTTTTTGCTTTCCCATGAGATCTTTTTACTTACCCGTCAAAGCTTTTTGATTCCCGGGCGCAGCAAAATAATACGTTCGCGCTGCATTTTATCATAAAAACCGGGAACTTTCACACTCTCGGTTACGTATACAAACCTTATGGAACTTTAAAATAAGGAGATATCATGAATAGAAAAGAGTTCGCAAAATTAATGGGCGGCAAACTGGAAAAAATCCGCAAAGCCAGGTATATTTCAATCACTAATATGGCCAAAATATTAGGCGTCGACAGGGTAACTTACGTCAATAACGAAAATGGCGTGTCTATTCCCAATTTCTTCACCCTATACAACCTGGGAAATCAATTCGACGTGTCATTGGATTGGTTCATCCTGGATGAAGCGCCGATGCTTCGTACGAAAAAAGCAGCGGAAAACGTTCCGCCGCAGCCACAACCTCTACCCCTTCCAGGCGAGATCAAAGAACTCCTGGATCATATGGATAAAATTCCCCTGCTGCGCTACGAAATCCTGGCCCAGTTACACAGGTTTAAAGAAGACCATCAAGCGCTGGTCGAAAAATCAATGAAAGCCAACGCGGGAGTTTAGTTTTCATTAACAATTGACCATTGACCATTGACAATTGACCAGTGACCAGTGACAATTAACATTTAGCCTTTATTCAAGAAATCGATGGCCAACGTTGCTTCGGGATAGGAGGGCTTCCTGGTCCAACAACATCTGCTTGCGCGGGGTTACGATATCTATTTCATCATAATATTCCGCACGGTCGATCACCTCGCCGATGATGACGCTGACAATAATATATCCATAATTATTTATCGGGGTCACGGGCCCCTCTATCAAAAAGTAAAGCGGCGCCAGGAACCCGAAACCGAGCCGCAAAAAACGTACCAATGGCCGCATCTTCCTCCCGGTTCGCAAAAAAGGGCGCAAAAAGGGTCCGTCGAGAAAAAACTCTAAAATGCCTGGCATTCTGATTGCTTTTCGCGAAAAATCTTCATTTCTTCCCATTTTTCACCTGGAAAACGACTTTCCCACCAATGAAAACGATGTTCCCACCGTATAAAACAATCTTCCCATCATTACAAATGATGTTCCCACCATATAAAACGACCTTCCCACCAATGAAAACGATGTTCCCACCACTGAAAACGATCTGCCCACCGCGTAAGGATAGTGAAAAAAGCCGTATGGACGGTAAAAAAACGTGTAAAAATGCCGTGATTGGAGGGAAAGTCCCGGATTTTTCCCGGCATTTTCCCCTGGGCTGACATATCTATTGACAATTACCATAGATGGAGCTATGCGGAGGGGAGGGAAAAAGGAGACAGGCAAATTCTCCCTCCCAGCCTGTCCCGGGAAGAATAGGCAAGAATATTATCTCACCCCCGTTCAAGCGGGATAAATTTTAACTATCCCCTTGTACTATAAAACTTTTTAGAGTATAATAAACTTTTAAATGTGGCCTTTTTTAAATTTTAACATTCTCAACCGGAGGTAAAGATATGTTAGGCCCTTTCCCCCGGCAGGAGAAAAAGGAGAACAATATGGAGTTTTCATTTGTCGCAATGCATCGTATGTGTGAAAGAGAAAAAAACAAGTTTAGCCCCGAGGAAATAGAGGGAATGGTTTTTGTTTCTGATGGAAGAGCTTTGTCCGACGAGGAATTAATTGAGAAACTTAAAAGCTTCGGGATTGATATTAATAAAGCTACCTTTTTACAAATGGTTAAGCGATTCTCATCGGCTGAAGAGATGTTTTATTGGTATATTAACCAGGAGCATCCCCAGGTAAAACTCACACACCGGATACATGATGATTGGATATGGACCTGCCTGGTAGTTTTATGGGAACGCTGGGCCCCGGACCAACCTTCCTTTGAAATGCTCGACGACCTGATACAAAATGGCTATGATCTACTGATGCAAATTGATTATAGTGAACTGGGGAATAATCAAGAAGAAGGCTGCGAAATGTGGTTAAAGGCATGGGCATGGATATTGAAAATAATGGATGAAAGGAATTTTAAAACCATAGAAGATTTTGATAATAATTTCAAGGGAACCCAGTACATATCCAATTGGGTGCAAGATGTAGAAATGGAATTATGGAATACCGGACTGGGTAACTCAAAATATTCAAAAGCCAGGATCGAATTTACCGGCGAATACATAAAAAGATTTCCCTTCGAGGATACGAATATACTCCAAAACATGAAGAGGGCTTTTGCAGAGACTCACTTCAAACAGGGAAAAACAAAAAAAGCGGCGTCGCTGTTTGAAGAGTGGCTGGAGGAAGACCCCCAATGGGGATGGGGGTGGATCGGATATTCAGACTGCTACTGGCTGGGTTTTAAGGAAAAGCAGGATTTTAAAAAAGGGGAAGAAATTCTCAAAAGAGGGCTGGATGTACCGGGGGTGGAAAATCAAGAAGATATCATCGATCGACTGATCAATCTATACGAGGAATCCGATCGCCCGGATGAAGCTGAAAAATGGCGCGCACTTCTACCTCCACCACCACTAATGCCTTTCCTGGGTGAAATTTCAAATGTTAAACATCTAATACCCTCAAAAAAGAGAAGAAAAAAGAAAAAAAAGAAATAAAAGGGGAAAAAATTGGGCTGTCCCGCCCGGACCTTCATTGACCATTGACAATTGACAATTAGCCCCCATTAAGGAATCACTGGTCAAGGTTGTTCCGGGACATGGCGGCTTCCAAATCAAGCAGCATCTGCTTGCGCGGTGTAATAATATCCATTTCAGCGTAATATTCCGTACGATCGATCACCTCGCCAATGATGACGCTGATAATAATATATCCATAATTATTTATCGGGGTCACGGGCTCCTCTATCAAAAGGTAAAGCGGCGCCAGGAACCCGAAACCGAGCCGCAAAAAACTTACCAATGGCCGCATCTTCCTCCCGGTTCGCATAAAATGAAACTTGCGGTATAGATACAGGAAAAGTTTTAATCCACCCATCCATTCGATGATCGATTCATTTACCGTCAGGATGCCGGTGAAATAGAGTCCGTTGAAAAATGTATGGGCGCTGTGAAAATTCAACGGCCCCACCTTCATGGCTACCTGGTAAATCCGGTCGATACAAAATAGACTGATAAAACCGATTGCCACGGCTGCCCTACCCACATCCCGGACGCCCGGGAAGAAAATCAAGTAAGCCGCAGACAACCCCAGGAAAAGTGAAAAAAAGAGTATTTCCCGGCTCAACCAGGAGCTTTTAAGATTAAAAATCGCCCGAAAGGCCCGCTCCTTTTTCCCCAAATGCACCGTACTAAGAGCCAGACCCAATAACCCGGCCCCCAGGAATATATAGGGGTTAATGCCCATAGGCGTCGGCAGCATGACGGTTAACCATGATACCAGCAGGGCCGCCAAAGTGGTAAAAAGCAGCAGCGCCCACTCTGCCTTTAATGTAATTTTAGGAACGGGGATATGCTGGGAAGATTCGAAGAGCTTTGCCACGGATTCTTTCGATGGGGGAGCCGTGGCTTCCGGGACCTGCCGCCCCTTCCTCAGCTCTTTGAAACGAATGGCCGGCCGCAGCCCGGTTTTTGTGAAACCGGCAATGGTTTGGGTCTCCCCGGTTTCATCGTAATCCCCTACCCGCAGCGCATTGGTGGGACAGGCGCAAACACAGGCCGGGGCCTCTCCATTTTCCTGCCTCCGGATACAGAAATCACACTTCTCGATTACCCCACGAACCTCATTGAAGCGCGGCGCATCGTATGGACATACCCAGGTACAGTACTTGCACCCCAGGCAGCGCGACGCATCGATGGTCACGGCCCCTGTCCCGGGGTCTTTGGCATACGCCGAGGCCGGGCAATTCTTCAAACAGGCCGGGGATGCACAATGATTACAAGCCATGGATAAACTAAACAAGGACAAATCGGGGTGACGGGTTTCATTAAAAACGTAAACCTGCCGCCAGTTAAGGTCCTGCTTCCCGGTGTTTTCAATGGAACAGGCCACGATACAGGCCCCACACCCGGTACAGCGATTCAGATCAAAAATAAAACTTTTGTTCATCGATTAACTATGCCTCCGGCGGGTCCCATGCTGGGACTCCAAATAATGGTTTGAGATGAGGCCCAATACATCGGAAAACACCAGGGCCGTGCAAAGCGGGTCCAGCAGCATGCTGGCTCCGGCGGGTCAGGACCTTTTTGAAAAAAGGTCCCGACACCCCCAAAAACATCTATTTATAGTTTTATTAGCTCCACCAACGTTTCATGAAATGCACTGCCATGCCCCATATCCGTTTCACGCCCCAACGAAAGAAAATTCACCGTCCCCCCATCCGTGATCCACCACCCATTGGTCACACATACACACCCTTTCTTCATACTGAAATCGATCTGCGCTTCCACCTCCAATTGCCCACGGTCATTAAAAATACGAACCCTGTCGTTGTTTACAATCCCCCGCTGGATTGCATCTTCGGGGTTCATCACCACAAACGGTTTGGGACTGAATTGGCGAATCAGTTTCAAGTTGTTGAACTGCGAATGAGTCCGGTTCTTCGTATTGGGGGTCATAAAGTAAAGCGGGTACTTTTTCGCTTCCGGCGACGCCCCGCGCACCGATTCCACGGGCTCCGTATAAACCGGTAAAGGGTCCAACCCCCAACGCTCCCTGGCCTCCTCCGAAAAAAGCTCAATTTTACCCGACGGCGTCCGGAATATAAAATTTGAAAACGCGATCTCTTCCATCCCCGGCGCCAAAATGGGCCCTTCCCGCAGCCGCTGCAAAGATAACCCCGGGAAAGGCTCCAATTTCTTTTCCAAAAAAGCGTCGATCTCCCGGTCCGAAGGACCGGGCAGTTTCTCCGCCATCGCTTCCCCGGGAAACCCCAACCGAAGCGCCAACAGCCGGTAGATTTCCGATTCCGGTTTCACCTCCCCCGGCGGCTCAATCACCTTTTGTTTCAGTTGAATATAAGGGTGCCAGTAAGCGCCGATCACATCCGACTGCTCGAACATCGACTTGGCCGGCAGTACGATATCCGCCTCCCTGGCCGTGTCCGTAAAAAACTGCTCCACCACCACCCGGAAATCCAACGAACGGAACGCTTTTAATACCGTATTAGTATCCGGGTTCTGCGTTACCGGGTTGCCCCGTTCTACCCAGATCATTTTTAGCGGGGGGTCTTTTTGATTCAACATATCCTGTCCCAAAAGGGCAACAGAGATGGAAATCCGCGCCACGCCGTCCGGTTTCTCCGGCGGGTAAAAGTCAATGGGGTCGCCGACTTTGCTAAAAATACTGCTCTGCAGATTGGCGTACCACCACCCACCGCCCGAAATGCCGATATTGCCCGTGATAACCATAAGCGCCAACATCGCCCTCATGGCCTGGCCGCTGTTGGTGTACCGCTGCATACCGAAACCCGGACAAAGACACACCGGTTTTCCATTTGCGATTTCATCCGCCAACCGTTGTATATAGGGGACCGGTACATCGCTTATTTCAGCCGCTTTTCCCGGGTCAAAGTCCAATACCAACCGTTTATATTCGGGGAATCCCAGCACATATTTTTCTATAAATTCATTATCGGTTTGATTATGTTTGACCAAAAAGTGGCCGATGCCTAAAGCCAAAGCGCCGTCGGCGCCCGGCCTGGGTTGAATAAGCAACTCCGCCCGGTCCGCCGAAAGCGTACGCCGGGGGTCGATGACCAGCAATTTCGCCCCTTTTTCAACCGCCCGGTCGATGGAACGCATCTGCTGGACATTGGTCTCCGCCGGGTTCTTACCCCAGAGAATGATCGTTCTGGCGTTTTCAATATCCCAGGGCGCGTTGTGTTTATTCTCGCCCAGGGTCAGGCGCGTGGCTTCCAGGCCGGCCGGCCAACACAGATCGCCGTAGGTAGCGGTATAACCCCCATAAAGCCTCCAGAAATTCGAACCCACTTCGTTTAATAATCCCTTGGTCCCACTGCCTGAATAAAATAACACGCACCGCGGCCCAAAACGTTCTTTGAAATAACGTAATTTTTCCTCGATCATATCCAGCGCCCGGTCCCAGGAAATCCGCTCAAATTCCAGGGAATCTTTTTTTCGCATCATCGGGTAAAGGATGCGATCTTTGGAGTGGGTGCGCTCGACGTAGCTCAAACCCCTGAGGCACGGGCCTTTGGGCGCGGCTTTGTTGTCCGGGTTGGCTTCAATGCGGCGGATACGGTTGTCTTCCACGTAGACTTTCAGGCTGCAAGTGCTGTAACAATTTCGTGGGCAAGCGGTAGTGTACATTTGCATATTTAAATTTTACCATAAAAAACGAATGTATGGAAACAAACATTTTTTACTTTACACAGGAAGCATTAAGCTTTATAATTGCAGTGGAGAAATTGCATGAGATTAATAGGAAAATTTGACGATGAAGGACTTGCCCGTACGTTTAGTAAACACCTGAACCAATTGAAAATCGATAATCAAATCGCCATCGAACCGGACGGCACCTATGAACTGTGGGTCATCTGGGAAGATGAAGTGAAACGCGCCGAACAATTATTGTCCCAATTCCTCTCCCCACCCGGGGAAACCGAACCCCGGGATATCCCCCCAAAAACCCCAAAAGTACAGGAGCATAAACAAAAAGAGAAACAAAAAGAGAAAAAGAAAGAGAAAGAGCATCAACAAAAAACCCACACATCCCCGGGTAAATTTACCGGTAATGTTACCCTGTTTCTTATCATCATTTCAGTGATGGTGGGCCTCTTCTCCGGACTGGGACAAAACAACTCGTTTTTGCAGGAATTTTTTATTACCGATATTATTAGCGATGGAGGGATTATCCAATGGCATAAAGGCCTCCCGGAAGTTTCCGCGGGAGAATTCTGGAGACTCATTACCCCCATTTTTGTCCATTTCGGTTTCGCGCACCTGTTCTTTAACATGCTCTGGCTCTATACCCTGGGGAATATGATCGAAAAACGGCAGGGTAGTTTGATTTTGGGGATATTTATCGCAGTTACGGCCGCCGCCAGTAACCTGGCCCAATACCTCGTTTCCAGTCCCTATTTCGGCGGTATGTCCGGCGTAGTATACGGTCTGCTGGGCTATTGCTGGATGAAAAGCAAATACGATCCCGGCTCTAAAATCTACTTGCATAGGATCACGGTCTTTATGATGATCGGCTGGTACTTCCTGTGCCTGACAGGCCTGTTAGGCCGCATGGCCAATGTCGCCCACGCCGCCGGGCTGATAATAGGCGTCGCCTGGGGGTTCCTGGCTTCGATCCAGCGAAAAAAAACTGCAAAAAAACCTTAGCACAGCGAGTCTGCCCTTCCCGTTTCCACTTTTCCGCTCCAAATGCGTGCAATCAATCGATCAACTCATCATCATCATACGATCCCAGCGCGGTTCGCTGTCTGAAACGGCGGCGAGTAATGCCAAACCGATCCCGCTGATGCCATCGAAAATATCCGCCGAGTTGATCCACTGGGAATGATAACGTTTGAAACCCGCATACCCATCTTTGAAGGTAGCCATTTTCAGTGTTTCATCCAGCCAATAAAGGGCGGCGTCTTCAAAATTTTTTATCCCGGTATAATGAAACATTCGATTGTAAATATGGGCGAGCCCCACTGTTCCGTGGCACATCCCGGCATCCACCACGGCATTTTTTTCGAGATCCCGCCTACCGGTCGAATGTAGTAGAACATCGGTGATCATTTTTTCCCAGTCCTTATTACCACAGCTTCCGGATGCCTGCCAGAGACCGATACCCAATCCCGGGTCTCCAAAACACCAGGCTAAACGGCTATCGGCAGGAGATGATTCTCCTATTACCCAACCGGGAAAATGAGATATCCGGACCGACGTGTCCTGGAAGTGCTTGAAAATATACGAAACAAAGGCATTTAATAAGCCGGTGACTTTGTCCCGGGCAATATCCAGGTCCAACAACTTACCCAGGAACCAGGCAATAGATGGCATCCCGTGCGCCATACCGAGATTGCAAACGTATGATTCCCCTCCCCCGTCATCGGGCACTCGGCTCAAGAATTTGAGTCCTCCGTCCTTATCCTTTTCCGCGACTTTCTCCAGCACATCCACCAAATGTGAGAGGTAAACCGATGTTTGGCGATTGCCGCGCCTGCTCAAAAAATAAAGCCCTTTTTGCAGGGCGCCATTGAGATAATCATATTCTCTTTTTTCCATGTTCTTCAGCATGGTTTCGTACAGGAATATGTCGATCTCTCCCAACATTTCATTGGTATCGATTTCGAGGAAATCATTTTGCGCCAGGTGTTCGAGGGTCCAGCCCACGCCGGCCAGTCCATCGGAACCGCTGCTTAAACGCCCATCGGCGATTTCATTGCTGAGTTCGTCAAAAACCATGGATATCAAGTCGAAAGCAATCTGGGCGTATTTGTCGTCATTCATGAATTTGGCATAATAAAACAAGAACAGTACGGCGCCTACCCGGTCCGAAACAATGCCGTTATTACTTTTGAAGGTAGGCAGATGGGTCAGGAGAGTTTCCGCAATTTCGGATAATTTTTTTAAAAACAGGATGCGTCCTGGGCTAGAAACATCCAGCAAGGGCTTCCAATCGGAGGAGTTGTTGGAAGGGTTCATGGGATTTGTTTTTACAATAGATCACCCCGGGAATCACCCACTGTGCGGGCAATTTCCGGGATGATTTTTAATGATCGGTTTTACCTGGTATCCGTGGTGGGTTCCATATAGCAAGGAAGGTTCCGGGTATTCATTTGGGCTGAGGGGATGACTACGGTATTGATGACATAAGCGCTGGAGGAATAATAGTAAGCCGAGGTGGATTTGCACACGGTGAATGTACACTTTTCATCCGCGCCGGCCCGCACGAGTTCTTGCTCGGAAATGGATAAATTGGCTACGGTTTGTTTGTGAAGTGCAAATTTTTTGTTCATGTTTCTTGTTTTCATGATTTTATCTCCTTTTTTTTATTTTGACAGCCTATTCTTTGAGAGTCAATTATATCATCCTGGATAAAAAATGTCAATATAAATAAAACCTATACACCTGGGTGACGGCGTTTGGTAAAATAAAAAATATCCGTGTGTTTAATATAACCCGATTTTTGAAAAAAGGACATCGAGGTCTGGTTATAATCTTCGATCAGGCAGGCAATGATTTCAATGCCGCGATCATAAAGGGTTTTTTCCGCTTCTTCCAGGAGGCGCTGTGCGATCCCCAGGCCCCGGAACTCCGTTGCCACCGCCAGGCGGTTGATCCATCCCTTGCGGCCGTCATGCGTCGCCAGCACTGTCCCGATAATCGTGTCTCCTTTGATAGCTACCAGGAATGATGCTATTCCTTGCGTGATTTCTTTTAATATCTTCTCCCGGCTGTCCCTACCGTTGGGTTTAAAGGGAAGCCCCGATGCCTTCCACAAGGCCATTACCGCATCATAATCATCGGCGCGGAACTTTCTTATTGCCACATTTTCTTCATTCATTGCGGACTCCTTTTTTCTAAGGGGAAATTATAAACCATCATGCCCTATTTTTTCAATCCCCCCTTCACTCCTTCACTGCGCGCCCCCATGCTGGGGGTTCCGAGAGTAGCGATTAGGCGATTAGGGGACAGTCAAAAAAATGTCTTAACGTATGTCGAAACAAACTATTTTGCATCTGTTGCCTGAACCGACTGAATCATGGGGGACATAAAAGTGACAGGCAAAGAAATCATCCCTTTACAAAGACCTCTTTGCCTGAAAAGGCGATCGCTAGTTTTTTGATGTGTTTTATTCCCTTTTCCACCAGTTCGGTTTCGTATTTCTTTGCCTCGATCTGGGCCAGGGCTGCTTCCAACGCCGTATCCACGGTTTCGTTATCATCTTTGTCCACGGACTTGAATTCGATTACATAACCGATTTGGGCGCGATTCTTTGGAATAATCATAATATCATACCTGCCGTAA
>JAPKZK010000062.1 GCA_026393835.1 Candidatus Aminicenantota bacterium | reverse complement strand
ATGCTTGACCACAATGTTTCGCGTGATTGGTTACCCGCACACGCCATTGCGCGACTAAATGTCATACGAACAATTAACATTACCAATTCCTCTCAATTGGTTAGATTGGCAGGGTTTTAAACCCGGCACATCCCAAGACACAAAGAGTTTTTTAATAGTAAACCCCTTGGTGTTACTTTGTGACTTCGTGCCTTGGTGGCTATTCATACAGCAGGGCTACTAAGCAATTGACAATTGGTACTTTTTGGTTTAAGATAAAGCAAATGATAGACGAACAAGATTTAAAACAGGTGCCGTATGGAGTTTCCGATTTCAAAGAGTTTCGCGACGGCAATTATTATTATGTGGATAAAACCCGCTTTATCCGGGATATCGAAAAAAAAAGCCGGTACATTTTTCTCTTCCGTCCCCGGCGATTCGGTAAATCACTCTTCCTGGGAATACTGGAAGCTTACTACGACATCGCTTTAAAAGACCGTTTTGATTTCCTCTTCAGCGGCACCGATATCCACAATAAACCGACGGCAGAAAAAAATAGTTACTTGGTTTTAAAACTGAATTTTTCAATGATCGCCCCGGATATTTCACGGATAGAGGAAACATTCCTCGATTATATCAAAGAATCCGCCTATGGTTTTGTACAGAAATATGAAAAACTCCTGCAGATCGATGTTGAAAAAGCAGATGCCGCATTCAGCGACAAAAAAAACGCATCCGAAGTGATGATAACGTTATTAAGGTACTGCAAGACAAAAAATCTAAAACTATATGTCATCATCGATGAATACGATAACTTTGCCAATACCATACTATCCGAAGCCGGTGAAAAGGAATTTGAAAAAATAACCCACGGCGGGGGCTTTCTCCGGGCTTTTTTTAATGTACTCAAAGGTGGAACCTCCAGGATAAACGCCTCCATATCCCGGCTATTCATGACCGGGGTCTCCCCTATCACCCTGGACGATGTTACCTCCGGGTTCAATATCGCGACGAACATCTCGCTGGATTGGGATATAAATGAAATCCTGGGATTTACTCAAGTCGAAGTGGAAACCATGATCGAATACTATAGGCAAACCGGGAAAATCCGCCATTCCACCCCTGAATTACTGGAGTTGATGAGTCAGTGGTATAACCATTACCGGTTTTCGCTTCATTCCACCCGTGAAGTGTTTAACTCTGTTCATGTATTATATTTCCTTCGAGAATATATGAAAAACTCCGATATCCCCACTAATCTCATCGACCGCAACGTCAGGATCGATTATGGTAAATTACGCCATTTGATTATTATCGATAAACAAGGCGCCAGCGCCATTCAGACCAATGGAAATTTCTCCAGGCTTCGACATATCATAGAAACCGGTTCTGTCCATTCTACCATCGAAACAGGATTTCCCATAGACAAACTCACCCACCCCAATAACTTTATTTCTCTTTTGTACTATTTTGGCCTCCTCACCATCGACGGCATCGATGAAGAAAATAAGGCAATTCTTAAAATCCCCAATGAATCCATCAAACGCTTGTACTACGACTATATCAAAGAAACCTATGAAGAAACCGGTATTTTAACTGTTAATTTGAGTAAATATGAAGACTTAATGAAAGAGATGGCTTTTAAGGGAAAATGGAAACCGTTAATCGAATACCTTATCCAACAGATGGAGATATCGATGGGAATAAGGGATTTAATCACGGGTGAAAAAGCCATCCAGGCGTTTTTGAATGTTTACCTGGGCTTATCCGATTTATACTTGGTGTCTTCGGAAAAAGAGCTGAATAAGGGATATGCCGACCTGGTGTTGGAACCGTTCCTGGCTCAATACCCCCAATTGAAGTTTTCATACGTTATCGAAATCAAATATATCAAACCCCCGGCCAAAAAGAAAGAATTGACGCCGGAAAAGATAAAAGAGGTAAAGGAAAAAGCGGAAGCGCAGTTAAACCGCTATTGCCTGGATGATAAATTTAAAAAAGTCAGCGGTCAAACCACGTTGAAAAAACTGGTATTGATCTTTTGCGGAACCCGGTTGGTATCGCACAGCGAAGTATAAACGCTCCCGGTCTTATTCATTTCGACCGATGCCGATGGTGAAGCTGGTTACTTTTTTGTCGCCTTCCTGGTGATATTGAGGTTTACAGGAAACGCCCACGGGCGTCCGGGTATCGAAAATAACCAGATACCCCTCACCTACCCCCTCGGTGGCCAAATATTTACGGGATACCTGGATAATTCCTTCTCCCAGTATCGTTGAAATGTCATCATATCGATTCACTTTGGTTTCTATAATATATTTCTTGCCTTTATGGGATAAAAGTATATCCATTCTTCCCAACCCGGTCACAATTTCATAATGGAGTTCCCCTTCTCCCCCCCTGACAAATTGGTAGAGCCACGCGGTCAAAAGAAATTGGCCCACTTTTTCATAGGGTTTATCCTCTTGATAAAATGCCCGGACGCCGATCTGGGCGATATATCTGGCAAAATCCAGGAGAATGTTTTCCATATCCAGACTATCTCCCGGAAGCCCAACCGCTTGCGTTAAAATATTTTCATTGATGTCCACCTCAGTGAAAAAGGTTTCGGTAAATCTCCTTTTATAAATATTATTGGCCACTACCGCTTTGGCTTCTTTTTTCTTAATTAGCCCGTATTGCTCTAACCAACTTTGGTCTTGATTGTCTACCCTATATTTGACATTATCGAAAACTATCTCGACGAATGTCTCTTTGTATAGCCTGGCTTTCTCATAAAGGTTGTCGAAGTGGTCATTTTTCTCATCCAGCAGGAGTTGGATGGCCTTATCTACATCCTTTTCATCGATGGGTTCCGCTGTTTCCGGTTTGACATCCACGGTCAAAATGGCGCCCAACCGGTTGACCAGCCAGGTTTGGCCGCCGGTTTCTTCGTGGATCTTTTTTACCGCTTCTTCCGTAAAAGGCTGGTTGGTTTCTTCCGTGTATTGGGCATAAAGGTCCCTGGTATTTTTTAAAGAAAACGGCGGTATTTCCACATGGTCCGCGATATTAAAGGGCGAGACTCCACCCACCACAAGTTTGGTAATATTTCGAATCCCAATCAACCCGATGGAATAGAGGGCTTTGTGCGTGATTTTTTTATGCTTTTGATATAATTCCCTTAAGGTAGTCAGGAAACTCTCCAATTCGATTTGGGGAATCCCATCAAATTCGTCTATGAAAACGACGATTTTTTTGAATTGGAGGATGCCGTTTAATCCTTCGAACAATGCTTTGAAAGAAATATTGTTGGTGAGATGGTGTCGATTAAGAAATTGTTGAACGGCTTCGGTTTTTTCGCAGTTTACTTGTTTTAGTCTTGTGCTCAATTGGTCGTAGAGATATTTTTCGATTTCCGCATAAAATTCCGGTTTGTCCAGTTTTTTGTACTCCTGGAAGCTTAAAAAGATAGCTATATAGGTGGAATCCCGGTGCAATTGTTCGCATAATGCTTCGATAAAGGTTGTTTTGCCGCTCTGTCGCGGGGCAAACATGGAAAAATACCGGCCCCGGTCCACCATGGTTTTAATGTCTTGCTTATCGGAGTTGACGACATTTTCTAAAGGAACATAATATGACATCTCAGGATATACCACTCCTGATTTTTCAAACATTCGAACCGGTTTTCGATACGGCTTTTCATTTATATTTCCTGGTTTTTCGTTCATGCCTTCATTTTATGGCATGGGTTAAGATTTGTCAAGGTCCGAAACCGTAACAATTTTTACTGCCGAAGGCGAACGGTATTCTTAATTCCTGTTTCCTGATCGGATCAGCACTATTTTCAAAAATATTTGACATTCGGAACAGTCCAATTATTCAATTTTTCCGGATAAGGTCTTGCCAGGGAAAAAAGAAGCGCTGCTGCGTTAGGGTGTCAAGGGGACCGCCAAAATTTGTTTGTAAAGATTCACTCGCCGTTATTGAACAGATAGGCATTTTATTGTACAATCTATATATGAAAAACATAAAAATTAAAACAATCAAAATTCATATATTGTTTGTGTTATTGTTTCTTGCAGCATTCGCGGCTGCCGCTGAAGATAACCCGTTTTTAAGCGCCTACAATACCCCGTTTGATGTTCCACCTTTTGATAAAATAAAAGTTGAACATTATTTACCGGCGCTTAAACAAGGAATCGTACAGCAGCAGGCGGAAATCCGGGCGATTGCCGCCAACCCGGAACCCCCCAGCTTCGCCAACACTGTTGAAGCGTTGGACAACAGCGGCGCATTGTTGCGTGCAGTGGAGAATGTTTTCAACGCCATGCGCTCCGCCGATACCAACGACCGACTCCAGGCAGTTGCCAGGGAAGTTTCTCCTTTAATAACCAGGAATAGGGATGATATGTTCTTAAATGAAAAACTGTTCCAAAGGGTAAAAGCTGTTTATGCCCAGAAAGACCTGCTAAATCTCACGGAAGCGCAGCAAACAATTCTGGATGAATACTATACGAACTTTGTCAGGGGCGGGGCCAACTTAACCCCGGATAACAAAGACCGCTTGAGGAAGATCAATGAAGAACTCGCCGTTCTTTCCCTGAAATTCGCAGACAATGTCCTGGCTGAAGATAACCGGTTCCAGTTGGTACTGGAACAGCAAAACGACCTGGCAGGCCTGCCGCGGTGGGTCGTCGATGAAGCCTCCCAGGCCGCCGCCGGTCGGGGCCTTACCGGCAAATGGGTATTTACCCTTGCGAAAACCAGCCTGATCCCTTTCCTCCAGTTTTCTGAAAAACGCCACCTCAGGGAAAAAATATTCAACGCCTATATCACCCGCTGCAATCACGGCGACTCATTGGACAACAAAGCGATTTTGACCCGGATCGTTTCCCTGCGCATCGACAAGGCAAAACTACTGGGCTATGGGAACTTTGCCGAATTTATGGTAGAACGAAACATGGCCAAAACGCCCACCAATGTTTACGATCTGCTCTATAAATTGTGGAAACCGGCCCTGGCCGCGGCTAAAAATGAGGCCGCCGCACTCCAGGAACTCATCGATAAAGAAGGTGGGAAATTTAAACTCCAACCCTGGGATTGGTGGTTTTATTCGGAAAAACTGAGAAAATCCAGGTATAGCCTGGACGATGATGTGGTCAGGCCTTACTTTAAATTGGAGAATGTCCGGGACGGCGCTTTCCAGGTGGCCAACAAGCTTTACGGTCTGAAATTTATCGAAAAAATCGACATTCCCAAATACCACCCGGATGCCCGGGTATTTGAAGTGCAGGAAGCCGACGGCTCACATGTAGGAATCCTCTATACGGATTATTTTCCAAGGCCCACCAAGCAGAGCGGCGCCTGGGCCGGCGCTTTAAGAAGGGCCTTAAGAAAGGACAACAAAAAGGTTACGCCGGTGATAACCAATAACGGCAATTTTACCAAGCCCACTGTCGATAGACCGGCCCTGTTGAATTTCGACGAGGTCAAAACATTGTTCCATGAATTCGGTCATGGCCTCAATAGCTTGCTTTCTCAGAGTTCCTTCAATAGACCATATACACCCAGGGATTTTTCCGAACTACCCTCACAGATCATGGAAAATTGGGCCCTGGACCCGGAAGTGCTCAAACTCTATGCCAGGCATTACCAGACCGGCGAATTAATTCCCCAGGAACTGATCGATAAAATGAAAAAGGCCACTCTTTTTAATAAAGGGTTCGATGCCGTGGAATACCTGGCAGCCTCTATCCTGGATATGGACTGGCATACGTTGAATGAGCTGACCGGGCCCGATAAATTTGATGTGGAAAAATTTGAAGCGGATTCCATGAACAAGATCGGTATGATCCCCGAGATTGTGGTAAGGTACCGGAGTCCCTATTTCAGTCATATTTTCCGCGGCGGTTATTCAGCCGGTTATTACGGTTATACCTGGTCTGAGGTCCTGGATGCCGATGCGTTTGAAGCATTTAAGGAGACGAGTCTTTTCGACCCCAAAACGGCCCTGGCATTCCGAAAAAATATCCTGGAAAAAGGGGGTTCCGCGGACGCCATGGTCCTCTATATACGGTTCAGGGGCGCGCCGCCTAAAATCGAACCCTTGCTGAAACGAAATGGGTTTAATTAATTTTTTCGGTGTTAAAAGGCGATAATATTCGATTTATAGTTTTTCTTGCAAGCCCGGTCATTGATGATAATGTAGACTCGACCTTTCGGTGCGCCCGGCATAAACCAAATTTTCGTGAGGCCATCATTCGAATTTAGAGCGCAGAAGCCATAAATTCTTGCGTTGGTGACGGCGTTATAAATACAGGGCGGCAGCTCGGGCGCCTGGCGGAACATTTCATTGGGATAAACTGCCCAATTCGTAACCGGGATATATATTCTCCCTGCCGCATCCTTATGATCGAATTTTATGATAGGATTTGGGTAGGTTCTGGCGCAGTTATCCTGGATGCCCCACGGTATTATGTTCGATTTATAGCTTTTCCGGCAAGCCCTATCATTTAAGATAATGTAGACTCGACCTTTCGGTGCGCCCGGCATAAACCAAATTTTCGTGAGGCCATCATTGGAATTAAAAACGCAGAAGCCATAGATTTTTGCGTTGGTGTCGGCGTTATAAATGTCTACCCAGGTCCGGGAGGAATTAGCGTTTGCTCCGCAGGGCGGCAGCTCGGGCGCCTGGCGGAACATTTCATTGGGATAAACTGCCCAATTCGTAACCGGGATATATATTCTCCCTGCCGCATCCTTATGATCGAATTTTATGATAGGATTTGGGTAAATTTTGGAGCAATCATCCCTGGCAAAACCTTGACTAACCCCGATAAAAAATACTAAAACATATGTTAAAATCAACACATGTCCCAATCTGACTGTGAAAGCCTTTTGATTTTTCTTTTTTTCCATTTTTAAATCCTCCTTTTATTTAGTGTCGGGAAATTTGTTTTACACATGGGACCATTCTAAAGAGAATGCCTTCGAAAGTCAATAGGCAAATCTAGTAATCCCCTTGGTAGGGAACCGGCGCCGCCTGTTCCTCAAATGCCCTGTTGGAACAGGCAATCTTTTACAATTCACCAATCACCAATCACTTTTTCCCATCCGTATCATTCATAAATTTGCCTCAGTCCCGCCAGCATCTTCTCCAAATTGTAATCGGCCAACACCTCATTGTACAGGTTTTCCGAATAAGAATCCAGGTTATATTTATTATCCAGCACTTCACGAATAACCCCGGCCAATGCCCCACTATTAAGATTATTGAAAAGAATACCGCCGTCTTTATGAATAATCTCCCGGTTGCCGTACGTGTCCGAAGCTACCGCCGGGACTTTTAAAAATCCCGCTTCCAATAATACGATCGGCAGCCCTTCCCAGCGCGACGGCAAAAGAAACACATCACAGGCCTTTAAAATCTCATACACATCCGTCCGCGCCCCTAAAAAAACAATAAAGGGAAATACCCCCAACTCCCGGCTCAACCGCTTCATTTGCTCAAACTCCGGCCCATCCCCCACAAGAATAAAACGCCCCCGGCGCTCTTTTATTTTTTCCTTGGCCAGGGCAATGGCCTTGATGAGAATATCATACCCCTTCTGGAAATGAAACCGGGCCACCGTGACAAACAAAAAATCCTCCACGGGCAAACCCAATTTTTCCCGCAAAGCCTTCTTATCGGTAAAAATCGCGGCCGCCGATGCCAGCGCTGAAAGATCGATGCCATTGGCGATATAAGTCACATTCTTTAGCCCGTATTTTTCCTCCAGGAAAGCCTTATCCTCGCGGGAAACCGCAATAACTTTGTCCACTTTCGACAACAGCCGTTTTTCCAGGTGAAAACGCAGCAAATAGTTCACCCTGGCCCGCCGCCGCGAACGAGAAAACTCATACTTGTGAATATGCAAACCATGCGCCGTAAAAATGATAGGAATATCATACTTGCGAAACGGGTTCTTAAAAAAAGTCAAAAGCGGCCGCAAATGATGAAAATGCACCCGGTCGGGTTTCTTCTCCAACACCGCCGACGGCTGATACCCCTTATCGTAAATTTCCACATTTTCCAGCGCCTTAAACTTTTCCACCGCTGCCCGCTCCCCGGGTTGGCCGAAGATGCGAAATCGAATATCCTTCAAACCCGCGGCCAATTGGAAAATATGCTCAAGCCCGCCGCCCAAATGAAACTTATCCGTTACCAGGTGAATATCCATTCCTCATTTACCTCGCCGTTCGACCAATTACCATTCACTACTCACTACTCACTACTCATTACTCATTACTCACTACTCGCCACTCACCAAATCTACTCTTTGACGCCAATATTTCAATAAATCGGTTAACGTTTGTTCAATGGAATATTCAGGGTGCAAACCGAAGGTCTCCCGGACACGCCGGTTGTCCCCAACCAACCTCGGCACATCGATGGGCCTGAATTTGTCTTTATCAACCACCACTTCGATTTTCACCGCCGCCAAAGAAAGCAAAATATCCAGCAGCTCCCGGATAGAATACGCATGCCCCGAACATAAATTATAAACACCCCCCGGCTCCCCCTTTTCAGCAATCACAGCCAAAAACCGGGCAATGTCCCTGACATCGGAAATATCCCTGACCGCCGACAAATTCCCCACCCGGATCACCGGCTCCCGTTTCCCCTTTTCAATCTGCGCAATTTGAAAAGAAAAATCCGACGCCACAAACTTCCGGTCCTGGCCCGGCCCGGTAAAATTAAAAGAACGCAGCTTGATAATATCCAGCCTCTTGGCATCCAGGTACAAATCCCCTAACATTTCCATGGCCTTTTTCGAAAGCGCATAAGGATTTCGCGCATCCGTCGGCGTATCCTCATCCATTACATCCTTTTGAGACTTGCCGTACAACTCCGCCGAACTCATCAGCAGCACCCGTGAACCCGGCGAAAACTCGGCCACGGCCTCCAATAAATTCGAACTGCCGATAAAATTGATCTCATACGTCGGGGCCTGGTTTTTCCAGGAATACCCCACATTAGCCACCGCCGCCAGATGAAACGTTACATCCGGCTTTATCGCTTCCACCGCGGAGAAAACCTTTTCCCTGTCCCTGATATCCACATGATGAACCGTTATACCCGGGGATTCATAACCGGCTATTTCGGTAATGCCATGGACATCGTTTTGCCCCCGGCGGCCAGGAACCTTTTCGAGAAAAGGTTCCGCGCGTTCACGGACTTTCAAAAGCTTTTGGTTCAAGAATGAACCCAGGAAACCGGAACAACCGGTGATCAATATCTTTTTCATATTTGGACGCGGTCGCTGGCTCATTTTTCGATGCCCAGGAAATCCTTCACCATTCCCAGGTTTCCAAAAGAAACGCCCGCGTTAAATTGCGTTTCCACCCTGCCGCTGTACCGGAATAACTTCAATTCCGACCTGAATTGAATGCACTGGTAATCGTAAGTTAACCGGAAAGACGCCAACCGGAACTCCTTATCCGTAATATCATAATTCACGTTGGAATTAAACCTCAAAGGAAAACGTGGAAAATTAATATTGAGACTACCGCCGATGATCTTCCTATTCAAAATATAATTTACCTGGGCATACTGGTTAATATTGGCATTGTAGTAAAAATCCCCGCTGATAACGCTATCCGGATTCCTATAATTCAGGGCAATACGGGTATTGGTAAAACTCTTCAAATAGTGATTGAAGGTCAAGGAGGCGTCAAAGGAAAAATCCCTGGAAGGTCTCAAACGCAGCGTATTATCAAGCTGGGAAAATTCCGGGAATCCCCCCTCGATCTTCCTGCTGCGGTTCGCCAGCTCAGGATCGAAATAATAATCCTGGCTTATGGTATAAGAAAGGATTTCCCTGGCAGAGGATTTACTACTCTTACTTTTATACAATAACCGGGTGCTCAATGAAAATCCCACGTAAGAATAAGACGGATAATCGAAATAATCCACCGGGATCAACCGTTTCCTGGCTTCCTCATCCACTTTGGTGACATACCTGAAAACGATTTTAGGTTCGATCAAATGCTTAAATTTGCTGTTCCTGGTTTCGAATAGTTTCGAAAAAACAGGGCCTTTTAAAGTCAAATCAGCGCTGTGATAATACAACTGCAGCGGCTCAGCGACAATACGAAGTTCTTTGGAATTAGGGTCTTTACTCTTGGGATAATACGTAAACTTTGTTTCCATGGACAGATAGGCGCTCAACCAGGGAAATCGTAATAACCCCAGCATATACGAAGGGTTCAGGCTCAACCGGGTGGAACTGACATCGGAAACATAGATTAAATCTTCCGCGTCATAACTCTTCCCAACCCTGTTCACCGTCGTATAAGAAGAGGCCAATGAAAAATAACCGGGCAATACCCATAGTTTCTGCTGGTTCCAATTAAGTCTTATTTGCGGCAAATAACTCAACCGCGTGGACTTGTTGGCAAACGTATAAAAAGTATCATTCTGCATGCCGCTGATGGAAAGTTTCACGTTGGCAAAGGACGAATCGATGGACGCCATGGACCTGGAAGTGCGGGTCAAAACACTGTCGAAATTATTACTGAACAAACGCAAAAAATTGGCGTCGCTCTGCCGGTCGATGGCAATGGTTATCCGGGTATTTAAAAAATCGATGTGCTGCTTATGCTCCATTTTTAAATAATAATCCGAAGTTTTTTCGGCGCCCACGATATTGCCTTTTTTGTAGTTAAACAAATAAAACTTGATATGGCCGTCCATGTGTTTGAATAAATACCTGAATTCTTCGGCCACCCCGATCCCGGCCCTGGCGTAATAATCGAAATACAGGGTCAAATCCACATTGGGTTTGACGGCCCAGAAAAACGCATTTAACAGGAAAAACCCCCTCAAGGAAGATGTGCCGAAATTAGGCATTAAAATTCCCGTGGCCCGCCCATCCTTATCCACGGGATAACGGACATAGGGCAGGTAAAAAATCGGGACCTTTTTAATTCTAAAAAGAATATTCGACATCTCGATGTATTTTTCCTTTTTGATCTTGCCTTTGGAGCAGGTGATTTTCCAGCGCGGCGTGCATTGCGTACAGGAAGTAAAATCCAGTTTCTTAAAGGTCAGGGTATCGTTATCCACCTGGGTGAGTTTATCCGTCGTGTACCGGATAGTGGGGGGCATCTGGCCGTAAGTATCGTTGATTTCACCCGTTCGATCTTTCAAATTGAAGGTAAGTTTTTCCCCGGTGATAACAGTATCTTTGGAAGACATGGTAACCCTACCCCTGGCCAGGAGTTCTTTGGTATCCTGGTTGAATTCCAGGTAGTCGGCAAAAATCCTGTAATCTTCCCACGCAATCTCCACGTTCCCGGAAGCGATTAATTTATTCTCATCCATATACTGGTTCTGCGCATCGACTTTAATCTCGCTGCTCTGCTGCTGCTGTTGCTGCTGCTGCTGCCGGTCTTTACCCCGCGACTGTGCGTTTAACGTGTTCAACCCGACTGCCACAATAAAAACAATAAAAACGATTAAAATGAATTTTTTTTCTTTCATCGGTAATGAATTTATCACAAGTCCCCCCATTTAATCAATAGCAATCGTGATTTTTTTTCTTACTTCTTTTTTTTTGTCTTCCTTGAAGGGGGTATTTTCATTTTTTGATTTGACATATACCCAAGATTTGATTAAAATTGCTTCATGATTAAAATTTCGTTTTCAGGAATTTCCGGCAGCGGTAAAACCTCCCTCATGCAAGAGGTC
This sequence comes from Candidatus Aminicenantota bacterium, assembly GCA_026393835.1. Lineage (GTDB taxonomy): Bacteria > Acidobacteriota > Aminicenantia > UBA2199 > UBA2199 > JAKAGC01. Next base: position 16,141 of record JAPKZK010000062.1, on the reverse strand, counting down.
AAAAAAATACTGTCCCTTAAATACAAGGTAAGCTCCGTCGATGAAATCAATGGTAGAAATCCCTTTGATAATGATAAACGGTCCGATTTTGTCAGCCAGTTCTACTATTTTTCCACCCAGGTAAACGAAGAAAACATCCATGCCCTGGCCACCCTGGATTTCCTGCTTTGCGACAGGTCTGTACTTGACCAGTGGATCTACTGGAAGCACCATGTTGCCAGGACAAAGATGACCCCCCGGTTGGAAGAGAAAGATGCGCTGCTGAAACACCTATATCGGTTCTGGATTTCGACATATCACCTGGTCTTCTTTATCCGGATGGATTTAAAGGAACTGGACGCAAGGGAATTCGATTCGGAATTCAGGACCACGGATGTCGAATACATCAAAAAGACGGAAGATTTGTTCCTGGAAACCATCGAAGAAGATCATCTCAATGTTATCGAGATCTGGAACAACAATAGCATCGATGAGAGCGCCTGCCGGATAATTAAAGCCATTTCAGAGTATAAAGACTCGCTGGTTTCACCGGAGCCGCCGGAAAAACAAGGGGGGCAGTAGGGCCTTGATGGTAAAACTTGCCGGTTACAATGTTGAAGCAGACCTGCTGAAAAATCCGGGGGTAGTCAACCAGGATATGACGGCGGCATTAACACCGGAGACCTTTAGTGCGGCTTACGCCCGGATAAGCCGCAGCGCCAAAGATATCGTCACCTTACGCCGCGAAGCCAGGAAAGATGTGGAAACGGCCCGGAAATCCAATCGAACCATCATTTTCGAAATGGGGCACCATTCCGTGGCCGAACATGCCGTGTTTAATTTCGATATTATCGGCGTATCGCGCCTGGCCCTGGAAGAGATCGAACAATTCCGGTTGGTATCCTATACGGAGAAATCCCAGCGCTACGTTACCCTTAAAGGAGATTATGTCCTACCGGCGGAGATAGAAGACGGCGAATCGCAGCAACTTTTCAGGGATACGATGGCGCTGCAAAACGAATTTTATTCCGGGGCTTTCAATGTTTTAACGAAATACGTTTTTAATAAATATCCTTTTCTGACGGGAAACAATTCCGATCGCAATATCCTGAAAGGATGGGCAAAAGAGGACGCCCGGTATATTCTCTCCCTGGCCACCCAGGGCCAGGTGGGCATGACCATCAATGCCAGGAACCTGGAACACCTGTTCCGGAGGTTTCACCTGAGCGGGAGGGCCGAAGTACGGGAAATCGGGGAAAGGATGCATGAACAGGTCGTTCAAATCGCGCCCTCTATTTTTCTTTTTGCCCACCCCTCGCAATTTTCCCGGGACCTAACACATTCATTTAAGGATAATTTCACCCCCCTGCCGGCATGCGAAAAACTACCGGGCCGGGACCCGCAGATCCTCCATTACACACAAAATGGGGATAATATCATCCTGGCTTCATTTTTAGCGGTTTTCAATTCGCTGGACTACAACCGGGCCCTGGATATTATTGAAAATATGGGGCCCGCCGAAAAAGAGAATATCTATAAAGACATGTTCAAGAACATAGAATTATTCGACGCCGTACCGCGTGAATTTGAGATGGTGGACGTCACTTTCCAGGCGGTCATCAGCGCCTCTAATTTTGCGCAATTGAAAAGGCACCGGATGGCCACCCTTCTTCCCGGTAATTATGATATCCGTTTCGGCTGCATTGTCCCGGAAAGCATAAAAGTAAACGGCCTGGAAAAAGAATTCCTGGAGATCATCGACAAAACCGATAAGGTCTATTTGAAATTAAAAGAAAAATACGGCGATGCGGCCGATTACATCTTAACCAATTCCCACTGCCGGAAAGTGACCATGAAAATGAATTTGCGGGAAGTTTACCATTTTATGCGCCTGCGGGCCGACGAACATGCCCAATGGGACATCCGGGACCTGGCCCATCGACTGCTGCAAAAAATAAAACCCCTCATGCCGTTTTCCACTATGATGCTCTGTGGGAAAAGCGATTTTGTGGACGAATTCGAAAGTCTCTACCACCGAAAACCGAAGCTTATTTTATAATTAAATCACCTTGTTCCTTTTTCCTACTTTTTCGAATGCGGCAATGGCCTTGTCGATCTGTTCCACGGTATGGGCAGCCGATATCTGCACCCGGATCCTGGATTGGCCCCTGGGAACCACGGGAAAAAAGAAACCGATCACATAAATACCTTCTTCATAAAGGTCCCTGGCCATCGCCTGCGATAACTGCGCATCGTTTTCGAAATTTCGAAACAACACCGGTACAATCGGGTGCACCCCTTTGATAATATCGAACCCCAATTCTTCCATCGATTTTCGGAAGTAAGCCGTATTGTCCATCAATTTTTTTCTCAGGTCGTCGCTGCCGGTGAGGAGATCGAAGGCGGCCAACGAAGTGGCCGCGATCACCGGGGCCAGGGTATTGGAGAAAAGATAGGGCCTGGATTTTTGTCTCAGCATTTCGATGACTTCTTTTTTCCCGGTGGTAAACCCACCCGAAGCGCCGCCCATGGCTTTTCCCATAGTAGAGGTGATAATATCCACCTGGCCCAGCACCCCACAGTATTCGACGGCCCCCCTACCCTTTTGGCCGAAAAAACCGGTGGCATGCGAATCGTCTACCATGACCATGGCGTCATATTCTTTGGCCAGCGCCACGATTTCATCCAGCCTGGCAATATCGCCGTCCATGGAAAAAACGCCGTCCGTGGAGATCATAATGTTTCGCGCCGGGCTGGGGTCGCAAGATAACCCGGGACCGCGCCCGTCCCAGAGATCGATGCCTTCCCTGGCCTTTTTGAGCACATTTTCCAGCGATTTCATGTCCGAATGCTCATAAATGAAACGCCTGGCTTTGCATAAACGAATGCCGTCGATGATGCTGGCATGGTTCAGGGCGTCGGTGATAACGGCATCCTCAGGGCTCAGGATGGGTTCGAAGAGCCCGCCGTTAGCATCGAAACAGGAAGAGTACAGGATGGTATCTTCGGTTTCATAGAATTCGGAAATTTTTCGCTCCAGTTCTTTATGGATATCCTGGGTGCCGCAAATGAAACGGACCGACGCCAGACCGAAGCCATATTTATCCAGGCTTTTGTGGGCGACCTCGATCAGGTTGGGATGATTGGCCAGGCCCAGGTAGTTATTTGAACAGAAGTTCAGCACTGCCCTGGATTCCGCCCCTTTGGGATAAGAAACATCGATTTCGGGTTTTTGGGCCGACAGGATGAGCCGTTCTTCTTTAAAAAGCCCGGCTTCTTTTATTTTGGATAGTTCCTGGTTTAAATCGTAACGAACACGTTGATACATGTTAAACCTCCGCCATATTGTCATTTAATTAACGGCCATTATAGCATAAATATTAAAAGAAGTTAAATACCGGCAAAATGAATTTTTTTAAAATAAATCATTGCAATATTTTTTAATTTCCGGTACAATATCGCGAGTGCTAGAAATTAGAGCAAGTAATGAATAAGATTGAAAGACTTCCTGTGAACAAAATCAGGTACCTTGACGGCGCACGGTTGAGAAACGCTATTCTTGCCGGTATTAGCCACCTGGAACAATACCAGGATTACCTGAATAAGATCAATGTTTTCCCGGTGCCGGACGGCGACACGGGCACCAACATGTTCCTTACCATGCGCCAGGTATCTTGCGCATTGGTTGAAGCCCCCAACAAATCCATCGCCATCGTAAGTTCGCAAGTGGCCGAAGGCGCATTGATGGGCGCCCAGGGGAATTCCGGCGCCATCCTGGCACAATTCTTCCACGGTTTTGCCCAGGGCGCAAGGGGAAAATGGCAACTCACCACCCGGGCTTTTGCCAATGCCGTGCAAACTGCCCATGAAACTTCCCGCTCCGCCCTGGCCGACCCTAAAGACGGAACCATCCTGAGCGTCATCAACGATTGGGCTAATTATGTCCATAAAACGGCCCAGAAAACAGAAGATTTCGTGGTTCTCCTGAGGAATAGTTTACAAAAAGCCAGGGAATCTCTTGCCGAAACCCAGAAAAAGTTGGAAGTCTTAAAGAAGGCCGGAGTCGTGGATGCCGGCGCCCAGGGATTTGTCCACCTACTGGAAGGGGTCGTCAATTTTATCGATAAGGGTAAAATCAAGCCGATCGTAAGCCGGGTTGCTTCCGAAAAAGCTGCCGTTCTACCTGCTCAAGTAAAGGAAATCATTTCAGGAGTTAAGTTTCGCTATTGTACGGAATGTATGGTGAATGGTAAGTCGATCGATCATCGCCGGATAAAAACCAGGTTGATGGATTTGGGCGACTCCTTGATCGTTGCCGGGGGCGCCCAGCGGATCCGGGTGCACATTCATACCGATGCCCCCGGGACCGTCTTCGATATCCTGGCTTCTTACGGAGAAATCTCGGCCCAAAAGATCGACGATATGATGCGGCAGCAGCAAGAAGCGTTCCCTACTGCCAACGCGGCCAACGCGGTCAACGTGGAAAGAATCGGCATCGTTACCGATTCTTCTTGCGATCTTCCCCATCAAATCATCACCCAACACCATATTCATGTGATTCCATTAAAATTAATTTTTGGGGTGCAAACATTTTTAGATAAGGTCCAGATAAGTCCCGGGGAATTTTATGAAAAACTTGCCTCGGGGGCGGAACACCCGAAAACATCGCAGCCGGCCTCCGAAGATGTCAGGCAAATTTACGACGGTTTGATTCCTAAATATGACAGGATATTATCCATTCACCTGCCCCGGGTGGTTAGCGGAACCTTCCAGGCTATCGAACATGCCGCCCGGAAGTTCGAGCAAGACAAAATTATTTGCATCGATGGAAAAAGCATATCTTGCGCATTGGGATTGGTGGTTATGGAAGCCGCCGCCGCCATAAAAGAAGGGCTTCCCCTGGATAAAGTTATCCGGCGCACCCATGAGGCCATCGAGAATATGCATATCTTCATCACCCTGCCGACCTTAAAATACCTGGTCAAAGGCGGAAGACTTAGTAAACCCAGAGGTTTCATCGGAAAAATACTGCACCTGAACCCAATCGTTTCATTCGACCGGGAAGGGCGCGTTGTTTTAGCCGCCAAAGCTTTCGGCGAAAAGAACGCCCTGGGGAAATCGTTGAAAATGGCTGTCAGGCTGGCGCGTCAATACAAAAAAATCAAACTGATGGTGGCCCATGCCAACGCCCTCTCGAAAGCTGAAAAGCTAGCGGTCGAATTAGCCCGACTATTTGATATAAGCGGCGAAATTCCCATTGTTGAGGCCGCGCCGGCGCTTGGGGTTCACGCCGGCCCCGGCACAGTGGGCTTTGCCTTTATCGGCTTCAAATAAAACAATATGTTGTCGTTTATTTCGATTATGATTCTCAGCTACCTGGCGGGGTCCATTCCCTCCAGTATTATCTTATCGAAACTGCTGCGCGGCATCGATATCCGCGATTACGGCAGCGGCAATGCCGGGGGCACCAACACGATTCGTATACTGGGTTGGAAAATCGGTATTGCCGTTATCATAATGGATGTGGGCAAGGGTGTGCTGGCAACCCTCCTGGTTTCACGCCTGCGAATCGACCCCCTACCCCTGACCCCGGATATGGCGCAAATTATCGCCGGCTCCTGCGCCATCATCGGTCACATATGGACTGTTTTCGCCCGCTTCAAGGGGGGCAAAGGCGTCGGCGCCGGGGCAGGTATGTTATTCTCCCTTTATCCCACGGCCGGGTTTATTTGCCTGGCCGTTTTTGCCTGCGTTTTACTTATCGTCAGGATCGTATCGGTCAGTTCGATAACCGCCGCCGTCTCTTTACCCATCGTTATCATGATCATGAAAAAATTCATGGAATACCCGGTATCCGATGAACTCCTGTATTTTTCCATATTGGCGGCTTTATTAATCGTTTATACCCACCGCGGCAATATTAAGCGCCTCTTAAAGGGCGAAGAAAAACGGTTCGCCAGGATCCACCCTATTCGATCTCAATGAGGGCCATGGCGATGTCATCCTCTATATTATGTTGGGTAAACTCCTCCACTGCATTTTTTATATTTTCCAGCAATTGGGTAATATCCGTGCCGCTGCCTTCCCGGTACATTTTCCTCAGCCGCGTCTCGCCGAACTCTTCATGGTTGGAATTTTTGGCTTCGATAATCCCGTCCGTATAAAATAATATCCGATCCCCTTTCTCCAGGAAGACCTCTTTCTCTTCAAAAATGGAATCCTTAAAAACCCCGACGAAAAAACCTTCGGTATTCAGCGGTGCGATCAGCCCGGTCTTGACCCGCAGCAGCATGGGTGCGGGATGATTGGCATTGGTATAGACGAATTTCTTTTCCTCTACGAAATATATACCGTAAAATGAGGTAAAGTATTCGCCGGAATTCAAATAACTGAAAAACTCCTGGTTCAATAGATCGAATAACAACTGCGGGGATAAAACATCCTTGCCGTAAAGGGAAAAGAACACTTTTAACATGGCCGAGATAAGCGCGGCCGCCACACCGTGACCGGAGATATCCGATATGAAATACCCGTAAACATTCTCCTCCAACATGCTGATGTCGATAAAATCACCGGATACCTTTAACAACGGCCTGAATATATAATCGCACTTCACGCCTTTGAAATCAGGCAGGTTTTCTCTCTTTGGTAAAAACGTATGCTGGAACTCCGCCGCCAGGTTCAATTCAAAATCGAACTCATCTTTCATTTTGGTATATTGACGCAATTTACTCAGTACTTCGACGCTTTCCTGTTCATCGGGCGAATTCTCGATTATTTTTCTACTTTCCACAAATTCCGAGTACTTGATAAGACTAACAGAATTACCCACGTCATTGTATATCACATTATCAAAGGCATGCATGGCCATCAAAATCCCTTTCCCACACTCTTTGAGGAAATTTTCAGGGTTCTCGGGGTCGGGTATCTGTGTACGATCGAATCCTTTTCCCATATCCTGGATGGTAATCTTTAAATACTCGGGGTTGGAGAATATATTTATATCTACGAATTTATCCCGGTATTCCGTTAGTTGCATCCGCTCCTTTAACACCCTATTATAATCGCCCCTGTCCAGTAATTCTTGCTTCTCTTTATTGGATATATCCAGGTTCCCGTGTTCGATGGCATTGATCAACAATTCCTGCAGCCCGATTTTCAAAAAGGATACATCCTCGGAGATATAATCGATATTGGAAAATATAAAATCCACCACGGAACGGATGATATTGATATCGTTCTTGATGATAATGTGCCTCCTTTCCCATTGTACAAAGGAAGCGCTGAGTTTGACTTTTATTTTCCTGAACAGGGTTTCGATCTTGTTGATCAGGTACTTCAGGTCATTGGGTTTAAACGGTTTTTTCAGCAGGTCCACGGCGCCGTTTTTCATGGCGCTGAGGATCAGTTGATGATCGGAATAACCCGTTATAATAATAATGGGGACATTTTTATCGATCTCTTTTATTTCCTTGACCACGATGTTGCCGTTTTTATCGGGCAGCCGCATGTCCGAGATCACGATATCGGGTAAAAATTCACGAAACTTATCGATGCCTTCGCAACCTGTTTCTGCCAGTATGACTTCATAGTTATAGATCATGAAAAAATCTTTCAGGTAATCCAGCAAATCGAGGTTATCGTCTATGATTAAAATTTTTCCTTTGTAATTCATGATATCCTTTCCTCTCTTAATTCGATATTGAAAATAGCCGCCGCTTTCAGCAGCACGACAAATCTCCCTTCCTTCTGACCGATGCCCATGACATATTCGGAAGGAATTTGCAGCATATGGGGGGCCCGGGTGATTTGTTCCCGGGTCAAGCGGATCACTTCCGCTACCCGGTCCACGATAACTCCCGCTTTTTTCCGGCCGGTTATTATGATCAAAATAACGGTCTCATTATCATATTCTCTCTCTTCAAATTTCAACCGCAAGCGCAAATCATAGACAGGGATGATTTCTCCCCTGAAATTGATGATGCCTTTAGTAAACTTTTCAGCGCCGGGAATCCCGGTAATTTCCCGGAGGGGGACGATCTCCAGGACCTGGGTGATATCGATGCCGTACTCTTCATCGCCCACCAGGAATGTTACATACTCCTTCTCCCCTTCTCCTTCTTCCAGTTCTATTTCGTCGATGGCTTCCATATCCCAGGATTCGATTCCCGGTTCATCGTCGGATTGTGGGTATTCCATGGTTTGTATCTCTTCAATGGCCCGGAGTTTTTCCTCAAATTTGACCACATCTTTCAGTTCCACCACCCGGCTCTCATCGATGCCGAAAATATAGGCCACGATGTCTTTTTCCAGGGTAGTGGCATAGATGAGACTAAGGGGAATCCCGGCGCCGGTAAAACCGTCATTATTCAACACCAGGTCCATATCCACTTTTCGTTCGATAATCTCCCCGGTTTTTTCGATTTCCCGGAAAAATTCGAGGGGACTGCTGTAATTCAGGTTTTGTCCTTCCATTAATTCAAATTGGACGTGAAACAGTTTTTTGCCCAGTTTTTTCAACGCGTCGAAGGTATACGGATCCAGTTTAATGGCGCCGTCCTCATTCTCCAATTTCACCTGACGGGGGGCCGCGGAAAGTGGTTTCCCTCGGAGACAGGCCCCCAGTTCTTTCAAATAGGCGCTTATATCGAAATCATCCCCGGCCCCGGCGCCGGGCAGCATCTCTTTCAACCTGGCGACGGCTTTTAAAACGGGGGCCGAAATTTGCGAGTTGAACTCAAGATCGCTATTCCTGACCAGGGTTAAGACCGTTTCCGTTTTACGTGAGAGTTGTTCTATATTCCTTAGACCTAAAAAAGAAGCGCCCCCTTTAATCGAATGCACGACCCTGGAGACGCGGTCGATCAAATCGTTGTCCACGCTGCCCTGCTCTATCAGGATGATGTCATCTTCAATATTTCCCAGGTATTCGAGAGATTCCTCGACATATTCCGGTATTAAATCGCTCAATTCTTTCATGGTCAGATTCCCATCAATTTCTCGATGCCGGGGATATCCATGATCAACGAGATGCTCCCGTCGCTATCCAGGGAAGCGCCGATAATTCCCGGGAGTGGGCGGTAGTTTTTTTGTAAATTCTTGACAACCGCCCGGGATATGCCCAGGATTTCATCCACGTAGATACAGAATTTCTTAAAGGTGCTTTCCACCAATACGACGATGCCTTTAGCAAGATTATCCGGGACGGTCTCCGCGCCGCCGAAAAAAGAATGCAGCTTCACCAATGGGTAAACTTCGCCCTTCAAGCTGACCAGGTCTTTGACGCCTTTTATGCTTTTCAGGTTAAGGGAAGCCAACGTGAAGGATTCCACGACGGCGTCCAATGGGATGATATAGGTGCGGGCGCCGATCCGCAGCCGCATGCCGTCGATGATGGCTATGGCCAGGGGAATTTTTATTTTAAAGTTGCTTCCTTTGCCCGGGATGGTTTTAACCTCTATTTTTCCTTTAAAAAATTCCATGTTTTGCTTTACCGCCTGGTAAATTTTCCGCGGGTCGAAGCCCCGGCCGTCATCTTCCAGGTGAATAATCACCTTCCCTTCTTCCCGGTAAGCCTTAAGGTGGATGTTACCTTTTCCAGGTTTTCCCGCCCTTTTCCTTTCAATGGGGGTTTCGATGCTGTGCTCCACGCAGTTCTGCACCATGTGTCTCAGGGGTTCGGCGATTTGTTCGATGATGGTTTTATCCAGTTCGGTTTCTTCGCCGGAGATATGGAACTCGATAACTTTCCCCAGGGAATTGGAGAGATCGCGAACCACGCGGTAAAAGCGTTTAAATGTACTTTCCAGGGGCACGATTCGCATGGTCATCACCTGTTCTTGCATATCCCTGGAGATACGGTCCAACTCATCGCCGCGGCGAATGAGTTCCTGTAAACCGGTTTCACAGGCGACCCGGGTAATGCCGGAGACGGAGATGATCATTTCACCGATCAGGTCGATCAATTTCTCCAGTTTATCGAGATTAACGCGCAGGGTGGAAGCGATCTGGACTTTCCGGCTCTTTTGTTTTTTGTACAGGGCCTGTTCGATTTGTTGGCCCCTGACCCATGTTTTTTCGATGATTTCCTCGCCGATTCTTTTATGCGCAGCGGCTATTTGTTCGACTTTCTCTTTATCCAGGAAACCTTCGTCCACCAATATTTCACCCAACCGTTTATCCGCCAGTTCGGTGTCCACTCCATCCACGAACCGGCTGCTGATATCGCTGACGGTAATATTCGGATTATCATCGCCGACAAATATGAATACGTCTTTGACTTCCCGGAGATGGCTCCTGGTTTTCAGCACCAGGTCATAAAATATATAGTTTTTAGTGGGGTCGATTTCCCGGAGTTCCGGCGCCCTGAAAATATTGGCCCTTATGGAATGAAAACTTCCCATGCCTTTCAATTGCCGGAGCAGCGGCAGTGGGTCCTGCCCCCTGAGAAAAGCATCTTCATGCAATTCCAGGTGAATACCGAAATATTTTATTTTATTCGCTTTTTTCGTTTCTCTTTTTTTTTCGCTGAGAAATGGGGGCTCATCTGAAATCCCTTTAAACAGGTTCAAAGAAGATTGGGTTTTTTCTATTTCCTGTTTATCCAGGGGTGGGCCGTCATAATGAAAATCGATAAAATTTTTGAGGATATCGACGGATTTCAGCAGCAGGGAAACGAGGTTCTTTGAGATTTTTAATTCACCTCGCCGGGCTCTATCCAGGATATTTTCCACGCTGTGAGCAAAAAGGGCTATTTCATTAAATCCCACCACACCGGCGCTGTCCTTGATGGAGTGGAGTATCCCGGAAAGCTCATCGATGAATTCTTCATTTTCCAGGTCTTTTTCCAGGGCATTAAGGGATTCTTCGGCATCTTCGATCAATTCGTCCGCTTCGTTCTTAAATATCTCTTTTAATCGATCGATGCTGTGGGCGTTCATTTTTTCACCTTATTTTCCCTGGTTCCTGGTCTGAGTTCGCCTTTCATTTATATCCGGTCGCCTCCTCGGCCTTTATTTTTATGAATTTCTTAAGCCCGGACAGTATGACCAGGTCGGCTATTTCTTTCCGCACTTTTTTTAATTCGCAATCGGTATCCCGGTCCTTGAGTGTACGAATAAATGCCAGCAGTAATTGAAATCCCGAGGAGTCGATTTCATTCACTTTCTCCAGGTCGATGGCGACGGTGTTACTGCCGTCGATTTTTTCCAGCGCCGCCAGCAATAATTTTTTTCCCTTTTCGGCATTTTCAAGAATCAGGTCTCCGTCCAGGGATATTTTATTCTTAGCGGTTTTAACATTCATACGTCTTTTGGACTCAAGGCCAAAGGCATGGTTAAATATTGAATAATTTATCCAGTTTTATCGCTTTAAACAGGGCGGTAATTTCTTTGTTTAAGTTAACGATCTGTACCCTGCCCCCTTTGGAGGTAAAGTTCTTATAAAACAGCAGCAATTTACCGATGCCGGAGCTGCCGATGAAATTGACTCCTTCAAAATCAATGGAAACTTCTTTTGTAGGGTCGCTTTCCAGGATTTGAGTCAGGGATTTTTTTAGACTTTCCGCACCGGGGATATCGATGCTTCCGGAGAGGTACACAGTTGCTTTTTCGCCTTCGTTGGTAACTTTAATGTTCATATTTTCGCTCCTTTTAATTTATTTAGATTGATATACAACTATAATAGAGAAGAGAAGAAAAATCAAGTATATGCCAAGATTTTTTTTCACCTGACTATTTTAAACCTTTTCGAGTTTTAAATCAAGGCTCTATTGGTTGGCATTTTCATTTTGCCCCATGTTGCCCGCGAAACACGCGAAACACACGAAAAGGAGCCGCGAAGACACGCGAAGAAAAACAATTCGTGTTAATTCGTTGGCGGTTTCCGTTTCAAAGGCTTTCGGGTCGATTTCAAAATCCTTCAAAAGAGAGTATATCTACTTCTTTGACCAGGCTCAATTGTTTGTCGGCAGTGTGGCGTTGGTATCGAGGATAAAGCGTTTACCATTCATTTCGAATTGCCCGTTGTTCAGCTACAGGGTTGCCATCCCATTCTAATTTTCCCGCCAGGTCGGCGAAGTGGTATTTTTGTGGACTCTCTTCTTCATCATCGTCAAGGAAAGTAACGATTACCGGTATTTCCCTGTCGCTGTCTAAGGTATGGTCCAGCTTAATTTGACCATGATCATAAACACCTTTTAAAGATATCATCGTGTCACTCCTACCTGTATATTAATACTGTTATCACAATTTGTCAATAGGACAATTGAGAATCCAATTTTCAGTTTTAAGGCCGGTTAATTATCCTGGTCATCCCGGCCATCCTATTAATCGTGGTTCAGACATTTTTCAAAGATTTCTTTCAATTCCGGGTCTATGTTTTGTATACCTTTTTAAATATTATTTCAAGCGACCTGGAAATCGATGATTCGTCATCAAAATCCTTCACCCGTTGTAGGGGCAGACCCCCGTGTCTGCCCCTTTTCTTTGCCTTGCCTTTCCCTTTCTCCTAATATGAACCGGGGAAGAATTCCCCAACATTAAAAAAGAGCCCTACAACATGGGGGAAGAGTTCCCCTACTTGCGGGGAGGTTTCCCCCACTTAAAGGAAGAGTTCCCCAACATCGGAAAAGCATTCCCCTACATGGGGGAAGGTCTCCCCAACTTGGGGGAAGGTCTCCCCTACATGGGGGAAGGTCTCCCCTACCTGGGGGAAGAGTTCCCCTACATGGGGGAAGAGTTCCCCGACATGGGGGAAAGTTTCCCCTACTTAGGGGATTGTCTCCCCTACATGGGGGAAGGTTTCCCCTACTTGGGGGAAGAGTTCCCCGACATGGAAATGAAAATGAGAGAGTTGAAAAAAAGGTAAAGATTTATAAATCTTAACTTCAAATGAAAGGAATTATTATATAATTATATTGGAAATATCCGGAGGTAAGAATGAAAAAGAGAGTATGTCTTTTGTTTTTGTTTGTTTTAGTAAGCGCGGCGATTTTTAATTATGGGGCGATCCCGGCATCGGAGAGGGCTGCGTTAATTGCCCTGTATAATTATACCGATGGGGATCATTGGAGGAATAACAACGGGTGGAAAACTCCGCCATTGGCCGAGGACGGTTTTGCCATGCCCGGGACTGAGAACAATTGGAGCGGGATTACCATTTCTAATGAAACAGTAACAATGATTTTCCTTTCGTCAAACCGCTTGAACGGCCCCATACCACCAGAATTGGGCAACCTTTCAAATTTGCAAACCCTTGGCCTTTTAAACAATCAATTAAGCGGGGCCTTGCCACCAGAGCTGGAGATGCTTTCCAATTTGAAAGATCTCGACCTGCAGGAGAACCGTTTAAGCGGCCCCATACCGCCGCAATTGGGTAATCTCTCCAATATACAAACCATTAATCTTTCCAGCAACCTATTAAGCGGAACGTTACCCCCACAATTGGGTAATCTTTCCAATTTACGAATTTTCAATCTTTCCAGTAACCAAATAAGCGGCTCTATACCTCCAGGACTGAATACTCTTTCTAATTTGGAAGAGTGTTACCTAAAAAACAACTATTTAAGTGGTTCCATACCATCAGAACTGGAACTGCTTTATAATTTAATTGTTCTTGACATTTCTTATAACCAGTTAAGCGGGACTATTCCTCCTCAGCTTGGAAATCTTCCTAATTTGGCTGAGCTTGAGCTATCTTACAACCAGTTAAGCGGTCCAATACCTTTAGAATTATGTAAGGTTTCTAATTTTTTTAGTCTGGAACTAAACAGTAACCAGTTAAGTGGGACTATTCCTCCCCAACTTGGGAATCTTAAATATTTGCATAGTCTCGGTTTGTACGAAAACCGGCTACATGGCCCTATACCATCGGAATTGGGTAATCTTTCTAATTTGACTTACCTTTGGCTGACCGGCAACCAACTAAGCGGTATTATTCCTCCGGAACTCGGGAATCTTTATCAATTAAAAGATCTTTCGCTGGACCACAACCAATTAAGTGGTTCCATACCAGCGACGTTGGCGAAGCTGTCACGCCTGGAATATCTATGGCTAAACAGTAACCAGTTAAGCGGAAGCATACCGTCGGAACTAGCGAATCTTCCCAGTTTGTATAGACTTTACCTTGACCACAACCTGTTAAGCGGCGTCATTCCATCTGCCCTGGGTAATCTCTCTCATTTGAAATATCTTTACCTTGGCTACAATTCCTTTATTGGGTTCATACCAATTGAGTTAGGCAAACTTTCTAATTTGAGATTCCTTTACCTTGATCACAACTATTTAGTTGGGAATATACCATTAGAGTTGGCTAAACTGTCCAGGTTGAATTCCCTTTATCTTGCTGATAACAAATTAAAAGGTGAAATCCCATCCGGCCTGGCACGTCTAATAAAGGTAAAAAATCTGGATATAGGCCATAATTGTCTTTTTACAAATGATCCAACTTTAAAAGCATGGTTATATAAAAGACAACCCAACTGGCAAGCCCTCCAGGATAAATGCTACCCACAACCTGAAATTAATTTAAACCGGACTTTCTTGAATTATGGGTCAACCCTATCCGGTGCTGCGACACCCCCTCAAACCGTGGTTATTAAAAATACCGGCGTCGGGGTTCTGTCATGGACTGCCGTTAGCAATACTTCCTGGCTTATTGTCTCCCCAGGTTCAGGAACCGGTCCCGGGATATTAACCATATCGATTAACCCTTCCGGTCTCCCGGTCGGAACCCATACCTCTTTCATTACAGTAACTGACCCCGATGCCGGTAATTCTCCGCAAAATATTGTCGTTACTCTAAGAATATACGATAATGGCTTTTCTGCTGCACCATTTGGCGATTTCGCAACCCCGGTCAATGGTTCTGTAGTGAGCGGCAGCATACCGGTAACCGGTTGGGTCTTAGACGATATCGAAGTAAAAAAAGTTGAAATCTTTAGAGACACTTCATATATAGGGGATGCCGTATTCATCGAAGGCGCGAGGCCGGATGTGGAAGAGGCTTATCCGGGTTACCCCCAAAATTATAAAGCCGGGTGGGGTTATATGTTGCTCACCAATTTTTTTCCTAATGGTGGTAATGGAACCTATATACTCTTTTCTATAGCTACCGATGTCGTAGGGAACCAGGTAATATTTAGCTCTAAAACAATAACCTGTAACAATGCTTATGCCGTGGAACCATTTGGTACCATCGATACCCCTACCCAGGGAGGTATTGCTTCAGGAGAAAATTTTGTTAACCAGGGATGGGTGTTAACACAGCAGCCAAATATCATTGAAGTTAATGGTTCCGCCATCGATGTATGGGTAGATGGCGTAAAAAAAGGACATCCAGCGTACAATATTCTCAGGGCAGATATTGCCGATTTTTTCCCTGGATATGCCAACAGTAATGGCGCGGGGGGAGAATTTCACCTGGATACCACCTATTTTAAAAATGGAGTTCATACTATCCATTGGACGGCCATTGATAACTCCGGCAACTCCGCCGGGATCGGCAGTCGATATTTTACGATAGAGAATTCCGGCGGTTCACTGATGCAGGAATCCGATAACGATGCGGTCGATATGCCTTTTGCATTTACCTTAAAGGATTTAGAAAGTTTACCGGGACAATCCGCCGCACCGGGAAAAGTGATTAAAGGATATGGAAAAGACGATGAGGTATGCGAATATGAATTATTCCCTGATGAAGATGGAATTAATAGGGTTTCCATTAAAGAACTGGAACGAATCGAGATTCAAATGGGAGAAAATCTTTCCGATGTCGCCGATGTGCGGGGCTATATGATAATCGATGGCGGTTTAAGATCATTACCCATCGGCTCAACGTTGGACAAAAAGGCCGGGAAATTTTATTGGTCCCCGGGTCCGGGTTTCTATGGAAAATACCACCTTGTATTCCTGATCAAGGACAACGGGGGCCAATGGTCTAAAAAAATGATTGAAATCAACATTGGCTCTAAGTACGATTTGAATGATTAAGGGCAGGCAAAATGAAGGGGCGTCCTTTGCCTGTCCTGAATGTCACTAAGTTAAGGCTACATAGCAATTTTTGAATTCCCTGTTTTTCAAGTTATCGCCAATTTAAATAAAATATCCGAAAAAAGTTTCAGAAAGTGCTGGACTCTCCCTTCATCATGTGTTAAAATTTATAT
>JAPKZK010000152.1 GCA_026393835.1 Candidatus Aminicenantota bacterium | reverse complement strand
CGTTCTTGGCATTTTCAACCATCCTTGCCCTGAACTTTTTTTATGAACCAGCGGATTGGGCTCACCCTGTATTCTGCATTAAATATATTGCATTGGAATTAAATTGTCAATACCTTTTTCAAATTTTTTCTCATTTTTTTGGCTGTCCCTTATACCACGTTTGGAGAGGAAGAACTGGTGGGGGGCGGCGATTCCAGGGGGTTGCCTGCCAGGTAAATGCCGTCTTCTAATTTTATATCCCATTTTATCTTCAGCCCCAGGTTAAGAAATTCAGCGGGCATATGAGTGATTTTATTAGCCATTAAATATAATATTTTTAAATTCTTCAACTCTTTGAGGCTTGATATATCGCTGATTTGATTGTACGGCAGGACCAGCTTTTCCAGTCGTTGAAATTTTGAGAGCAGTGCAGGTAGGCGAAGCCGTTTTTTACCCCTAATCGACAGACCCCGCGCCCGCCCGTTATCGTCCGCTGCGAAACCGGTAACTTCCACCTCCCCTATATCTTCCAGGGAAACCCGCTGCAATGTTATCCCCGTCTCCTTTTCAAATTGCTTAACACGCTTTAAGTCGTCACTCTTAGTTAACCACATAATCGCCTCCGTTACACCGTTAAACCGTTACACCGTAAAAGCATCACACATTAAACGCTTCCAATTATAACAGAAAAGAGAGGGGAAAAGAATGGTCAATGGTCAATTCAGGAATACGTCATTCTAAAAAAAGCACGAAATCCGAAATCGCGACACTTGAAATCCGAAACAAATCCAAATTACCAAAGCGGTAAAAAGATAAAATGTTGAATGATGAATGATGAATGATGTAAAAAAACATTCGTGAAAATTCGAGTAATTCGTGGGCCTGTTTCTTTTTTGAATTTTGAATTTTTGAATTTTGAATTTGTTTCGAATTTCGTGCTTCGGCTTTATTATTTGAAGCGCATCTTCCTATGTTTTAAAAATTAATCCAAAAAGAAAATGACGTAGCCCTGATGGTTAATGGTCAATTAAGTTTTTCCTAATCCGGCCCGGCCCTGTTGCAGAATTAAAAAAAAGGAAAAATTATAAAAAAATTAAAGACAATACTTGCATAATTGAATGAAAACCGGTATAATTGGAAAATGGATAGCAAGAAACATGACATCGTGACATTCGAAGCTCTACCGCCGCGGGGAAGCCACAGGATGGGCACTTCCTATCGCTTCCCGACCACCGGATGCGACATAATGGGTGCTTTATATCGCAACTCGACCCCCGGATGCGACATAATGGAGGCTTTATATCGCAACTCGACCCCCGGATGCGACATAATGGGTGCTTTATATCGCATCCCGACCCGCGGAAGCGGCAATACTACCGGACCCTGTTCCTGTAAAATAATTAAAAGGAGATTTAAAAATGTCTGAAGAGAACAATACCGAACAAAACCCCCCGGACGAAACCACCCCGGAAGATACAAAAAAAGCTAAGAAAAAAAGAAACCCCGGCGAAGCCTTTGAAACAAAACTGGCCGTGGGTAGAAATACCCTCAAACTTTCGGCCGACGACCCCGGGCTCAAAGCCTATGCGGCAAGCGTGGGCTACGACGCCGCGGCCATAGCCCAGGGCTAGGCCTATTTCGATGCGCTTAACGAAGCCTACGAGACGCAGAAAACGGCGTTTACGGCGCAGTTGAATGCCCACACGAAATACCTGGACTTAATGAACGTGTCCAGGCAAAAAAACTCGCGTATCGTGCAAGCGCTCCGCCTGGTTTTAAGAGACGACCCGGAAACCCTGGCCAATCTGAAACCGGCGGATTTAACGAAAATTGCCTACGGACCCTGGTCGGAAGCCAACCGGTACTTTTTCAAGAGATTAGGAGAACTTCCGGCGGTAACCGGGCTGTTGGCGGGAGTGGGCGTGCCCCAGGCAATGATAGACGAGGGAAAGCTGGCTTTTAATAACACCCAAACCGCGGAAACGGCTCACAAAAACGCCAGGGCCGAAGCCCAACGGGCTACGGCGGCGAAACATGAAGCCTACTCGGTTTATTCGAAATGGATGAATCGGTATATCAATGTGTTGGCTGCCGCCCTGGTAGACGACCCGCAAATGAAAGAAAAACTAGGCATCGTCGCCCGCTAACCGGCATGCTGCCGGACCCGCTTTGCACGGCCCTGAGGGCATCGTATGTTTTGACGTTTTCCCAAATCACCGGGTAAGGGGACAGGCAAGATAACGGAAGTGATTCTTGCCTGGCCCCTTTTTCGGGCCCGTTGGTTTCGCTCCCCGGTTTTTTCGCCGAAGGCGTTAACCAATAATGCCCGAAGGGCACAACTTCCATTGACCATTAATCTTTTCCCCCTCTCTATTTGCAATTTTTCTTTTGGTTGTGCTATAATGGAAAGGAGAGGCTCGAATGAAAATTAAATTGAACAAAGTCCAAAAGATCAAGGTGCTGAATTCGTCCATGCTTTTTTTGGTGATGCAGCAGGTCCTGCTCCGGGAGGATGAGATCGAGCGGGACCAGGAGCATTTTTACGTGGTCAGCCTGGCGTCCAATAACCGGTTATTGAATGTCGAATTGGTCGGCCTGGGCGCCGTCGACGAATCCCTTGTTAAGCCGATGCAGGTATTCAGGATAGCGCTTTTGAAAGAGGCGGTCAAGATCATCCTGGCACATAACCATCCCTCCCTGGAGATGTGGCCTTCGGACGCGGATAAAGAACTGACGGACCGACTGATCCAGGTGGGGCGTGTGGTGAATGTGGAGGTGAGGAAAATTGGGCTGTCCCCTTATCTGCTTCGCGGTCCTTCGCGTTCTTAGCGGCTATTTACATGGCAGGAACTAATCCAACTTTTTTTATGCGATTTTGATTGCCAACTCGTATAAATATTCAGGCGCCAAATCCAGACCGTTTTCCCAAACAAGAGTATCTGCCTCTACTTTAAATTTCTTGAAATGCTGCCGGTCATGGAGCTGGCGGAAAATGTCCCGCCGATCATTCGTTATGGTGGATTCAAGATCGACGATTCCTTCAATGCCGTCATTAAATTTAAGCCAGACTTTATAAGAATCGATGTACTTTGCTTTCTTTACCCATTTCATAGTCAAGCTCCTAAACCAAAGGTTTTATTCTTTTATATTTCCCTTCTTTTTTGAGAGTTTCCCAATTTTCCAATAATTCAGCCCGATGATTATTCGCCCATTCAAGTACCAGGGCCAGAATTCGTTTCGGAAGTCTTCCCTCAATTAATTGCAGCTCGTTTATGGTCAATTTGCCGCGGAATTCATTATACCTGGCATGAAAATGCGGAGGCTCGTGATCATTAAAATACATAAAAATTATGATACCTAAAAACCGACTGATTTCAGGCATAACATTCTCCTTATGAATTTTCTTATCATATCTATAGTATGGGGCATCCTTGAAAATTTGTCAAGCTCCAGGTAAAAAATATTCGTTTCCCACTTTGTCGGCGAGATAAAATGGAAGTGTCTGCCCGATATAGGAACCCATCCCCAAAAAAGTAAAAAACTCTTGCATCTCTCACCGGTTGTGATTCTTACAAGAAATTCTGCAATCGGATATTTAGGCGAAGTCACTATAGCACCAATTACTTCAACAATCAGAGATATTCCTTCCGAAGTATTGTTAAGCAAAGAAGATGGGATGAAACATGATTGTGCGATAAACCTGGATCATATTCAAACCGTTTCAAAAGGCAGACACTGCTTTAAATAGAATGATGAATGATGAAGAAAAACAGGAAGCGCGGAAGCAGGGAAGAGCGGAAGAGCCGCACAATAACCTTCCTCTACAGTTCAAAATCCACGGGGAACAAGGCATTTATATCGCGAGCGCCGCGAACTTCTTTTTTTGGAAAACAACGATTTTTTTCTGATGCAGAAAAAGTGCCAGGGACAACCGGGTCTATCCCGGGAATGAAATTTCTGCCAAAAACTTTTTTAGATCGGAGATAAAATCTTCCAGTTCTTTGATACTTACTTTTTCTATCATATAATCAGGTAATTTTGAAACATTAAATTGAGATAAAAGGTAGGAGATAATTGCAGGTTCTATCCCGCCATCCTTTTGTTTAGCCTTCTCGATATTTTCTTTGATATTAAATCCGTTTTTAACAAGGAAAAAAAGATCGATGACATCCTTTAATTCCGTGCGACTGAGTAGAGTACAGATTTTGTTGACCCCAATTTCAAGTGGAGTATCTACATCGATAATATCAAACTTATTCTTTTTTTTATCTATTTGCGGGACTTTCTCGATAACAAAGTCAATGATCTCTTTATCTTTACCTCTTCTTAACTCATAGCGGTGAAAAAATGGGGCTTTTGTTATCGTTGTGTATTCGGCTTTTATTTCTTCCACAATTGAAATAAACAATCGTTCATGAAAAAGCCAATCGATGTCTTTTTCAGTGAAGAAATCCAGGTCATAGGAATACCGGTGATCAAAATAAAATATGCTCAACGCAGAACCGCCGGTTAGAAAAAAATCCCGGCTTTTCTCGAAAAATGAGACCAGGAAATCGTGTTTTAACGGAGTTAAAGATTTAGATTTTTCCCAGTTCATGCCAGGTCCTTGTGATATAGTTCCAAAAATCTTTCCATCTGCCCAGGGAATCCTGGAGCCTGGGAAGGTATGTGAATACTTCTTTCGGCGTTAAAAAGCGCCACACATCTTTGAAGGCAGCTTCCCTTAGTATCCATGCGATTAATCGTTCTCTTTCCGTACCTTCTAAAGTTTTCAATTGGTCTCTTATATCATGCTCTGTTAGCTTTCTATCCCAACAGAAATAAGGCACTTTATCTTTTTTCTTTTTTTTCATGATTATATTTTAGCATAAACCTATTTTTTTTCAAGCCTGCGGCGGAAAAAAAGAAGAGAAGGGTAATTAAGGGACAGACAAATTTTTTCCTTTTTTAAAAAAAACTTGACAAACATACAGACGTGTATGTATAATTGTACTTTCCATTAATTGCATTCATGGAAAAATAATGTAAATAAATGCGCCGAAAGATGGTCCGTAGGACCTTCTTAGGGCTCCCGCGTCGCGGGGCCGCCGTAACTAAAAACCTCTAGAACTTGAAGGAGTTAAATATGAAACTAACTGTTGTCAAGATGTTGGCGATTATCCTGGGATTATCGCTGGTGTCGGCCTTCCCGGCCTGCACTAAAAAAAATGAAGAA
The DNA here is from genome assembly GCA_026393835.1 of Candidatus Aminicenantota bacterium. GTDB lineage: Bacteria > Acidobacteriota > Aminicenantia > UBA2199 > UBA2199 > JAKAGC01. The sequence continues at coordinate 47,060 of JAPKZK010000152.1, read as the reverse complement.
GGCAAAAGCATGGAACAAATCTACAGCGAAGCCGGGGTCCCGGTCCGCACCCAGGCCATTGCCCCGAAAGAATTTAAAACCGTATTGAGTTTTAATTCGGAATTAACCGGGATCAAGGAATCCACGGCATACGCCGCCATGGGTGAAAAAGTGGAAAAAATCCTGGTAAAAATCGGCGATTACGTCAAGAAAGACCAGGTGCTGTTGACCTTTCCCACGGACAGCCCTTCCGCCCAATATTTCCAGGCAAAAGTGGCCTTTGAGAACGCCAAAACCGCCTTCGAACGCATCGATAACCTCTATAATAAAGGCGGGATATCCCTGCAAGACCGCGACAATGCCAAAGCCAGGTTCGATGTAGCCAAAGCCGATTGGGACGCCGTGCGCCAGATGGTCATGGTAAAGGCGCCCATCAGCGGTTATGTTTCGAAGCTGCATGTTTCCGAGACCGATAATATCGACAAGGAAATGCCGCTGGTAACGATTTCCAATACCGATAAAATGAAAAGCGTCATCTGGGTCTCGGAAGGAGAGATTTTCGCGGTCCGGGAAGGAATGCCGGCCACTGCACTCTGGTTGGGAAACCGGATCGAAGGAAAAGTAGTCCAGGTAGACGCGGCCATGAATATGATGAATAAAGCCTTCCGCGCCCTGGTGGAATTCGCTAACCCCGATAACCGGCTAAAAGCCGGGACAACAGTGGAAATCCAAATCACTACCTCTGCTAATCCCGGCGCCATCGTGGTGGAACGAAAGGATCTACTCAAAGAACAGGACGAGTATTTTGTCTATGTGGTGAATGTAGGCAAAGCCGAAAAACGAAAAGTCTCCCTGGGAAGTCAACAAGGCCTTGATGTAGAAATCCGCGATGGCTTAAACCCCGGCGACGAATTGGTGGTGGAAGGCCAATTGCTCCTGGATAACGGCAGCAAGGTCAAAACCGTCAGCGGTAAGTGACAGGGAAGAGGTATAACAAAATGTCCATATCAGATATATCAATTAAACGCCCTATTATGATGAGTATGCTATTGCTGGTGTTCCTGGTATTCGGCGCCCTGGCATATTTTACCCTCTCCCTGGATATGATGCCCGAGGTAGAAATCGGTTTTGTTACGATTCGAACCATATACCCGGGAACCGGCCCCAGGGAAATGGAAACCCAGGTGAGCAAGAAAATCGAAGACGCCGTGGCCACTATTAGTAAGATCGATTGGATGCGCTCCTATTCCATGGACAGTGTGTCCCTGGTACTGCTGGCCTTTGAAATCGGCAAAGACCCGGATGTGGCGGTGCGGGAAGCCAAAGACAAAATCGATGCCATTCTTAACGACCTCCCCGATGACGCCCAAACCCCCATCGTGGAAAAATTCGATATCCGCGCCGAATCCGTCCTGGATATATTGTTAACCGGCAAGCAGAACCTAACGGAATTGTATGAATTGGCGGATAAACGGTTAAAAGACCGATTTTCCCAGGTGGAAGGCGTGGCCCAGGTGAACCTGGTGGGCGGCCAGGAACGGGAAATCCGCATCGAGTTGGACAACCGGGTGGTGTTTGAGAATGCCATTTCCCTGGCCCAGTTGAGCCAGGTATTAAAAATCCAAAACCTGGACATGCCCGGCGGCCAGTTCCAGCAGAAATCCCAGGAATATGCCGTCCGCCTCAAAGGCCAATTGGACAACCTCGAAACCATTAAAAAAATGGAAGTACCCACGGCTTTCGGTACGAAAAAGCTGAGTGATATTGCCAATATCCGGGATGCCAGTAAAGAAGTGCGTGAACGTACCATTTATTTCGATAACCTTAATAAACTCAGGAAAGACAACGTGGTGTTGCTGTCCATCATCAAAAGCCCGGAAGGCAATACCGTAAACATGGTGCGGGACATCCGGGAAAGAGTCCCGGAGATCGAAAAAGACCTGCCGGCCGGCTGCCAACTCTCCATCGTGAACGACAACTCCGTTTTTATTGAAAGCTCGGTGGACGATACCATGGGTAATATTTACCTGGGGATTCTTTTAACGGGCTTGGTGCTGCTGTTTTTCCTCCATGATCTTCGCTCCACCATTATCGTGGCGGTAGCCATGCCCTTTTCCATTATATCCACCTTTATGCTGCTGCAAATATCCGGTTTTTCTTTAAACATTATGTCCCTGATGGGGTTGTCCACCTCCGTGGGGATACTGGTGGCCAATTCCGTCGTGATATTGGAGAATATCTTCCGTCATAGAGAATTGGGATTGGACCGGAAGAACTCGGCCATGAAGGGAACCTCTGAAATCGCCGTGGCGGTCCTGGCCTCCACCCTCACCAATATCGTTGTGTTTTTGCCCATTGCCTCTATGTCCTCCCTGATCGGGCAATTCTTCAAACAATTTGCTTTAACCGTGACTTATGCCACTGTGTTTTCTTTATTGATCTCCTTTACCCTGACCCCCATGATGGCCTCCATGATTCTACCGGAACGGGATACTAAAAAACACCCCCTCGGGCAGAAATTGGAAAATATGTTTCATGGTTGGGAAGTGCGGTATCAAAAGCTGCTGCGGGTGCTGTTGGCCAACAAAGTGCGTAGTTTGCTGGTGGTGGCCGGCGCGGTGGGATTGTTATTTTTAAGCTTTATCAGCGCGGCCCGGGTGGGATTCGAGTTTATGCCCCAACTGGACGAAGGCGCGATTGGCCTGGATATCGAATTACCCCAGGGATACAACCTGGAGGAAACCGCGAAATTTGTTAATACCATTGAAGATCGAATTCAGAAGCACCCGGAAGTCAAACACATGTTAACCAAATTGGGGTTCCTCAACGAATTGGATACCGGCGCCAACCTGGCGCGAATCGTAGTAAAGTTGGTGGACATCGATAAACGCGATATCTCCAATAAAGATGCGGCGAATCGATTCATAAAAGAATTGGCGGACATTCCCAACGCCCGCATCAATGTGGCGGCCATCTCCATGGAGCACGGCGGCGGCTCTTCCGCACCCATCCAATTCTACTTGATGGGCCAGGATGTCGATCGATTGGAAAATATTAAGAACCGGATGGCGGCAAAAATTAAAGGTACACCGGGATTGGTTAACCTCACCACCAGTTCCCGGGCGGGAAAACCCGAAATTATCTTGCTGCCGGATCGGAAAAAATTGGCCGATGTGGGATTAACCGTGTATGACCTGGCCATGGCCCTGCGCGGCGCCGTGGAAGGCATCGAAGCCACCCGCTACAAAGAAGCCGGCGAAGAATACGATATCCGCATTGTCATGAACAAAGACTCCGTCGATACCCCTGAAAAAGTCGGCAATATCGCGGTGGTCTCCCCAAAGGGGGTCTTTCGTCTCTCCCAACTGGCCCAGGTGAATTTTAGCGAAGGCTTCAGTAAAATTCTTCACAACGACAAATACAAAGCCATCGAATTTACTGCCAATACCGCCCCGGGGTTTGTATTGGGGGACGTGGTCAAAGTCGTCCGGGAGAAAATGAGCCAAATCGAACTCCCCGCGGGATACAAAGTCCAATGGGGCGGCGATGTGGAAATGATGGAAGAAGCTATCAAGGATATGCTGCGAACCTTTCTCATTGCCGTTTTACTCACCTATATGCTGTTGGCTGCCATGCTGGAAAGCCTCACCCAACCCCTGATGATCATGGGGACCGTTCCTATGGCTTTGATGGGGGTGTTCGTGGCCATGGACCTCACCGGCTCCACCATGAACATCATCTCCATGTTGGCCATCGTCATGCTGGTGGGAATCGTGGTCAACAATGCCATATTGATCCTCGATTATACCAACATATTAAGAAGAGAAGGCCGTGGGGTAAAAGAGGCGCTCATTGAAGCCTGCCCAACCAAACTTAAACCCATTATCATGTCCACCGTTGCCATTATCCTGGGCATGATCCCCATGGCCCTGGGAATGGGGGCGTCCGGGAGAGAGTTCCGGCAGCCCATGGGGATTGTTAGTATCGGCGGATTGGTTGCCTCAACCTTGCTTACCCTGGTGGTGATGCCGGCCCTCTATTACCTAACCACCAGGCAAAAAAAGATCGCCGAAAATTGAGGAGTGAAACATGATAACACTTTCGGATCCTAAAAAATTAAAAATGAAAAATCACCGGCTGCTTATGGTAATCGTTTATATGATGTTAATGATAGGGTTAAGCCCACTTCTCCGTGCGGAAACCAAAACCTATGACCTGGAGACCTTTCTCAACCGCGTGGAATCCTACAGTAAAGACTTGAAACTGGCCCAACAGGACCTGGAAATGGCCAAAGTCTATCACCAGGAAGCCAAATCCACCGCCCTCCCCAAAATCATGATGGAAGGCTCTTACAACCGGAACCTTAAAGAAAATTTTCTTTATATCGATTTCCCTGATCCCGATACCGGGGAAGCGACCAACCAGAAATTCAAGATTAATTATAAGAATGAGTACGGGTTCCAGGCGGTGGTGAGTCAGACCCTCTTCAGTTTTAAGGTGGGAAACGCATTAAACGCGGCCAAACAGTATAAGAAAGTCACGGATTTTATTTATAATGCCACCCATCAGACCATCGTTAAATTTGCCAGGAAAGCCTTTTACCAGGCCCTGCTGTTGAAAAAGGTGTGGGAAGTGGGCCTGGCCTCGGAAAAAAATGCCCAGGACAATTACCAGGACATGAAGCAAAAATATGACTTCGGCCAGGTATCCCAATTCCAGCTCTTACAAGCCGAGGTCCGCTGGCAAAACCTGGTCCCGGAGACTATCAAGGCCAAACGCAACTATGAATTGGCCCTGAACGCTTTAAAAAACCTGGCCGGCCTGCCTTACCGGGAAGAAATCGAATTGAGCGGTGGCTTTGATGTACATCCGCCCCTGCCGCTTATGGAAGAGTTGGACACGGTCCTGGAAAAACGCCCGGATTTTAATGCGCTCCTCTGGGAAGAGAAATTGCGAAGCACCGGGATCAAAGCCGAGAAAGCCGAGAAATTGCCCAATCTTAGCTTAAATTTAATCTATAATTTCTCTTCTCAATCCGACACTTTTAATTTGGAACGTCAGAACCATAGTTATATCGTCGGATTGAAACTGTCCATCCCCATTTATACCGGGGGTTACCGGGAGGCCCAGGTGAAAAAGGCCAGCATCGATCTTGAAAAAACCCGGATAAAAATCGAAAAGGAAAAGGAATCCATCTACAATGAATTGCAAAATATCTATCTCCGGTTGGAGGAGGCCGGGAAGCGGATAGCGGCTGCCAAGAAGACCCAGGAGACCGCGAAGAAGGCTTTCGAGATTGCGGAGGTCACTGCGGCCAATGGTTTGGCCACCCAATTGGAACTTAAAGAAGCGCGAGTGGCATATGACCAGGCCCAATTGAACGGTTATGCCGCGGTATATGATTACCTGGATGCATATTTTGATTGGCAGCAGGCGGCCCCCCCCGGAAATCAATGAAACTTTTTGCCGCCAGGGCGCGAAGGCACCAAAGGGTTACTTATAAAAAAACCTTTTGTGTACCTTAGTGACTTAGTGCCTTGGTGGCTATTTTCCTGGCAGGTACTAAAAATGAAACGAACCAAGGAAGATGCGGCGTTGACCCGCCAAATGGTGCTGGATGCCGCGTTAAAAGTATTCGGCCGAAAAGGTTTCTCCCAGTCTACCCTGGAAGAAGTAGCCCGGGAAGCCGGTCTTACCCGCGGTGCGATTTATTGGCACTTTAAAAACAAAAACGAAATGTTCGGGGCTGTATTGGAGGTCCTTTATGAAAGGTCAGGAGAGCGGGTAATAAAAGTCCTTCAATCGGAACAAAGCCCCCTTCTCAAAATTCGCCAACTGATAGGGGAGTTTTTGCGGATCATATCCAATGAAGACGAATTCAGGGTTATCGAAGAATTCCATATGCTGGAATTTCAAAAAGCTAAAGAACTGAAGGAATTGTGTAAACAACACCAGGAGAAAATGACAAAAATGAGGGCAGTGATTCAGGACCTGATCAGTGAAGGAATTGCTTCCGGGGATTTTGACAACCGCCTGGATCCGGCAATTACTACCTGGGCGTTAATCAGTTACCTGGCCGGGATGAAAACCGCCTGGTTATCCGGTATAGCCGATATTTCCATCAGGGAGAATACGGAAAAATTAGTCGATATCTTTATCAACGGCATTGTGAAGCCCTGATGACTTTAGAGACCGGATACGGGTGGTAAAAGGGGCAGACACGGATTAGGGGACACTCAAAAAAATCTCATAAACCCCTTCCCAATAAAAAAATATTCCAAAACCTCCTTTGTTAAACATTTTCAATACATATCTTGTTTAAAAATGGGGGTTACCGGAAAATTAAAATTGATTTTTTTGAACAGGTTTGCTATACTGTAACCTAACACAAAAAACGATGAAAGAAGTATTGAATTTTTTAGATGAGAATCCTGCCGCCAAGATCGCCATCTTTATACTCATCGTCATTATCGTCTTAAAATTCATCCTGGAGATATTGAAAGTAGCCAAAGTCATCAACCTCGAGGAGAAAGGCCTATTCGAAGCATTGTATTCCATATTATTCAAAAGGTCCTATTATCTCCGGAGGGGAAGACAGGCGCTTCGGCAGGGCAATTTTTATGACGCGGGTAGGATTTTCGAGCAGGTAGGGGATTATCGGCTGGCGCTCAACGCCTACGAATCAGGCGAACAGTACAATGAGATGGGCGAATTGTATGAGAAACTGAACAAAGAAACCCAGGCCATCGAAATATACAAAAAAAGCGGGAATTTCGATAAACTCATCAAAATCTATTTAAAACGCAAGAATATCGAAATGGCCGGCACTCTTCTTGAAGACAGCAACCGGTTCCAGGAAGCGGCCGAACTTTATTACGGCCACGAACGGTATGATAAAGCAGCGCAAATTTATGAAAGAAAAGGTTTCTACAAAAAAGCCGCCTATATTTACGAAAAAGCAGGTAATTTAAAAAAAGCCGCCGTCAATTTTGAAAAATGGTTCTCCACTCATGCGGAAACCTCCAGCGGATTCCAGAGCAACCAGGCCCAGATCGATAATGACCTTTTCAAAGCCGTGGAACTGTATATCAAGATCGGTGAGATCGATAAAGCCTATGAATTACTGTTGAAAAACAATAAATTCGATAAAGCCGCCCGGTTGGCAATAAAATTGAACAAATTGGAAGATGCGGCGAAACTTTTTGAAAAGGCCCAGCAACCGATGCTGGCGGCCCAGGTCTATGAAAAATTAGGCCAAAGTAAAATGGCCTGCCAGCTAAGGGGAGAAGCGGCCCTGGCCCAGGGGAAAATGGGCGAAGCGGCCGAATGGTTTAAAAAAGGCGAAGATTACATCCGCGCCGCGGAATTCTTCGAGTGGGAAAAAGATTATGAAAAAGCGGCTTATTGCTATTTTATGAACCAGAACTACCTGGCCTCTGCCGATAACTATCAAAAGGCCGGCAAAGAAGAAGAAGCCGCCAAAATGTTCGAACTGGGAAGAGAATGGAAAATGGCTGCGGACATTTCCTATAAATACAAAAAATACCAGAAGTCCGGCGAACTGTATGAAAAAGCGGGCGATTGCTTCAATGCCGGCAACTGCTTCTTAAAAGTGGACGATGATAAACGCGCACTGGCTAATTTCCAGGAAGTAAAAGATACCTCCCCGGATTTTGAAAAGGCCATTACCCAGATGGCCGCCATATTTTTAAGAACCAGGAAACCCCAACTGGTCATCGAAAAAATGGGAAAATTACTGAAAGACACCCCCATCAATAAAGTCAACATTGAATGGTACTATATGCTGGGCCAGGCCTATGAAAACGCCGGCGAATTTAAACGGGCCTATGAGATTTTCCAGGGCATCCTCTCCGAAGACTACTCCTTCAGGGATGTTCACCAGAAATTGAAAGAAGTTGAAGCATTGATTAAAAAATACAAAGAAATGGAGTTAATCAAAGAGAATTCGGCCAAACGGTATAAAATTCTTGAAAAAGCCGGCGAAGGCGGCATGGGCGTCGTGTACCGTGCGGAAGATACCGTATTAAAGAGGGTCGTCGCTTTAAAAGTCCTGAATAAAAGCCTGATTAAAGATAAACGAACCCTGGAACGCTTTTATTCCGAAGCCCGTTCCACCGCTTCCCTCAGTCATGCCAACATCGTGACCGTGTACGATGTGGGCCAGATCGATGACGACTATTTTATTTCCATGGAATTCGTAGAAGGAGAGAATTTTATGGAAATCCTGCGCAAGAAAAAGGTTTTTTCCATCTCCCAAATACTCTTCATCGCCATTAAACTGCTCAAGGCCCTTGATTATTCCCATAAAAAAGGTATTATCCACCGGGATATCAAACCCCATAACATCATGATCTCCCGCCAGAAAGAAATCAAGATAATGGACTTCGGCCTGGCGGTTATCAGGGGCGAAAGTAAAAAAGGGGAAACCGGCGTGATTACCGGTACTCCCTACTATATGTCCCCGGAACAAATCCAGGGGGCCAAAATAGACCACCGCACCGATATTTATTCCTCAGGGGCTACCCTGTTTCACTTAATTACCGGGAGAGTCCCTTTTAAAGGCGAAAATGTTTTTTACCAACATTTATTCGAAGCGATTCCCCCCATCAAAAGCGTCCGGCCCGATACCCCGGACAAACTGGTGGAGATCGTGGAAAAATGTATGCAAAAGAGACGAGAAGATAGGTATCAAAGCGCCCAGGAAATCTTAAATGAGATTAAATTGATTAAACAATAAGGAGACCGTGAATGGATTTTTCATTAAATGAACAACAATTAGAATTGAAAGAGTTAACGCATCAATTCGCAGCAAAGGAAATGAGACCGGTGGCAGGCGAATATGATGAAAAGAACGAATTCCCGGTGGAAGTCATGAAAAAAGCCTTTGAAGTTGGCTTTTTAACCTCCGGGATTCCCTCGGAGTACGGCGGCACCGGATTCTCCACCATGGACAATGTTGTAGTTTGCGAAGAGTTGGGCTGGGCGTGCGCCGGTATGTATACCTCCATGATGGCCAATACGCTGGCCACCACCCCCATCGTGTTGTTCGGGACAGAAGAACAAAAAAAAGAATTCCTGGTCCCCTTAACGCTGGAAATGAGTTTTGCCTGTTTCGCACTTACCGAAAGGGAGGCCGGTTCCGACAATTCCATGATCAGGACTACTGCCGTAAAAAACGGCGATCATTATATTATAAATGGTTCCAAGACTTTTATTACCAATGCCGGTATTTCTAAATTGGGCGTTATTTTTGCTTCCACGGACCCGTCGCGGGGGGCCCGGGGTTTGTCCGCCTTTATCGTTCCCATGGATACCCCCGGCGTCAGCGTGGGCAAACATGAAAATAAAATGGGGCACCGCGCCTCCAACACGGCGGAAATTTACTTCGACGAAGTAAAAATCCCGGCCAAAAACCTGCTGAAACGGGAGGGATTCGGGTTTATTATTGCCATGAAAACACTTGATTATGCCAGGCCGGCTGTTGGCGCCGGCGCTGTCGGGTTGGCCAGGGCGGCTTACGAAGAAGCGCTCAAATACGCCCAGAACAGGGTGCAATTCGGCAAACCCATTGCCTCTTTCCAATACAATGCCTTTAAGCTGGCGGAAATGATTACCGAAATCGAGGGCGCCCGGCTGCTGGTCTACCGTTCCGCCTGGATGCTGGATAACAATATGAAGGCCTCCAAGGAATCCGCCATGGCCAAAGTGGTGGCCACGGACGTGGCCATGAAAGTCTCCACCGAGGCCGTACAAATGATGGGCGGCTACGGTTATATGAAAGAGTACCCGGTAGAAAAGATGATGCGGGACGCCAAGTTGTTCCAGATATATGAAGGAACCAATGAAATTCAAAAACACGTCATTTCCCTGGAAATCCTGGGTTCTATGAAGAACATTGGGTAAGCGGCAGAGACGACTATGATCGTACGTTTTTTGCGATTTCTCCTGCTGGTGGGCCTGGGCTATTTCCTATTTAAATGGTTGTGGAAAGGAAGCGGCGTTTGGCCCTTTGCATCCAAAAAGAAACAGCGGGATGAGGCCGCCGCCACTCCAAACTCGCCTCCTCAAATTATCGCGGAGATGAAAAAGGACCCTGTTTGCGGCACCTATATCCCGGAGAACCAGGCGATTATTTGCGAGTTACACGGCGCTGCCCATTATTTTTGTTCAGAGGAATGTAAGCTGAAGTTCCAGGAAACGGATGCCGCGTGACCACCAGGGAATGGTCCACAAGGTATTGGTCCACGGGTTTGGCCGGATCTAACCCGGATAATTGATACCCAAATAATAAGATGATTAGCATGGCAGCCAGTAGTTGCCGGGTCGAACAAAGGATATTGCCAAAACGTCCTGTCATATTATTCCTTTTTCAACTTGTTTTTTTTGCAAGCATTTTCAAACCATTCATAAAAGGAATAATATAGCAAAGGGAGATATTTTTCAATAGCAGTTCGTCATGACGGCCCGCCGTCACCCGGAGACTATGAAAATGTAGTCCGTGTTTGTCCGTGTTCGTCTGTGGCTACTTTATTTTCATATTAGGAAAATCAAAACCCGGCAAGGGAGATCGCTAATCCCGCAAAGTAAGGGGAAAATGGCTTTTGGGAAGTCATTCTCATGGCAAATTAAGATAAATACGTTGCGTGGGAAAACTGCTTCTGTGCGTGAGGAAACTATATTGGTGCGTAGTAAAACTACTTCTGTGCGCGGGGGAACTATTTCTGTGCGCGGGAGAGCTTTGTCTGTGCGAGGGGGAACTATGTTTGTGCGCGGGGAAACTACTTCTGTGCGCGGGGAAACTACTTCTGTGCGCGGGGGAACTATATCTGTGCGCGGGGAAACTGCTTTCGTGCGCGGGAGAACTACTTCTGTGCGCGGGGGAACTATTCCCATGTTCGGGAGGTCATTTTCATTGTGCGGGCAGCCATTGCGGTTGTGCGGGCAGTCATTATCGTTGCGCGGGCAGTCATTGTAGTTGTGCGGGAGGACATTATCGTTGTGCGGGCAGTCATTTTCATTATGCGAGAGAACTTTATCCAGGGAGCGATTAGGCGATTAGGTGACATTCAAATAATTGCCCTTAGATTTTGTGTTGACAATATCTATTTTCATAGTGAGGGTCTCAATTTTTTCAGTGTGAGCCCTGGCTTTTAAGATGACAGGGTTTGCTTTTGTGGGTATTTTGCCGGGGCTGCAAAGTAATTGTTCACGTTTGCCGGTAACCTTTCCAGGTTCTCTATGGCAGCGTTTGCTTTTGCACTGGGGCGCTTTCTGAATGTCCCTTTTTCCGCCCCAATTAATTTGTATCAATGTGGTTTGACTTCCCTTGGCCGCCTAACGTTGGAGTTAAGCGGCGTGCTGTTGCACGTCCGCTTGAACGATTTGTTAGCGCGTTAGTCGCTATTTTGGAGAATAAGAGAAATTGCCGATTTGAGTATTCCGGTCAACTTCTTTCTTACCAAAGGCATATCTTCTTCTGATTCTGTGCATCTGTACATGGTTTGTCGTTTCAAACCAAGATCGAACGGCAGATCTTTTGCTTCTCCAAAATTCTCATTGAATACCATGACTATATTTTTATCTCCAAGCGCCTTCGTTGCGTAACCCAACTCAAACATCACATTTGAGTTCGGCTGGAGCTTATTTATTAGGGATACATCAGCAACGAATACGGATGAAGAATCGATTTTCTTAAGTATTGTGTGAATTATGTCAGGCGAGCCCGGGGTGTTTGAGGTGTCTGAGTCCAAAGAAACTCGCGATTCAATAGAAATATCTTTGTTGATATCCTTGATTGCCTTTTCTAGGCACTCTCTAATTAGCCCTCTATTCGTCTTGCTTGGGAGGCTGGCTTGCCAAGAGTAAAAAACTGTAAGCTGGTTGCTTTTGATTTTCTCTGAGAAGAGCTGATTTGCTTTTGAGCGCACATATTCCAGGCAAGACTTAATTCCTTTATTATTACCCCTGCTGCGGCTCAGCGAATTCAAGCGTGATATGGAAAGTATGATTTTCTGAAAATCATAATGATCTCTGATTTGTAAATCATCCTTAATGGACTGGTTGATTTTTTGTCCATCTAGGCATGGAGCAGCTACCGCCCGAATTTTGTCGAATACCTTCTTGTCGTCGCCGCTGGCTTCATATCGCTCCAATTCCTGTATTGCCTCTTGGGCCATTTCTGAAAGTACTCGGTAAAAATTTGCTTCCATTTTTATATCAAACCTCTCGTGCACTAACGCCGCTCTTCAGCGGATGCGGCTTTTGGCGATCCGCTGCAAGAGCATTGTTATGACTTTGATTTATCATTTGGGGGTGTGACACACGCGTCACGAAACGCACCACCAAAAACAGTAAGTCCTATCATCTTTGGAGTAAAGTCAAAAATGCTTCCTTTTGGAATTTCCTGCTCTGTCTTCTTCACCAAGTCAAGCTCTTTGATTCGGTCATATCGAAAATCTTCAGCAAGCTTAGTCATTGGAGGAATCTCTGTAAGGCCAAGCCTGCACAGATTATCGACATATTTCGGCAACCAATCAGGGTTATCACATTTTGCATCAAAGGCTAAGGTACCAATATGACGAATTATAGTAAAATGACCTTTTTCCATTGAAACAGTGTAGCCCAGTTCGGCCAATGGCTCAGACAGTCCGACTCTCGGCAGAAATTCTATAATTTTGGCTTCGTCGGGTGTAAGTTGTTTTAGAATTTCAACAAAGGCCGGATGAGCTTGATTTGAGACTGCTGAATCCATGGATGTCGCCAATAAATTTGCATAGTTCTCACGAAGCTTGCTATAACGCAAGGCTGCCAAGGCTGGAACGGCAATATCTGGGTCAGGAGTTTGAATTCGCTCTATTGGAACATTCCGCTCTCTTAGCTTTTGCCCTATGGTTTCGGAAACATACTTCACGATCTGCTCCCCGCTCCATACTAGCCCAAGCAGAGGGGCAAGTGCCACGTTGACTGCCTTCCCAAGTGTGCCAAGTGCCTTTCCGGCCTCTGCGGCGATTGGATGTAATGCATCATCATAAACAGTTTTTACAAATTCAACACCAGCCTTAATCAGTTCTTTTTTTGTACTATCTTCAGATTCTGGCATATTAATTCTCCGAAGTATCAATTTTTTTTGAAGTCATAACCATACAAAATTCGTGCTTTTTTACTCATTTTGCCACACTACCATAAAACACTGAATTTTGCAACTTTTTCCCAAAATAAAATTGATTTTTCTTCGTTATTGATTTGTAATACAGTAAAATACGAAATTCGTATATTGTGTGATTATTGGAGGAAGTAGAGTAAATGAGAGGAGAATTTTTCTTGCCTGTCCTTTTTTCCTCCGAAAAGAGAGAGTCCACTGATTACACTGATTGACACGGATTGAAATAAAGCGCGAAGCTCGCCTCATGAAGCACGAAAGCCGTTGAAGCCGGCAATGAAAATCAAATCACACTAAAGGATTTAGAAAAGTTTTAATTCTTTCTAAAAAAAATTTTGCTCCTTCAAGTATTATCAATGTTTCATCACGCGAAATTATATTGAACTCCTTATAATCCGATTCCACCCTCAAATTAAATGCCTTATGAAGTAGTTTACTCATCTCCTTTGAAAAATACCCGGTTTTAACATACTCCTTATCGAAAATGGAAATAGCATTCGAGTGTTTTGAACTGCCCATTCCTTTGGCTGCAATTAACGCCAATGTGGCATAAAACATCACATAATAAGAACGGTTTATTACACTTCTTAGACCTCCACCCGAATCGAAAAGAAGAACTGCATCTTTGAGAGCGTCTTCCGCCTGCTCAATCCTATATTTAATGATCTCTTTTATTTCTTCTCTCAAAGGATTAGTCCATTTTGCTTGACATTGCTGAAAAACGGCGACCCTGTCAGCCTAACAAATTCTTCTTTCCCTGCTAATACCGGGGAAATCATCGCATCATACTTAAAACCGACTTCCCAGGCAATATCATAGACATTATCTCGGATTACCGGGTTGACTTCGTCCAGTATAACCAGTACATCATAATCCGAGTCGTCGCGGTTCGTCCTGCTTACCCTGGAACCATAAAAATACACTTTAGTTCCCGGGTAAGCTTCTTGCGCCTTTTTTTTGAATTCTGTTACTATTTGAATATCGTCCATAATTCGATTATATTACGAATCATTTTTTTTTTCAACTTTCTGCCAGGGAACTTTTTATTTTTTTATACTTTCAAAATATAATTTTATACCCCACCAATAGCTTTTCCCCTGGGGAGAATAAACGGCTTCGGTTGGGTCAAAGTAGAGGATATTGTTGGAAACCATATCCCTGAGGATATCTGCGTCCTTTTCGTCGGTATCTTTTGCCCATAGGCGTTCATTTGTGGGCATTTTTTCGCCTGTCCCTTTTTCCTCCCCAATTTTAATTGGCCACTGGATTCAAAACCCGGCCCACGAACAATATGGCGCCGCTTTCGATGTCGCGAATAAAATAAATGAAAGACCGATCGATGGCGACAGATAGTGGAGGTAATTCTATTGATGTTCTATACACTGTGACGGCAGTGGCCGCTCGGCGCACTTATTGGTGCGCTGCCTATTGGTATGGGTTTGATTCATCAAACCCGAAAATGAACCGCCTGTGCGGGGTTTGATAAATCAAGCCCCTACAGTATAAATCAAGCCCCTATAATGAACGGAGCCGGAATTTTCATTGCAATTTTTTATTCTTTCACCAGTCGTTCGAAACCGGGGTCCCCGTGCAAGACAGATAAATCTCCATCCGCCGCGGCTTGTTTTTTCAATTTCCCGTTCAGGGACAACGCTTTTTTCAGGGCCGTTAGGGCCGCATCTTTTTTACCGGCGGCCAATCGAATCACCGCCAGGTCGTAAAACACCTCGGCGTTGGCGGACGGCAGATTGGCCGCTGTTTCCATGCGGGGCAGGGCTTCCGCGTATTTCTTTTTTGTAAATAAAGTCCAGGCTTCGTTCCAGGCGTAATTCATCTGGCCCAATTCCAGTAAACGGCCCAATTCTTTAAATGGCTCGGGGTGGTCATCCACGCGGATATCGATGGCCCGGTCCGTGTATCCGGCGTAGCCCGCGCCTTCTTTTACCACCAGCAAGGCAGCCGATTGTTTACCGCGGGAATCGCCGCCGTTTTTATCGCCCGCCACCAACGCCGCATACATACGTTCCGCCAGGGTCCCCCTGGTTTCCAGGAACGCTTTTTCCACGGCTGCGACCACTGCTTCACCGGCCAGGATATTGCCCTGGACGGCATAATTGGGGCCGTTTCTGCCGCCGGCCCAGACCAGGCAATTTTTCCCGGTGTAAGTAGCCGACTTGCCGTCGGCTGCCACTATACCGAGTTGTCGCTGAGCCGGGTTTTCATCATTCCGGGTCAAAACCTGTACTGCTTCTTCCGGGGTCAAACCTTTTTCCAGCAGTTCCAGGCCGCGCCATCCGAACGACGTATTCATGAATGATTGGGTTGCCACGGCGCCGACGCCGGCTTTGGCCCAGGGAACCACATTCCCCACGGCAAAGAAACGCGAGGCCACTGCAACCCCCAGTTCGCCCGTAGCTTCATCACGAGCCACGATGGAAAAAGTATTCACGTTAAAATGTATATCTTTCTTATTTTCTTCGCCCCGAACCGGCTGCGGATTAAGAAGCCAACCCACAAGGATAATTAAACCAATTATAAAAACGGAACTTTTTTTATTATTCACTGCGAACCTCCTTTTTTCCCCTTAATCATAAACGAAAAACAGGGAAATTTCAACCAATTTTTTAAACAAAAGCTTTTGTAGGGGGAATGGGGGGCGGCTTTCTCGAAAAGAGCCCCCCCGGATCAAAAAAATCCTGTTTAAAGTCTATTTCAAAATGGGCGGAAATAGTGTACAATATATTAAAATAAAATGATGAGGAGTTTAATATGTTAGCGATTAGGGAAGTAAGACAAACAGATAGAGGAACAGTAACCATAAAAATTCCTGAAACGTTCAGGAAAAAGAAGATTGAAATCATTGTATTACCCTATCCTGATATAATCTCCGATGATCGGCAAACAGTGAAATTGGCGCAATTTGACCAGTTGCTGGAAAATGCCAAAAAAAGGAATCTCAAAATAGACAAGAGCGTCAATATAGATGCTCTTATGAATGAGATGAACTATGGTCTATGTTGACACGAACGTACTGATCTATATTTCTGCCGACCAGGGCGAGGAAAAACGCAATACCGCGGCAAAATTAGTAAGAAAATTAATTGAAAATAACGAATTGTTTCTTTCTCCCCTGACCATCCAGGAATTTATTTTTACACTGGCAAAGTTGAAGATCGATTTAAACCATATATCTCGTGATGTGGATTTCTATTTGGATTATGTTCAACAGTCAATCGATAAGGATATATTGACGGATGCTTACGCCCTATGTAAACGGCTGAATCAATGCAAAAATATAAATGATGTTATTCATTTGAAACTGGCTGAGCGGTACTGCCGGAAGTTGATAACCTTCGATAATGATTTTAAGGTGTTTCAAAACAAGACAAAAATAAAAATTGAAATTTTATGAATGTACCAGAAACCTTTTCGAGAAAAGGTTTCTGGACTTCCAAAAGTTTTTGGTTAAGCAAACCGAGCCTGACTCTGTTACGGAAGTTAAATATCCCGGTTCAGTTCTACAAAACGCCCCCCCACGCAGTGGGGTTATTCCACTAACTCACTGACAAAAACGATGTTTACTCCACGGGACCGAATATAGGGAATAGAATCCCGGAGCGCTTTCAAAGTACTATCATTGGGATGCCCGATGCCGATGGCTTCGCCTTTTTGCAAAGCAATCTCCACCAACCGATGAATCTGCTCGACGGAATGCGAATACGTCTTTACATGATCCAGAAACGCATCCTTATAATTCGCTTTCATACCCAGGCTTTGGGCCACATCATATGCCACGGTATTACCGATAGTACGGGAATCTACGAAAAACAACCCCTCTTCCTTTATGATCTTTAACGTCCGGGTCATTAATCCACTGTCTGAAGTAGCCAGCGACCCCTGGTGATTATTGACGCCGATGGCATTGGGAATAATTTGTTTGGCCCTTTCGATTAAAGACCGGATATCATCATCGGTGGATTGCAGGTTGATGGTCTGCTCTTGATCATACGTCTGACCGTCGCCGTTTTGGGGCGCCATGGGCAGATGGATCAACGCTTGCAAACCATACTCCTGGACCCATTCCGCCTCTTCGCGGGCGCGGGGCGCATCGGGCAATATAGAAGCCGTAATGGGAATCCCCAATTTCTTTAAAGCCAGGGCGCCGATATCATAAGCGCCTACATCATCGATTATAAAAGCCAACCTGGCCGGCTGGCCGGACTGGCGCGCCGGATGCGCCGGCAACTGCGGGACTTTGACCGCCTCTGCCCCCGGCTTCTCTTCCCGCGGTTTTGCTTCCGTTACTTTTTCAGACTTCCCGGCGCTCTTCTTTAATTTCGTAATCAAAATCCAATGCGATATTTTCCTTCCCAGGGTCACTTTATAAAGCGCGATGGATTTACCGGTCATACCCTGGACCTGGGCCAACGTTATCTTGCCGTCCAGGCGGTGCGCGATCCCTTCTATCCTGGAAACCAGGCTGTCAAAACGGGAAGCATCCACTTCCAGGCTGAAATGATACATCCGCTGATCATCCTGGTGATAACTGCATTCGATATTATTTTTATTCAATACCTCCAGGAATTCCTGGTTGAATTGCTCGATTTTGTTGGATACAGTTTTCAAGGGAATCAATTGTGTGAAAATAAATGATTTTTTGCCTTTCCTGAAATCGATGTATTCCAGGAGAACCACGGTGAAAACCGCTACCGCGATCATTATGGCCAGGAAGACGACAGACGAATTTTGTTTTTTAGAGCGTTTTCCCTTTTTCTTTACCATTGTCTTGTTTTTCCGTTGTCGGGCCGCCGGGGGCAGCGCCGGAAGCAAAGATCGAAATACATTTATCCATGATCTGCTCTGAATTTTTGTCTTTTATTTCTATATCCGGCTCGATTCCTTTGGATGCCGTGGCTTTACCGTTCAACAGGAACAGGCCTTCCGTCAGCAGTATGGAACTGCCGTCCTGGAGGGAAATGGCTTTCAATTCTGAAATAAATCCCTGGGTTGTTGTTCCTACTAATGTAACGGGGTACCGGGACGCCGTCCCGTTCCCGGTTTTTGCCCCTGTATCTTTAAAAATAGCTGCCAGGAGTTCTCCATACATCCGGGTAGAGCGATTGATGATGACTACTGCCTTATATGCCGGTATGTTTTTTCCTTTTGTTTCCGGGAAGATATCTTTTACCCTGTCTTTTAATTTAAGGGTCAGCGCTATTTTATCATTAAAAAAGAGGTTGGCAATTTGCTTGAAAGATTCCAGGTCGCCGCCGCGGTAGGTTCTGAGATCGATGATCAGTTTCAAAGGTTTATCGGTACGGTCCGGGGCGCCGCTGTAAGCGGCCAGTTGCTCTTTTAAAAGGGCGGCGGCGGCGGCGTCGAAGCGGGGTAATTTTACCAACAAAATGTCCTTTGGCATGGGTGTGACGACCGTGTGCAATGCTATTAACCGGGTCTGCAGTTCAAATTTCCGGGTATCCCTGGAGTCCTTTTTAAATAGCGTAACCTGGATATTTTGGGGCCCGGTGGAGAGCAGCGAGAGGAACATTTCCCAGTAGGAGCGGGAATAGAGGCTTACGCCGTTTACCGCTTTGATCATATCCCCGTGTTTCAGTCCGGCCTGTTCAGCCGGGGAACCCGGGGTCACATCGGTAATATAAAAATAATTCAGGACTTTTGCGCCGTAGATGCCGCAGCCCCAGCACCGGCCCGATCGATAGGCCCCGTATGTTTGGGTTTTATCGGCATCCAGGTAAGAGGAAAAGGGGTCCAGGGAACCGAGCATGGCGGAAAAAGCGCCCGGGAATTTTTCGGACGGATCGACGTCTTCGACATAATTGGTTTTCACCTGCGCTGCTACTTCTGAAAAAAGAGATAAATAGCGATACTCTTTTCCCAGCTCCGGGTGGGACTGGAAAATGATCCGGTCGGCCAGGAGCAGGAAGAACGCAAACAACAGGACGCCCACCAGGAATAATATTCTATTTGTCTTTATCATCGATCAACCTATACGCTTTACGCTTTATGCTTTATGAGAGCAGATTATAACACAAAATGGACTTGCTGTCGCTATCTCTTTTTTTTCAGCCATTCCAGGGGGTCCTGGGATTTCAGGTGGAGTCGAATTTCGAAATAAAGAGATTTGCCGTAAGTAGTGCCGGTATCCCCGGCAATTGCAATCTCTTCGCCGGAGGTAATGCTGTCCCCCGGTTTTTTCAAAATTTCTTTGCAATGACCGTAGAGCGAGTGCAGGTCCCTTGAATGTTGGATAATGACCAGGTTGCCATAACCTATGTAATACTCGGCGTACACCACATCGCCGGCATAGACCGCTTTTATCCGGTCTGAAGCAGAGGGGTTGATTTCGATGCCATTATTAATAATATATGTGTCGAAACGGGTGCTTTTTTTCTTGCCGAAGGAGGAGATAACTTTGCCGTCCAGGGGCCAGTTCAGGCGTCCCTTTAGCTTTTTCAGGTCGATGACTTTAAGGCTGCTTTTCACTTTTCGACCGGAGAGCACTTCATGCAAACGCGCCGCTTCATACCTCAGTTCTTCCAACAATTGAATATAGTCGTCTTTGTCGGCATTAATTTTCTTTACCAGGTTCAATTTTTCTTGTTTGAGGCCCCAAATATTCCGCATTTTTTGTTCTTGTAATTGTTTAAACCCCTGGAGTTTTGAATATTCTTCCTGTAATTGCATTTTTACGTTGTTCAACAGGCGGATATTTGTTTTTATTTTATCGATCTCTTCGGATTTGTACCGGATCAGGGACATGAAGAGGCGGTAATTTTTAAACAGTTGGTCGATGGTGTCTACCCGGATAAAGATTTTCAAGTAGGTATTACTGCCGATTTTGTACAGGATGCGGATAATTTTTTTCAATTTTTGTTTCGAAGCCTCGATCCGGGTTTCCAGGTCTTTTTTTTCCATCTCTTTTACATTTATTTTTTCCTCGGTGTTTCTTAACTGCAGCAGTACTTTATTGGTTTCGATCAATTCTTTTTCATAGCGCAGTTCGATGCTATAGATTCCGTTCAGTAGGGAGTTTTTTTCTTGTTTCAGGGCGATTATTTTATTGTTAATCGTTTCCACCTGGCTGTTGATATCGGCCAATTTTTTTTTGTAGGCCGCGCTTTCTTCCCCTGCCGGGACCGGTGCAACATCTGCCCCTATCCCGCAAGGTGAAAGCATAAACATGAAGGTCAGCAAAATAAAAGCGCTTGTTTTTTTCATTTTACCAGCAAATTTTAATCCGCGTTTTCCAGTACCCGGGTTAATAAGAAAGGATTATACGATATATTGCCGGAATTTTCAAATCGACTTAGGTTTTCCCGGCAATTCTCATATTGAATAATTTTAGGGCGCCCGTGTCTGCCCAATTAAAATTTCTTTTTTTAAGGTTAAAAAGGGAATTGCTGTCCTGGTTTTTACTTACTTGACATTATTTCCTTAACAGTTTAAAATACTTCATTATAAAAATTTTTATTATTTTTGAAATAAGTTGAGGCATTATTAATATGAAGAAAGCATTAGTAACAGGCGCCAGCGGTTTTACCGGCGGCTATCTTTGCCGGGCATTAAAAGAAAGAGGCTATGCCGTCAAAGCCCTGGTAAGAAAAAACAGCAACCGGGAACTGTTGGAAAAATTGGATGTAAAACTGATCGACGGCGATCTATCCGAACCTAATTCTCTCAGGGGAAAAATCAGGGGCGTAGACATCGTCTTTCATCTTGCGTCGTTGTACCGGCAACAACGAATCACCAAAGATATGTTGACAACGGTTAATGTCGAGGGTACCCGCGCCCTGCTGGAGGATTCCATTGCCGGGGGCGTGAGACGGTTTGTTCATTGCAGCACCGTCGGAGTACAGGGCGTGCTTGCCAACCCCCCGGCCAGGGAAGACGCCCCTTACAATCCCGGCACACCTTACCAGGAGTCGAGAGTGAAAGCGGAGAAACTGGCGCTCTCCTATTTCCAAAAAGGTAAGATGGACAGCGTGGTGGTGCGGCCCGTTTGTATCTACGGTCCGGGCAGTAAACGGTTCCTGGAATTGTTCCAGGATATTTATAAAAGAAATTTCCGGATGATCGGAAAAGGGAATACACTCTGTCACCTGACCTATGTCGAAGACCTGGTGGCGGGTATTATTATGGCCGGCGAAGCGCCCGCGGCGTCGGGCCAAATCTACACCCTGGCCGGCGGCCAGTACCTGCCGCTGCGAGAACTGGTAAAAATCGTGGCGGAACTCTTTAACAAACCGGTTCCTAAAATGCGTATCCCCTTGTGGACGGTTCACATTGCGGCATTTTTCAGCGACTTAGTCAGCCGCTCGCCGCAAATCGAGCCGACTCTCTCTCGGAAATTGCTGAATTTGTTCACCAGGAACAAAGCCTTCGACATTTCAAAAGCCAGGAAAGAATTACATTACAATCCCGTGACCCCGCTTCGGGAAGGTCTGACCCGTACGGCCATCTGGTACAAAGAGAACGGCTGGCTAACGTAGGGCGAACCCGCGTGTTCGCCCGGGGACCCCTGGATAAATAATAAGAGAAGTTGACTTTTTTCCATATAATAGTTTATAATCTGACCGGGAAAAAAACCTTTTTCCCAATTTAACTAAAAGGAGGACACAATGGGTATTTTTGAAAAACTCAGGGCAGAATTTATAGATATCGTCGAGTGGCTGGACCCAACCAATGATACCATGATTCACCGTTTTGAACGCTACAACAACGAAATCAAGAACGGCGCCAAGCTGGTGGTCAGGGAATCGCAGGTAGCTGTTTTCGTAAGCGAAGGCCAGGTGGCGGATGTCTTCCAACCGGGCATGTACACCCTAACAACTCAAAACCTTCCGATCATGTCAACTTTAAGAGGATGGAAATACGGTTTTAACAGCCCGTTTAAAGCAGAAATTTATTTTGCCAATACCAAGAATTTTACAGACCGCAAATGGGGCACCAAAAATCCGATAATGATGAGGGACCCTGAATTCGGTCCAATTCGCCTCAGGGCTTTCGGCAATTATGCCGTGCGCATCAAAGACCCGGTAAAAGTGATCCGGGCCGTCGCCGGAACCGATGGGCAGTTTACCACGGATGAGATTACCGAGCAATTAAAAAATATCATTATCACCCGTTTTTCCGATTCGCTGGCGGAGAGCAAAATCCCGGCCATCGATATGGCCGCCCAGTATAATGAACTGTCAAAACTACTCCAGGAAAAGATAATGCCCGAATTCGAAGAATACGGGTTGGAAGTAACCAAGTTCCTGGTAGAAAATATCTCCTTTCCGCCGGAAGTAGAGGAAGCCATTGACAAACGCAACAGTATGGGCGTTATCGGCAACCTCCAGAACTTCATGCAGTACCAGGCGGCCAAATCGATGGAAACGGCAGCCAAAAACCCCAGTGGTACAGCGGGCGAAGGCATCGGCCTGGGCATGGGTTTTGCCATGGCTACCCAGATGGCAGGTATGTTTCAACAGCAGCAGGGGCAGAACCAGCCTCAGGGAGGCGCAATGCCGCCGCCGGTGCCGGGTTCGATCCCGTACCATGTCGTCGTGGGCGGGGCGCAATCCGGGCCTTTTACCATGGATGTCCTGCGGCAAATGGTCATGCAGCAGACCCTCACGCGGGATACGCTGGTATGGAAGCAAGGTATGGCCGCATGGGCCAAAGCATCGGAAGTACCG
This sequence comes from Candidatus Aminicenantota bacterium, assembly GCA_026393835.1. Classification (GTDB taxonomy): domain Bacteria; phylum Acidobacteriota; class Aminicenantia; order UBA2199; family UBA2199; genus JAKAGC01. The sequence continues at coordinate 24,200 of JAPKZK010000152.1, read as the reverse complement.
GAATTGGCTGCATTGTTTGTACCTACCCCACCGGGACCTCCCCCAGTTCCCCCGATGTAAGACCGTGAATATATATTTAAGTATTCATGAAAACATAAAAGCGAGGTATTAAACCCATGGATTTCGATACGGAAAACAAAGAGATCAGTAAAGAGTTAAAGTGCACCGGGTGCGGGGCCATCCTGCAATTTGAACCCGGTACCAAGAGTTTAACCTGCTCTTACTGCGGCGCGGAAAACGTCATCGAGGCTTCCACTGAAGTTATCGAAGAGATCGATTTCGAAAAATTCATCAGCACCCAGTATGAGAAAGAGGAAAAAATAGAAGTGGTAACCGTCAGGTGTTCGGCCTGTGGGGCGTCCCTCACCCTGCAGCCCAATGTCACGTCCGACCACTGCCCTTATTGCGCCGCCAACATCGTGGTGCAGTCCGGCAGTTCCAGCACAGTGCTGAAACCTAAATCGCTGGCGCCTTTTGTCATCGATAAAAAGAAAGCGGCGGAATTTTTCAGGGACTGGATTAATAAACTCTGGTTCGCGCCGTCGGACCTGAAACAAAAGGCGGCCGGCGGCAACATGGACGGTATTTATGTGCCTTACTGGACCTATGACGCCGGGACCCAAACGGTTTATACCGGCGCCAGGGGAACATATTATTATGAAACCGAAACGTATACCACAACGGAAAACGGGCAGACGGTAACCCGGACGCGCCAGGTGCGACACACCCGCTGGTCGTCTACTGCCGGGCAGGTGGCGAACGATTTCGACGATATCCTTGTGGTTGCCAGTAATTCGCTTCCGGTCAATTATACCCAGAAACTGGAACCCTGGCATTTGAAAGAGTTGACGCCTTACAATGATAAATTTTTAAGTGGATTCCGCACCGAATCTTACCAGGTGGACCTGGTGGAAGGGTTGAAAATTGCCAAAGACCGGATGGTACCGGTAATAACATCCACCATTCACAGCGATATCGGCGGCGATGAGCAGCGGATTTACACGATGAGTACGTCATACAGTGATGTCAGTTTCAAGCACATTCTATTGCCCATCTGGATCAGTTCTTATAAATTCAACAACAAAGTGTACCGTTTCCTGATTAATGGTCAGACCGGTGAAGTGCAAGGGGAACGACCTTTCAGCGCCCTTAAAATAACCCTGGCAATCCTGGCGGTTATCGCGGTCATCGTTATATTGGTGGTTTTGTTTAGCGAATAGGTAGTATCTATTTAATAACACGTGACATCCCGGCATTTTCCGGCATTTAGGGTATAAATGAATACCCAGGAGGACGAAGTGAAAAAAATAGTGTACTTGCCGATTGTGTTTTTGCTGTGCTTTTCCTTTTTAATGGCCCGGGCGCCTGAGGCCCAGGAGGAAAAGAAAAATGAAACCACCGGCGAAACAAGCCAAACAAGTGAAATAACCGTAAACTTCAAAGAACAGTACCGGCAAACAATGAATAATTTAAAAATCCTTAGAACCGGGATGCTCGACTACCTGAACGATTTTAAAGCCGCACCGCAAGCGAAAACCTTCAAAGAAATGATAGAACAGGATATAGGCAACGGGTTGTCTTTTCCCGAATTCTACCTGGAACAGATACCGGAAGCTCAAGTCCCTTTAAAAGACGCCTGGGGCAATGAGTTTATTTATAAAAGTCAAAGCGAAAAATTTTGGCTTGCCAGCGCCGGCAGCGACGGAAAATTTGGGGGGTTCGGACAAGAAGGAGTCTATTTGGATACCGACAAAGATATCGCGGGAAAGGATATTATTATTTCGAACGAGGGTTTTATTTACTTTCCCATCGATGAACAACTCTATCGATTTTCCCAGCGCTGCCTTAAACTCCTTTTTTAAAAAATGAACCGGGGTTAAATCCACTGGCTCATATTAACAAAGGCCTTTAACTTATTATCGGTCTCCCGTAAGCGGGAGGATAGTATCCTGGCCAGTTTCAACACAATTTTAAGGCCGTTTTCACAATCCTTTGCGATATAGCTTATAAAATGACTGCAACTGATCTCAAAGATGATGACATTGGTATGGGCAATGGCGGCGGCAGACCTGGGTAAATCTTCGATCAACGCCATTTCCCCGAAGACATCACCCTCTTTAAGTATAATCAAGGCTTCTTCCACCTGGGGACCCTGCGTCTGGGAAACCCGCACCTGGCCGGAAGTAATGACCATCATGGAATTTCCAATGGCGCCTTCTTCGAAAATAATCTCCCCCTGGCTGTATATTTTCTCCTCGAACAGGAGGCTTAAATTCTGGAGGGCATGGTCATCCAGGTCTGAAAAAATGTCAAGCCCTTTCAAAATATTCAATACAAAATTATTCTGATTTCCCATCGCATAATTATACCATATTTTTTGTATTAATATATGCCTCCGGCGGCCCACTTTTTGAAAAAAGTGGGGCAAAAACTTTTAAGATTATATTGTGATTTTTTTCCCAATATTATAAAATAGCCTTATGAAAAACATAATACACGTCATTTTGATTGCCGCGTTGGTCGGCTTGAGCCTATTTTGCGGGGACTCCGGCGGGGATAAAAAAGGCACGTCCTACCCCCAGGCGCTGATTAACGCCCTGGACAAGGCCGATGCCCTGGACCTGGATACCAAAATAAGAGCCATTAAAGAAGCCCTGGATTCTTACTATTCCGATAACAACCAATACCCGGAACAACTGGAAACGCTGGTTCCCGATTACCTGAGGGCCGAAAGCGCCCTGCTGGACCCCTGGGGCGTACGCTTTAAACTGGAAACCGATGAAGAAATGAATTTAACATTGGTTTCCGCCGGGAAAGACAAAACTTTCGGGAGCGCCGATGATATAAAAAGGAGAATTTGATGGAGTTGTCAAAGTACTTAAAGAAAGAAACCATCTTCATTGCAGACTCTTACGAAAATACCGACAGTTTTTATGCAGATTACACCTCTTTCTTGAAAGAAAAGGGAATTATCCTTAACCGGGAAGCCATCAAGCGGTTGTTTATCAAACGGGAGAATGTGCAGTCCACGGGCATAAAAAAAGGCGCGGCCGCACCCCATATCTTTTCCGGGGAATTCCCCGATTTTATTTTCTCCCTGGCCCTGGTGAAGAAGGGTATGGATTTTAAGGCGCCGGATGAAAAAGACGTCTTCTTGGTGTTTATCCTCATGAGCAACGAGAGGGATGTGGGCTTGCACCTGAAAGCATTGGCCCTTATCGCCCGCCTGGTGAACCATACCGATATCGTCGAAGCGGTAAAAAACGCCCAAACCCCGGATGAACTTTTTAATGTTTTTGACCAAAAGGAAAAATCAATCGCTGTGATCGCTAATGGACCCAAAAAATGATATCAAACCCCGTTTAGATAAGTGGTTGTGGGCGGTCCGGGTTTTTAAGACCCGCAGTATGGCCACGGATGCCTGCAAAAAAGGAAACATTTTTATTAATGGCATTGCCGCCAAACCGTCCCGTTCGGTCAAAATAGGGGAAGTGATCGAACGTAGGGAATCCATGATAACACGGAGCTTTAAAGTCACGGGATTGCTTGAGAAACGGGTATCTGCCAAAGTAGCGGTTAATTATATGGAAGAGATAACTCCGCCGGAAGAATTTAAAAAGTTAGAATTGGCCCGCACCACCATGATCGGTGTCCGTGAGAGGGGAACCGGGAGACCCACCAAAAAAGAACGCCGCGATATTGAAAAACTAAAAATATAAGCGCCGGCGAAAAAGAATTTTTATTGACTTTATTTTTTCTACTTGCTACCATTGTCCCGGTATAGTTGGAGGTGTAAAATGAAACACGATATCGAAATCGCCAGGGAGACAAAATTAGAAGACATCGAAGTTATCCGGGAAAAACTGGGCATTGCTTCTCATGGGATGCGAAACATAAATTGAAAATGATTAAAAAATTGGGACTCGACGGTTTACCTATCTGTATTGCCAAAACTCAACTCTCTTTATCGGATAACAGCGATAAACTGAATATCCCCACGGGCTGGCGATTGAATATCAATGAGATCGATATTGCCGGCGGCGCGGGGTAGTTGGTTCCGATTGCCGGGGACATCATGCTGATGCCCGGCTTACCCAAATTTCCTTCGGCCGAGTCCATCGATATCGACGATACCGGCGAGAATGTGACCGGCCTCTTTTAAAAAAAGGACTTTAGTCCCGAAACCAGGACATTGGGTGGTTTACTTTCTCAATGAAATCTGTTATAACTACAGCATGGGTTTTACAACATTAGTTTTTTACTTTTTATCGTTGGCGGCGTCAGTTACGATGATCGTTATCTCGCATCGGCTTCTCAAACGACACGCATATAAATTTCTTAATTTTTATTTTTATTACGTGATCTTCTTTTATGTATTCGGGTTTTTGAATTTCACCAGCCGGCTGATATTGACGCGGATATTCGTACAGGCGCCGGATACGCTTAATACGTCCAGCCAGGTCATCGGGGTAACTGCGCTGCCGGTGTTGTTTATAAGCCTCTTTTTTGCCATGAGCTGGATCCGGGACCTGGTGGGAAAACGTATCCCGATTCGCTTAAAGACGATCTATTGGACGGCCCAGGTTCTGATACTGGCGGCGTTCCTCTACGGTGTGGCAAACCTGGCGGAAACCAATGATTTCAGACTGGCTGGCCCGATTTTCGAGGTAATAACCACGATAGAGTTGTTAATTATTCTTCTCATCGTACTGCAGATTTATTTCTACGCCAGGGCCCTGGCGGACTCAAACAGGAAACAACTGGCCATGAACCTCGGCCATATGTACCTGGCGGGGTTTTTTTTAATGGCCATTTTCGGCAAATTTATCCGCATCCCGTTTTATATTTATCCTGAAGAATTGTTTTTTCAAGTGGCGGTGACTTCCTTGTTTTTTTTCCTCAATATCCCTCCCCTGTTCTACTTATACGTTTTTCTCAAAAAACACCACGGGGAATGGGGGACCCATGGCCCGGAACCGGCGAAATTGCGGGATTTTTATACCCGCTATGATATCACGGCCAGGGAAGAGGAAATTATCGACCTGCTTATGGAGGGAAAAACTAACGAAGAAATCGGGGACGAGCTTTTCATTTCAACCAAAACTGTTAAGAACAATATCTCTACTATCTATAAGAAAACCGGGGCCAAAAACAGGGTCCAATTATCCAATTTGTTAAGAGGTGAATGATTAAAAATAGGCCAACCGGTGCAGCCATTTTGAGGTGAAATTATGTCGGGAAAGAGCAAATATTTCCATTATGGAGAGGATAAATTAACCGCCGGCCTCGGCCTGGAAATTGCGCAGGGTTTGCGAAAAGGCATCATCGCCGCTAAAGCCGCCAAACGCATCGACGCCAGTCGGGACGCGGTAAAAAGCATCGTGGAGCGGGGAGAAACCGTGTATGGCATTAACACGGGTTTCGGTCCTTTATGCACGACGGTCATTTCCCCGGGAGATACGAAGAAGCTACAATACAACATTCTTAAGAGTCACAGCGCCGGGGTAGGGGAGTATGTCCCTGCTGAAATTGCGCAGTTGATGATGGTTCTCAAAGTTCATGCCCTGGCAAAGGGGTATTCGGGTATTTCCCGGGACACGCTGGGGCGAATCATATGGCATATTGAGAATAGGGTTACGCCCATGGCGCCTTCGCAGGGTTCAGTGGGGGCGTCGGGGGACCTGGCGCCGTTGGCGCACCTTTTTTTACCTCTTATCGGCCTGGGGCAGGTGCTTTACAACGGCGAAATTGTCGAAACGGGCCCGGTATTGCGGGCCCATGGGTTAGGGCCGCTGGAACTGGGTCCCAAGGAAGGACTGGCTTTAATAAACGGTACGCAATTTATGGCGGCTTTCGCGGTCAAAGGCCTGGAACGGCTGTTGAATTGCCTGGATACGGCGGACATTATCGGCGCCATGACGCTGGAGGCGCTCCTGGGTTCGGTGAAACCGTTTAAGGCGGAACTACACGGACTGCGGCCCTTTATCGGGTGCCGGCATACAGCGCACCGGTTGCGGCATTTGCTGCTGGGTTCGCAAATGGTGGAGTCGCATTCGGATTGTACGCGGGTCCAGGACCCTTACTCGCTGCGATGTATGCCGCAGGTTCACGGCGCTTCGCGAAACGCCTGGCTGCATTTGAAAGAAATCCTGGAAGTGGAGTTAAATTCGGTAACGGACAATCCTATTATTTTTGATAAAGATCATTCCATCAGTGGGGGAAATTTTCACGGGCAGCCCATAGCTTTGCCGCTGGATTATGCGGCAATAGCGGCCAGCGAATTGGGCAATATCTCGGACCGGCGGACCTACCTGCTGCTGGAGGGCGGCTGCGAAGGGCTGCCGAAACTTCTTATGAAAGATATCGGCATCAATTCGGGGTTCATGATCCCGCAGTATACATCGGCGGCGTTGGCCAGTGAGAATAAAGGGTTATGTTTCCCTGCCAGCGCCGACAGTATCCCGACTTCGTTGGGGCAGGAGGACCATGTGAGTATGGGGTCCATCAGCGCCAGGAAGTTGAACCGGATCATCGATAACCTGGAAAACATCCTGGCGGTGGAATTGGTTTGTGCGGCGCAGGCGTTTGATTTCAGGCGGCCGCTGCAATCGAGTAAAATCCTGGAAGCCTGTCATGTGTTGGTCAGGCAGAAGATTGATCATACCAATGAGGACCGGGTGTTTGCCGACGACCTGGCGGCGGCGCGGCGATTGATTCAAAGTAAAGAAATAGCCCGGGTCTCCCGGGATGCGGCGCGGAAAGAAAACATCGATTTAGATGGAGAAAGAAAAGGATTATTCGAAATTTTTTAATAAACAAACCTTGCACGGCGCCGCGCCCCCACGCAGTGGGGGGTATGAAAAAAATGAAGAATTATTTTATTTGTTCTTGAAAAAAAGATAATAATTGTGTATGATTTCATTTGTCTAAAATTTTAAATTCATGGAGAGGAATTAAAAAATTTTAAGGAAAATAAAAGGAGGAAGAAAACAATGAGTAATGGAGCACGTCCCCAGGTTACAAAGATTACGGTGGAGTTTGATAATGCACCCCCCAAAATATACCCCGATAATGGGTATATGCCTGTCGCCCTTTTCTGGAGCGATGATGTGGTGGCTAATATTTTGGGGTCATACTATGATCGCCTTGCCACCCCGCATAAGATGACTTACGAAAGGTTAGTGCAACAGTTCGGCCCGGTAAGAGCGATTGCCGCTTGCCCCGCCGGCCCAGGCGCTTCGGTGGACCTTACGCAAAAAGTCGTAACAGACATCTGGAATATGCCCAATCCACCTACTTTGCTGGGGGTCATGTCAAAAGACCCCGGCTGCGATATCGGGGGATAACCCTTAATCGTAACCCTTAAGCTTTAAATTTGTATATTTGCAGCGTTCTCTTCATCATCCACGGGGAGGTGGACATAAAAGGTGGCGCCTTCATCGGCTTTACTTTTAAAATATAGTTTTCCCTTGTGCCTTTCAACGATAATGCGGTACGAGAAGTAAAGCCCCTGGCCGGTCCCCTTGCCCACCTCCTTGGTGGTGAAAAAAGGAGTGAAAATTTTGCTTTTATTCTCATCCGGGATGCCGACGCCGTTATCCGCGATCTCGACAATCACCTCGTTCCCCTGACGCCGGGCGGTTATTTTGATGAATCCCCGTCTGCCGGTTTCCGCAATGGCGTCCGCGGCATTGATCAGGAGGTTGAGGAATACCTGGCTTAATTCGCCCATGCCGCAGCGAATGGGCGGCAGATGGGGGGCATAATCGGTTTCCAGTTCCGCTGTCTTGCGAATTCGGCTTTGGGCCACCACCAGGGTGGATTTCAGCAATTCCTCCAGGGAGAATTTTTCCGCCACATCATTCCCTGTATAGGCAAATTCATTGATGGATTTAACGATCTGCGACATTCGTGCGACGCCGCTAACGATTTGCTCCGCGGCTTTAGGAATCTCTCCCATATAAAAATCGAAATCCACCTCATCGAGGCGCCGGCTCAATTTTTCTACGTCCATTTTTTCCCCGGATTTTTCGACTTCTTTCACTAATTCCCTGACTTCCAGGCAATAACCGGTCAAACTGTCGAAAGCTTCCAGCAAAAATCGTCCATTATCGCCGATAAACTGGAGAGGAGAACGGATCTCGTGGGCAATCCCGGAAGCCATTTGACCCAGGGCTTCCAATTTCTGGGAAATATCCCGCAGCATCTCCTCTCTCTTCCGGTGGGTAATATCTTCCGCCAGCAAAAGAAAACCGAACTTTTTCCTGCTTTTATCCATAATAGGATTGATATTGGCCAGCAGTAACCTGGTTTCGCCGAGTTTTTCAAAATGAACGGGAATTTCGCTATTATTGGAGGGTTTGTCCCGGTGCAGGCCCGCCTGGAGGATTTCCTGTATTTTATCGGCGGCAATGTAGTCCTTTAAAAGATCGGCAAACAAAAGACCTTTTACCCCGGCCGGCGCCATCCCGAAAAATGCGGCCGCCGGCTCGCTCCATTGGCTTACCTTTCCCCCGGCATCCACGGCTATAAAAACCGACGAGATGGCGGAGAGCAATTTGTCATTTTCTGCATTGCGGAATTCCAATAGGTCCCTTGACATCTCCATTTCATCCCTGGATTGTTGTAATAGCTTCTGCACCCGCGCCTGTTCCGCCAGTTTTTTTCTCAACAACCTGGTTCTCCATAAATACGCGCCGATAATACATAAAATTAAAAAAAACCCGGCCAGGGGCCGGAACCACCATTGTTGCCAGATAGGGGGGGTAATGGTTATGCGAATCGATGTTCCTTCTTCATTCCAGGTCCCGTCATTATTGGAACCGATGACCCTGAAGGTATATTGCCCGGGGTCCAGGTTGGTATAGGGGGCAAACCGTTTCCTGGCGTCCCTTTCTATCCAGCCTTCATCAAAACCTTCCATTTTATACTTATACCGGTTTTTCATAGGTACGGCAAAATCCAACGCCGCAAACTCGAAGGCAAACAAATAATCTTTATACGAAAGGACAATCCCGGCGGTTTCGCTAATGGATTTTTTTAGCAGCCCCTCATCCCCATCCCCGGCGTCGATTTTGACGGGCTCGTTTAATACCAGGAAATCGGTTATTACGATGGGGGGACGGTGGGGATTATCGGTTACCTTCCCCGGGTAAAAACGGTTATAGCCATTGACGCCCCCGAAAAACATTTCGCCATCGGGGCTTTTATAGGAGGCCCCGCCATTGAATTCATTGCCCTGCAGGCCATCCCGGACATCGTAGTTCCTGAACGTCCCTGTCCTCGGCTCAAACCTGGACAGCCCCCCATTGGTACTGAGCCACAATCGCCCGTCATCATCTTCCAATATTCCATAAATTCTATCGTTGGGCAACCCGTTTTTCCTGGTGTAATAAGTAAATATTCGGTTGCCCCTGGCAAATTTATTTAATCCCCAGCCGGTTCCCACCCAGAGAATACCGGCTTTATCTTCATAAATACAGAAAACCAGGTTATCGCTTATACCTAACCCAGTGGCATCCGCTTGTTTTTTTTTCCAATGGGTAAAGGCGTTGCTGTCCCTATCGAATCGATTTATCCCGGTTTCCGTACCGATCCAGAGCGTCCCGGCGCGGTCTTCATAAAGAGCGTAGATGACGTCATTGCTCAAGCTGCCGGGGACATTGGGAGCATGGCGCCAATGGGTAAAACGTTGCGTCTTACGGTCCAATCGATTTAATCCGCTGTTTGTTCCGATCCACAGGGCGCCGGTTCGATCTTCAAGCATGGTATAAACGATATTGTCGCTTAAACTGAAGGGATCGGAATCGTTTTTTTTGTAATGGGCAAATTTTCCTTTCCGGGGATCAAACCGGTTGAGTCCACCGCCGTGGGTTCCCAGCCACAGGGTTCCTGCTCTATCTTTATAGATGACATGGACGCGGTTGTTGCTCAAGCTGCCCGGCTGCGCGGGGTCAAGGGTCCAGGAAGTGCATTTACCGGCGTCCCTGTCCACCCGGGCCAGGCCGTTATCTGTTCCCACCCAGAGGGATTTATCTTCATCTTTCAAAAATGCCCATACCTGCTTAATACCCTGAATATCGGGGTCGCTGCATTCATTATCCCGACAGGAAAAATTTTCTTTCCCCCTATCGTATTTGCTGAGCCCGGCCTCGGCGCCGATCCATAATATCCCCCCGTTATCCTGGAAAATGGAATGAACGAAATTGTTACCCAGGCTGTCGGGGATTTCGGGTCTGTGCTGCCATTGCTTGAATACCTGTTTGCCCCAGTCCCGCCGAAATAATCCCCCGCCATTTGCACCGACCCATAAATTTTTTTCGTCATCTTCATAAATACAATTGATATAAGCCCCCAGCAAACCGCCGAGATTTTTCACATCCTTTTCCCAGGGTATCGATATCCCTTTTCCCCTGTCATAACGGGTAAGCCCGTTTGCCGTCCCGAGCCATAATGTCCCGCTGACGTCTTCACAGATGGTCCTGATATTGTCATTACCCGGGCGCCGGGAAAATTTTCCTTCCTTTTTAAAGAACTTATTAAGCCCCCCGGCCTCCGTGCCGATCCACAATACGCCCGACGGGTCTTCATAAATTGCCTTGACATCATTGTCGCCCAGGCTGGAAGAGTCCCCGGGAATATTTTTATAATTTTTAAATTCCTTTTTTCCCGGATCCAGGCCAATAAGTCCGGCCCCCCGGGTCCCGATCCACATTACCCCGGTTTTATCTTGATGGATTGTTAATATATTCAGCTCATTTAAAAAATTGGCCCCCGGCCATGCTACCCCGTGAGAAAACGTTTCCTTTTCCCGGTCAAACCGGTTAAGTCCCGCTTCCGTTCCGATCCATATACCCCCCTCCCGGTCCTGGCAAATGGCGCGCGCCACGTTATTGCTTAAGCTGCCGGGGTCATCGGGGTCATGGCGATATACTTTGAAACTATACCCATCATAGCGATTCAGGCCATCTTCCGTGCCAAGCCAGAGAAACCCTTTTTTATCCTGTATAATGGCAAATACTAAACTTTGCGAGAGTCCCTGTTCGATCGATATCCTTTCGAATTTTACCCCGGCCGGCAATGGCGTGGGGAACGAGAGATAACCGGCGATGACCAGGGAAAAAACAACCGCCCGCGTTATCACCGACATCACTGACAATCTACCTTGCACGGTTTTCATCGATATTGGCTGGTTCTCCGGCATTCAGTTTATCCCAATCCGGTTTATAAAATTCATTTTACTCATTTTCGCTGCACCGGGGAAATTATAAAATAAAAATGCATTTCAAGCAATGAAAATATTTTTTTCCCCCAATACCCCCTTGAAAAAAGAGAAATAATCGGTTATGATTGAGATTAAGGTCCGAAGCAGTTACCGTTTCGGACTTTAGGAGAGAATAACCGGGATTAAGGAGAAACGATGAACAATGTAATTCGCCCGAAAGTAAAAAAAATTACGGTGGAGTTGGATAACGGGGCCATCAAAGAATACCCTGATGTACAAGGCAATATGCCCATCGGGTTATTCTGGGAAGATCTATCGGTCATCCGGATACTGGCGGAGTATTACGGCGACGGCGCAGGCCATGACATACCGTACGAAATATTAAGCGCCTATTTCGGCGAGGCAGGGGCCCGCGCTGTGGGCGCCCAACCGGGTCAACCCATCACGGTTACCAGGGATGTGATTGCCAAACTCTGGAACACCCCGGGGGACGACGGCAACCTACCGGCCCTCATCACAAAAATTCAAAGGACCTATATCGCCGCCTGAAAATTTATTTTATAAAACGGGTCCTAATTAACGGTTACCTGCTGCCTGCTCTATAGAAATGTCCTATGGAAAAGGGAATTCTACCAGTTTTTTCAGGATTTTGAAGGACTTGACCGCATTCCTGACATTGTGAACCCGGATGATGTTGGCCCCATTCAAAATGGCAATCAAACCGGCGGTAACGGTTTCTATCTCGCGTTCTTTGGGGTCCCCTTCGCCGGCGATTTTGCCCAGGAAGGATTTCCGGGATATGCCTATTAATATGGGCAGATCGAACTCCTTGAACTGCCGTAACTGCTTGATGATTTCTATATTATCTTCCACCCGCTTGCCAAAACCGATGCCGGGATCGATAATGAGTTTATTTTTCTTGATGCCTTTTGAATAGGCATAATCGATGCGGTTTTCAAAATACTGCTTTAATTCGGGGATCACATTCCGATAAAAAGGGTCTTTTTGCATATCCTCGGGGGTTCCCTTGATATGCATTAATATCACCGGCACATCCAGTGCGGCAATAGTTTCGGCCATGTTTTCACAGAAATCCAGGGCGGAAATATCGTTAACGATATCCGCCCCCCCATCCAGCACTGCGGCGCGGGCCACCGGCGCTTTGTATGTGTCCACGGACACCAGGACTTCAAATTGAGTTTTAATGGCTTCTATCACGGGCAGCACGCGGTCGATTTCCTGTTCCGTGCTGACAGTTTGGGCGCCGGGCCGGGTGCTCTCGCCGCCCACATCGATGATGGCGGCGCCATCCTTTACCATTTGCTCGGCCTGCCTTAACGCCGCCCCATCGGTAAAAAAATCGCCGCCGTCGGAAAAGGAATCCGGCGTGATGTTCAATATACCCATTACCACCGGCTCTTCTAATTCTAAAAATTCATTGCGTAAATATAAATTCATTAGATTCTTTCCAACCGGTCCTCTTCCACCCAACCGGCCACCTGCGAGGAGGCGGATACCTGCACCCAACTCCTGCTTTTTTCGATGATCTTCACCTTCAACCCGGGGTTCACTTTAAATAGAACGGTGTTGTTTTCCCCGGGACCGCTGCGAAGCTCGCTGTCGGCCCTGACGATCACGGCCGTGTTCCTGAGGCCCTGCTTCCCGGTCCTATATATATGGTAACCGCCAATCACCAGCACGATTACCAATGAAAAAGAAACGCCGTAAAGTCGGAACCGGTTTTTCCCTTTATTTAGTAAAAGAAAAATGAAAACGTTTAAGATTATCACTACCATCAACAGGACCACGGAGAGGACGTTCAGTGAGATCACGGACTCGATGTGCAGCGCAACCCGCGTAAGGAAATCGGGTTTCTCTCCTTCTATCTTATCGCTAAACTGTTTGTCCAGGATATCGATATTTTTTTGAATGGAGGGTTCAAAGGGGTTTAACCGCTCGGCCTTCAGGTAATAGATCTTGGCCCTGACAAAATTACCGGCTTTATAGTAACAGTTGCCCATGTTGTAAAATAGTTTCCAGTGGGCCGTGGATTTCTCGATGTCCTGGTAAACGGTAAGGGCCCCCGCATACTTGCCCTCCTCGTACATACGTTCGGCCTGGTTGAAACGTTCCTGGAAACCGCCGGCAGCGACCAAAACCCGTGCACCCCCGGTTACCGTTACCGCTAAAACCAAACATACCATAATACATATAAATCGCTTGTTCATTTTATCCTGCCGTCGATTCGTTTTAATATCTCGATGAGTTGTTTCACATCGTGGGTCAATGTGTTGCCGTTCTCTTTATCATTCGTATCTCCCCCGGGCGCTGCGCCCGCGGAGCCCGCGGCAAGCTGGGGAGCGAAACGGGATAATTCCGAAGCGGATTTTATCCGGATGAATATCTTGATGTCGATGTCATTGACTTGATGTTTGCTGAAAAGCGCCTCGATGCTGTGGTTATTGATTTCCGATAACCCCAGCCCGGCTTTTTCTTTTAAATAATCTTCCAGTATGGGCGAAATCTCGCCGCGGTCGCTTACCCGGTTCAAGCGGTTGATGGTCCGGTTCAGGAGTCTCTTTTTCAGCAGGGCGGGATGACGGGCCACGTACCGGTCGAAGACGTAAAGTTTCAACAGGAATAATAAATTGAAGATAAAGAAGATCGTCAACAGGAAGTTAAAGAGCCCGGTCTTATAATAGTAATCTTCCTGGTGGTAAATATCGCCTTTCTTTATGAAATCGATATCCTCGCCTTTCTTTATGATTTCGCCCTGGGCAAGGGGTACGGCGCCCTCCTGTTTCTCCTTGACCCCCGCCACGTTAATGGAAAAGGCGCTGCTTTTGTGCGTCACCACGATGCCGGCATCGGGGTTAAAGTATTTTAGCTCCAGCGCCGGAAAAGAAATAAGCCCGGTTTTTTTAAATGACACGGGTACTTCGGCTTCGGCCGTACCGGATAAGGTGTTTTGATCGAAGCCGTTATCCCGGGTGATTTTGGCGGGATAGATTTTATAGTAATCGGTGTTTTCGAATTGGGGGATCTCCAGGGTTTTTATGTTGCCTTTCCTGGCCGTCACTTTGACGCGCAGGGTTAATATATCGTTGACATCCACTTCTTTTTTATCCGGGACAACTTCGAAAGTGAAATCGCCCACGGGCAAACCCAACGCCTGCGGGGGCGGTTCCGCTACCTGGAGGGTGATCTCCGGCGTGGACCGGAAAACCTGGCGGGGGTCGGCAAATAAGGAAACTCCATCATCCACCAACCCCAATTCGAATTTTATGGCGGGAATGGTCACGTTGCCGGCCTGGGTGGGAAAGAGTACGGCTTTGCGGATTTCATAGACCTGGTAGGTTTTACCGTCCAGTTGTCCGCGCTCGCTGTTGATGGACTGGGGGACGGGGAACCATTCCTGCCAGAAGCCGGGAAAGGATTGATTGGAAGCCATGTTGACGGATTGAACCCTGTTCCTGGCATAGAGCAGGACGCGGTACAACACGGGTTCGCCTTTAACTGCCTTTCGTTTGGATACTTCGGCTTTTAATTGGATATCGATTTCCCGCGGCTGGGAGCGGCGAAAAGGGGAGTTGAAAAAATTGTCGCTGTCATCGAAAATAGAGGGGACGCGGCGCCGCGGTTGGGTCTGCTGCCCCGGGGGGGACACACTGCCCTGTATCACTTCTACTTTGAAGGTCTGGGTTTTAAACTCTTTTCCCTGGTATTCGTAGGTCACGGGCGGAAGGGTTAATGTCCCGGTCTTTGCCGGCATCAAATAATAAATGAAATTGGTGTAATAGGAAGAAACGCCGTTGACAAACCGGAACTCGGTACTCTGGGAGGTCTGCGTTATTCTAAAATCGTTAAAGCCGGACAGGTCCGGTTGGGTGGGGTTGTTGATGCCTTTAAGCGTGACGGTATAAACCAATGTATCGTCGACGCCGATTTTATTGGCGCTGACAACGGCGTTGACCTCCACGTCTTCCGCCGCCAAACCGACGGAAACCGCCAGCGTCGCCAGGAAGGCTAAAAGAATAAAATAGGGTTTCTTTTTCATTATTACCAGTCCTTTTCCTTTTTAACAATGCCGAACTGTCGTTTTTGGTTTTTCAACTGTTCTTTCTCGTTTTGCTGCAAGTACTGCATGACGTCTTCATGTTTTTGCTGTTGTTGTTGCTGCTGCTGCTGTTGTTGTTGATCTTTTTTGTCCTGCTCTTGTTGTTTATCTTTGTCTTGTTGGTCTTTCTTTTTTTGTTCTTCTTGTTTCTTCAGGGTTAATTCGTAATTTTTCTTGGCGTCCATATCCCTGGAATCGGCAACCAGGCTTTTTTTATAGCTATCAAGGGCTTTATCGAACTGGTCCAGCCGGAAAAAAGAATTGCCCATGTTGTAATAGAAACCGGCTTTGTCAAGTTTGACCTTTTCCGGGTCGATCCGGGAGAATTCTTCCAGGGCTTCTTTGTATTTTTTCATCTGGTAGAGGGACGAAGCTGTATTGTTTTTCAATTCGGCGGAATCGGGTTTAATGCCTTTGGCTGAGAGGAACTCTTTTAACGCCTCTTCGTATTTCTGGGCGTCGTAGGCTTTAATCCCTTCAAGGTTCTTGCGGGCCGCCGGCTCGAACCAATGCCAGGCCAACAAAAGCGGTACTATTAAAATAATTATTAATTTTTTTTCCATTGTAGTCGCTTCTCACTTAACATGAATTCCACTATGAGCAGTATTAAACCGATCAGCAGCGGGAAGTGGAACCGTTTGATTTTATGTAATTGAACTTTTTTTGCCAGGACGGAGCGTTCATAGTGTTTGAGGTAATTAATAAAGGTATCGATGGAGGCGGGGTCGGCGAGGCGGAAGTACCGGCCGCCGGTTTGGGAGGCAATCTGGATCAAGGTATTTTCATCCAGGCGGGTTTTGACGATATTTCCTTCTTTGTCTTTTTTCCAGCCCGTGACTTCGCCTTTTTCGTTTTTAATAGGAATGGGCGCGCCGGAGGCGACGCCGATGCCCACGGTAAAGATGATGGCCTTTTGTTTGTGAATTTCGCCGATAGCCTGCTGCCAGGTTTTTTCCTGGTCTTCGCCGTCGGTGATAAGGACCAGTACTTTATGTTCCCCCTGGGTTTTTTCAAAGGATTTCAGGGCCAGCAGCATCCCCCGTCCGAAATCGGTGCCTTGTTCTTCCGACGGGCTGATATTGGAAGCGTCGGTCATCATTTTGAACGCCTCGTAATCCGTGGTAAGGGGGCATTGGACATAGGGAACGGCGGCGAAATTAACCAGGCTGACATAATCGGTTTGGAGGTTATCCACGATGCTGCCGATCAGTTGTTTGGCCACTTCCAGGCGGTTGGGTTTGAGGTCTTCGGCGTTCATGGAATTGGAGGTATCCAGCAGGAAGACCATTTCGATGCCGCGAATCTCCACGTTTTCGAATTGTTCTCCCCATTGGGGGCCGGCCAGGGCCAGGATGAAAAAGGCCAGGGCCAGGGTAATGAGGGAGGTTTTGAAAAAATCGATTTCGCGGCCGCTGCGGATGCCCAGGCGTTTATAAGCGGCGGCAGAGATGAAGGCTTCCAGCAGCTTGTTTTTCTTATGAAAGTTGTATAAAGCGATGAGGATAAAGGCGGCCAACACAGCGAACAGCAAAAATGCTTCCGGGTTTGCAAAGCTCATTTTTTATTTCTCCAGGTTACAATTATAGCAGATTTTTTAATATTTTTACACCCCCACCCCCATGCTGGGGGTCCCGATCGTAGGATAGTACCGGGAGGTTTCCGGGAGACAGTATAAAATTGCCTTTATGCCCTGAGAGGCTTTCATTAAAAGGAGATTAAGCGCCAGACCCGGAAACCTTTCTAAATTATTAATTGTTAATGAAAACGGCCCCCTTCGGGGAGCCCTACTAAGAAATCAAATGACCAAAACGAAAACAGCCGCCCCTGGCGACAAAATTTTTTTGTTTTGAATTTTGAACCTTTGTATTTTGGATTTGTTTCGTATTTCGTATTTCGGATTTATTCTTTTTCAGTCCGTGAGTTGTCCGTGTTCGTCCGTGGCACATTTTCAGAAAAAGGTTGAAAATTTCTTCGTAATGGTATATATTTAAACCTGGAAAACAATAAAATGAGGTGAATATATGACTGACATGGGAATTAGTCAATTCAAGAGCCACGCAGTGGAAATACTGACGCTGCTTGCCAGAACACAAGAGAATCTAATTATAACAAAGAGAGGCAAACCATTAGCCCGCGTTATTCCCTACAAAGATGCAGATATAATTCCCAGGCCCGGTAAACTGGCCAATACATTTATATTCGAGGAAGATATCGTCTCACCTTTAGGAAAGGAGATGTGGGGCGCCTGCCAATGAAATACCTTCTTGATACGCATACCTGGATATGGTGGAACATGAGTCCGGAAAAATTGTCAAAGAAAGTTAAAATGCTAATTCAAGATCCGGAAGGGTATGACGAACTTCTTTTGTCCGCAATATCTCCCTGGGAATTCAGCAAACTTCTTGAAAAAAAGAGGTTAGGAATATCCTGCAACCCTGAGGCTTGGATAGAGGCTGCTCTAGAAATGCCAAAGCTCAGGGTGATCCCACTAAATCCTATTTTAGCCTACCGGTCAACTGTTCTGCCGCAACCATTTCATGAGGACCCGGCAGATCAGATTATTGTGGCCACTGCACGTGAAGAGAATGCTACAATCCTGACGAAAGATCAAAAAATCCTTAAGTATAAACACGTGAAGAGTCTTTGGTAGTGCCAGCAAATTAAAATGATCAAAGATACAAACAGCCGGATCGGATTTGAGAAGGCTAACGAACAAGCGGTGGAGATTTCCCCGGGTGAGAGATTAAGCGCCAGGCAAAAAATCCCACTTTTCTCTTGAAATTATTTTCGATAAAGGATAAAATGTTGAGACAGGTTCAAAGGAGGTTTGATGAATGCAGTGGGTGAAGATATCGTCTCACCTTTAGGAAAGGAGATGTGGGACACATGCAAATGAAATACCTTCTCGATACCCATTCACTTTTCTTCTTTTTCAACTATTGTTGTGCATGCTTCTATGAAGCTGCGTTTTGGAATGAAAATCTTACCTATTCCCTTTCTCCCTCATTTTTTTAATGGGCGTTCATATTCTATTCTGACTTTAAGGTTTTCCTTTAAATCGTTATAATCTTTCCACTTGAGAATATGGTACTGGCTTACATCAGAATGGATATTCCCTGAATCGGAGTCTCTGCAAGTCCATATGACAGGAATTCCAAGCCCTTTTGCATATCCCGCCTCAAAGTAAACATTTTGTTTATTATATGTTAGGTCAGCCACCAATAAGCCACTTTTCCGGATTTCAGTGATTATTTTGAGAGGGATATTTTCATTATGCGGTTCAAAAGCAAGACACTTGAAATTATATCCGGTCTCTTTTTCTAAGGGCCTTATCCCTTCCATATAGCCGTTTTTAATATCATCTACAAATGCCAGGGCCACAAATATCTGCTTAGAATTAATACTTTTTTCTTTAAGCTCTTTTATCCTTTTCCAAGCCTCGGCTTTAAAAGAATACGTAAAAACACCGCTCATTATTGATTGGGAAACGTTAAGATACTCTAATTCCCTCCCAATTGTGAAGCAACGGCAAATATCATCTTTAGATTTTGCATAGATGACCGGGTAGTCTTGCATAGAGAAGCGCTGGTTTTCCGTCTTCTCATTTTTATACAAAAGCCAAAGAAGCCTATCAAGCAATTCGAGAGGGTCATCCGTGTCAGGTTGAGCGGAATCGATAATATGCTGAATATTATCAGGGCTTATCGTGATAATATTATTTATTTCAGTTTTCTCTCTTATATATCCTGTAATAAGATGCCTTTTGCTGCAATATGGCTCTTGTTCTAAAAGAGGGGCAATATCCCCTGAGGTTTTAAATTTCCCACATCGCTCGCAATCATATAGTCCAGTATTTTGATCAAAAGAAATTTTTAGGTTGCCTTGGTTTGTATTTGTTAAATCACATACCGGGCATTTTGTTTCAGTTTTGTTTTCTGTTAAATCGCTCAAAATTTACCTCCTATAATTTAATCATTGGATTCATTTTTCGCATACTGCAATTCATCTGCTCTCATATTCCGTGCTTGTTTTAACAGTTTTTAAATAAAAAGTCAACCTTTCTAAGATATAAAATACAGAGCATTTTTTGATGCGGCATTGATTCGAAAAGGTCATGAATTTGTCTGTCCCCAAAGTTTCTCCTACAATGTATTTCGACCTGTAAACTGTACGGCGGACCTATCCCCGCCCAATCCCAATGATAAAACTGGTAATCTTCTTATTTTCAATTTCGTGGGCTTGGGGATTGCAGGCTGCATTAACCGGTGTCTGGGTATCGAATATGACCAGGTAACCGGCCTCAACACCTTCGGATGCTAAATACTTCCCGAATACCTGGTCGATTCCTTCTTTTTCTACCACGGTAATATCTTCATCACGGTTCACCTTGGTTTCAATAATATATTTCTGCTCTTTATATATTAAAAGAATATCCATCCTGGGCAATGTAACGGTTGAATTCCTCCAGGATTCGTTCCATATCTAACCGGTTTCCAGGAAGCATGTACCCTTGTATTTTTATCTCCCCCAATGCCTGGGCTTCCTTGAAAAATGTTTTAATATGAATTGTTTTGTATATATTATTGGATACAACGGCTTTCCCTTCACTCTTTTTAATTAAACCATATTGTTCCAGCCATGATTGTTCTTCATTATAAGGATAATATGCCACATGATCGAAAACAATCTCTACAAATGTCTCTTTATACAATTTGGCTTTTTCATAAAGATTATCGAAGTGGTCATTTTTCTCATTCAGCAAGAGTTGAATCGCTTTCTCGACATCCTTTTCATCGATGGGTTCGACGGTCCCGGGTTTGACATTGACGGTCAAAATAGTACCCAGGCGATTCACCAACCAGGGTTGGCCGGCAGTTTCTTCATAGACTTTTTTTACCGCTTCTTCCATAAAAGGTTGGTTGGTTTCTACCGTATATTGGGCATAAAGGTCCCGTACGTTCTTTAGAGAAAACCGCGGCAGGTCCACATGATCCGCAATATTAAAAGGTGAAACGCCGCCCACAACAAGTTTGGTTATATTACGAATGCCGATCAGTCCCACGGAATAAAGCGCTTTCTGCTTTACATTTTTATATTTCAGGTATAATTCCCTTAAGGAGGTTAGAAAATTGCTCAACTCATGTAATGGAATGCCGTCGAATTCGTCGATGAAAATAACGATCTTTTTGAATTGTAGGAGTTGGTTTAATTGCTCAAATAATTGCCTGAAGGAAATATTGTCGGTGAGATGGCGTTGGTTTAGAAACTGTTGAACCGCTTCGGATTTTTCACAGTTCACTTGTTTTAGCCTGTTTATTAATTGTTCGCCAAGGTATTGTCGGATCAACGAATAAAACCGGGTTTTATCTAAACCGCTGTAGTCCTGGAAGCTTAATAAGATAGCCACATAGGTTGGGTCGCGGTGCAATTGGCCGCATAAGTCTTCCAGGAAAGTGGTTTTGCCGCTTTGCCTGGGAGCAAATATGGAAAAGTAACGGCCCAAATCAATCATGGTTTTAATGCCTTGATTTTTAGAATTGGTCACATTTTCCAGGGGCACATGATATGAGGTTTCCGGGAAAACGGTTCCGGAATCTTCAAAGAAACGTATGGGTGGTCTAAAGGCCTGCCGGTTAATGTCTGCTGTTTTTTCGTTCATGCATTAATCTTATTGTATAGGTCAAGATTTGTCAATACCTGCCGTATTTGTTGTAGAGGAAGCGCGATTTCAAATTTCAGGGGTCATGAATTTGACTGTCCCCAAATTTTCTTTTAACCATGATGGGCAGCTTGTGGGCGATGTGAGAGAATTTAAAATGACCCTTCAATGTCGGGGGATGAAAATCGATGGGGTGGCTCGTGAAAAGATCGAAGGGGAAAAACTCCGGGAATTGATAGACAAAGCCGCGCAATTGGAGGGTTAGGGGACAGTCAAATTTTTTCATTTTTTTTCCGCTCTTTCTCGCTTCCTCGCTTCCCGATTTTTCCATATCTGTCCGTGTTAGTCCAGTACCTGCGGCTAAGCTTTAATTTAATGGCATTCAAGTTATGAACCTTGTTTCTTCCTTTTTTGCTCGTGCGGGCTCATCCTAAACGTGGTACATATGGCTTTTCGGTACTGGAAAATCAAAAAAATACGATGCAGGTTGGCTTTTCGATGCAGAAAAGTCGCACTGCAGCGCTGCATTTGTATTTCTCATGCAAATAAATGGAAATGTAACGTTACATTTGCGTTTTTGGGTGCAAATAATTGGAAATGTAACGGCGCATTAGTGTCTTCGGTTGCAAAGAAATGGAAATGTAACGCTGCATTTGGGGTTTTCACTGCCAAAAAATGGAAATGTAACGGGGTTTGGGGTTCTTTTCCTCCAAATAAATGTAAAAGCATCGCGGTTTGCTGTTTTTTCCCCATCGAAAAATGGAAATGCAGCACGGTTTGGGGTTGATTAGTTAGCGGTGGGAAGCAATGAAAGGTGCAATTGGGGATTTGGGGGAAAAAAATCCAGGGGCAAGAGGCAATTCGAAAAGACAGCGCCTATTCCAACGAAGCATTTAAAGGAACTCATTAGAATTTCCTTGACAAAGTCTTACAATGCAATTATAATTATTTTTCACTATAAAATCAAAAAAGGAGATACCTGATGAAGAAAAGAAAATCTTTAGCAAAATTAACCCTGAACAAAAGTACGGTGGCAAATTTAAATCTTAGAGTAATGCGGACCGTTAAGGGGGGAGAACCCCCGGTGACAGAACAGTGGCCCAGTCAGTGTTGTCTCAGTATAGAATGTTTGCCGCCGGAGACTGGAACTTGTGATTGCAACTTTACTGGTCCTTCCCAATGCTTTGAGACCTGTTTCTTAAGTATTTTGGGCACATGTTAACCGTGATTGAACGAAACCGCTTCGCGGTAATGGTCTGCGGCCCCGCAGAATGTTGCATATTGCCGATAGCTAGAGGTTATTTTAGTTTTTTATGCGATTTTGGGCGCGCAAAATTGAAAAATTACCAAAAATTACCTCATTCGGACAGACTCCTCCCTAAAATCTATAGTTTATATTATTTCTAAAGCCTCAAGCGGCAAGCGGCAGCTCTAATGGATATTTGCGCCTCAATTCAAATATACGACAAAAATTATAAGCAAGTACTTTCTCTAACAGTTCGGCTCGAACATTTTCTATACCCCGCCGCGTCACCCTGCCAAAATTAAAACAATACTTGATGGTAAACATTAACGACTCTACCGCTGAGCGATTATTTCGGGCATCTACATAATCTTCACTTAACCAATCCTCTTCGCCTATTATTTTCTTACCTTTTGAACCACTAATGCTAACAATTTTTACGCCTTCCTCTAAAAAATATTCCCGTATCTCTTTATTGGAATAACCATCATCTGCACTTATTATATCCGGAATCACCTGGGTGCGTGAAATTCCATCCAAGACGATGTTTTTTAATTCAGCGGAATCGGAGGCATTACCCAGGGGTAACTTAAACGCACTAATGAATCCTTTTTTGCTCCGTCCAAGCTGGGGTTTATAACCAATAACCGGCTCTCGATCTCCTTTCTTAATGAAACCCACTGATTTATCCGATAAACTCAACTCTTTCTCGTTAGAAGGCGTACTTTCGTCTTTATTGATTCGCTTGGAACAATAACCATTTACATTATTCAACGCTAACAAATCCTCTTCCATCCAATAAACAAGCTTTTCCAATTTCATATACTGGCTCGGCAGAATATTTACTTTAATAATCAACTGTTTCACCTTCGCCAGCTCTTCACAAAAAGCTTTATGAGCTTTTATCGATTCCTTTAATAGCTTTCTATACTTCTTTTTCCGATTCGCTTTGCTCTTGGGCTTTCTAACTGTCAGGCTTATCTCTTTGTGAAGCTGTTTGCTCATCTTGATTATATTGGGAAAGCGGCGATCGGATATATCTGCAATACCATACTTATGAAATTTTTTACCACGGTTGAACAGTCTACTTACAAGACCCAAAATGATGCCCGAATCCGTTGGCCAGGCACTATTGGCCGATACTGACGTACTATCAACGGTTAAATCTTTAAAATCATCAAAACCCTCATCCATAATTAATCGTATCTGAGCAGCAAATATAAATTGACGGGTCTCGTTACTTACTGCATTTATATTCTCCGATATCGTACTAAAACCAGGCATCTTCGATAAATTAACGTATGACGAAAGTAACTCTATCGTCTTGGACTCCTGTAAAAACATTTTAAACAAAGAATCTTTTACACCCCCCAGAAAACCTCGAATCATCAAGAACATATACACTAAATAAGCATCCATCCGGGGATGTCCCTCCTGCAATCTTAAATCATTTACACTGATTTCACTCTCTTCAATTAAAAAATTGGGCAGTATACCGTTCTGAGACGATTGCCATCTTTTATCCAATATACGTATTCTTTTTTTAGCTTCACCATGATGGTCAACATCTACTTCGATCTTCCTTAATATTAGGGGTTCTCTTTGCACAAGCAGATGAGCCTCTTCTAAGTAATTGGAGAATTCGCTTTCCGGGTTATTTAAAAATAGTAAGTTAACCGGTTTCAGAAAACTATGAGTCCCATTATTACCTGACTGCAATTTATTATTTGATTTATTTTGTTCCATACACCATTATATCGCATATGTAAATAGAAATCAACCTTAAAATAACTCTGAATTACATTATTTTGTCCTCTTATTTTTCAAATGTTTTTTTTTACACTCACCACCCCTTGTATGACTGGTCCCATAAACGCTGATTATAAATGAAACCATCGCTGGGGGCCACCGGCGATCGGTGGTAACGTAAAAAAACTAAAAGTTTTCGGATAGGGTC
>JAPKZK010000157.1 GCA_026393835.1 Candidatus Aminicenantota bacterium | reverse complement strand
TACCATTTTAATGAACCAGCCCGGCGTCCTGCAATATCCCCAGGGAGTCTCCGTATTCCCCGATCAAGCGAGGGATAAAGCCGCCGCGGTGACAATACAGGCGGTTTCCTGGCCCATGATTAAAGGTAACCAATATAACATGATCGCTTACGGGAAAGTCTATCTTGAAGGAAAACCCATCGATAAAACCGGTTATTACCTGGGTAGTTATGGGCAAAAAGGAGTAAGCGACGGCAGGTCCCTCAGCCCGGTTAAAACCGACGGCTCTTATTTCGCTACTATCCTGGGGAACGCCAACGGCGAAAAGATCAAGTTCAAACTAATAAACAGCGCCAACGGTAGAGCGTATGATGTAACCGGTTCTTTTAACTTTCAAGCCGATAGTCTCAAACCCGGTTTTGATCTCAAGGCGCGGAGTTTAAAACTTACGTTGCCCAATGGAGGGGAAACCTGGAATCCCCGGAGGAGTTATGATATCACGTGGCGTTCCGGCGGCATTGACAATGTCAGGATCGAATTGTACAAAGGAACAGTATTGAAAACAGTGATTTGTGCAAGTACACCCGCCGGGACAGGAAAATACCCCTGGACCATACCCGCGAATATTCCACAGGGAACCAAATATAAAATAAAAATATCCAGTGTGGATATAGGCGCAAATTTGAGCGATACCGGCAACAGTTTTTTTTCAATCATAGGGACCTCCACCGACGCCGGGAATTATCTTGAAAGATAGAGGTGGCCTGCGGATTAAAAAAAAGAAGCCCCCTGTTGACACCAGGCATAATATAATATAATATATTATGTACATGTACATGCAATTTGTTTTTATGTACACGGCTTTACCTGGAGGAATGATGATTGAAGTAACCGCAACAAAATTGAGAAATAACCTGTTTGAATTCCTTGCGAAAGTATCAAAAGGAGAAACCATAGTCATTCAGCGAAATGGTGAAAACGTTGCGCTGGTGGTGCCTCCCCAGAAGGTTGATTGGCGGGATAAGATGAGATCGAAAATAAAATTGCTGGCCTCGCCGGAAACAGCCTTTCAACCACTTGAAGATGTGTGGGAAATACTGCCTATTTAGTTACCCGGGATGAGATAATCGCCAGATATTCGGTAAAAACTTTCTGGATATAATACCACTGTTGAAGCTGTCCTTCCTGATTGGCTGCTGATTTACCGATTAGAACCAGGAAAATTGATTTTAGTAAGAACGGGATCACATTCGGATTTATTTGGGTAAACCTCTTGGTGTTTCTTTGTGCCTTCGTGCCTTTGTGGCTATTTTTACTGTTCCAATTTAGCCATCACAATTTTCCCGGTTTAATATTGACAATTGCCATAGATGAAGGTACTATATTGAATAAAACAAAAGAGGGAGGCAAATCCATGAATAAGTGGCGCTTCGTATTAATTATGTTAATTGTATGTTTTTTTACAGTTTCTTTATCCGATTTCCGGGTGCAGAAAGAAAATCCTATGTCCCTTGATGCAAACAATGGGCTAAAGCCTGGCAATATCAAAATTGACAGAGATTACGGCAAAATGCCGGCCCAGAGCTCTTCACAGCCTACGCGGGGCTGGGTGGTCAAACTGGAGTTTGTGGGAGCACGGAAGAACGTGAAACCGGAATGCCTGGAACAGAGCGGAACGAAGGTTTCTTATTTCAGAGGGAAACCCGAACAGTGGCACGCGGGTTTGCAGGCAGCGTCGAAAATCATTTACCGTGAACTCTGGCCGGGTATCGACCTTGTCTATTACGGTACGGTCAACAAAATGAAGTACGAGTTTATCGTCCATCCGGGTGCTGATCCCGCGCAAATTAAGCTGGCTTACCGGGGGGCCGATAGTGTCAAGGAAAACAGCCAGGGCCAATTGGAAGTGAAGACCGGGACCGGTGGTTTTTCCGACGACATGCCGGTGGCGTGGCAGGATATTGCAGGGAAACGCGAAAGCGTGGCGTTAAAATATGCGGTGGAAAGTGGAAAAGATACGCAAATTACACCGGATGTGACCTATGGATTTTCAATAGGGCAATACGATAGAAATCAGCCATTGATCCTCGATCCGGCAGTAATTGTTTATTGCGGGTATATCGGGGGTTCCGGTGATGACTGCAGCTATAATATCGCCGTGGATGGATCGGGCTGCGCCTACATAACCGGACATACTAATTCCGACCAAACCACATTCCCTATGGTAGGGCCGAATTTGACCTACAATGGTGGTGAGCGTGATGCCTTTGTGGCCAAAATAAAGGCCGACGGTACGGGGCTGTTGTACTGCGGTTATATTGGGGGTTCAGGTATTGATAAGGGTTATACAATCGTCGTGGATGGATCGGGCTGCGCATACATAACCGGACTTACTAATTCCGACCAAACCACATTCCCGGTGATCGTAGGACCGGTTTTGACTTTTAATGGTGGTAGTTATGGCTATGAGACATTTGTGGCGAAGGTGAATGCTGCTGGAACCAGCCTGGACTACTGCGGCTATATCGGGGGTTCATATTATGATGATGGCAATGCAATCGCTGTGGACGCCTCAGGCTGCGCTTATGTGACCGGGTGGGTTGATGCTGAAACCACTTTACCGGTAACAATCGGGCCGGATCTAACCTACAATGGTTTAAATGACGCCTTTGTGGCCAAAGTTAAGGCGGATGGAACCGGCCTGGTATACTGTGGGTATATCGGGGGTTCAGGTGGAGATGCTGGCTATGGAATAGCGGTGGACGCTTCAGGCTGCGCTTATGTTACTGGGGTTACTACGTCTACCGAATCTACGTTTCCAGTGACCGGAGGGCCGGATTTGAAATACAATGGTAACACTGACGCCTATGTGGCGAAGGTAAGGGCCGATGGTACCGGACTGGTGTACTGCGGGTATATCGGTGGTTCAGATCGTGATTTTAGCAAAGGAATCGCCGTGGATGGTTCGGGTTGCGCCTATGTGACGGGGTATACTAAATCCACTGAAACCACTTTCCCTGTGATAGGAGGGCCCAATCTAACTTGCAATGGTGGTTTTGATGATGCCTTTGTAGCTAAGGTTAATGCCTCCGGAACTACGCTGGTTTACTGTGGATATATTGGGGGGGCGGGGGCTGATGAGGCTTATGGAATCGCGGTGGATACCCTGGGATGCGCCTATATAACCGGGTATACCAGTTCCACCGAAACCACATTCCCGGTAGCAGTAGGGCCTGATTTGACCTTCAATGGGAGTAACGACGCCTTTGTGGCGAAGGTAAATACCGATGGAACCGGACTCGGCTACTGCGGGTATATCGGGAGCGCTGGTTTTGAAATTAGTATGGGAATCGCGGTGAATGGTTCACGCTGTGCATACATATCCGGATATACCAATTCCACCGAAGCCTCTTTCCCGGTAACTGTCGGCCCTGATCTAACCTACAATGGTAGTTTTGATGCCTTTGTGGCCAAGATTTCAAGTGATACCGGATACACGGTGAACTTTGCCGCCGGGAAAGGTGGCTCCTTAACCGGGATTACAACTCAGACAATCGAGTATGGAAGCAATTGCACGGAGGTCGAGGCGGTTCCGAATGATGGGTATTATTTTGTCAATTGGACCGGGATGAGTGGATTTGAAACCACCACCGATAACCCGTTAACGGTTACTAATGTCACCGCCGATATGAACATAACCGCTAATTTTAGCAACAGCCCCCTGGGATGGGTCCCGGTGGAAGGTCTGCAATATAATATGATCGTCTACGGGAAAGCCTATAACGGCAATAACCCAGCATCAGTAGGCGATTGGCTCGGCGCTTTCGGCCCCGGTGGAATTTCCGATTGCAGGGCAATCGCTGCCGTGCAAACCAATGGAAATTATTATATCACCATCGGCAGCAATGAAACCTCGGGCGAAACCAATACTTTCAAATTATGTCCTATCCCAGTCGGTCCTTCTATCGACAGCAGCGAAACCATCACCTTTGTCAATAATGGCGTTTACGACGGCCTTCCTCTTCATTTCGGTCCCAGGGAACAGGCTTTTAACCTGGTCAACGGTTGGAACTGGATTTCCTTCAATACCCTGCCCACTGATACTTCGTTTAATTCCGTTTTCGGAACTCCCAGCGTCATCGAACAAATCAAAAGCCAGACCCAGGCAGCCATTTATACCGGCGGCAGTTGGACCGGAGATTTGACCGACATGAGCGGGATTGCCAACGGCGTCATGTACAAAGTCAAAACCAATCAAGCCTACGCTTTCAACGTGACCGGTATGGCCATACCCTTTAATACCCCTATTTCCCTGGTCACCGAGTGGAACTGGGCCGCGTACCTGCCCACCCTTTCACAGCCGGTACAAGACGCGGTGATCAAACCCAATCCGTCATTAAAATCGGTTCAGTCCTGTTCGGCGATCTAACCGAAATGGCACCTAATAAAGGCTATACCATTTTAATGAACCAGCCCGGCGTCCTGCAATATCCCCAGGGAGTCTCCGTATTCCCCGATCACGCGAGGGATAAAGCCACCGCGGTGACAACGCAGGCGGTTTCCTGGCCATTGATAAAAGGTAACCAGTATAACATGATCGCCTATGGGAAAGTCTATTTTGAAGGAAAGCCCGTCAATAAAACCGGTTATTACCTGGGGAGTTATGGGTCAAAAGGAGAAAGCGACGGCAGGTCCCTCAGCCCGGTTAAAACCGACGGGTCTTATTTCGCTACCATCCTGGGGAACGCCAACGGCGAAAAGATCAAGTTCAAACTAATAAACAGCGCCAATGGTAGAGCGTATGATGTAACCGGTTCTTTTAACTTTCAAGCCGATAGTCTCAAACCCGGTTTTGATCTCAAGGCGCGGAGTTTAAAACTTACGTTGCCCAATGGAGGGGAAACATGGAATCCACGGAGGAGTTATGATATCACGTGGCGTTCCGGCGGCATTGACAATGTCAGGATCGAATTGTACAAAGGAACAGTATTGAAAACCGTGATATGCGCAAGTACACCCGCCGGGACTGGGAAATATACCTGGACCATACCCGCGAATATTCCACAGGGAATCAAATATAAAATAAAAATATCCAGTGTGGACGTCGGTTTAAATTTAAGCGATGCCGGTAACGATTATTTCACTATCGCAGGAAGCCCCGGTACTGATGGTAGCCTATGAAAATGTTGCCACCAAGGCACGAAGGCACCAAGGAACACCAAGAGGTTTATTATAAAAAAATCCTTGGTTTCTTGGGGTGTCCTGGCGCCTTTAGGAAAAAAGGTGACAGGGAAAAAATCCCCGCTGCCTATCCTTTTTGAACCGCGGATTTATTTTTAGGTTTATCGTTGTTTAACCAGGCAATTTCTGTTATAATAACTTTGCGATTAAATTAACGTCTGTATTTATGGAGAATAAATATGAGATACGTCGGTTTCAAGGACTATGTAAGGGAGATACTTAAAACAGCGGAATATAAAAGGGATAGCGAATTAGATTGTGTCGTTGCCATCGCTCCCGCTTTGAAGGGTTGTATGACTCAAGGCGATAACTTTGAAGAGGCCAGGGATAACCTTATAGATGCAATTGAGTTGTGGATTACAGTGGCGTTAAAAGATGGCGAAGATGCCCCTATTATCAATAACACTCAATTAGCCACGTCAGTAGAGCAAATAGAGCAGATTATTCCGATGGAGAACGCGGTTTATGCCTAAAATTCCTCCCTGTCCAAGAATTGAGTTAATAAAGAAACTTCGGGCGCTAGGTTTCGAAGGCCCATTCAGCGGCGGCAAGCATAGTTACATGAGACGAGGGAAAGACAAACAGATTATTCCAAATCCGCATGGGAAAGAAATATCATCCATATTGATCAAAGAAATATTAAAGCAATGCGGTATATCCGTCGATGGATGGTTGAATGCAAACTGATTTTTAGGAAAAAATTGGAATGTCCCCTACTTATTCTTCGTACCTTTGTGCCTTAGAACCTTCGCGCCCTGGCGGCTAATGCCATCTCAGAAAGATCACTATTTTCCTCGGTTTACTATTGACAATTGCCATAGATAGCGTTACGATATTGAATAAAATAAAAAAAGGAGGAAATTCCATGAATAAGAGATGGTTCGTGTTAATGATGTTGGTTGTATGCTTTTTTGCGTTTTCATCATCCGACTTCCGGGCGCAGAAAGGAAATGTCTTGTCCCCGGCTGTAAAGGATGGGCGCAATCAAGCCAATGTAAAAATCGAGAAAGATTACGGCAAAATGCCCCTGTATTTTATTCCCAATCAAGGCCAGATGGACAAACAAGTACAATATTATGTCCAGGGAAAAGATAAGACCGTTTATTTTACTTCGGAAGGCGTGACATATTCACTGAACGCCCAGGGATCTTCACAACTTACGCGGGGTTGGGTGGTCAAACTGGAGTTTGTGGGCGCGAAGAAGAATGTGAAACCGGAGTCTTTGGAACAGAGCGGAACGGTGGTTTCGTATTTCCAGGGGAAGCCCGAACAGTGGCACGCGGGTTTGCAGGCGGCGTCGAAAATCATTTACCGTGAGTTGTGGCGGGGCATTGACCTAGTCTATTATGGGACCGTGAATAAAATGAAATACGAATTTATCGTTCATCCCGGCGCCGATCCCTCTCGAATCAAGCTGACTTACCGGGGCGCAGAAAGCGTGAAAGAAAACACTCAAGGTCAACTGGAGGTTCAAACCCCGGCGGGTGGATTTTTCGATGATAAGCCCGAGGCGTGGCAGGAGATCGCCGGGAAGCGCGAAAGCGTGTCGTTAAAATATGCATTGAAAAAGGAGCAGAAAGCTGCCAATAAACCGAATGTGACTTATGGATTTTATGTAGGAAAATATGATAGAAATCAGACATTGATTCTTGATCCGGCGGTTATTGTTTACTGCGGGTATATCGGCGGTTCAGCAGATGATATAGGGGCTGGAATCGCCGTGGACGCATCGGGTTGTGCCTATGTGACAGGGCAGACCAATTCCAACGCAGCCACGTTCCCGGTGGCCATAGGGCCCGATCTGACCTCCAATGGAAGTGATGACGTCTTTGTGGCCAAGGTAAAGGCCGATGGAACCGGGTTGGACTACTGCGGGTATATCGGGGGTATCTGGGATGAAGATGGCCAAGGAATAGCCGTGGACGCCTCGGGTAACGCCTATGTGGTGGGGCGAACTAATTCTGATCAAAATACCTTCCCAGTGACCGGAGGGCCCGATTTAAGTTTCAATGGTGATACTGATGCTTTTGTGGCGAAGGTGAATGCCGCTGGGACCAACTTGATTTACTGTGGCTATATCGGGGGTTCTGAATATGATTATGGTTCTGGAATCGCCGTGGACTCAGCGGGCTTCGCTTATTTGGTTGGACCTACGCATTCCTCCCAAGACTCTTTTCCGGTGGTCGGAGGGCCGCATTTGATTCACAATGGAGATTGTGATGTCTTTGTGGCGAAAGTCAAATCCGATGGAACCGGTCTTGTATACTGCGGTTATATTGGGGGTTCAGGTTTCGATGGCCCCAATAGAATGGCGTTGGATGCATTGGGCTGCATCTATGTGATCGGCACTACTAATTCCGAACAGACCCCATTCCTAACATTCCCGGTAACTGTAGGGCCAGATCTGACTTATAATGGGGGGGAGTATGATGCCTTTGTAGCCAAAGTCAAATCAGATGGAAGCAGCCTTGATTATTGTGGCTATATCGGGGGTACAGGAATTGAACGTGGCATTGGAATCGCAGTGGATGGTTCGGGTTACGCTTATGTGACCGGACATACTAGTTCTAATGAAATAACATTCCCAGTGATAGGTGGCCCCGATCTTACCCATAATGGTGGTAATGACGCATTTGTGGCTAAGGTCAACGCCGATGGCGCTTCTCTTGTCTACTGCGGGTATATCGGGGGCACAGATGAAGATTGGGGCATGGGAATCGCCACTGACGCCTCGGGCTGCGCCTATGTGAACGGATTTACTGGTTCCGATGAAACGACGTTCCCGGTGGCCGGATGGCAGAATATGATCCACGGTGGAGAATATGATGCCTTTGTAGCGAAAGTAAAATCCAATGGAGCCGGACTTGACTTCTGCGGGTATATTGGGGGTATCGGTTGGGATGAAGGCTATGGAATTACTGTGGACACCTCGGGATGCGTCTATGTGACCGGATGGACTGAATCCACTGAACCAACGTTTCCGGTGACAGTCGGGCCGAATCTGATCTACAATGGTGGGATTTCTGATGCCTTTGTGGCCAAAATTTCATGGACTAATCCCAGTTATACGGTGAACTTTGCCGCCGGGAGCGGTGGAACCTTGACCGGGACAAAAAGTCAGACAGTTTTGCAAGGAAACAATTGTTCAGCGGTTGAGGCGGTTCCCAATGATGGGTATAATTTCGTTAATTGGACCGGAACGGGTGGATTTGAAACCACCACCGATAACCCCTTAACTGTAACCAATGTGAACTCCGATATGACCATAACCGCCAATTTTATCGACACCGTCAATGGATGGGTTCCATTGGAAGGATTGCAAAACAACATGATCGTGTACGGCAAAGCCTATAACGGTAATAACCCGGCATCGGAAGGCGACTGGATCGGCGCTTTCGGCCCCGGTGGCATTCCCGATTGCAGGGGAAACGCCGCTGTTCAAACAAATGGAAACTACTACCTCACCATCGGCAGTAATGAAATTTCCGGCGAAACGATCACTTTCAAACTCTGGCCCCTTCCTTCCGGTCCCTCCATCGATGGCAGCGAATCCATCTCCTTTATCAATAATGGCGTTTACGACGGCCTTCCTCTTCACTTCGGGTCCAGGGGACAGGCTTTCAACCTGGTAAACGGATGGAATTGGATATCTTTCAATACGCTGCCCGACGATACATCTTTTAATTCGGTTTTCGGAACTCCCACCGTCATCGAACAAATCAAAAGCCAAAGCCAGGCGGCCATTTATACCGGCGGATCCTGGATCGGCGATTTAACCGACATGAGCGGCATCGCCAACGGGATTATGTACAAAGTCAAAACCAATCAAGCCTACGCCTTTAACGTCACCGGCATGACCGTTCCTTATAATACACCCCTGTCATTGATAACCGGCTGGAACTGGACCGCGTATCTCCCCACCCTCTCGCAGCCCGTGGCAGATGCGGTCAATTCCATTATCACCCCGGTGAGCCAGGTCAAGAGTCAAACTCAATCCGTCATTAAAATCGGTTCAGTCCTGTTCGGCGATCTAACCCAAATGGAACCCAATAAAGGTTATACCATTTTAATGAGCCAGCCGGGCGTCCTGCAATATCCCCAGGGAGTTTCCGTATTCCCCGATCAAGCGAGGGATAAAGCCACCGCGGTGACAACACAGGCGGTTTCATGGCCAATGATTAAAGGTAACCAGTACAATATGATCGCCTATGGAAAAGTCTATTTTGAAGGAAAACCCATCGATAAAACCGGTTATTACCTGGGGAGTTATGGGTCAAAAGGAGTAAGCGACGGCAGGTCCCTCAGCCCGGTTAAAACCGACGGCTCCTATTTCGCTACCATCCTGGGGAACGCCAACGGCGAAAAGATCAAGTTCAAACTAATAAACAGCGCCAACGGTAGAGCGTATGATGTAACCGGTTCTTTTAACTTTCAAGCCGATAGTCTCAAACCCGGTTTTGATCTCAAAACGCTGAGTATAAAATTAACGTCGCCCAATGGAGGCGAAACATGGAATCCGCGGAAGAGTTATGACATCACGTGGCGTTCCGGCGGCATCGACAATATCAGGATCGAATTGTACAAAGGAACAGCATTGAAGACCGTGATATGTGCAAGTACACCCGCAGGAATTGGGAAATACCCCTGGACCATACCCGCGAATATTCCACAGGGAACCAAATATAAAATAAAAATATCCAGTGTGGATATTGGTTTAAATCTAAGCGATGCCGGTAATGATTATTTCACTATCGCAGGAAGTTCCGGTACTGACGGTAGCCTATGAAAATGTTGCCACCAAGGCACGAAGGCACAAAGGAACACCAAGAGGTTTATTATAAAAAAATCCTTGGTGTCTTGGTGGCAAAGTTTTCATGATCTCCGGGCGACGGGTCACGATGAGCCGTCATGATAGGCTGTCCCCAACCGTTTTGGGGAAAGTCGCGCAAGTGATAGCCCAAATACCACAAGCGATAGCCCAAAGGCCACAAGCAATATCCCAACTTCCCCAAGCGATATCCCAAACACCCCAAGGCTTTTGCCCCCCTTCAACCCCCACCGCGTGAATAATCAAGGCTCTTCAAAAAATCAGAGGTTCAGTGCCTGACGCTGTCCAAAAGGTAAATCTTCCGGTACAGTTCTACTAATAGGTACCCCCAGCATGGGGGCGCAGTGTGGCAGCCTAAGCCCAGGCGGCAAAATTTGTTTACCGGCAAAATCAATCGTATCGGATTTCCCGAATTGGTCTGTTTCCTTTCTCAAGTCGCCAATCAAGTTCAATTGGTCAGGGAATGCTACCTTAATAGCCCCTCTACAGAGATATCCTCATCGATTAAAGGCCAGTGAATACCTATTCCATTCCCGATAAACTCAAATGTCTCTCTTTCACGTTTACTGGCATTAGCGAGCCTTGGGAACCATTCATAAGGGACGATGATTTTTCTCCCATCCGCAAGAGCGACTGTAAAATCATCCTCATTAAACAGGATCATTGTTGCAAAAGGCATAAATTCCCGCTGCTTAGCTAAAATATTCATCCCATTTCTCCTTAATTATATCTTGATTTTCTGCAATTATATTTCTTATTTCTGTGAGTTCTTTGGAGATGAACCCATAATTTTTTACCAGGGTGGTTGGATTTAACCAAAACTTCGCGTATTTTTGTGCTTTTGCAATATGGATATGTATTGGTTCATTTCCTTCCCTGGTAAAGAAGAAAAACCGATATCCTTTTATTTTCAATACTGTTGGCATGAAGATATTATAACCCTTCCAGGAAATTTTTTCAATAAAAAATATAGGAAAAAAATTGGACTGTCCCGAATGCCGCTAAGATAAGACTATATTTCGGATTTATGAGGCTTTCCAGGCCAATGGATAAATGGCACACTAACGGGGACGGAATATTGTCCTGGTCAGAGGCTTTCCGAAAAGTCATGGATGTTTTGATATTTAAAATTGTAGATCGTCGCGAACAGGCACCGCCTGTTCCAACGTAGCATTTGAAGGAACAGGCGGTGCCTGTTCCCTACCAATTTGCGCCCTGCGCAATACCTTTTAGGATAACCTCTTGTCAATTTTATCGGGTTTCATTTTTCAAATCACTTGATGATTTGGAAAGGAAACATTATTCAACCATGTAGCCTTAACTTAGCGGTATTCTGGGCTGTCCCCTATCTCTTCGACAATATCAGGATCGAATTGTACAAAGGAACAGTATTGAAAACAGTGATTTGTGCAAGCGCACCCGCGGGAATTGGGAAATATACCTGGACTATACCCGCGAATATTCCACAGGGAACCAAATATAAAATAAAAATAACCAGTGTGGACGTCGGTTTAAATTTAAGCGATGCCAGTAACGATTATTTCACTATCGCAGGAAGTTCCGGTACTGATGGTAGCCTATAAAAATGTTGCCGCGCAAGGCTTAGCTTGACGAGCGCAAGGGTTAGCCTGAGTAGCGCAAGGCATAGCTTGAGTAGCGCAAGGCTTAGCTTGAGTAGTGCAAGGCTTAGCCTGACAAGCGCAAGGGTTAGCCTGACGACCGCAAGGCATAGCCTGACGACCGCAAAGCTTAGCTTGATGACCGCAAGGCATAGCCTGACAAGCGCAAAGGTGGAATCGGGTTGCGCAAGGCAGGAGTCGACAAGTGCAAGGGCGGAGTTGGGTAGCGCAAGGGTGGAGTCGACGAGCGCAAGGCTTTTCACCCCATTCAATCCTCCCCGCGTGAATAATCAAGGCTCTTCAAAAAATCAGGGGTTCCGTGCCTGACGCTGTTCAAAAGGTAAATCTTCCGGTACAGTTTTACTAATAGGGACCCCCAGCATGGGGGCATTCATTCGCAAAAAAACTTGCAAATCCGAAGAGGTTCATTTATAATGCTAACTATGAAAAGTAGTATTAATTTACCGGTAACGGCCCAGCGCCCCGCGGCCCATGGTCACATGTGAAATAAAATGAGGATAAAAGAACTGAGATTAAAAAACTTCAGGGGATTTAAAGAACTGCAAATCAAATTCCCCGAATCCAAGTTACTTGTTCTCGTAGGAATAAACGGGGCAGGTAAATCATCTATCCTTGATTGTATCGCGGTGTTCCTTTCCCAGTTTGTCGCTAAACTGTGTAAAAGAGACCCCAATGAAAATGATGTCACAATCACTGAAAATGATATAAATATAGATGAAAAAGAGACTATTATCGATATCACTTTAGCTTACACCCCGGATCCCCCTGCTCATAGTGCAATGACTGCTATGGAATGGGGTGATGACATCGATACTAATATCATCCATTGGACTATTACAAAAAGCCATTCAAGCAAAGAGCCAGGCAGCACCCTTGACATGAATCTCTGCTTCAAAGATTTCTACAAAAGTCTCCAGGATGATCCGGATCAGGATATCCCGGTTTTCACCTATTATCAAAACCAGAAGATCATCCCTGGAAAACCTTCGGAATCGATGGCCACCGATTATGAGTTAGACCAGTTTTATGCGTATGAAAATGCTTTTAAAAAGGGCGTCCATGATTTTGGCGATTTTTTAACCTGGTTCAGGAACCAAGAGGATTGGGAAAATGAAAAAAAAATAGAGAATTGGAAAAATGAAAAAAAAATAGAGAAAGTATTGGATTTTGTCAATAATAACCTGGAGATCGTAAGAAAAGCAATTGGGACCTTCCTGGGTAATATACCTTCGGCCGATTTTTTGCATTTGCGTGTCATGCGGCAAAAAAAAGAAAAGCC
The DNA here is from genome assembly GCA_026393835.1 of Candidatus Aminicenantota bacterium. Lineage (GTDB taxonomy): Bacteria > Acidobacteriota > Aminicenantia > UBA2199 > UBA2199 > JAKAGC01. The sequence goes on along the minus strand of JAPKZK010000157.1, from coordinate 72,717 downwards.
GTTTCGTTTTGAAGCTTCCCGGGAAAGTTCCCTGGTGATAGACAAAGCCGGTAAGAGTTTGAAGATAGAGCAGCTTTCGGATGGAGAAAAGATGCTGCTGCTGGTGGTAAGCGACCTGGCTCGCCGGTTATCCATTGCAAATCCGCGCCTCGGAGATGCGTTAGCGGGCAAAGGGATCGTTTTGATCGATGAAGTGGATTTACATCTTCATCCCCAGTGGCAAAGGGAAGTTATCCCTGCCCTGCTAAAGACATTTCCCAATTGCCAATTTATTGTCACCACCCATTCACCGCAGGTATTGAGTAATGTTGAAAAAGAGAATGTTATGATCCTGGAGAATTTCCAGGTAGTTGAGAAAACACCCTTTACATATGGAAGGGACAGCAATTCCATATTGTATGAATTGATGGGTGTGGAAGAGCGACCGGCAAAGGTTAAACATGAATTGGATAAATTGTATCGTTTGATAGATGATGAAAAACTGGAAGAAGCCAGGGTGGAAATAAAAAGGCTGACCGAAATGCTGGGCGAGAATGATAAAGAGATTGTAAGGGCCAATATGTATATTGATTTCCAGGGCGCTTGAAGATGAAATATATAAAAAAACGCCGGGAGCCCAAATCATTAAAACACTACCGGTCAATCCCGGGTGCATATTTTGATGGAATTAAGGATAAAAGCGAGTTATTACAGGCATTGCTGGAAGAGCAACATTTTATATGTTGTTATTGCATGCAGGGCATAACCGCGGAACCTGGGAAAGCGCATATCGAGCATTGGAAGCCCCAAAGTCTTTATCCTGGACTACAATTGAATTACCGTAATTTGCTTGCGGTTTGTGATGGGAATGAGGGAAATCCCAAACATTTACCGCATTGTGATCGCAGCAAAGGAGACAAAGAAATCTCCATCGATCCGACAAATCCTAATTGCGAAACGCTGATAAAATTTAGAAGTAGTGGGGAAGTGGATTCGGATAATAAGAAAGTTGAACAGGAATTAAATTCTGTTTTGAATTTAAATCAGCAGACCCTCAGCGAAAATAGAAAAATTGCCCTGGATATTGCTATCCGCAATTTGTTGGCAGTTAAGCCCGAGGGAAAGTGGCCAAAAAATCTTTTGGAAAAGGAAATTCTAAAATGGGAGTGTCGCGGAAAAGACGGTAAATATAAACCATTTTGCGGGGCTGTTATATGCTATCTTAAGGAGAGACTTTCCAGGTATTCCTGAAATCGTACTTTTTCATTCATCCGAACCTAATTCCTTTGCCAATTCCTGCGCCTCCCGGATACTCCCCGACAACGAACGGTCCTCCGGGTAATAATACGACGTGTCCACGATATATAATCCCTCTACCCCGGTTTTTACCGGCGGATAAAAAAGGAGCAGGTAAGAATATGCCAATGCCATGTGGGGGTATGTCATTTTTCAAAAGAATAGACAAAAATTGTTTTTTGTGCTATAAATATACCGCTGGAGGTTCGGTATGAGTGACAAAAAAAAAGAACGCCTGGCTGAAATTATTCGCCGGGAACTGATGAAAGAAAAAGGCAAAATAACAGCCGAATACCTGAAAATAAAATTAGCCACAATCGACTCATCCTTGAAAGATGGCGATTTCATTGCTCTATCATATATCATCAACCAGGCACTGGAGAAAAACCCCGGCATTATTAGGAACCTTGAAGATTTCATCGAACATCACAGCGAAATCCGGCAAATCCTGGGAAATGAATCCCAAAATGTTTCTTCATCTCCCAAAAGCATCCCCCCCCCTGGCGTAATCCTGAGAAATAAAAAAAGAGGAAAAAACAAGATCGTCGAAACCCAGATCATCTTAAATAAATTCGTTGATAATAGGGGGAATATTTATAACCAGTCCGTTAATTCAAGGAGTTTTTAACTGGTGGATTTAACGGAATCAGGGGCAGACATCAAGTTCAAAACCCGATTGAGAACTTTTATCGCATCCTCAGCCGAACTCCATCATGAAAGAGAACGAGCCGCCTCGGTTTTGAATTATCTCCAAAAAATCATAGATGTTCATATTGAGCCGGTGAGGTATGAAACCGATATGGAAAGCGGTAGTGTCGATACGCCCACCATCCAGGAAAAAATCGATGAACTTTTGAAAGAATGTAATCCGGTGATTGTTCTTTTTTACTCGAAGGTGGGAACCTTTACCCTGGCTGAGCTTCACCTGGCTCTTAAACTGGGAAAAAAGGTATTTGTGTACTTTAAAACAGGGTATTCACCAGGTAAGATAGATGAAGTCGAAAAATTTAAAGAAATTCTTGAATTAAAGAATTCAATTGAAAGCGATAACCGGGTATTGATCAATGAATTCGATACCATCGACCGTCTTGAAAATATCTTATCAAGGGATATATTGTTATATCTAAAAAATAATTTCCCAACGCATCATCAGGGGCAGTCCGAATTTGAGACTTTTCTTGCGGAAACCAGGCAGATCGTCAGTAACCGGCATAGCAGTACGTCACATCCACTGCAAGGTAAAAAATTAACAGACCTTGATTCGGACCGATTACTGAATTTTATGAACCAGGAACGGGTAATAGTGGAGTTTATCGGGAAAAATATGGACACCCTTGAAAAGAAGTTAGACCATTTTCATTTGATGATGGCGGATAAATACCTGTTAAAAGGAACATATTTATGCTTTGGGAAAAATATCCCCGAGGTGTGTCAAACCGCAACACCTGCAAAATTTTTCGTATTTGAAACCGAAGATATATCAAAACCAATCATTAACATAGCCGTTAACGGCAACCTTTTAGAGCAGTACTTCGCGATAGTAGACCATTTGAAAAAGAACCTCTATCTCATCAGGGATGTCTATACCCGGGAAGCCGAAGATTATGAAATTCCCCTGGCGGTTATCCGGGAATTGCTGGCCAACGCTTTTGTACACCGGGATTATGGGGATGATATTCTCTCTAATATCCAGGTGGAATTATACCCGGACCGGCTGGAGATAGTAAACCCCGGTAATTTCCCAGACGAAATCTCTCTAGATCATCTCGAAGAAATCAATATTTCCCTGCCGATAAATAAAGAGATTTCAACGGTCTTCTTCCTGTACGGTATTGTTGAACGCGCCGGGAAAGGTATCCGACGAATCCAGCAGGAATTGAAAAAAAAGGCTCTAACGCCTGCAATTTTCTACCAGAACCGGAAGTCTCGCTATGTAAAAGTCATTGTTAAAAGAAAAGAACGGCGGGGGGTAAAAAAGGGCGACAAAGCAGGTGATACATACTTGCTGACAAATTTTCCACCTCGAAAAGTTAAGTTCATCGGCCGTAAAAATGAGCTCAAGGCTATAGAAGAACACCTGGAAAACATAAACAATAAAATAATGGTCAACGGTCTGGGCGGAATCGGAAAGACGGAATTATGCAAACAATTTTTCCTGGATCAATACTATAATTATAACTATGCCGGATGGATCGACGGCATCGCCTCCATTAAAGAATCAATTCTCACCAGTGTCACTATTGAAATCCCCGGTATCCGGGAAACCGATACCCCGGATGAGCGGTTCCATAAGATCGTATCTTATTTGAAACGCCTGGAAGGGAAAATCCTCCTGGTGTTCGACAACATCAATAATCCCAATGATAATGACCTCGATACCATTGTTTCGTTACCGGGGAATTTTAAGGTGATGGCCAATTCTCGTGCACAGGTTGACGGCTTCCCAACGTTCACCCTGGAGGGATTAAACACCGGGGCTTGCGTGGACTTGTTTTATGAATACTATAACGTCAGAGAAGGTGAAACAGAGGTCAAAAAAATCATCGCGTTAGCGGGAAATCACCCGTTAACTATAGAATTACTGGCCAAGACGGCATGGAATAGAGCTATCGGTGTCCGGCAGTTGTATGAGCTATTGGAGCAGAAGGGATTTAATATTAATGAAATTTTTAATGAGCCTATAAGCACTTTTTGGCATGAAAGGGATCGCAAACCTTTGTTTGATCATCTACTGACAATATTTGATCTTTCAGGTATATCTGAAAATGAATTCCATATATTGGCGAATTTATCGGTACTTCCCGCGGTTTATATTCACATCAATGATTTCTGTGAGTGGTTGAACCTGGAAACCCGAGAGAATATCAATCAACTCATAACAAAAGGATGGATGACCAGGCATGGTTTTCGAATCCTGGTTCACCCGGTGATCCAGGAAGTCGTTCGCTATAAAGTATCCCCCGGCATTGATCGCTGTGAAGATTTAATAACAGCAATCGGTAACAAATTAACCCTGGAGCCTGGTGATAATCCTTTTGATAAAAGAGAGTTTGCCCTTATGGCCGAATCGATATTGGCGCATATACGAGAAAATGATGAACTCATCGCAAACCTGGCGAATAATTTATCGGCGGTATATCATGGAATGGGGAATATAGAGAAGGCATTGGAATATCAAATAATGACATTAGCAATTAAAGAGATTATTTTCGATGCCAACCATCCGTCATTGGTTTTGTCTTATAACAATCTCTCTTCGATTTATAACAACCTGGGACAACTTGAAAAGGCGCTGGAATTCCAGGAGAAAGTACTGAAAATTCGTGAAGCTGTTTTGGCTCAAAATCATCCCGACTTAGCCGCGTCGTACAACAATTTGGCGATGATCTACCAGGCCCTGGGGCAATTGGAGCGGGCGCTGGAATACCAGGACAAGGCGCAAAAAATTTGGGAAGCCGTGTTCTCCCCAATCCATCCCCATTTAGCCACGTCGTACAACAATTTATCAACGATATATAAAGCCCTGGGGCAATTGGACCGGGCGCTGGAGTACCAGGAAAAGGCGTTAAAAATCCAGGAATCCGTGTTGAATCCGGTCCACCCCGACTTAGCCGCATCGTACCATAATTTATCGGCGATATATCAAGCTCTGGGGCAATTGGACCGGGCGCTGGACTATGCACGACGTTCGGTGGTCATCATGGAAAAACTCTTTCCGACTGGACACCCTAACCTGGATAAGGCAAGGAAAAATCTGGCCAAAATTGCGGGGGAAGATTAAGCATTGTTAACCGGACTGACCGGGAAACCTAATTCCTTTGCCAATTCCTGCGCCGCCCGGATACTCTCGGACAAAGACCGGTCCTCCGGGTAATAATACGACGTGTCCACGATATATAATCCCTCTACCTCAGTTTTTACCGGCGGCAGCATATCCAAAAATCCCGGCGGACACACCGGCTGCGCACACTCATATCGATGCACTCTCTCCGCTAATACCCAATCCCCGGTAAACTCCTTATTAATTCTCTTACAATACCTTTTCACCATTTCAATAAAATGTGCGTCCGGCTCTGAAAACCACGGATGCGCCCGATGGAGATAAAAAGGAAAATAAACGATCTTCTCTTCAAAAGGCCGGAGATTGGAAAACTCGATAACCCCCGGCAGATCGATGACGCTGTCGCTGATATTCAACCAGAAATTTTCCGTTAACGGATGGCTGAGCTTCAAAATTACACAGACCACCCCGATGTTGTCCAACCGTTTGTACCTTTCGATCACGTCCCCGGGTAAACCGGGGGCAAGCTGTGGTATATAAGGAAGCGGGATCGTGGTAATTACCTTATCGAAACGAATCTCTTGTCCATTTACTTTGACCCCCGTGATTTTATTTTCAGGCATACCTATATATATATGTGTAACTTCCGACCCCAGGAAAATTTCCCCCCCCATCTGTTTTATTTTAGTTTCCAGCGTTGCCAGGAGTTTAGCCACGCCGCCGTCCAGGTAAGCGAGGGTTTCGTGAAACATATTTTTCCGCGACACACCCACGCGCCGTAACCGACTCCATACCCAGGCCGCTGATAATTCCTCCCTGAAATTGTGAAACTTCAAACGGAGCAAACTGTCCCATAAAACCCGGTATGCTTTCTCCCCTTCGAAACGTTTAATCCATTCCACGGCAGTCATCCGGTCCAGTTTATCCCATTTGTTGTGTTTAATAGACAGGAAAACCTGCAAACCGAAGCGAATTTTGGATAACAATCCTAATCCCGGGAACTTTAGCAAGGCCAGGGGATTGCCCCAGGGGTAGAGTTTTCCTTCGTAGAAGAATCCCATTTTGGTTTCTTTCCAGGTTAAGAGATGGTCGATGTCCAGTTCTTTTAGTAATTGGAAAACGGGAACGTCCGGTTTGCACAAGAAGTGATAATATCGTTCGATGTATAGGCCGTCAAAGTCGAAAGAGGCTGACATACCGCCGGTGCGGTCGTCTTTTTCGAAGATGGAAACGTCGTATCCCTGGTTAAGTAGTCGATAAGCCAGGGTAAGGCCCATTATGCCGGCGCCGACAACCGCGATTTTTTCTGTTTTTTGCATTGTTATCATTGGTTAAAGTGTGCCTTCGGCGACCAAAAACCCTTTTGAAAAAGGGTTTCTGGACTTCCCAAAACTTCTATTAACCTAAAGTTTTTCGGGGGTCCGTACCGGCGGGGCGGTTTTTCAAAAAAGCCCCCTGGTTACCTTCGAAACAAATAATCCCATACTCTTTTAATCGTCATCCTGAAATGATTGAAACTCTTGATCTCCGAAACCATCCTAAACAAAATCACAGGCCGAAGATAAAACGAAAAATACGCCCGCCGCTGCCAACCCTTCAATTCCTTTTTCGACATACCCTCCGGGGCATAAGGCACTCTCGAATAAAACAAATTCCCCCAGGCCAATTCTTCCAACTCATTATTTTTCAGCAACTCCCGCGTCGCCTCAGTGCCCGGCAAAGGCAGGAAATTACTAAAATGCGCCCGCTTTAATTTCAACCGTCGGGCAAAAGCAATAGTGGCCCTAATATCTTCTACCGTTTCCCCAGGGAACCCAATTATAAAAAAACCACAGGGCTCAAGACCCGTTTCTACAATCAAGTTCACTTTCTCCTCGATCAACTCCAGGGTCAGACCTTTTTTCATACGGTCCAGGATTCGCTGGGACCCACTTTCAATGCCCACATTAAAAGAATACGCGCCCGTTTCTTTCATCATTTCCAACATCTCACGGTCCAGGAGGTTCAACCTCAACCCATTGGGAAACGTATAACTGATTACCATACCCTGTTCCCGGATGCCGTTACAAAAATCCAGCACCCGCTGCTTATCGAAATTGAACATATCATCGATAATATGAAACTCCCGGACGCCGTAATCGTCGTAAAGCAGGCGCATTTCCTTCAGCACCATGGGGATACTTCGGGGACGCAACTTCTTGCCCATATTCACCGCGCTGCCGCAAAAGGTACAGGAATAAGGACAACCGCGGGTAGTCGAAACCGGGGCAATCGGGAAATGCCTGTAAAACCCCCCTTGCGGACTGTCCGGGTATTCCGCCGGGACCATCAGGTCCCAGGCCGGGATGCCCAACACATCAAGGTCCGGCATCAGCGCACGGGGGTTTACAAGAATATCCTCGCCCTCGCGGTAAACAAGCCCGGGGATAGTGGAGTAGGGGAGGTTTTCGCCCCTTAACAGGCGTTTCAACAACAAAGGCAGGCCCGGTTCCCCTTCGCCGATGAAACCGAAATCCGCTCCCGGCAATTCCCGGAGTGCTGTTGCCTGTGTGGCCGACACATGCGGGCCGCCGATAACGACTACCACATCGGGCAGCAGTTTTTTTAGCGCCGCAATCGCCTTGAGCACAAATGGAAAATCATACGAGTACACCTGGAAGCCCACCACGGCGGGTTTTAACACTTCCAGGCGTTTTCCCAGGGCGTTAAGGCCCAGGTTTTCTTTAAGACAGTCTACGATGATAATATCATGAAATCCTTCCTTTCGCAGCGCCGTCGCCAGGTAACCCAGGCCGATGGGGGGGACAACGTAATGAGTGCGGCTGAGGGGGACCGCCAATACAATTTTTTCATTTTCACTCATCCTTTTGTCTTTTCTCCCCGTAACCGATGATAAAGGAGCCGTATTTGGATTGCAGCGGGGTAAGTCCCAATAGTGTTTCAAAAATATTGTAAAGGGGCAGCAGGAAGCGGCCTAACTCTGTTGCTATGTATTTAAACGTGACGCCGCTTTTACAATGGGTGGTCACATTGGTAAACCCGGCTTTTTCCATAGTTGACGTCACCTCCGCGGGGGATAGCAAATGCTCATTTTCCGTTATTCCTATGTTGGAGAAGAAAGGGGATGACGGGTGCCGGTACAGCCACATAAGCGGGTTTTTAATATTGGGATCATAGGAGAGGACGCAGCCGCCGTTTCTCAGGATGCGGTACGCTTCGCGCATGCAAGGTTCCATGTCGATAAAATGGTGCAGCACGCCGGAAAAAAGAACAACGTCGAAGACATTATCTTTAAAGCAGCAATTTTCGATATCCCCGGCGCAGAAGTGGATTCCCGGCGACTTTTTAGTGGCCATGCGGACCGATTGCAGGGAGAGATCGAGGCCGCAATAATCGTTTAAGCCGTTAAATACCCGTTTAAATTGCCGCGTAAATGCGCCGGTTCCGCAGCCCAGGTCGATGACCCGGATTTTGCGGTGGGAAGGGGTATGAATCAATTGCAGGTATTCCCGCAGGATCGTTTTATACCCGTAGGGTGTAAACACATCGTATTCTCTTGAAGAAGAGAACTGGTCAAAAAAATATTTTTCTATCGATTTATTTTGCACGTTTACCTCGGTGGTTCATTTTAGAGGATTTTAACACTATTGTCAAATTAGCTGATAAAAAAATAGCCGCGAAGGTCCCGGCGGGACACCCAAAAAAGGCGAAGGACCGCGAAGAAAAACGTGTCCACAGATTACGCATCGCGGTAAGCCGCAACCAAAGTTAAAGCGGCCTCCCTACGGGAGTGGCTATTAAATTGGGGGAAATTAGGCGCCTCCTTATCCGCCTGTAACCCAAACCCCCCAACCACCACCTTTCCATGTCCCCCTCGCGAAATTATGTCAATGGCCGGCAATCGGGATAAACAGGCTAAAAATAAAAAAGAAAAATAATTACAGCCATTTTTTGGGTGTTTGAAATGCTTTTCTATAAACGTTTTCCAGATCGTTGCTTGAAAATTCTAGCTAAAAAAACCAGAAATTGCCAAATAGTATTACAGATTGTTCATAGATTGTTTTTTATACATTTATACTGCAATGGGTAACAGTTCTCGAACGTGCAGGACTTTTCTGCCGCCAAGTGAACGAATAGCCTCCCGGTTGAGAGTAAGAAGGGCAATGGTTTTACCATCAAAATCAACAAATTCCACTTCAAAGGCGTCACCATCTTCATAGCAGTGCACCACGGCTCCTAAGTCGCCATCTTTCAAGCCATACACGTCGATATCATGTGTAAGGGCGACGGTCTCTAATTCACGAATCATGTTCTACCTCCAAATAATTTGTTTACAGCGGGTATGCTGTCACAAAGCGTGGACGATCTTGACCATCATCTATAATCCAGACCGTCCGCACTTTTACGAGGATACCTACCGGTGTTTCAAGTGTGCCTTCAATAATGTACTTCATACCATGCGGGGATGATATAATATTCCTGATATCTTCGGAATGAGCAATAGTCATCAACTGTTGCCCCAATAAGTCCTCATTTGAATCTTCAAAACCATAGGCACCAAAAAATCTAGCCTTCCACTTCCCTATTGGATGTACATTCGATAGAAGGTAATCGTGCACTTTAGACGATTCGATATAGGCTTTTTCTCGATTGGGAAGTTTCATTCCTGGTTAACTCCTTTACCTGAACATACGTCTACTATTTTCCTGGTAGTTTCCATTTTTTCCTCAGTTAAAAGGATATTATTATTTCGCTTATTTGTCAACCTACAATCTTAGGTATCTATTGTTTTAGAGACATCCTTTGGCTTGACCCGTAATCTACCTTTTTTTCTTCACGTCCCCTGGCAACAAAAAATAGCCGCGAAGAACGCGAAGGACCGCGAAGAAAAACGTGTCCACCGATTTCACAGATTAACACAGATTACAGGATGTTTTTCCTCACCCTCTTACCTTCTCACCTTCTTACCTTCTATCTTTTCTTCATCATTCATCAATCATCATTTTATCTTTTCCTCACCTTCTTACCTTCTTACCTTCTTACCTTCTATCTTTTATTCATCATTCATCATTCATCATTCATCATTGCATCTCTTCCATCAACCTCCTCACCTCTACCGCATCCATAAACCACAGTTCCGGGTCGTCAGCCAGACCGGGATCGCGGGAACCGGCAAGGATGGCCTGAAGTTTGGGGATAAATGTTTTCATTAATGAAGAAATCCCTGGTTGTTTTAAACGTTCTTCCAAAGCCGCGGCCACTTCAGCGGTTTGATTTGCCTTAATAGCCTGGCCAACGGCAAGGCACAGTCGCCCGGCGCCGGTTTGATTCTCCCCGCCGTCGCGGCGATAGGCCAGGTAGAGTTGCATGGCCTGTTCCCGCGCCGCCTGCGCCGCCTCAGCGTTGCCTTCGGCCCGCTCCAGGTCACAGAGGATGTTATAGGATGTCCAGGGAAGAGCGGCATGACCATAGGGCTCTTTGCACTCGATGGCCCGGAGAATCTCGGTCCGCGCCTGATTATATCGTTTAAGTTTGATTAAGGTATTGGCCAGGTTATTTCTTCTCAGTCCCTCTTTAGCCATATCGCCGATTTCAACGCTCTTATCCGCGGCCTGACGAAAAAAGATCACCGCCTCTTCCAGTCGGTCCATTTTCTGGTAAAGGTTGCCCAGTTGGTTTAAAGTACTCGCCTCACCGGCGGGGTTATGATGTTGAACTTCTATGGCCTGGGCTTGCCGGTAGGCCTGTTCCGCCGCTTCCCATTGCCCGGCTTCTTCATGCACCATGCCGGTCTGATGCAAATAAATCGCTACTGTCGCAGGTTCACCAAGTTCGGTAAAGATTTTTATTGCTTCGGCATAAGCGCCGAGGGCATCAGCATAATGACCCTGCTTCATGCGCACCGTTCCCAGTTGACCTTTGCCAACGGCAACCCCTCTCTCATTCTTTAATTTTACAGATAGCTGAATTCCTTCTTCATACGCGGCCGCCGCTTCCTCATACCGGCCAAGAAAAAGCAAACAATCTCCTTTCTCGGTCAGGCAAGCCGATGCCATGCACGCGGCGTCTGTTCTTCCTTGCCCGGCCAGCCGTTGAAACCGGGTGTAGGCTTCTTCGATCAATGGCAGCGCGGCCTGGGACGCGCCGCCCATTTTCAGGATTCGCCCCAATAGAATATATGCCATGGCCGTATCGTAAAGGGCTTCTTTATATGCATCCTCCCCGGCCCGGCGGCATTTTTCCAGCAGCCCTTGCGCCTCCTGCAATGCCTGGGGAAAATTCCCCTTTCCCAGCAGCCGCTCGATCTGCGCTTTTGCTGACACGAACCGGGTATGACTCCACCCCCCTTGTTCCAGTTTTTTCACTTCCTCCTCCCGGATAGCTACCACCCGGGCCAGCAGGTGAGACCTGCCCAAAGGAGCAATCAATTGTTCAAGAGAAGTGGCTAAATCAACTGTTTTCTCTGCATCTCCTTGCGCCCGCACCAGGTCCAGCAGAACCATTAAGTTTGGCAGTTCCAACAGCGTTAACGTTGCGGAAACCTGGGCATTTTGAAAATGTTGTTTATATAAAAAGACACTCAATTGCCGCATACTTTCGATCCAGCGGGCCGTGCTCTTTTCAAGGGCAACCTCATCCATTCCCAGCCGCAAATACGGACACAACGCCGGGTCAAAGCGGTAAAATCCATAGCCCATGGGTACAGCCAGGCCGGTTTGCATTAATTCCGCTGCCAGTAATAAGATTTCCTCCTCATTTAACTCCAATACAAGCCCTATAGTTACAATATTTCCGCCGCCCTGGAACACCCCCAGCGGTTGGATTTTCTCTCTTACATGCGGCGACAATCGCTGCAACGACAACTCCACACTGGCAAACAACGACCGCTCCCGCTCATTGGGATACTCCTTATCCAACTCCGCCATCAATTGCCCCAATCGTTCCGTTGTCTGCCCCACCCCGAATTCCCCAATATAAGGCGCCAATAACACCAATCCCCGTGCATGGCCATTCACCGCTTCCACCAACGCCTCTACCTCCGGCTGCGCGCCGCCGCGTTCATCTTCCTTCGGCGTTATCCCCGCCGCTGTCATGGCCCGCTGCACCAACTCCACTGCATCATTTTTTGTCAACCTCCCCAATACCACATGTCTAAGCTTTGCCGCAAAAGGTTCCGGCAGCGCTTCCCGCGACGTAAACAATACCCGCGTCTCGCCAATCTTTAATAATTTCTGACATAACTTGAAAAAGGACTGAAGTGATTCAGAATCAAACCTTTCAAGGGGGGCTCCTTTCGAGAAAGCCGCCCCCCTATCCCCCCCGTGAAAGCTTTTATCTATTTTAGGTGGGGGTAATATAGTTTCCATATTGTCCAGGACAATCATCGTACGATGATTGCGTAACTCCCTCTCTATCGGCTGCAACGCTTTGCTCAATAATTCATCATCCTTATACTCCGCCACCGAATAATTACTCACCAACTGCCGCCCAATCCGATCCACAACAGTCCGCACATCATACACATCCTCCAACGATACAAACACCGCCCGCCCAAACCGCCGCGACCTCACCAACCACCGCGCTAACTCCACCGCCAACGTCGTCTTCCCCTCCCCCCCTTGCCCACATACCACCGCAAAAGATTCTAATGCCAATAACCGCTCCAATTTCAACAACTCCCGGCTGCGCCCAACAAATGAATGCCCCGGCGTCCCCGGCAAATTCCCAAACCGGTTCTCCAACACCCGGGTATTGATTTCCTCCGCCCCACGCGAAAACGCACACGTCAGCAATCGCAAATCCTCCCTCTCCTGGTACAACACCGGCGTAAACCAATCCTGCATATACAACTTCCCGGCCCCGAAAACCTTTCCCCGGTAAGCATCCCCATACAATGCCTTATGCCCCGCCAACATCGCTTCCCCTACCCGGCTTCCCGTCGCCAATTCCCCATAAAAACTCTCCACGAAGCGCTTCGCCGTCTCCACCAAAACCGAATGACTCATGGCCACTACCGCCGCCACCCCCTCATCCAATAATCTCGCCGCTACCGAAGCCGTCGGGTCGTCTTCCGATTTCGCCGATTGACAGGCGTCAAGAAAAACCAGCGAAACCCGGTGCGCCTTAAAAACCTCGGCGATCTTCTGCGCATCCACCAATTCAGATTTCCGTGCTTCCAATTTCGCCGAATCCTGCGGGTCTTCGAAACACAACCCGCCTAAACCCGTTTTCTTGCTGAACACGCCGTGGCCGTCGAAATGCACCACGTGATAAGGAACTCCCTTTTTATGCGCCCGGTCCAATTCCCCTTGCATGGCCCGGAAAGTAGGGGGCGCCAACACCGTTAGCTCCACCAAATCCCCCAGGCTTTCCAACGCCGTAACCAGCGGCAGGGCGCTGACCCTATGATCCATATATCCCGCCGCATCGTCTTCCGGCCGGGGACTGACCAACAAGACGCGAATCGGCGGCTGCGAAACCCGGCGCTCCACCGATACCCGGTTCGGCAAACGCCTGCGCACCTGCACCGGCTGGCCGCCCTGGAATAAATAACTTCGGCCATCGTGCAGCAGTTCCCAGGGTAATCCCAGCAGCAGCGCGCCCGCTTCGTTGGCTTCCGCCTGTTTCCCTGCTTCCGCATTAACCAACGAAGAATTCACATAAACAGTAAAGCGCCTATCGCCGGCGCCTCCGGCGCCGCCGGACTTTTCCCAGGCCATCAACACATTACGAACCGCTGCGTCGTGAAACACGGCTTTGAACAGCGCCTGCCCCCATTGCGGCAGTAGTTTCACCACCTTTTCCGCCCGGTCCTTGAAAACGCCGATGGGCCACTGGGCGAAACGTTCCAAATACCAGGAAAGATCATCGCGCTCGATGGGGCCCATGGCCGCGGTGAAAGAAAACCGTTCGCTTTCCACATCGCGAAGACCTTTTTCCCCCGGGTAAAAGATTAAACGGGCCGTGGCCCCGGCGCGGCGTATGCCGTCGGCTAACGTCATCACCGGGTCCACCAGTTCCAACACCAATTCATTAAGCGTTGAATTAATATCTTCGGCAACCAGGGGGCTTTTTTGAAAAACCGCCCCGCCGGTACGGACCCCTGAAAAACTTTTGTTTTGTTCCACACTTATTGATAATTGATTATCATCCGGAAGCCGTTCACCCAAAGCGGCCATGATAGCAGGCAGGGCTTCCACAACTCCGCCGGGACCAACCCCCACCCTGACCCCCACCGGTTCTTCCTGTAAATACAACCCCAAAGCCGCCGGTTCAACCCCCGGCAGCAGCAACGGAATCACCCGGTACGCGTCGCCCTGGTTTTTCTTTACCTTAAGCGCCGCTCTGGTCTCTTTCAAAACCCAGGCCGAATTAAAGGTATCACGGCTGAGAACCAATATAAAAGCGCGGGCGTTTTGAATAGCATCTTTTATTTCCGCTTCCAATACATCGCCGCCGGCCAATTTGCGCGAATCCGCCCAGACATCCAATTGAAGGGCCTCCAGGTATTGGCGCAGTTCCTTTACAAATCCATCATCCTTACTACTGTGTGAAATAAAAATTGCTTTTTTCTTCATCGGTCATACCATCTCCAACGATTAAAAGGTTCAAATAATTTCGCGATTCCCCAGTATAGTATTAACTTTTTCGATTGTCAACATGCAGGTCAAAATCAATGTAGGGGATTGATTCATCAAACCCCCCATATGAAATCCCGTGAAGGGTTGTTAAGGCCGGCGCGGTGACTGCCAGGGAGAGGGGAGTGACAGTTAAGGAGAGCGGAGTGAATGCTATGGATAGTTTTGTGAATAACAGGAACTCCGCAGTGAATATCTATAATTCCGCAATGAATAGCCATAAGAGCGCAGTGACAGAGGGGAAGAGCGCAATGACAGAGGAGAAAGGTGCAGTGACAAACAGGGATAAAAATGTGACAAACAAGAATAGTATTGTGAATGGCAGGAAGATCGTAGTGACAGACGAGAAACAAAAAATGAACGATGAGAAGATAACAGTGAATGATGTGGATAGAAAGATGAATGATAAGGATAGAGTGTTGACATTTAAGGAGCCGCTGTGTAAAAGCAGGAAATAAAAAGTGAAAGTTGAGGAGAGAAATGTGATTGAGGAGAAGAGCGCGATTCCTATCAAGGAGATTTTGTTGAATGATAAGGATTCAGTTGTGACTTTTAAGGATTTCTACGGGTGTTCCTTTCTCTCTTCTCCCTTATCTCTTGTTAACAATTAACCATTAACAATTGACAATTAATAGTTATAAAAAGGTCCTTGATTTTATTACCAAAAAAGTGTATACTTATCCCTCACATAAAACACCATCCCGGAGGTTCCTATGAAACAAAGAATCATAATCATTGCATTCTTCACCATTTTGGCAGCGTACTGGCTGCTTTTTTCAGCCCCTGCCGTCGAGTGGCAGACCGATTGGCAGCAAACGTTAAAAACCGCTGTAGAAAAGAAACAGCCTGTACTGATCGATTTTTACACCGACTGGTGCCCCCATTGCAAAAGACTGGACGAACTAACCTTCAGCGACGCAAAGGTTGGAGAATACTTCAGCAAAGAAAACTATGCCCTCATCAAAATCAATCCTGAAAAAGACACTGAAGCGGAAAACAAATTCAAAGTCTATTCCTATCCCACCCTGGTGATATTCAAACCCGACGGCGCGGAATTAGATCGAATGTTAGGATTTAGCGACCCCGAAGCATTAATCAAAAGCCTGGAAGATTTAAAGAAAGGAATCGGGACCCTCGATGACCTGCTGGGCAAATACAAAGAATATCCCCAAACCGATAAATCCTTTGAGAAAATCACGCTTATGTTTGGTATTCTCGATAAATACATTGCCAGGGCCGATTACCCCCAGGCGTTGGAACTTATCCACCGGGTCGTCGAAATGGATAAAGATAACGCGCTGAAGCAAGCGTCCGCCGCCATGTACCAGCGGGGATACATCTATTACAAATGGAAAAAATACCAGGAAGCCGTCGCTGCGTTGTTGGAAATAAATAAAGTATATCCCGGGTCCGAAGATGCCGAAGGGGGTTATGCGTCGGCCGCCTATTATTCCGAAAAAATCAAAGACCCCAAACTCACCCTGGAAATATTGAAAGGGTTTATTAAAAATTTCCCCAACAGCAAAAACGTTGAGCGGTTCCGTAAAAGAATAGCGGAACTGGAAAAACAATAAAGAAACACTAAAAAAATGAAGGCGAAGTAATGTTTTTCACCGTATTAAACCGGGATAAACTGACCCAGGCCCGGTGTGGGTTAATCAAAACCAGGCGGGGCGACATCGAAACCCCCATATTCATGCCCGTGGGAACTGCCGGCGCAGTCAAGGCCCTGATCCCGGCCCAGCTCCATGAAATCGGCGCCCGGGTCATCCTGGGCAACACCTATCATCTCTATTTACGGCCCGGTCTCGATGTCATCAAAAAATTCGGGTCCCTCCATGCCTTTATCGGCTGGAACAAACCCATACTTACCGACAGCGGCGGGTTCCAGATATTCTCCATCAAAGAGAACTTCACCGTCAGTGAAGAAGGCGTGCGGTTCAAATCCCATCTTGACGGCAGCACCTTTTTCCTTACCCCCGAACAAGTAGTGGATATACAGAATACATATGATTCCGACATCCAGATGGCGCTGGATAACTTTGCCGGGTATCCCGCGGCCCGTGAGGAAGACGAGCGGGCGCTGGCCACAACCCACCTGTGGGCGCGCAGGGCGCGCCGGCGTTTCCTTGAAACCGGCGAAACCGGCCGCCCCAATTTCCAATTCGCCATCATCCAGGGCGGTTTGCATACCGACCTCAGGCAGCAATCCCTGGAAGAACTTTCCCGTATGGATTTTGACGGCTATGCCGTGGGCGGGTTAAGCGTCGGCGAGACCGCCGAAGAGTTCGAACGTATCATTTGTTTCTTATGCCCCCGGATGCCCCAGGATAAACCACGCTACCTAATGGGTTCCGGGACGCCCGTGGAGATACTCCTTGCCGTAGAGCACGGCGTCGATATGTTCGACTGCGTCATGCCCACCCGCAACGCCAGGAACGGCTGCCTTTTCACCTCCCGGGGCAAACTCTCCGTCAAAAACGAACGCTTCAAATTCGATGAAACCCCGCCGGACCCCGATTGTCAATGCTATACCTGCCGGAATTTTTCCCGGGCCTACTTACGTCACCTGTACATTTCAAAGGAAATCAACGCCTCGATTTTGAATTCTATCCACAACATACATTTTTACCTTGATTTTATGTCGAAAATAAGGTATTCTATAAAACTTGAAAAGTTTACCCAGTTTAAAAAAAATTTTCTACTGAGTTATCAAGAAGGAGTATAACATGTTTTTATATGGAGAAGCCGCAGCCGGAGGAGGGCAGCAGCCAAGTATGCTCACTGCCCTATTCCCATTTATCATCATTTTTGTCATATTCTATTTCCTGATCATCATGCCCGCCCGAAAAAAACAAAAGCAGCATCAAAACATGATCACTGCTCTGAAAGGCGGGGAACGGGTCATCACCAGCGGGGGCATTTACGGAACCGTAACCCGCGTGATGGAAGATAGAATCGAGATCGAAGTTAGTAAAAACACCACCATCCAGGTGACCAAACCATCCATAGCCGCGGTCATCGACCCGCAAGGCCGGGGAAGCGATACTAAGGATTAGTTGAAAACAGTGTTTTGGAGGAAAAGATGAAAAAATCATTGGGTTGGAAAATTGGATTAATTTTAGCGGTAACAGCGCTATCCGTGGTGCTGTTTATACCGCCCCGGGAAAAGATCAGCCTGGGGCTCGATCTCAAGGGCGGAATGCACCTGGTATTCGCGGTAGACACCGATAAAGCCGTCCAGAAACAGACCGACAACAGCGTACAGCGTTTGAAAAACCGTTTGAAAGAACTCAGTCTCAAATTCCAGGACGCCGTTCGCCAGGGCATTAATAAAATCGAAATCAATGGAACCGTTTATGCTGATGAGAAAGCCATCAAAGATACCCTGGACGATGAATTCCCCGATTGGAGTTACACCATTATCGGGGATCGCGTCACTTTAACGTTGAAAGAACTGGTGGAACGTGATTTGGCCGATCAAACCGTGAGCCAGGCCCTGGAAACCATCAGCAACCGTATCAACGAGTTCGGCGTCGCCGAGCCGGTGCTCCAAAAAATAGGGGACAACCAGTTACTGGTTGAGCTGCCCGGTGTGAGCGATAAAGAAAAAGATCGCGTGATGGGCTTAATAAAAAGCGCCGCCGTATTGGAATTGAAGAAAGTCGAAGCCGGTCCTTTCGAGACCGAAGAAGAAGCCCTGAAACAGTACGCGGGTAAATTGCCCGAAGACATGATGATGGTAAAACATGCCGCGGGCGACATTAAAGGGTATTCCGTATTAAGGGTAGAATCCGTTATTACCGGACGGGAATTAAAGAGCGCTCACCTGAGCAGGGATGAGTACGGCGGTCCCGCCGTTTCCTTTTCCCTCAATGCCCAGGGCGCTAAAAGGTTCCAGACATTTACCGCCGCCAATATCGGGAAAAAACTCGCCATCGTGCTGGACGACCGGATAGTCTCAGATCCCGTGGTTAACGCCGTCATTTCTTATGACGGCATCATCCAGGGACGGTTTACCACCGATGAAGCCAGCGACCTGGCATTGAAGCTGCGGTCCGGCTCTCTTCCCGCCGAGTTGAGACTCCAGCATGAACAGATTATCGGGCCTTCCCTGGGCGCGGATTCCGTCCGCAAGGGGTTAATTTCTTGTCTCGCCGGTTTTTTAATTGTAATCATATTCATGCTTGTCTATTATAAAGGCGCGGGAGTCAATGCCATTATCGCTTTATTGCTGAACCTATTGATGCTGATGGGCGTATTGGCCTATTTTAAAGCCACCCTTACGCTGCCGGGCATTGCCGGTATTATTCTCACCATGGGTATGGCCGTAGACGCCAACGTCCTGGTTTTCGAACGAATAAAGGAAGACCTGAAAGCCGGCAAAGCCCCCAAATCCGCCATCGATTCCGGGTTTAAAAAGGCATTTATCACCATCTTCGATTCCAACTTAACCACCGTTATCTCTGCCGCCTTTTTATTCCAATTCGGGACCAGCGCCATTAAAGGATTTGCCGTTACCCTCGTGATCGGTATTGCCGCCAGTATGTTCACCGCGGTATTTGTCTCACGGGCGTTGTTCGACCTGGTATATTCCGGCAGGAAAAAACTTACCAGGATTAGCATTTAGATGAACAGGAGTCGCAGATGAAAATATTTAAAGAAGTACCCAATTTTAAGTTTATGCGTATACGCAAGTGGGGTTTTGCTGTTTCCGGGATGATTATTATCTTCGGGATTGTCCTGTTTTTTACAAAAGGTTTTAACATGGGACTCGATTTTACCGGCGGCACATTGCTGGAGATCAGTTTCAGGGATAATACCTCTGTCGATGACGTAAGGCAAGCCATGCAAAAAGTGGGAATGGGGAAATCCACCATCCAGAGGATCGCCAGTGAAAATAAGTTCTATATCAGGACCGAGCAGGTATTTGAAACCACCGACGAAACAAGCAAGGAAAGCGAGAAAAACAACGACGCCGGTCAGCAAAAGGAACTGATCGGCCTGGTCAAAGATGCATTGTTGACAGCGGAAGAGAAAAAATTAAATACAGTGAAGCTGGATTTAAATGACGCATCTGAGAGGCGGATAGCAGAGTTCCTGGTAACCAAAGGGACTGAAACCGAAATAGCGGCCGACAGCGCTAAAAAAATAATCGACTTAATTACCCAGGATCCCAAAGGCCTGATATCCGATTTCAACCAGGTCGAGAAACTGGGTTTGAAGAACCAGGTGATGCGTGTATTAAAAGAAAATGCTTTCCTGGGACGTTTTGCTATTCTCGGCTCCAACAGCGTTGGGCCCCAGGTAGGTAAAGACCTTCGCGGCCAGGCCACCCGCGCCGCCGTTTATGCAATGCTGGGAATGCTCGTATATATCGCCTTCAGGTTCAAATTCATTTATGGAATTGCAGGGATACTGACATTGTTTCATGATGTCATGGTGGTTCTCACGTTTATCCTGTTTTTCAACATCGAGGTAAATATGCAGGTAATTGCTGCCATCCTTACCCTCGTGGGCTATTCCATTAACGATACCATCGTTATCTTCGATCGGATCAGGGATAACCTGAAAATCATACGGGGCAAGGACGCCGAGGTGTTAATGGATGCCAGCATCAACCAAACCTTAAGCCGGACCGTCATTACCGGCGGCACCACCTTGTTCTCCCTCATAGCGCTGATGGTTTGGGGCGGTGAAGTGCTCTACGCCTTCTCCTTCACATTGTTTGTCGGCATCATCATCGGCACCTATTCATCCATCTATCAATCGTGCGCCTGGTTGATGGTCTGGCAAAAAAAGTTTCTTGAAAGAAAAAAAATATGAATTAAGACTTGAAATTTATGAAGATTTGGTATATATTAAACTATGTTAAAATTCAGAAATAATTTGGGAGGTTAACATGTTCGAAGATTCGCTAATAGATTCAGGCCCGCGGATGAGCCGAAAGACGTGGATCACATTCCCGCTTTCCATACTCTTGCACTTGATCATTTTAGTGGTAGTAATCGTGGTTCCGTTGTTGGAAGCGGAAGCAAGTCTTCCGCCGATAAAAGTTATCAATGTATTTATGGCGGCCCCGCCGGCCCCCCCGCCGCCGCCGCCGCCGCCAGCCGGTAAAAAGAAGTCGTCGCGCGGCGAAAAAAAACAGGGCAAAGAAAGCACGGACCAGAAGAAGGCCGTCATTACAGGTAGGTTGGTAGCGCCCATTGAAATACCGGATGAAATCGAGGAAGAAAATATCGGCGCTTTCGGTTTCGATGAAGGAGTCGAAGGTGGAGTCGAAGGTGGAGTCGAGGGCGGCGTTATCGGCGGCGTCCTGGGAAGCCCCGGGGGAAATTCGGATGATGTGTCGCAGGCAATCCAGGTGGCCAGTATCCAGAAACCCAGGCTCATCAAATCCCCGAATCCCCAATATCCACCCGTGGCGCTGAAAGCTCACATCCAGGGTAATGTGGTGATTAACGCCACGACGGATATTTATGGACGAGTAATCGACGCCCAGGTCATTAACGGCCACCCCTTGTTAAGACAGTCGGCGCTCGCCGCCATCAGGCAGTGGGTTTACGAGCCTTATATCTTAAATGGCGTGCCCAGGCCGGTTCGGTTCACTGTAGTAGTAAAATTCAACCTGAATAATCAATAATCGTTTGAGTTATGATGATTATTATATAGAGAATAAAATAAAATAATAGGAGGTATAATCATGCATTGGGATTTAGGATCTATGTGGAGTTCAATGGGACCCATCCCCAAAGGAGTTGTCATCATTTTACTGTTTATGTCGATTTATTCGATCGCAGTCGGTGTTGAGAGACTTGTTGTTTTTTCAAAGGCAAAGAAGCAATCAAATATCCTGCTGAGACTCATCAGCAAACTTTGGCAGGAAGGTAAACTGGAAGAATCCATCAAAGTGTCGTCCGATAAACAATTCCAAAATAGCCACCTGGCTAAAGTTTTGATTGCCGGCTTGAATGAGTTGGAATTCCAGGAAGGCAGCAATGCCGGATACGCGGAAAAAGTCGAATCTGCTAAGAGAGCCATTGAGAGAGCAACCATTAAAGGTCTCGTGGAATTTAAGCGCGGCATGGGCGGCTTAGCCACCATCGGGTCAACCGGACCTTTTGTCGGGCTGTTCGGAACCGTTTTTGGAATCATCACTGCGTTCCAGAGTATGTCCGTATCCGGTTCAGGCGGGATCGCTTCCGTAGCCGGCGGCATTTCCGAAGCATTGGTTACCACGGGTTTTGGAATCCTGGTGGCCGTTGTGGCCGTGTGGTTCTTCAATACCCTTGTCAACCGGGTCGATATTTTCAGCGGCGAAATGGCAAATGCCTCATCTGAGTTAATCGATCACTATATCAAGAAAAAGATCAATAAAGGAGCCTAAGTATGAGCGTTGAGGTTGGCGGTACTAATGCCGTAAAATCCGAACCGAATGTCGTACCTCTGTGCGATATCTTATTGGTTCTATTAATTATCTTTATGGTGGTCACCCCAATGATCCAGAAGGGGGCCAACGTAAGGCTGCCTGAGGCTGCATACACCGATGACCAACCGAAACCCGGGTCTATGCTCGAAGTGTTTGTCCGAAAAGACGGCTCTGTCGTCTTTAATGAAAAAGTTGTTGAAGACATTACAAAACTACCTGGCTTGATCATGGACAAAATAGAAGCAGACCAACCGGAAGATAAAACCAAAATCCTGTTAAAAGCCGACATGGATGTCGAATATGGCAAAGTTGTCGACGTGATGAATGAAATTAAAGACGCTGAAATCGAGGTCATCGGCCTGGTAGTGGACAAAGTCTCCCGCTAGGGCAATATTGGTTAAGAATAACTAATTAACGAAGTTAGTGATCGTTGCTAGAAATGTAAAGGGGAAGTAGTAATACTTCCCCTTTTTTTTATCCTGCTTTATGGATGGGGGATGCGAACTTTTATTTTCCCGGGCAGCGTTTCGATGGTGTAACGCTCCAGGTCCTTTCCCCCGTATTCACCGTCAAAATGAAAGGGAATTTTTCCATCCAACGATTCGATTTCACATTTTTCAAATTTGTAAGATTTGTAAAAGGGAAAATCATGGATATGCCCGGTAAAAAATTTCTGGGGCGCCAATGATCCCTTCAATAGTTTGAACTTATTGATAATGCATATATCCAACATCCGGTCATAGGGTGAGGCAAAGGGTGCGATAATCAGGTTACCCCCATATTGTTTGAAGTTGGCAAAAGCAATGATCATAATCTCATCCTGGAAAACAGTATCCCCCAGGTTTATTTTTACCCGGAAGGTAGGCATTTCCAGGACGCCTTTTAAGGCATAATAAACATAAGACGCAATGCCCCTCTCTTTCGACTGCTTGTACTGTCTTGAAATCCAGGCGTCCAGACCGATTCCCGCTACGTTAAGAAAAAATGTGTCATTGATCTTGCCGGCATCCACATAGACGTCTTTGCCGTCGATCAATACATCCAGCGCCTGCCTCCAGGAAAGCGAGATGTTTAAACTGCGCACCAGGCCATTACCGGAACCCCCTGGTAAAATACCCAGGGTTTTGTTGGTATTTACCAGCGCCGAGGCCACGGAATTAATGGTGCCGTCCCCCCCAAAAGCGGTGATAATATCGAATTGATCCAGCGCCTGCCGGGTGATTTCAACCCCGTGGGCTGGGGAATTGGAGTTGATTAAGGATACGGTATGGAAATGCTTACGCAGTTTTTTGAAAATAACCGACGTGGCTATATCCTTGGAAACCACCCCGGAGGAAGGATTCAGAATGACCAATATCCGTTCATTTCGATTTCGTTGATCCAGTTCCATGATGCACTATTATAACACAAATAAAAAATAAATCGTAGTAGAAGAGAAAGGGCGAAATGTGGACAGATGAAAAAATACACCTTCATTCCAATTGTTAAAATCCCAAAAAAATAGTAAAATAATGTGATGAAAAACGAAAAAGCAGTCATCCTGTTCTCCGGTGGCCTCGATTCCACTACCACCCTTTACTGGGCAAAAAAATTTTTCCGGGAAGTCTTTGCCCTTATGGTGAACTATTCGCAGCGCCACAGCATTGAAACGCAAATGGCCCAAAAAGTCGCCAAACACTTGAAGGTAGAAGCCCATTTGATCGAATTCCCCTTAAAGAATATCGTCTATTCGGCTTTAATCGATACAGATAAAGAAATCCCCGACTCCCTGGCCGCCTCAAAAAACGAAGCAGGCGTCCCCTTTACTTACGTCCCCTTCAGGAACGGTATATTTCTCTCCCTGGCCGCTGCATTTGCCGAATCCAGGCAGATTTTTAATATCGTTACCGGGTTTAACCGGGTCGATACCCCGGATTACCCGGATACCACGGAATCTTTTACTAAAAAAATGGAAGACGCCATCAACCAGGGAACATCGGCGTCTATCACGGGCAGAGAGTTTAAAATCCATACGCCGCTGATTACCAAAAGTAAAAAAGAGATTATCCAGTGGGGCCTTGAACTAGGCGCGGATTATTCCTATTCGGTTTCCTGCTACAGGGGCGAGGAAATTCCTTGCCTTAAATGCCCCTCCTGCGACATCCGGGATAACGCCTTTAAACAACTAAATATGGAAGACCCGCTTATTACACGATTAAAAAAGGAGGGTAAATTATGAGCTGGGAACTGGTGGTAAAAAATAAATTTGCGGCCGCGCATTTCCTGGAACACTATAAAGGAAAATGTGAGAAAATGCACGGCCATACCTTTGAAGTCGAAGCCCATTTTAAAGTAGATACACTGAACCAATCGGGGATCGGGGTGGATTTCACGGAATTAAAAAACTATCTAAAAGAGATTTTACCGGACCACAAGGTGTTGAATGAGGTTTATGATTTTTCTCCTTCCGCGGAAAACCTGTCGCGGTATTTTTTTTATAAAATTAAAGAAAAATACCCGGTATCAAAAGTAATGGTTTGGGAATCGGATTATGCCGGAGCAGTCTATTTTGAGGATTAATGAAATTTTTTGGTCTTTCCAGGGAGAGGGCTTAAGGGCCGGTGTGCCGTCGATATTCCTGCGCCTGGCCGGATGCCAACTGAAATGCCCCTACTGCGATACGAAATACGCCTGGGACAGCGGCAGATGGCTGCCCCTCCCTGAAATCCTCGATGAAATCGATAAACAAAAAAGAAAATACCCGGCCTCACAGGTAGTGATTACGGGCGGTGAACCTATGGAACAGGACCTGACTGAATTAGTCGATAATCTAAAGAAAAAAGATTTTTTTATTGCCATTGAAACCAACGGGGTGGAGTACGCTGCTCTGGCTATCGACTGGTGGACGGTGTCGCCCAAGGATGTGATGGGTTATGCCGTCAATAAAGCCCTGAAAAAACGCATCGATGAGATCAAGCTGATTGTAAACGAAAACCTGTCTGTCGAGGTCATAAAAAAAATCCGGGACATCGGGGATTATTTTCCTATTTTCCTCCAACCGGACAGTAATGATAACCATAAATATGAGAATACGTTTTACCTGTTCGAACAGTGCCAGTTGGCGGGTATATCGGATGTAAGGCCGGGAATTCAATTGCATAAAGTCTACAGCGTTATGTAAGCCCCCGGCGGGCAAGGATCTTTTTGAAAAACCATCACGGATGGACGGTCCCTGCACCCCCAAAAACTTTTGGTACCGAGCCAGATGAAGTAACAATGTTAACCTGGTGCAAGAGTTCTACAATAGGGTGCACGCGCCGCGTGCTCTTTAGCTCTTAATGAATATGGCCCCACCCTTTCAATCAATACCCGCGTAAACTCCCCGACCGGCGTGTCGGACTTAAAATTCACCACCCGGTAATTAACCGTCCTGCCAATCACTTCACCCGCCGCCTTCGGATGCGGACCCGTTACCAATACTTCGATGGTTTTTCCAAGGAGGGTTTTATTATTCTTGAATTGAATGTTCTTCTGCAGCTCCTGCAACCGGTAAAGCCTCTGCTTTTTTATTTCCGGGGTTATGTCGTCTTTCAATTTAAACGCACTGGTAAACCGGCGCGGAGAATACAAAAAAGAAAAGATATTCTCATATTCCACTTTCTCCAAAAGCGAAAGGGTTAATTCGAAATCGTTTTCCGTCTCCCCCGGGAACCCTACGATAAAATCCGAACTGAAAGTAATATCCGGGATTTTTTTCTTAAACCGGCGAACAATGTCCAGGTATTGAGCGCGGGTGTAACTGCGGTTCATTTTTTTTAATACTCGCGTCGAACCCGACTGCACAGGGAAATGAATATTACGGGCGATTTTTTCATGCCGGGCCATCACTTCGATCAATTGTTCATCATAATAACCGGGATAAGAAGTGATAAAACGTATCCACTTAACATCCACAGCCGGTGCGGCGGATAATCGCTCCAGCAGGTCGGGGAATTCCATGTTCTTTTCTTTATCTTCCCAACTATTGACATTCTGACCCAGCAGGATGATTTCCTTGTACCCGGCGGTGGCCAGGTACTCCGCCTCGGCCATTATATTTTCAAAGGGCCGGTGTTTCTCCCTGCCCCTGGTAAAGGGCACAATGCAATAGGAACAAAAATTATCGCAGCCCTCCATAATGGAGATGTACCCGGATACGCGGCTGATGCGCGAGGCGATATCCGGCACAGCTTCCTGCCACACTTTTGAAAATTGCGCTTTTACCCCACGGTCGCCTTTGCTTTTTTGCGCCAGGATTTCATCCGCGATCCGGTCGATCTGGTAGTATTGGTGGGTGCCCACGATGTAATCGATGTTGGGGTTTCGTTCCAGGATTTTTTGTTTTTCCGATTGGGCCACGCACCCGGCCACGATTATTTTTTTCCCTTTGGGCAGGCGCCCGGCAAAAGAAAAAATCTTTTCCTGCGGTTTTTCCCTCACCGCGCAACTGTTTATAATAATGATATCCGCATCATTTTCATCATCCGCGGCGGAGAATCCCCTTTTTTTAAGAATATCGCCCATCTTCTCCGAATCGTTGACATTCATCTGGCAGCCGTAGGTTTTGATAAAAAATTTCATCCGCGGTTTTTATCCAGCAAGTCCCGGGCGGCCTTTAACACATCGTCGGTGACTACGCTTCCCGCCATTAACCGCCCGATTTCCCCCACCCTTTCCGGCTCGGACAACTCCTTGACATTGCTGAAGGTTTGCCCTTTTTTAAACTCTTTGGTTATGAGAAAATGAGTATCCGCAAAAGAAGCGATCTGGGGTAAATGAGAGATACAAATCACCTGGTTCCTTTCGGCGATCCGTTTCAATTTTTCGCCCACGAATTCCGCGGTCTTCCCGCCGATGCCGGAGTCGATTTCGTCGAAAATATAGGTGGCGTAAACGTCGGTATTGCTGATGGATTTTAGCACCAGCATCAACCGGGACAATTCGCCGCCGGAAGCAATTTCCCTGATGCTGCCTGGTTTCTGCCCGGGGTTACTGGAAAAATAGAATTCTATTTTATCGGTCCCTTTTTCCGTGATATCGGTTATATTGTCCAGGCTGGGATGGCGCTCCTCCACCTGCACTACGAACTGGGCCTTTTTCATCTCCAGTTTGGACAATTCCTTTTCGATCACGACGCTCAATTGCCCGGCTTTTTTATAACGGCTCTCCCTTAACTGCAGGTTCAGCCCTTTATATTCCTCGAACCGCTGTTCTGCTTCCTTTTGTTTTTCTTTCAAGGAAAAACTCATATTGGCCAGCAGGTCGCGTTCCTTTTTTAAATCCGCCAACTTTTGCAGCAACTGATCAAAATTGACCTTATATTTCGCTTTCAAGCGGTTCAGTTTGAACACTTTCTCATTGCATTTGTTTAACTCCTCTTCATCGTACTCCACGTGGCCCGTGATATGGGTCAGGGTGGAAGAGAGTTCGGGCAGGAGGTCGCAGAACTGTTTCAATTGTTCGTTCATTGGGGCCAGTTCCGGGTATATTTCTTTCAAATAGTCCAGGTTTTTAAGGTTTTCCGCGATGGTGTTGTAAAGGGAATTGTCGTCCTGGTGAAAAACCCGGACCAGGGCGCCGGCTTTGGATAAGATTTCTTCGGCGGAGGAGAGGATTTTTATGCGCTGTTCCAGGGCGGCTTCATCACCCTTCACCATGTCCAGGCTTTCGATTTCCGACGCCTGGAAACCCAGGAAATCCAATTTTTCAGCGGCATTTTCAGCGGTTTTTTTCAGCTTATCCAACTCGGCTAGCGCATCTTTTAACCGTTGATAAGCCAGGGACAGGCGGTCCAGCAGGCCCTGGTTCTCGCAGAATTCATCCAGGAAGAGCCGGTGGTTGGCGGGGTTTAAGAGAAAAATATGTTCATTCTGGCCGTAGATATTAAAAAGACTTTCGGCTTTTTCTTTCAGTTGAAAAAAAGGGACCATCTGGCCGTTAATAAAGGCCTGGGATTTTTTCCGGTTGGTTTCGCGGCGCAGCACCAGTTCCTCATCGCCCTGGGAGAACATAGCTTCGACAACCAGTTTATTATTTTCGCCGCGGATGGCGCTTTCCGGGATTTTTTTATTGAAGAAGTGATTGACGGCGCCGATCAATATGGATTTCCCGGCGCCGGTCTCGCCGGTCATGATATTGAGACCGCAGGTGAACTCCAACTCCACTTTCTCAACCACCGCGAAATTTTCAACCCTTAAATAATCCAGCAAGGCTCACCACCTCTTTTGCTTGTTGTGTTTTTTTTCATCATTCATCATTCATCATTCATCATTCATCATTTGAAAATAAAACTATACCCAAAACTAATGTAATTGTCAACTAATCAGTGTTCGCCCAAAAATTTTTAAAATTAGAGCTGCCGGTTATCTTTTCCTCCATTTGCATTTCCAATATTCCTGTGGTAGAATAAAATCCCAAAAGGAGGAAACATGATCAAAAAAGTTTTTATCTTAGCGTTTATGGCAATGTTCCTTATTTCCTGTCAAACAGGAAAAGAAGATGCAAAGAAATTTTCCAATGAATTCCAGGAGATTTCGGGAACCCTGAAGGTTAAAAGGGATAAAGTAAAGACGCGTGATGAATTCATCGCTTTTAACGAGGATATGAAAAGAGAATTCGAAACCCTGCTGAAAAAATATGAAAAAAGCCCGGCCATTGAAGAAATCGAAATCTTAAGAAGCAAAATACTTTTAAAGGTCAAAAACCTCGATGAGGCTGAGAAAAAAATCGCTGCCCTCATTGCCACAAATCCTGGATTAATGACCGAGGCCAAAATGGTCAAGGTTCAAATCTTATTTGAAAAGAAAAAGTATGATGAGGCTTATGACATATTCAAGGCGATAGAATCCCAGGTAAAGGATATAAATGACCTACTGGACGCTTATTATAACATCGGTTCGGAGCATTCGGACAATCAAGTAAAAGAAGAATATTCAAATAAATTCTTAAATTCCCCACAAATCCCTGAAGACCTTGCAAAGAACAAGTTTAACGCTTACTTAACCCTGGCTGAAGTCGCCAAAGAAAAAGGAAACGCGGATAAGGCCAGGAAACTTTTAAATGACGGCATTGCCGACACAAAAGATGAAAAGAGCAAGGCCATATTGGCAAAAACCCTGGAACAGTTCGATTATTTCGGTAAAGCGGCGTTCCCTATTTCCGCCCCAACCTGGCTCAATTCGGCCCCCCTTAAATTGGAAGAGTTGAAAGGCAAACCGGTGGTCGTGCTTTTTTGGGCCCCCTGGTGCACCTATTGTCGGGCGTTGATGCCGGAAATCGTAAATATATACGCCGAAAATAAGGATAAGGGACTTACCGTCTTAGGTTATACGAGATTGTACGGCTCCTACAGGGATGATTTGGGCGATAAAGGAAAAGTAACCAAAGAAGAGGAAATAGAAAATATTAAAAATCACCTGGCGCGGCATAACATGCAATTTCCCGTGGCCATCTCCGAAGAAAAGACCGTTTATGATACGTATAAAATTACCGGTATCCCCACGATGATTTTCATAACCAAAAAAGGCGAAATAAACTATATTAAAATCGGCGGCGGCAGCATTCCATTTATAAAGGATAAAATTAAAACCCTGCTGCAAGAAAAATAATACAAACGCATAAACATACATGTTAAACGGCGATATCAGTTACACCCCGGCAATCGATATTTATCGATGCGCCTTCGATGCCATCAGCAACCCAGTTACTATCCTGGATAGTGAAAAAAAAATACTGTGGTGCAATAAGGCCATGGTGGAATTAATCGGCCAATCGCTCCCCGGCGTCATCGGGTTGTCCATTTGCCGATTGCTGGACCCGGCCGGGATGCACGTGGAGAATTGTATCTTCAACCGGGAGAAAGGGACTGAACCGACGCCTTTTTCATGGGCAGACCGCTGGTTTTCTATTACCGGGGAGCCGCTGCCGGACGATTCGGGTAACGTTGCCGGCTATGTCCACATCATGAACGATATCACCGAGCGCAAGAAAACCGAAGACGAATTGAAAAAACAACACGACCAATTGCTCCAGGCTGATAAAATGATCAGCCTGGGCATCCTGGCCTCCGGCATGGCCCATGAAATCAATAACCCCAACAACACCATCATGCTGAATGCGTCGGTGCTGCAAAAGGCCTGGAACAGCATCATCCCCATCCTGAATGAGTCTTCCCGCGAAAAAGGAGACATGGTGGTCGGCGGCTTGAAATATGAAAAAATGAAGGAAAAAATGCCCCAACTGTTTTCCGGGATACTGGAAAGCTCGAAGAAAATCCAACGAATTGTCAATGATCTGAAATACTTTTCCGGGAAAGATTTAATCAGTTTGAAAAAACAGGTGGATATCGAATCTGTGGTAAAATCCGCCATATCCCTGACCGGTAACATGATCCAGAAATCCACCCGCCATTTTAAAGCCGTCTATGAGAAGGACCTGCCCAATGTAATGGGGAACTTCCAGAACCTTGAACAGGTGATTATTAACCTGGTTCAAAACGCCTGCCAGGCCCTGGAACATCCCGGGAACGGGATTTTTATCACCGTTACTTACGATCGCATGGGCCGGGAAATTGTGCTGACTGTGAAAGATGAAGGCCTGGGTATCCCCGATAAAGACCTGAAATATATTGCCGAACCTTTTTTCACCACCAGGCGCAGTTCCGGCGGCACCGGCCTGGGCCTGTACATGTCTTCCAAAATAATCAGCGACCACGGCGGAACGATCCGGTTTTTCTCCACCCCCGGGAAAGGAACCACGGTAGAGATTCGTTTGCCGGCCCTGGCCGCCGGCGTGCTCTATTGACTCCTTTTTTCGATCTGGTTGATAATGTCGTAGAAAATAAAACGATGAAAAGGCATGAACATATACCAGTAGATTTTTCCAAATAGGCCCCGGGTGTCGAAAAAAGCTTCGACCGACAACCGGCGCAAGTCTTTACCTTCCGGGCTGTCAATTTCGAATTTTAACCAGGCTTTGCCGGGTAATATCATTTCCGCGCGCAGCAGCAGCATTTCTTTGGGTTTCAAGTCTTCCACCCGCCAGAAATCGATCACATCATTGATGCGTAAATCCGAATAACTCCTCCTGCCGCGCGACGTCCCGACCCCCATGAACATGCGGTCTATCATACCGCGGAGCCTCCATAATAAATTACTGTTAAACCAACCATGCTTTCCCCCGATCCGGCATATACTCTGAAAAAGGGGGGCGCTGTCTTTTGAGGTTAAAAGAGAGTAGCGGGTTGTATAGCGGGGGGGCTGGGGAAGTTCTCTCAGTTTTATCGCCAGCTCATGCGCCGGCGGGTAAGCGTCGGACCACCGCGTATGAATGCGATCCTGTTCTTCGCGGGTTATTGCCCGTGCGATAGCCTCTTTGTAAGGAAGAAGTTGAAAAGATAATACTTCATGGATATCCCTGTTTTTGCATATCACCTCATTCTTGCAGCCCTCCATCAGGCACATCGTAATCCTGGCCGGAACAGGAGTAAAAAAACTGGTGACATAGGCGTATATCCGGGTGATAGAAAACGGCAGCGGGACAACAATCATTCTCTTCCCCAGCACCTGGGCAAGGATTTGCATCATTTTTTGATAGTTCAGGATTTCCGTACCGCCGATATCAAAGGACTTTCCCGTGGTTTCATCCGTTTCCAGGACGCCCACCAGGTACTTTATCACGTCGCGGATAGCAATGGGTTGGCATTGGGTCCGGGTCCAGGTTGGACAGGGCAAGACCGGGAACGCTTTTACCAGGTTTTTAATAATTTCAAATGAAGCGCTGCCTGAACCGATAATAACGGCCGCCCTCAGCACCGTGACCGGCGTGCGACCCTTACGAAGTTCCGCCGCGACCTGCATCCGGCTCCTGAGATGGGGCGATAGACGGGTGTTGATATCCCCCAGGCCGCCCAGGTAAATAATCCTGCCCACGTTATTTTCCTCCGCCGCTTCCCTGAAATTCCGGGCCGCCTGGATATCCGCCGATTCGAATTTCTTTGTCCCCAACAGCATGGAGTGAATCAGGTAATAGGCGGCGTAAACCCCTTCCATGGCTTTTTTTAAACCCTCTTTATCCAACGCATCCACCACATGGATTTCCGCCCCGGGCCACCGTTCCTTATACTCCGGGGAATCCGCTCTAACCATTACCCTCACACTGTATCCCCTGGCCAACAGCTCCGGCGTCAGTCTCCCGCCGATGTAACCGGAAGCGCCGGAAACCAGTATCCGCCCCATGCCGGGCCGCGGCGTCGTGGGCATATCGGTGCACAAAAAATTATTTGCTTCCTGTCCCATTTGAAGTCTCCTGGGACCCACAAATGAATGATCAATGGTCAGGTCCTGCTAAATAATAATCGATTAATTTTTTTTTGTCAACCGCTGGATTTATAACGTGGATTGCGGGGTCCTGGTTGTGGGCTGGGAAGGAGGTGTATAGGTAAGAGCGGCATATGCATTGATCCGGCCCCAACCAAAGGTTGAATCCCAACCGGCAGTACCCAGATCAACCGCGGTAGCCTCGATGATATCGCGAATTTGCACATTGGTCCTGGCGGGGTCCTGGGATTT
Organism: Candidatus Aminicenantota bacterium; assembly: GCA_026393835.1. Classification (GTDB taxonomy): domain Bacteria; phylum Acidobacteriota; class Aminicenantia; order UBA2199; family UBA2199; genus JAKAGC01. The sequence goes on along the minus strand of JAPKZK010000157.1, from coordinate 40,005 downwards.
TAATAGGGCGGCCAATCCGGCCACATGCGCGGAAGCCATGGATGTCCCGGTTAAAAAATAATACCCATCGCCGGAAGTACCGAAAGTACCCTGGAGGATGCCCTCCGGATAACCGCAGCCATTCCAATCAGCGGCGTCTCCCCCGGGCGCGGAAATATCGACCGTGACCCCGTAGTTGGAATAGCCGGCCCTCTGGTCGTTATAATTCGTGGCCCCGACAGAGAAACTATCGGCGTAAGCAGCCGGGTAGAAAGGCGCGGTAGAATTATTGTTACCCGCGGCGCAAACAATTAAACAGCCTTTAGCCCAGGCATAATCCACCGCATTTTGCAGGGCGGTGCTGCCGGCCACCCCGCCAAGACTCAAGTTGAGTATATGCGCGCCATTATCCGCCGCATAAGCGACGCCGTTGGCAATTTGATCGTATGTACCGCTGCCGGCGGAATTTAATACCTTAACCGGCATAATCGCGCAGTCATAAGCAATACCCGGCACACCGATGTTGTTATTGGTGGACTGGGCAATTGTCCCGGTCACATGAGAACCATGACCCTGATCATCGGCGGGATCAGTGTCATGATTAACAAAGTCATAACCCGCCGTGAAATGCGTTTTGGCAAAGTCTGCCAGGGACTGCTTAACGCCCGTGTCGATGACGGCCACGATGGCGCCGGAACCGGTACTGACGTCCCAGGCCGCGGGCATGTTGATCTTGACCATGTTCCACATGTAGGAAAAGTACTGATCATTGGGGGTTATGGCCATATAAGCATAACCGTTCTGTTCCGCGTACACCACCCCCCGTTCCTTTTTTAATCGATCCAGGATAGCAGTCGGATTTGTGTGTCTTAAAACCACAAAGTCGCCTTTTTTGAAACTGTCTGCCTTTTTTAACAACCCGTACTTGTCGAGTATTTCATTCATCCGGGTTTTTTTTACCCATGAATCGTATTTTACGATAATCTCATCAGGAACCAACGCGGGGCGACCGGCGGGATCGCTAAACTCCTGGTTAACGGCAAACGCACAGACCAGGAAAAAATATATTAACAGGGTGACAAAAAATATTTTCTTCATTTGTTATTCCTATACCATTGGAAATTAAATAATGATCGACGTGAATTTTCAGGTTTCATGATAAATTCGAATCGGTTAAAAGTCAATACATCGAAAGTTGTATTTTTGGTATGAAAATTTATTTTAAAAACGTACAACTAAAGTATTACATGGTTGTATAGACGAATACATCTTTAGGCTTACGAGCGGCGACGCCTCCTATTTGAAAAAATACCTTATGCCCAGGGCGGCATTAATGTCCAACGCCGTCTCCGGGGCCAAATCGATGACCGGCGCCACTTCGAAAAAAATATCGATGGGGTGATTTTTAAACAGGTAACATAACCCCACCGGCACACGAACGCCCACCCGCGTCTCATTTTCAAATTTTATCCTGCCGCCGATGCCGATATACAAAGGCAATTGACCGCTTTCCACTTTGATTACCCTGAAATTATGCAGGAGAAAATCCCCATGAAGTTGCAGTTTGTTTTCATCGCCAAAAGACCAGGCTGCGCCCACATCGAAGGCTTTGGTTTTACCGGTCCAGGCTTTGAAACTTAACCCCGTGGGGTTCCCCACCATGAACCCGATGCCCCAACCATTGCTTGCTGCCGCCGCGGCAGTACAAAACGTTAAAAATGCCAGCAAAAAAATAAACACCGATTTTGTTCGTCTCATCGTAACAACCTCCTATTTTATTATTCCCACCACCTTGCCTTCAACTCTTTTCCCATGATATTAAAGGCAAGGACTTCATGGATATTATATACTTCGTTTCCACCGGCCATGTTCCTGCCGGCAATTTCACCCTGTTCCAGGGCGTTGGGCCACCCGAAATTGATCCAATAGTCTTGAAGGGCGGGGTGGAAAATTTGCGCACAATCCCCGGCCGCGTAAATATCTTTTACCGATGTTTCAAGACGTTCATTCACCAGGATGCCCGTTTTTTTCTCAATGCCCGTATCCTTAATGCACGCCGTATACGGCTTGTATTGTTCCCAGGCAAAGACGATATCCCCATACAAATCCCCGTGCTTTGACGTCATGACCCGGAAATGACTCCTGAATTTACTGATGGCAGTCACCTGGTCGCCGGTGATAACCTCAATGCCCTTTTCTTCCAGGAATTCCCGGAGCCCGCTGTTAAATCCCGGTTCCGCCAGGGGGAGTTCCACGCTCTCTCTTTTGGTAATAAAGGTCACATCCTTTCCTAAATTATACAGGCTGGCAAGCAGGTCCAGGCAGCTAAACCCCTCTCCGAAAACAATACATTTCCGGATGCCGGCCATTTTTTTCTTTAGTACCATGACATCTTTGAGGGTGTAATAGCGTTGGATATGTTTCAGGAAAGGGCGCAGTACATGCCCCAGGTTGGGCTGCCCGCCGGCGGCGATGAGGAGCCGGTCATAATGCAGGACGTCATTATTATCCAATTGCACCCATTTTTCCGTCGGGTTAATGAGCCTGGCGGATTGCCCCCTTCGGAATTTAATGCCCATATCCTTAATCGATTCCACCGAAGCAAAGGTAAGATCGGCTTTTGCGATCGAATCGCAGAGAAATTCCGATAGAAGGTATCGCCTGTAAGGGGCAAAGTCCTCTTTCCCGATAATCACGATGTCTGCATCATTATCCGTTTCTTTAATCGCCTGGGCGGCTGTGACCCCCGCGATCCCGGCGCCGATAATTACGTGATTCATCGATATGTCTCCTTTCAATTTGCATTTTAAAAAAATCACGGGACAAAATTAAGATAATAGTTTACCTGAAATAGGAATGTATTTCAATAACCAGGCAACATTTTTTTAAAGTGGGCGGCGCCCATAATTCTTTTCAAAACTAATGACATTTTTTCTTTTTTTTGGTAGAATTTTTTTAAGGGTGAATAATCCCTGAGGAGGTAACAATGAAATGTAACGTGGGAAAAAAAGACAGGATCATTCGCATAGTGATCGGGCTGGCAATATTAATCCCCCACTATGTCTACTATGCGGTTACAGGTTATTATTGTGTCTGGGCAAACATAGGTTATATCCCGCTGCTGACCGGGCTGTTTAAATTCTGCCCACTCTACGTCCCCTTCAAGATAAATACCGATAAAAAGACTTAACAGGCATAGGCGGGCAGTAGGCAGTAGGTAGTAGGCAGTAGGTAGTAGGGAACAGGCAGCGCCTGTTCGCCTGTTTCTTACTATTGAAATAATTTTTAGTCTGTTTTAAAATAGGGACTTATAATTTTTTTTGACATCCAAACGGAAATAAGGAGAAAATCATGAGTGCACAGACGCAAATTTTAATGGTAATGATTGGGTATATGATACTTATCGTTATTTGGGGATTATACCAGGGACGTAAAGTTAAAACCGACGAGGATTATGCCATAGCAGGGCGGAGTTTGCCCGGTTGGGCTGCGGCCCTATCGGAACGGGCGTCCGGGGAATCTTCCTGGGCGCTGCTGGGACTCCCGGGCGCGGCGTATGCCACGGGATTGATGGAAATATGGACCGCATTGGGATGCGTCATCGGTATCATTACCGCCTGGGCGGCGCTGGCCTGGCGATTACGGGACGAAGCTGAAAAATACCAGGTGAGTTCGTTTACCGAATATATCGCCAAAAAGCACAGCGAACTGGGCAAACAAATCCGGGTTATCGGGAGCCTGGTAATTGTCTTCTTCTTTTTCTTCTATGTGGGGGCGCAATTCCTGGGCGGTGGAAAAACACTCTTTACCATCATGAAATTGGACCCGCGGTGGGGAATGCTGATAACCGCGGTGTTTATCGTACCCTATACGATTTACGGCGGATTTCGCAGTGTTGTGTACACGGATGTTGTCCAGGCCACCCTCATGATTATTACATTAATCGTGGGTCCCATTGCCGGTATTTTGTATATAGCAAACCGGCCGGACCTGTATGCGCAGTCTATCCCGGCGGCATTGACCAAAGCCGGGCCCGGTTTCATATCTTTAACGGGAGTGGCCGGCGGTTTTGGCGCAGGCGTTGTCATTGTCGGTGGGTTTGCCTGGTTTTTCGGTTACCTGGGCGGCCAGCCCCAGTTGACTATGCGTTTTATGGCCATTAGGGACGCCCGCCAGGTGAAACTAGGCAGGAATATCGGCATTGCCTGGACGGTTATCGCCTATATCGGCGCACTCTCCATCGGTTGGATCGGCCTGGCCATATTCGGGCCCAATGGCCTGGCAGACCGCGAATATGTAATGCCGGCAGTGATGTTGGAACTATTCCCCCCTGCCATTGCCGGTATTTTAATCACCGGCGCCATTGCCGCCATGCTTTCTACCGCGGATTCCTTATTGATTCTTTCTTCCTCCGAGCTATCGGAAAACATCATCGGCCCCCTGATGAAATCTAAAAAACAGGACCCTAAAACCGCTTTAAAACGTTCGCGGATTGTTACCACCTTATTGGCTTTCATCGCCCTGGGGGTAGCGTATGTATCTCCCTCCAAACTAATTTTTATGATCGTCAGTTATGTGTGGGCCGGGATCGGCGGAACTTTTTCCGTCGTCATCCTCTTGACCCTTTTCTGGAAACGTTATCACGGTAAAGCCGTCATCGTCACTATTATTACAGGTGTGGCCTTCACCATTATATGGAGTGTTACGGGAATGGATGCGAAAGTGACATCCCGGTTGTTGACATTCTTTGTCGCCGGCGCCGCGGCAATAATTTCGACCTATCTTTTACCTAAAAAAACAGGATAGGAAAACCGCCAGGAGTAATAAAAGGGACACACGGATTTTTCACCCTTATGGATAAAATCCCCTTGCTGCGCTGCGAAATCCTGGCCCAATTACACAGGTTTAAAGAAGAACATCAAGCGCTGGTCGAAAGGTCATTGAAAGCCAACGCGGGGGGAATTGCATAAACTGGGAGAGAAAAAAGGGGCCAGTCGAGAAAAAATCATCTTCAAACCATATGGGACTAAAGTCCCGATTTTAAAAAAGGGACTTTAGGCCCAATGTCAAAACAGGCTTTTCAATATATAATAGGGTATTGTCAAACTGAAAATAAACTAATCAGGAGGAAAAATGAATAAAGCAAAAATTTTTTTGATGATTCTAATCGTCGGTACAATGACCCAGTATGCGTTCAGCGAGGATGAGAATGTCTTCCATCGCGGGGGCGTCATTATTTCTGCAGAATATCAGTCCATTTTACCATCATGCAATAGTTATCCACATTTGAAATATCCGCAGGGTGTTTTCGAATATTGCATCTGGAAAAATGTCAGCCTCGCCATGGGAGTAGGATATGGCTCTCGGAACCGCGGGGGGTACTTGAGAAAAGAAAACGAATTGAGCCTGGAATCCAGCATTTTTCAAAATTTCAGGATTTCGGGAAACTCTGTAAAAGGTATCATGGGAATTGGGCTTGTCTGGATCCCGAACCTTAAAACAGTTTCGATAAAACCAACTTTTGGTATACGCTTTCTCATCGCTCGAAAAGTGGCAATTCATGCGAAGATATTTTACCTGAAAACCAGTGATATGGACATTGGCCTCGGGTTTGCCTATGGGTTAGGCTTCGCATTGAAATAAGTTGGAGATTTAGGGAAAAGGTCAATTCCCACCCTGTTTGGGAAAAATAGGAGCCAGGGTAGAAGTGGATGCGTGATATTGCCAAAACATTCTTTTAATACTATAATTGCGCTATGAATGGCAGAAAAACAACAAGAAGTCCTCATCGCTTAAGTAGGTGAGATTTAAGACTATGACCGGTAATGATGAAGGAGAAGCGTAATGAAAAAAGAAAAAAAAACCGCAAATCCCAGTAGGCAGGAGATCAGTCTTAAGAATCTCTACCTGGACCCCAATAATTTCAGGTTGATTCACGAGCAGGATTATGTAGAAACGCCGACGTCGAAAATCAAGGATAAAGTAGTTTCACAACGTACCTTCAGGCTTATTGCCGGGGAAAGGAACCAGAATATCCAGGATTTGATCGAAAGCTTTAAAGCCAGCGGGTATCTCCCGATCGACCAGATACAGATCAAAGAACTTGAAAACGGCGACTATATGGTTGTGGAGGGAAATCGCAGGGTCGCGGCCCTCAAGTTACTTGCCAATGAATATGAAACCAAAAATATCGATCTGGGAAATCTTCATCCGTCCATCTTCGATAATGTCCCGGTGGTGATGTATGAAGATGGCGATGATATGCATTATTTGACACTCATGGCCTTAAAACACATCAGCGGCAACAAGAAATGGGGGGAATGGAACCAGGCAAAATTACTGGAAAAAATGTACTTATCCCATCATTTAGAGGAAGATGAAATTTGTAGAAGAATCGGCATTTCAAAAATAGAACTAAGACGAAGTCTTCGGGCGCTCTCTCTTGTCGAACAATACCGGAACTCCGACTATGGAGATCAATTTGACGAAAGCAAATTCCCCATATTCAGGGAGGTCGCCCGAAACGCCGATCTAAAAGTATGGTTGGACTGGGATGATTCCAGCTACAAGGCCAAAAATACCGCAAACCTGGAATTTTTCTTTTCCTGGCTGTCTCGCGAACCGATCGAAGAACCAGGTGATGATGGACAGGTGGGCTACGGCAAAAAATTCCGCGACCCGGCAATTATTAAAAGGGATGATGTGGTTACACTGGGAAAAATTATCACCGATACAAGGGCGATGGCCCAACTTAAATCGACCCGTGATATCAACGCGGCCTACCGGGCAAGCGACCTGGTGTTTCGTGAACGGCAAGAAGCGGCAATCAAATCATTGGCCAATGAAATCGATATCCTCAGCCAGATGACCATTCGCGAAGGATATCTTCCTGAAGTTGGCAACGCCATCGGCCGCCTGCAAAGTATCGTGGACAAAACCAGGGCTTCCGGGTTATTTGGGGTTGAGCAGAAAACAGTATTCCACGACCGCATCGATTCCCATTTCAGTGAACTGGAGGTTTCCAACTACAAAGTACTCCAACAGCTTCGATTAAAAAAGCTTTCGAAGGTCAACCTGCTGGCAGGAATCAACAATTCCGGTAAAACCACCCTCCTGGAAGCCATTTACTTGCTTTCGCGGCAGAATGATTTCGACGGCTTACTTGAAGTTTTGAGAAGACGCGGTAAAATCTCCGAAGAACATTTGAACCCGGAGTGGTTCATCGATCAATTACCCCAGGAAATTAAGATTCAAGGAGTTTTCGATAACCGGGACGCTTCGGTATCGATCCGTCATTATAAAGAAGAAAACAGCGGCATCGATAAAACTCTCTACCTGGAAACAGTAGAGATTACATCCAGTTTCGGGGCAATCAAACAGGAAGCCTCTACGCGTATTTACAAAGGGGAAAAACGAGAAACTCACGCCGGGCATATTAAACTTCTGTGTCCCACGATTTACAGCAGCCCGTTTTTCCTGAACGAACCTCACCGCTACGCCCCGTTCTACCATAAAAGTATGCAATCGAAAGCGCTGCCGAAAATTTTCGATTTTATTAATAAACATTTTATCCCTTCCGTAAGCGATATCCGATTGGTGGATGAATCGCGGCGGTTTCTTGTCAACGATCGAGATTTCCAGGTCGCGCCGGATTTAACCGATTATGGGGAAGGGGTGCAGCGAGTTTTTTTTATTTCTTTGATTTTTGCCGCCGCCCAGAATGGGGTGGTTCTAATCGATGAATTTGAAAATGCCATTCATACGGCATTGATCTCCAAATTCGCAGGATTTATTTATGATCTGACCCGGGAATTTAATATCCAGTTGTTCTTAACCAGCCACAGCAAGGAATGTATCGATGCATTTGTCCTTGGCATTCCCGAAGCCGATATAAAAGATTTTTCCGCAATAGCCCTGGTAGAGAAGGAAAAGAAAATTATCGCCCGGGAATTCTCCGGCGTGGAGTTCAAAAACCTTGTTGAAGCCGGCGATGTTGATCTACGGAGGGCGCGCTGATGGAACAAACGAAAGCCCTTATCGTTTTCTGTGAAGGAAAGCATGATGTCGCATTTTGCCGACTTGTGTTCAAACATTTTTTTGCAGTTGATAAGAACAAAAAACTGAAATTCAGTCAATATCCATCTCCACTTAACAAGTTATTTAAAACCAATATGACAAAACACGCAGTCCAGGATATGAGCCTGGATATGGCGCACAAGTTTTTTCTACCGGATTCGACCTATATAAAGGACGATTGGCTGTTTCTCCTGTTCGATGCGGGCGGGAAGGATAAAACAGAAAATCCACAGCAATTTCTATACGATTTCCTGGTTCTTATGGACAAGGAGAGCGCCTCGACATTTCGGGAAGATGCGCCATCTGTCATTGCCGATGTAAAATATCTATTCCTTTTCGATGCCGACCATAAAAAACCAGGCGCCATTTGTAAAGAGTTCGAGAGAAATTATTCGGAAATAGAAACCCCCCAAAAAGAGAAGAAAATATGGCTTAAAGACAGTTTAATCCCGGTTAAAGAAAATTCTTTTGCCGCCATTTCCGAAGATAAAGCCGTATATGTCTGGGCGGATTCCGTCAATCAAACAGGCACATTGGAAGAGCATTTATTACCGCTTTTTGAAGCTGATCAAAAAGAATTGACAAAGAAATCAACTCTTTTTATTGACGGTACTTTCCCATGGGAAACGGATCATAAGGAGAATGAAAAAGCGATTGCTGAAACATCCAGGCGAAAAAAGGCCATTATTACCGCCCTGGGGCAGCGGGAAAAGCCGGGAAGCTCTATGAATGTCATTATAGACCAGGCAAAATTACTATCCGTCGATACGCTGTGGAAAAGCAAACCTGTAAGAGATTTTGCGGAATTCCTTTCAAGGTTTACCGGGATAGAATTGGCTTCACCAAAAATGCCCCTGTAAACGCCCCTGTAAATGCCCCTATAAAATTGTCGAATTTGCAAGAAAATATTATCCACCAAATGAGGCAAAACCCCATAGAGCCGTTTTGATGGGGCAGAAGAGGGATTGGCATCGATCTCTTCCTGGGATTTAAATTTAATTCTTATCTTTATTCAAACGTTTGAAAACAGATTGACTCTCTTGTCTTTCTACTATGATTATATCCTCCGGGTTTAATTGGTTTACCAATGTCACGGACTGGGTAGCCACTATAGCCTGGGTTTTCACGGCTGCTTTTTGCAGCAGAGCGGCAAGCAATGTGATGGCGTAAGGATGCAGTCCTAATTCCGGCTCATCAAGCAGGATGCAGAAGGGCAATTGGGGTTGCAGAAGCAGCGTCGCCAGGCAAATAAAACGCAATGTCCCATCCGACAAAGAATGCGCATTAAAATAAGTTTGCGCCCCTTTTTCACTCCACTCTAACTGGATAAGCCGCTCATTAAAAGGACTGGGCCGAAGATTAAAATCATTAAAAAACGGCGCCGCCAGGCGGATTGTTTCAACTATTTTGACGTAATTTGCATAATACTTTTCCCGTAACAGGAATAAATATGCGGCAAGATTAGATGCATCCGACTTTAAGGAGAAATTATCATCGATATTGCATAATTGTTTCATCCTGGAAGAATCCCCGGTGTCGTGAAAGTGGTATATCCCCCGGTTATTAACTAATTCCAGTATTTTTGCAGCAGGTTTCCCCGGGTTTTCCCGGGCTTCATCCATCAGCCGGGCCTCTTTTTGGCCGCTTCCGAGAGATATAATGCATGGCCGGTCACTCCCGGCTTCCGGGTAAAAGTAATCCTCCCTTGAAAATATCAAGCTATTATTCTCCTTTGTGGGAACGAGGGAAAACTGGTAACCGGTTTCTTCGAAAGCTAATGTTACCGACATCCCATCGGTAACTTTCTGCCCAAAGTGCAAAATAGATTCCGCGCCGCCGGATTGCCCTACATGAAGTTGCAAGCTATTTTCAACGATTCGGTCGATAAGGTAAAAAAGAGAGATGAGATTTGTTTTGCCGGCGCCGTTAGCGCCGATGAAAACATTGAGAGAGCGAAGGTCCAATTCGATATCCTTTATCGATTTATATCCTTTTATTTTTATATGAGTAAGCATCTTATCTCCTTTATTAATTCATCTTTCTATTCTATCTTATCTTGTATTTATCTTCAACTATTTTTTAAAATTTTCTTTGTACGGAGAGTGTTGCGGGAGACAGTGTAAAAGTGGCTGAAAGTCCGGAAACCAATTCTGTAAAAAGTTAAGAGGTGGAAATAGGAGAGGATGGACTGTTATGTTCGCCTATCAACCTTATCTCATTTTTCGAAACTGAATAGTTACAATCTTTTTTTCATTGCGTCACCTGTTTCTTGCCTATTATAACAAAAGGGAGGACAATATACAATACGGGGCTTCCCCGATTCCCGGATGGTATAATCGCCCTTCATTTATTGCCGATGATTTTTCAATGTGCTATAATATTAAAGGTGACACAAAATGAAAAAGAAAAAATTGCCCATCGGGTTTTCGGATTTTAAAGATGTGATAACCGGTGATTATTACTACGTGGATAAGACCCTTTTTATCAAAGAGGTCATTGACAGCGGGGATAAAATTCTTCTTATACCGCGTCCCCGCCGGTTCGGGAAAACGCTTAATATTACGATGTTGAGATACTTTTATGATTGTTGCCCGGATACATGGGCCACCGACGCTCAGCCGTCTTCTCCCGAAACCGGCCCCCGGTCTCAAAATCCCAATGCGCATTTATTCGATTCCCTCGCTATATCGCGGGCAGGCCGGGAGTACCTGGATAAAATGGGGAAATACCCTGTTATTTATTTATCCTTCAGAGAAGTAAAGGATTCTGACTGGGAATCATGCTTCGAAAATGTGAAAATACTCATCCAGGAAGAATACCTCAGGCATTACTATCTCCTTGACAGCCGGAAATTGGCGCCCCCTGAGCAGGATTTTTTCAGGAAAATTACAAATTTGACGGGAACAAAAAGCGACTATGCCAACAGTCTCAGGAAACTGCTTATTTTTTTAAGCCGTTTTTATAATCAAAAGGCGGTTATATTGATCGATGAGTATGATACGCCGGTTCATGCCGGATATATCCATGGGTATTATGATGAGATTATCAATTTCATTCGTATGTTCATGGGCGGAGGGTTGAAAGACACGGGCCAATACCTTGAAAAAGGTGTTTTAACAGGTATTATGCGAATAGCCAGGGAATCCATTTTCTCCGATCTCAATAATCTCGGTGTATATACCCTACTTTCAAAAAAGTTCAACCATTCGTTCGGATTCACTGAAAATGAAGTAAAAACCATGCTGGAGGATTTCGAGATTCTCGATATGCTTGAGCAGGTCCAACTATGGTACAATGGGTACCGGTTCGGGGGCAAAGTTATTTATAATCCCTGGTCGATTATCAATTTCCTCAATGATGAGGATAAAGAACTTAAACCTTACTGGATCAACACTTCCGATAACAAAGTGGTGGATTCGTTGCTATCCAGGGGGGATGTCGAGCTAAGAAAAGAGTTGGAGCAACTCATTCGCGGTGAATCGATTGAAAAAGCGATCGCTGAGAATATTATTTTAAAAGATATCGATACGGATGAGGATTCGTTCTGGAGTTATTTATTGATGGGCGGATATTTAAAGCAGACCGCGCCAAGGCCCGATTCGGGAAGAGTATTCTATACCCTTTCGGTCCCCAATGAAGAAGTTAAAACGACATACCAACGGATAATACGGCGTTTTTTTACAGCCAGGGTCGAACCCGAACGGGTGGAAATTTTGCTTAAAGCCTTAATCGATGGCGATATCAAACTATTCGAGAAAATGCTAAAAGCAATTGTGCTGGCAGTATTCAGTTACCATGATTTCCGCGGAGAACCGGAAAAAGTCTACCATGCGTTAGTCATGGGACTTCTTGTCTGGATATCCGGCACACACGAAATCAAATCGAACCGTGAATCCGGGTATGGACGATACGATATCGTGATTATTCCCAAAGACCCCTCCCAAATCGGCTATGTGATCGAATTCAAGTCCGTGGACAAGGATGATAATGAAACGGTTGAATCTGCACAGGAATCTGCCCTGGCCCAGATCGAAGCGAAAAAATACGAAACCGAATTGAAGGAAAGGGGAATAGAACACATCAAAAAACTGGCCATTGTCTTTTCCGGGAAAGAGGTTTTTGTAAAGGAACCTTGTTCATAATTCTCCAGGTTTTGATGAGCCTCCAGGTCCATGAGGTTTCTTTGGATTTCCATAGCCTCCGGGCGGTTTACCGCAGCCGCTATTTACTTCAACAGGTCCACTGGCCAGACCCAAACTATCGGTTACCACATAGGCAGTAACATAAAAGGTCTGTCCTGTACTCTCTTTTTCATAACCCGGGAAAATCGTTTTTTTATCACGCTTTTCTCTAAAAAAATCATGAAAAAGTCTCTGGCGCAATTTTTCTGTTTTGGAAAGTCGTTACTGAGACTCTGATGCGATTTTTCTGTTTTGAAGAGTTAATAAAAACACCCTGGAACGATTTTTTTGCGGCGAAAAACCTTTGCGGAGACTTTTTCGTGATACTCCAGGAGAAAAAAGTCTTTCCAGGGACTTTTTGCTCATTGATTTATCCTGGAAAATCGGCGCCGAGACTTTTTCGTGAAAGTTTTATCCATAAAAATCATCAAAAACACTTTTTTATCTTCTTTTGCACGGGAAGATTTAGGGATAGGCAAATTCATACATTTAAAATATTCCTGGTACGCCGTATCCACCGTCGATATCCAAACTTCCTCGCTTCCTGTTTTACGTGTGTTTCGCGTGTTTTGCGGGTGATTTTGGAGAGTGTTCCGGAAGGCTTCCAGGAGACAGTGTAAAAGTGGCTGAAAGTCCGGAAATCAATTCTGTAAAAAGTTAAGAGGTGGAAATAGGCGAGGATGGACTATTATGTTCGCCTATCCACCTTCTCTCATTTTTCGAAACTGAATAGTTTCATGCCTTTCCCTTGTAAATTCTCCCATTCTTTGCTAAAATGGCAGCGGTTTAAAGCCGGATGCAATATATGAAGGTTAAAGGATACAGGAGACAGCGATGGCTGAAAAATATGAAGAAGCATTGAAAAGAATAGCAAAGGCCAAGCAGGAAAAAAGAACAAGACTCGATCTTGACTGGTTAGGATTAACGGCCTTACCGGACCCCCTGTTTGAACTGGTTCATTTAAAAGAACTGGATATCTCTCTTAATGAACTTACGGAAATCCCTCATGCTATTTCCCGCCTGAAAAATCTGGAGGTTCTTCATTTAGAGGGAAATCCTCTAACCGAATGGCCCGTGGAGATCGGGAATCTCGCGCATTTGACATATCTAAATTCAGGTGATAATCGACTTCAAGAATTGCCCGCGGGGATTGGGAATCTCGCACAACTGACCTATCTTAATCTATACTATAATAAACTTAAAAAATTACCCTCGGAAATCGGAAATCTCGTGCAATTGACTGATCTAAATCTAGGCGGTAATCAACTTCAAAAATTACCCCCGGAGATCGGGAATCTCACGCAACTGACCTATCTTAATCTATACGGTAATCAACTTAAAAAAGTACCCTCGGAAATCGGGAATCTCGCGCAATTGACTGATCTATATCTAGGTGATAATCAATTTGAAGAATTTCCCGTGGAAATTGGAAACCTCACGCAACTGACCAAGCTTGATCTAAGGGGTAATCAACTTCAAAAATTGCCAACAGAGATAAGGAATCTCGCGCATCTGAATAAGTTAGATTTAAGTTCTAATAGCCTACACCAAATACCGTCAGATATTGTTCATTTAAATGAATTGGAAAATTTATATATTTGGGGGAATCGCCTCACCAAACTCCCGGATAAAATATCTCAGTTAGAGAAATTAAAAGAATTAGATCTATCCATAAACCAATTATCCGCATTCCCTCTGGAACTCCTGGAAATTAAAGGCCTTACCGGATTATATTTACATAATAATAATATAAAAGAACTCCCCCTGGAGATCAATCAACTCAAAAATTTAGAAGAATTATCGCTAGGTAACCTCAATGAAAAAAATATGCTAGAGATGCCACTGCTTTTAGATGCATACAAGAAAAATAACTCACCTAATAATGAAATAGCCTCCCTACCCCCAGCTATCAGTCAATTGAAAAACCTGTCATACTTGTTTTTGAGCAATTTGCAATTAAACCGCTTACCAACGGGAATGCCAAATTTTAAAGGGTTTAAAGGTAATGATCAGACCCGTATTATACGAGCAAACCTTATTCCTATCCTGCACAAAAATTTGGCCCTGGAGGGCAACCGCTTCGATATCGCTGAGGAGATGTACGACAAAGAACCCGCTGAACTCATCCAGTACCTGCTGGACCTGGAAAAAGGGAAAAAGCCTTTGCACGAAGCAAAAATCATTTTCGTTGGCAATGGGGACGTAGGTAAAACTTCACTGGTCAACCGCTTGAAATTTAATCGGTTCGATGAAAAAGAATCTCAAACCAACGGCATTGTTATCGAAGACTGGCAATTACATAGGGGCATGGCCAAAATTAAATTACATCTTTGGGATTTCGGCGGTCAACAAATCATGCATGCCTCCCACCAATTCTTCATGACGCGGCGTTCTGTTTACGTGCTTGTGATCGAACCGCGTACCGAGGATAAACACGGCGACACTGCCCTGGATTACTGGCTCACCCTGATCCGCAGCTATGCCGGCGACTCCCCCGTCGTGGTGGTACTCAACAAATGTGAAGACAACTCCTATATCGATATGCCTAAACGCGAATTGAAAATCAAATACCCCCAGATCAAAGATTTCGTGGAAACCTCTTGCAAAATCCCCAGGAATATCGATAAAGTAAAAGAAGCACTAACTTCCGCTTTGCGCGACATGAAGCACCTGGATGATAATATCCCGGCCTCCTACTTTGCTGTCAAAGAAAAACTCCAGAAAATCAACAGCGACTACATCGATTTCGACCAGTACAAACAAATCTGCCGCGATATAGACCCCGGCATCAGCGAAAACGCCATGAAAGTCCTGGTGCGGCTGCTCAACGATCTGGGCATCATGCTCAATATTCCTGAACATCGCCGCCTGGAAGAGACCCAGGTGCTCAACCCCGGCTGGTTGACCAACGGCGTGTACCAAATTATCACCTCCTCCCGGCTTAAAGACAACCGGGGCCGTATTTCCTTTAAGGAAATCGAAACAATCCTGGGCGGCCCACGGAATAAAGGCCGGTACCGGGACCTTAAAGCCCGCAACATCATCATGGACATGATGGAGCATTTCAAGTTGTGTTATTCTTTGCCGACCCCGGACAACGATTGTTATCTCATCCCGGCCGCACTGCCGCTGGACAGCCCGGCCAGCCTCCAATGGCAGCCCATTGCACCTCTGCGTTTTCAATACCAATATAAGACCCTACCGGCCGGGATAATCGCTAACCTTATCGTCCGACTTCTGCCCCATAAGAGGGGCAACGACTACTGGCGCAGCGGTATTATCATCCTTCATGACGATGGAAAAAACCAGGCCCTAATCCGGGCCGACCATTACCGCCATATTCTTTCTATCGAAGTTGGCGGCTCCGGCAATAAACGAAACACCCTTTCCTACATAAGAACCACCCTGGACATCATCCACAACGGCTACAGCCGAGAAGACATCGCCCCCAGGGGACTCGTTCCCCTGGATGAAAAAGGTGAGGTGACAATTTCCTATGAAGACCTCCTGGTGATGGAAGAAGAAAAAATAGAAAACCACTATGTAGCCGCATTACGCAAATATATCAATGTAAAAGAAGTACTGGACGGGATACGGCCAGAAAACGAACTATCCCACCGCTACCTGGAAGAGTTAGCAGATAAAATTTCTAGGGATGAAATCGATACCGTCATTAATGTGCTCTATCATCATCCGCAGATAAAAGATAATGAATATGCTGAAGAAATCACTTTGCTTTCCAGCCGTTGGAATGGTTTATCAAAAGAAAATACAGCCGGGACAGCCGAGGCGGCGCAAATCAGGCAAGAAAGAGCTAAAATCACCCGCGACCTGCTGCAATTCATTAAAAAGTTGGGACAGAGTTACTAAGGAATTTAAAACATGACTCCGAGAAACCATTTTTTTGAAGAACTGGTGGGATGGATACAACAAGACCAGACCGAAACTGCCATCGAAAGCCTTTTGAATTTTTTAAAAGGCAGCGAAGACCGGGAGAATTTACCGATTGTTATCCAGATTTCGGCGCGATTCTGGCGATTACGCCGGGATACCGCCCAGGGGGTGATATCCCACCAGGAGGCGCAGCTCGAACGTAACCGCATCACCCAGGCCCTGCTGGACACGATATCCATGCTGAAGAATAGCTTGCCTGCCACTATTTTCCCCGCGTCCTCCCCCAGTATGACGCCCGACACTGCGATCCCGGCCTTTGCCTATGAAAAGATCATCGGTCCCGAAAGCACCATTAAAAAAATCGCCTGGCTTGAAAAAGGAATGGAAGCCCAGAAAAGTGTGGCCCGCATTATCAACAACGGGTACGGCACCGGGTTTCTAACCCCCGGCGGCTGGTTATTTACCAACCATCACGTCATCCCCAACGCCGACGAGGCAGCCCATGCCACTGTGCAGTTCAATTTTAACGAAGACATCCACGGCAAACTATTGAAATACTATACCTATACCTTAGATGGTTCCACTTTTTACACCGATGAAGAGCATGATTTCACCCGGGTAAAAGTGCTGGAGTCCCCGGACCTTCCCAGGCTATCCCAATGGGGACATTTAACATTATCGGAGAAAATACCGACGGTAGGGGAGCATGTTACCATTATCCAGCACCCGGCCGGCGGTCCCAAACAAATCGCCTTGAATGAGAACCAGGTTACCAATATATATCAGCATTATGTGCAATACACCACCGACACGTTACCGGGTTCCAGCGGCTCGCCGGTATTCAACGATAATTGGGAAGTAGTGGCCCTTCATCACGCCGGGGGTCGCTTAAAAACCAACACAAAAGGGGATATCCGTTTTATCAACGAGGCCATAGCGATAACGTATTTACCGAAGTAATACCTGCAAATATTTTCATTTTTTTAAAAAATCTATTGGTATTCAATCTCATTCTCTGATAAAATAATCGACGGAGGTCAAACGAATTGAAATTAATCGGTTATAAGTTAAGTATCCTGGGCTTGAGAAACAAAAAGGGTTCCATATCGATTTCTGTTCTGAAAGAAATAATGGATGCTCTCCTGGATAGTTCCGATAGAATACTACGATTACTGGTCGAAGGGGATAGCACGATTAGAGGAAATAAACCCGATTGGCTA
Source organism: Candidatus Aminicenantota bacterium (assembly GCA_026393835.1). GTDB lineage: Bacteria > Acidobacteriota > Aminicenantia > UBA2199 > UBA2199 > JAKAGC01. The sequence goes on along the minus strand of JAPKZK010000157.1, from coordinate 22,655 downwards.
AAAAAATCTCTGGATTTCATCATAACCGGTTTACAACCCGGCTCAACCATCCTCGCTATCGATGCCCCGGTTTTGAATGAAGTAATTCCCAGGCGCTTCGACCAAAAAGAAATTTGGGACGATTGGATCGAACAGGATGAAACCGCATTAACTTTATTGTCCAAATCGATTTCAGATGCTGTTGCTGAAAATACGGAAAGCGATTTCCTTGACGCCGGTGTTTTGAATGCCTTGCTGTCTTTCAGACCGATTACAAAGAATTATGCAAAAGAGTTGAGAATTTCTTCAAATACGAATAGATCAGACACTTTCAGGATTAGCAATGAGGAGATCGACAAGATAAAAAAAATAAAAATCGAAACCCCGACTTCTCATACTATCGTTATTTCCGGTTTATTTAATCTTATCGAGCATAGTAATCGCCGGTTTCAATTGAAATTGGAAGACGGTAAAAGTATCGACGGTACAATGGACCTTTCGCTTGTGGATATCGAAAATATGAGAGAATTATGGGGGAAAAAGGTAACAATAAAAGGGAAAGCCCTTTATAGACCTTCCGGGAAGTTGCGCAGCATAGAAGCGCAATTGGTAAAGCCCTTTGAACCGGGGGAAGAAATCTTGCAGCGAGTTCCCAGGCAACGGCGGAAGAGTTTTGAATTCGTAGAAGAATACTTTTCAGAAAAAAATTCAAATAAGTCGTTAAAAAAAATATGGGGGCAGTGGCCGGGCGATGAGTCCATTAATGATCTTCTTTCTGCTTTACGGGAAAGCCACGCTTAATTTAGATGGCTAAATTCTTTTTAGATACAGGAATCCTTTTAGGGTATATAAGAGGCGCAGACTACGCAAAATATGCTGAAAAAAAATTTGAATTGACTTCTCCCACAAATATCTCACTCATATCGATCGTAACGATAGGAGAAATATATTCATTGGCAGCACAGTTTCAATGGGGAGATAAAAAGAAAAAGGTTTTGCAAAAAACGTTAGAAGCCGTTCAGGCGATAGATATAAGTTATCCACAGGTTTTAGAAAGATATGCGGAGATCGATGCTTTTAGCCAGGGTAGACATGCATCGAGAAAATTGCCAAACGGCATGAGCTCAAGGAATATGGGGAAAAATGATCTTTGGATTGCGGCAACCGCATCTATTTTAAATGCTAAATTATTAACAACCGATAAAGACTTTGATCATCTTAATAAAGAATTTCTAGAAATAATCTGTATCGATCCGAATGGAGATTATAAAAGAGAGTTTTGAAAAAAGTATCAGAAAAGCCCTTTCCTCGCTTCCTGTTTTTCGTGTGTTTTGTGTGTCCCGTGGGCTTTTGATTCATACATCCAGAATTTAGCGTCAGGCCAATTCCCAGTCCAGCGATTTCTCGCCTGGAAAACCTGGAATTTATGCCTTGCCTGTCCCGAAGTTGCCGTTTTTTTTTGCAAATTTTTTTTGTTTTTCATATAATAAAGACTTAAAATTATTTTCAAGATGGAGGGTAATATGATAAAAGTCAGTGATGAGGATGGTATCAATATTAGTCACAGAACTGTTTTGAGGCGGCTTGATCTCCCGATGTACCCAAAGGCATTTATCGCCGCTGCACATCTAACCAGAGAAAGAGATCGCGTTTTTGTAGCAATGCCTTTCAATGAACCACATTCAGCCACACTATGGAAAGTTTTGCAGGGAATATGTAGTATTCGGGGACTTAATATACACCGTGCAGACGAGAGCGTAACTCCGAATTTGATCATTTGCGATATCCTGGAAGAGTTAGAGAGAGCGGAAATTATAATCGCAGATATCACCGGGCTAAATCCAAATGTTCTGTATGAATTAGGAATCGCTCATGTGCGTTGCGACTCCGTAATAATCCTATGCCAAAATGGTAAATCGGTACCTTTTGACCTTTCGGCCTTCCGGTGCATATTTTTTGATCTCAACGATAACCGCGGTGGTGTTGATCTGTCGGAACAACTTGGAAAAACATTGGATTCCCTAAGGTTAGTTGGTCCACCCCTGGTTATAAATTCAAAATTGGAAAGAACAAAAGCGATAATCGATGATTTACAGAAACTAGCTAATTTACCAGATGACGAGATTTCCAGGGAAACAGTTTGGTTCAGTGGTAGTTTATCCTCGTTTTCAATTCCCGAGAACGAACAATTCCCACCGGGAGAAGAAGAATATCAGGCGGCTCTTTTAGAAGAAAAAAATGCTCTTATATCGTTAGCACGTAGGGGGTGTACCGTCAAATGTATTATTACTCCGTTTATACCCTCACCTGCTAATCCAAAAATGGATACCAAATTCAAACTAAGGCATCAATGCTTACTTAAATTTCTACAGGGTAGTGATTCCGCACTGTCCGCTATTGATTGGGTAATTTCACCGTTCAGGCAGAAAAACCTGTACATCATAGGCTATATCTCGTGCGTGGAAGGATACAAAAAAGGGATTCAACGTGGATTCGACCTCAATTTGCGTCAAACAGGGTTTAATGCCATATCCGCCGACATTTCTATGTATACAGTTTTATTCAGTCATCTTGAAGTTAAAACACTTTCTATTTATGGAAATCCTGAGATATCTGATCGTCGTGAAGCATTAAAACAAGCGGTGATAAATTGCCTCACAAAGGCTCTGGAGGATGATACAGCCGGGCCAGGCAATGGTTCCGGATCTTAAGGCGATCGATCTATCCATTTTTCTTTATGACAGGCCTTGAAAGATTTGTTCAATTTCTATCTGTCGCGGGATGCACGCTTCTCTACCGGTAGGGTTGTCATTTCTACCTGTGGAATCTTCATTCCCACCAGAATCCACGTCAATTTTGCCTCCGGCGGGCAGGGGAAAAAAGGAAGGTGAGAAAAAGAGACCCCCAGGGGACGCCCGCGTCGTGGCCCCATGAACTGCAGACTATTGAAATTAAATTTGCTTTCTATTAAAATAAGATATGGACTAAAAAAAAGAAAGTTAACCCTCGTAGGTGAATAAAAAAGGAAACAAGCGAATGGATATTGAAGATTTAAGGTTTATGATTGCCCAGGGTGAAGGATTCCGATTGGAATTTAAAGAATCCTTCTCCGATTCTCTGAATGGAAGGTTTTACATGAGATACGGTGCAAATTCCCAACAGCTAAATAGAGATGAAATCAGGGATTTCTTTAGAGAAGAAAACTTGATCGGCTTTGACGATAAAATCAATAAAGAATTCAACCTGGGAAATGATCTTGATGATGATAAATTTAACAGGTTCATCGAGATAACAAAAATAAGCCCTGTGATTAAACGAGAAAAAATTTTAGAAAACCTGGGCCTACTTACAGAAGCGTATATGAAAAACGCCGGGGTTTTGTTATTCTGTCGGAAAATAACAAAATTCTTTTTAAATGCCACCATCGGATGCTTCCTATACATGGGTAACACAAAATACAAAATCCTTGATAAAAAAGAGTTTGACGAAGATATTTTTTCAAATTACCATAACACAATCAAATACCTGATGGCCCATTTGAATACGGAATACATTATTAAAGACGGTCCAAGAGAAGAAAAATTGGAACTGCCGGAAGAAGCCTTAAGAGAAGCTGTTTTAAATGCCATTGCTCACAGGGATTATTTTTCCCCTGCCAATGTCCATGTCAACATCTTTAAAGACAGGATCGAAATCACCAACCCTGGAGGTCTGATGGGGAATTTAACGATTGAAGATATTTATGAGAAAAGCGTCCCCAGGAATCCCCTCCTGTTTGGATTGATGGAACGAATGGACCTGGTTGAAAAAGCGGGTTCCGGGTTGGTGAGAATGGAAAAGGCAATGAACGAATACGGTTTAGGAAGGCCGGATATTACTGCCGATAAAAACTGGTTTCAAATTACCTTCCATCGGCCTGAACTTCAAATGACATCTTATGAAGATAGGATAAAAAATGGAGTTCAAGAGAAAGGGGGATTCAGGGTGGGTGAAAATGCCCCTGTAAACGCCCCTGTAAATGCCCCTATAAAATTGTCGGATTTGCAAAAAAATATTATCCGGCAAATGAGGCAAAATCCCACAGTGACATATGACACACTTTCAGACCTTTTTCAAAAAGATAGAACCACGATAAAACGAAATATCCGGATACTAAAGGAATCGAGTATAATCACGCGCGTTGGGCCGTACAAAAATGGACATTGGCAGGTCTTTTTATAAACAACAGCGGCTATATTGCAAAATTAGCGATTTTGTGGCATACTTAAGGAATGGAAACGAAAAACCATGGCTTTACTCTTTTTGAAATCATCATTGTTTTTTTTTAATCGGTTTGATCTCGGCCCTGGTTCTACCCTATTTCTCTAAATACATCGATAAAACATCTGAAAAACAGCATCTGGTAACGGTTATAACGGCTGTTTCCGATTTGAGAAAGAACGCCATCTCCTATATGTCCGTGGGCGAAATCGCCGCCGCCGGCCATGACCTGGTGTTCTTCCTGGATAACCGCGAAATCAAACGCATTACCCTGCCGGAACCGCCGGTTATGAACCGCGATATCTATTTTAACCGCTACGGCATGGCCTCAGGAGGTGAAATTTTAATCAAATTTAAAAGGGTTTACAAAATCGTGATCGAAGAGGCGTCAGGCAAACTGACGGTTTTTTAAAACAATGAAAAAAACAACAAAAGAAACGAACGAAAATGGTTTTACCCTGGTGGAAGTGGTGGTCTCCGTGGCCCTCTTTGCCATGGTCATGGGAGCCGTGTTCTACTTCTACGCCAACTCCATGTCCAACCAGGCCAAACTTAAGGAAAAATACACGCTGCTGCGGGTCTCGCGCGAATTCGTGGACTCGTTTATCAATTACAACACCCGCGAACAAAAAAAAGGCCTGGACGAAAAGGAAGGCTTCCTCCTGGAATGGACCATGACCCCCGTTGAAGAAAAAAAAGACGTCATCTTTTCCTCCGGGGTCCCACCCACCGCCCAACTAAACATGGTCCACGTCAACGTAATTAACAAAGAATCAAAACAAACGGCGCTGCAAATGGAGTTCCTGGTCAACGCGGTTTCTACGGACACTTCCACTGATTGAAAATGAAAAGAGATGATTTAAATAAAAGCTTTGGGAGGTCCAGGAACCCTTTCTCGAAAGGGTTTCTGGTCGTCGAAGACAGTAGTTTTAAGGGCTTTACCCTGGTGGAAATCGTCCTGGTGATTATGATTACATCGATCCTTATTGTGTCGATCTTCCAGGCCCTGGACCGCGTCCGCCAAAACGAAGCCCGCCTCCTGCAAAAACGCGACGACGAGAAACACCTCTATATCCTGTTCAACGCCCTGGCCAACCTCTTTAAAAACACCTCATCTTTCACTGTATTCAATAACCGGGAAGAAACGCCTTTCTTCCTGGGCACGGCAAAGGGAGTTATTTTTTTGTCCCGCGCCCCACTGGTGTTCCCCTACGGCGGCATACATTTTATCGACCTGCAATTCGAAAAAAATACTATATGGTACCGCGAAAAACCGTTCCGGGAACCGGAAGAGAAAGAATTTGTATCCTTCGATGCATTGAAAGATCAATCCTTTTATCCGCTGCTGGAAAACGTGACCGCCGCCGAATTCCAGTACTATCTATGGGACCGCCGTAACGGGCAATTTGCCTGGAGACAGGACGTAAATTCTTTTGAAAAAGACGAACTGCCCCTCCGGGTCTCCCTGCGCCTCGACTTCGGGGGTAAATTATATGAACTGCCCTTCGATAAGGTGATTAACGATAAAAATGAAAAAATTCCACCGCAATTACTCGCTAAATAACGTAAATAACAACACCAACGGCACGGTGATTTTCATCGTGCTGGTGTTTATCCTGTCCGTGACGGCGCTGGTGTTGATCAGCTCCCGTGGGTTACGTTCGGAAGTGGATTTCGTGGAAAATGAACTGGCGCGTTTAAAGGCCTATACGGCGTGCGTCAGCGGTATGGAGTACCTAAAAAACCGGCTGCTCACCACCACGCGGGGAGACGTGGAATTTACGGATTTGCTGAATAACCCGCTCTCCCCTCGCCTGCTGCTGGACGGCAGCGATATCGAAGTCCGGGTCCAGGACCTGGTGTTCTATCTAAACCTCCAGGACAGCGCCGGGCTGATTAATGTTTTTAAGATCGAAAGGCCGATGTTTAAAGACCTGTGCGAATACTGCGGCGTCCCGGGGGAAAACGCGGAGGTTATCCTGGATTCACTGTATGACTGGATGGACCCGGATAATTTCGTCCGGCCCCGGGGCGTGGAAAGCGATTACTACCTGGAAAATTACGGCTATTCGGCGGCCAACAGGTTGATCGAATCCAGGGATGAACTCCTCCTGGTGCGCGGGTTCCGCGGCCTGGATAAAACCGCCTTTAATAAACTGGGCGGCTTGCTGGATTTCTCTATCGAAAACCAGGGCATGAACCCCAATACCATGCCGGCCGAAGCCTTCCATATTTTCAAAGGCCTATCGGATGAAAAAATCCAACTGATTATCCGGAAACGCCGAGAAAACAATTTCGAAGGACCCGCGGAACTGACCCTGGCGTCGGGTTATAATTTTACAGTGGCCCCCCAATTACTGCAATTTTTTACTTCTAATACAACTTATGTTAAAATCAAGGCTTCCATGCAAACGAATGAAAGCCGATTTTATTATATTATGCTCCGGTTAGACCAGGTAGCCGGCGGCGGCGCCATGAGAGGCGAACAGCAAAGGGGCGCGGCCCCGGGCGCCATCGCCAGGAACCGGGAAGAAGATTTCGGCTTTTATTTCCATACCTTTTCCCTTCAAGAAGGAACAGAAAGGGGAAATAAGAATTTGAATCTGAATGATGAATGATGAATGATGAATGATGATGAGTGAAACGATGTCGGTTTATTTTTTTGATCCGGCCACCGGGGATATTTACCCGTCGGAACAAGACCTGCCCTTGAAAAAGAGCCGCCTGTACCTGGTGATCAACCGTGAACAATTGTTCTTCCGCATGTTCTCCATCGATTCTAAGAAACGGATGAAAGACAGCCATGTTTTAAATATCCAACGGCACTTTATCCCCTTTAACGACCAATTCTTGAATATCATCTACAGCAGCGAGAAACAACAGGAGAAAAAGTTTTTCTCCTGGGTGGGCCAATCCATCGCCTCCCTGGTGAACGTGGAGAGTTACTTCTACGACGAGGTGCCGGAATCGTTGATTTTTAAAGGCGACCCGGCTGCGGCCCGGGATTACCGGTTCTTTGTCTTTAAACGCATGACCGGTTTTGAAATTATTTATTATAACGGCGCGGATTTTTATTCGCTGTTTGAAAAAGATCAATCCCACATATGGACCCACATCATTACCTTGATCCGGAAATTCTCCCCGGCGGATAACGATAAAATAAAAGTGCTGACGGAAGTGGACCTGGGCCCCCTGGAAGGCGGCGGAACCGGCGCCGGCGGTGATGGACGCGCGTACGGCCATTACGATATCGGCGTGGACTTCATCGCTGATAAATCCAGGTATTACTTCCTGCCGGACCATTCGCCGGTGAAGAAAAAATTCTCCAATATCTCTGAAAACAAACAACTGAAAAACATCAAAAATATTATCCGGCGCTGGAACCGGTGCCTCAATATTATTATCTTCCTGCTGCTGCTGACGGTCCTTATCCTGGCGGCGGGAGTCGTTTCCTTAAAAAAGGACAACGGGCGCTTTAACGAACAGTTCGCCGGGATTCAAAATGTATTGAACGCTTCGGAACAGGTGGAATTTCGCTTGAACCGCATCAAACAAAAGATTGCGGCGTACCCGGACCATTTGCTGTTCCTGGAAACCATCGCCGACTGCCTGGGCGATGATTCGATGTTGATCGGATATGCCCTGGGGGAAGGAAAAATTCTTATCGAAGGGTACTCCGGCAACAGCCTGGAACTGCTGGACCGTCTGCGCAAAAGCGGCCTGTTCAAGGAAGTGAAATTTTCCTCCACGGTCACTAAAAACGTCTATTCCCAACGTGAAAAATTCGAAATCGAGATACTCCTGGAGGTGATGCCATGATGCGGAAATTCGATTTTATCCCCAGGGGCATCGTGGTCAAGGCGGCGCTGGCAGTTGCGTTAGCCGCAATATCGGTGTTCCTGCTGCTGACCGGACAGGACCTGATGCGGGAAAACAAAAAGATGCTGAAACTGATCAAGAACGAAGAAAAACTGCGCCGGAATTTCAGCAAACTCCAGCAGAGCGAAGCCGTATTTGCCCAATACTATATCCCCCTGGACAGCAAATCCGACCCCGAGAAAATCAAGGCCGATACCATTGCCGGGATAATGAAAATAATCGATGCCAATAACCTGAAAGTAGATTCCTACCGTTCCGAGGTGGAGGAGGCCGGGGAGTTTACCCTATTCAAGTACAATATCACCATCGTTGGCGGGTACCCGGATGCGGCGCGTTTCTTTTCTTCATTGGCGCAGGACGCCAGGAATATCTATGTGGCGGGTTATACGATTAAATTGCATATCGAGACTTCGGTCAGGGTAGGGCTGCTGGTGGAACTGGTGGGGGTGCGGTCAAAATGAAAGCCATGAAAAAAATAAACCCGGCCATACTCCAGCGCCTGGCGCCTGGATTGATTTTACTGGCGTTCGTTTACGGGTTTTACTATCTCTTCGGCGTCTACCGGGATTACCGCGGCGAACGCGAAATCAAACCCGGCAAGGAAACGGCCGGCGTCGTCGAAAATCAAAATGAGAACGAAGATTTGCCGGTTACACCGCCCTCTTTTCATACGATCCCCCCGGACGGGAACGCGACATTGGATATTTTTAGTTTTAAAGAGAGAAAAAGCAGCGGCGCCGATTCAGCAGGGGGAGAAAAAGATAAACCGTCCGACTATACAATCCTCGGGGTCGTGAAAAAAGACCGCCTCTACCTGGCAGTACGTACCCAGGCCGACAACAAGATTCGCTTAATCCCCGAAGGCGCAGCCATTAACGATAACTACCGCATTAAAAAACTGGAACCTTTTTCCGTGGTTGTCATCGACAGCGAAGGCCTGAGCCGCACTTATAAAATATTTCAATCGCAAGAAATTAAAGAGATACACGATAATGAAAAAACAAATTAGCCAACAGATTGATTTAAATTCACCTTTGCCTCCGGCGGGTCAGGACCTTTTTGAAAAAAGGTCCCGACACCCCCAAAAACTTTTGATATTTTTTCCCCTGGCCTGGATAGTTATAATGTTCCTGGTAACTCTCACCGCCTGTGTGTCGCGCCCGGAGCCGGTGAACATTATCAAAGAAAGACCAACTGCTGAGAAAAAAGCGAAAGTCGAAAAGAAAGCGGAGAAAACGAAAAAGGACAAATTCGTCTGGGTCCAACAGCCCATCGAAGGTGAATCCGTCGTCAGCAGCGCCGGCGCTAAACAAGCCCAGTACCTGATGAATTTCGACGATATTGCCGTCCCGGATTTTATCGAGACCATGATGACCGGCGTTTTCAAACAAAATTACTTGATCACCGACTCAGCCAGGGCCGCGACCCGGCGCATAACCGTCAAAATGACCGAAGATTTAAAAGCAGACCGCGCTTTTGCTCTTTTCACCCAGATTTTACGCATGGTGGATATCACAGTGGAGAAAAAAGAGAATATCTATGTATTCGATGCCGCGGAGAAAGGCCGGATTGCCACCATGCGCGGCGCGCTGATCTACGGCCGCCGTATCCCGGACAACCTTAACCTTACCGGCGGGGAAGAGGTCACCATGCTGGTTCCTTTTTACAACATCGACCCCGGCATATTAAAAGCAGTCCTGGAAAAAATGATGCCCCCACAAGCCGTGGTCATTCCCGTCCCGGAATTGAACTTGCTGGTTATCAACGGCAATTACGAAGATATCAGGTACACACTTTCTTTTATCGATTTGTTGGACCGCTCGCAGTTCAAAGAGAAAGCCATCCTGATGGCGACGCCGGAATACTGGGACATCGATGCGTTTGAAACGAAAGTAATGGAACTGTTGGCGGCCGAAGGCATCAACCCGACCATCACGGAAAAAAGCGGAGGCATTCTTTTTATTCCCATCCAAAAACTCAACAGCCTGATAGTTATATCTTCCGTCAGCGAGTGGATCCAGCGGGTGTTGTATTGGCTGGAGAAGTTGGATATCCCGGAAGCCGCGGGGGAAGCGAAAAAGGTTTTTGCTTACAAGTTGAAAAACGTCCAGGTGGATGCGGTTTACGAGATACTGCAAAGTTATTCCCGCGGAACGTCGCCGGATTTATCCCGTCTTTCCCGTACGCGCAGTTCACAGGGCCGGGGCAGCGGCGTTAAGGGCGATAATACGACGGGGAAAACGGATAACCCGTCCCCAGGCGGGCAAAATGTTAATGTCAGGGACCTCCCGGGGGCGGAGGGCAACAGGAAACCGGGGGCGGGTTCGGACAGTCTTACTGAAGAGTCGGTGATTATTATCCCGGTGTTGGAGACGAATTCCGTGGTTATTATAGCCACGCCGGTAGAGTTCAAGAAATACCGGGACATTATCCAGCGCATTGATGTGCCGCGGCAGCAAGTATTTGTCGAAGTCATCATCGGCGAAGTTTCACTTGACCGGTCTACGCAATTGGGCATTGAGTTCTGGATCAACCGATATATTCGCAACACCCAATTCGGCACCAAGGGTGGTCTCGGCGTGTACAAGGGCCAGGACGAGGCCGGGAACATTCTTGCCCCGTTGGGGAGTAATCTTTTTGCCGGCGGGGTGTTGGAGAAAGGGCAATATGAACTACTGATGAATGCGTTGGTGCAGAACAGTCAGATCAATATTATTTCCACCCCCAAGTTGACGGTAGTGGAGAACGAGCAAGCCGAGATTTCCGTGGGCTCGGATGTGCCGGTGATTGCCAGCGAGACGGCTATTTCCACGGGGCAGGTGGGTAATCTTTATCCTATCCGGTCGGTTCAGTATATCAATACGGGGATTATTTTAAAAGTAAAAGCCGCGATCCTGACGGATAACAAGATTTCGTTGGAGATTTCGCAGGAGGTCAGCGAGGCGTTGGAGAACAAGACATCGGATATTTCTTCGCCTGAGATTTTGAAGCGGACCATCAAAACAACATTGATTGTGAATGAGGGTGAGATTGCGTTTATCGGTGGGTTGTTCCAGAAGAAGCTTTCCACGGGGGGATCGGGTATTCCTGTGTTGTCGAGAATCCCGTTGTTGGGCAGCCTGTTTAAAAATGAAAAAAAGCAAATCAAAAAAACGGAATTGGTGGTCTTTATCAACTCGAAAACGATCCGGAAGAATAATGATATGAAGGAGATCGTGGAGGCGGTGAAGAAATTATATTCGGTTAATGAAGATGTTATTTCAACTTCGGAGAAAAAGAAATGAATAGAATAAAAATTAGGAACAATGAAAAGGGATTTACGTTGATTGAGATAATTATTGTGGTAATCATTTTGAGTTTGATTGCCGCGTTGGTGGGGCCGCGGTTGTTTAAGAAGGTAGAGAAGTCCAAGCAGCAGATTACCAAGACGCAGATAGTGATGATTGAGAATTCGGTAAAGATGTTCAAGTTGGACACGGGGCGGTATCCTACGACGGAAGAGGGATTGAAGATTTTAATGGAGAACACCGGAGGTATTTCCAATTGGGATGGCCCTTATTTGGAGAAGGGTATTCCGAAGGATCCCTGGGGTAAGGATTATGTTTACACGTATCCGGGCAAGAATTACACGTTTGAGATAGTGAGTTTGGGTGCGGATGGTTTGCCGGGTGGTGAGGGCGAGAACAAGGACATCAACAATTGGGAAATTAACTAAAAGTTTTTGGGAATCCAAAACCCTTTTTTCAAAAAGGGTTTTGGCCGCCGGAGGCATTTTTTAAATGAGTAATCGATTCAAATTATTTGGAGAAATTTTGGCCGCGGATTTTGGAGTGGACCGTGAGGAGTTGGATAAAGCGCTCAGGTTCCAGCAGGAGTATAAAGGGAAGCTGGGGGAAATCTTATTACATTCCGGGTTAATTTCTGAGGCGCAGGTTACGGCAGTGTTAGCGCGGCAGTTTGGCATGCCGCGGGTCAATGAAGTAGTCAAAGATTTTTCCGAAGTAGTTTTTGAGCCGTTGATGGAGATACAGCCGGCGTGGTATATTGCCAATGAGGTTATCCCGTTATTTGCCAGGGAGGGTGAAAAGAAAATGTATTTTGCCCTGCGGGACCCCATGAATTTGTATGGGGTGGAGGTAGTGGGGGGATTTTACGCCGGGTACGGCGCCGTATTTTTATTGGCGGATGACCGGCAATATAGGGAGCTTACCGGGCTATTCGGCGTCAAATACCTTAAGCCGGATGATTCCGCGTATAACCGGAACGAGGTAGAGAAATTAAAAGACCTGGCGGCGGAGGCGCCCATTATCAAGTTTGTCAATTCCATGATCTCGCGGGCCGCCGATTATAGGTCTTCTGACATCCATTTAGAGAGCCACAGCGATTACTTAAAAATCCGCTATCGAATCGACGGCGTATTAAAAGACATCGACCGCGTATTATCGGACACAGCGGCGGCGGTGCTATCGCGGATCAAGATCATGGCCGACATGGACATTGGGGAGAAGCGATTGCCGCAGGATGGCCGTATCCAGGTGAAAGTAGCGGGCCGGTTGTTCGATATCCGGGTTTCCACTTTGCCCACCATTTACGGCGAGAACATCGTGATGCGGTTATTGGAGAAAGAGAATATCGATTACAAAATCGAAACCCTGGGGTTGATGGGGGATGATATCAAGAAAATAAACCGCCTGATCGCGCACAATTTCGGGTTAATATTGGTCACGGGTCCCACCGGTTCAGGCAAGTCCACCACCCTATATTCGGTATTAAACGGGTTAAACCGCGAGGAGCGGAAGATCATTACCGTGGAGGACCCGGTGGAGTATCAGATCGAGGGCATTTCCCAGATCCAGGTGCAGGAGCAGATCGGGTTGTCCTTTGCCAATATCCTGCGCAACATATTGCGGCAGGACCCGGACATCGTGATGATCGGTGAAATCCGGGATAAAGAGACGGCGGAAATCGCTATCCGGGCGTCGTTGACCGGGCACCTGGTGTTGGCGACGCTGCATACCAATGATGCGCTTTCGGCGGTGACGCGGTTGATCGACATGGGGGTGGACGATTACCTGGTGAATGCGTCGTTGTTGGGCGTTGTGGCGCAGCGGTTGGTGAGGAAAATCTGTCCTTTTTGCGCCGCGCCCGTTGCCGTGCCCAGGACCATCAAGGATGAGCTGGAACTGGAGTCGATCCGGGCCAAACATTCGCCGGCTACCCTGTCGCTTCAAAAAGGCAAGGGCTGCGAGCAATGTGCGGGCACCGGGTATAAGGGCCGGGTCGGGGTATTTGAAATCCTGGAATTTTCAGCCGATTTGAAATCCGCGCTGTTGAAATATAAAGAATACGACCAATTGAGGCCGGTGTTGGCAGCGAAAGGTTTTAAATCCCTGCGGGAAGATGCCGTGTTGAAATGGGCCGGTGGAGTGACCACGGCTGAAGAGATTTTCCGGGTGACTTAAGAAACAACCATGCCGCTCTATCATGTGAAGGTCATTAATAAAAGCAGTCGCATGGAGGAGTTTAGCCGGGAATACCCGGACCTGGCGGCGCTGCAAAACGATATCAGCCGCAGCGGCCTGCTGCTGGTAGAGGCAAAGGAGAAAAAACAAAGGAAACAGCAACTGTTACAGGAAATCCAGCGGTTGAGAAACCGCTTAAGTTCCGGTACAGTGCGGGACGAGGACATTTACAATTTGTTTTATGAATTGGGGGTTATCCTGAAAGCCGGGGTGCCGGTAATGCGGGCCTTGCGAATGATTATCGATGAGACCGGCAAGGAGGCCATGAAAAAGTTCCTGGAGGGGGTGTTGTTCGATTTGAAAGAGGGCCGGAATTTTTCGGATATCCTGGAAGGAAACGCGGCGGGAAAGCTTTACAATTTCGGGGCGTATATCCCTATTATTCGCATGGGGGAAAAGACCGGGCAGTTGGGGGAGTGTTTTTTGAATATCGCCGTGAGTCTTGAGAAATCCATCAAAATCAAGAGCGAAATCACCAATGCCATGATTTACCCGATGGTGCTTATGGGAACGAGCCTGATGGCGCTTTATGTGATGTTGGTTTATGTGATTCCCCGGTTCGAATCCATCGTGACCGGTTTCAAAGTCGTGCTGCCGTTTCACACGCGGGTGTTGTTCAGCATCAGTTCATTTTTAAATGCGCACCAGGATGTGGTAATCATTGTGATTATCTTGCTATTGGCAGTCCTGTTATATCTTAGCCGGAAGCCGGAAGTGAAACTTTTTTTTAATAACCTTTTAAATAAGCTGCCGTTAATCAAGACCATCAAGTTTTCGTCGGAGAATTTACATTTTTTGCATTCGTTGAGTAATTTGCTTTCCGGTGGCGTGCCGATTTTAGCGTCGTTGGACCTGGCGTTGGAGAGTTTTTCGTCCGTTCCGGTAAAGAACAAATTAAAGAATGCATCGCTCGCGTTGCGCAAAGGCGAAACCCTGGCCAATGCCTTAAAAGAGACGGGGATATTCCCGGAGATCGTGCCCAACATGATCCGGGTAGGGGAGGAGTCGGGCACGCTGCCGGAGGTATTGAAAGAGCTTTATAATTTCATGAGTGAGCGGTTTTTAAAGAAGACCCGGAGGTACATGAATTTATTAGAGCCGTTGATCATATTGTTTGTTGCGTTATTCATCGGATTATTGATTATGACTATCTTGCCGATTATATTGAATTTGAGCGATATTAAATTTTAAAGGGCAGAACCATGAAATTTTTGCCACCAAGGCACGAAGGCACCAAGGTACACCAAGATTCTTATTACGCCACCTGGAAAGCTTGCCCCATCAATTTGAAATCTTTTGTTTGTTGATGAGATAGCTTAAAGCGAATTTTTTCAAATTTTTGAATAACTTCCGGGGAATACAAACGTTCTCCGCAGTGTAAGCACACTTCCGCCTCTACACGAATGACAGCGGTATTAGTGCCTCCCATTAAAATTTTATCCACGTCTTTTTTGACGATTTCTCCCTCACAAATAGGGCATTTATTGAAAGGTGTCATTGGTATATTCGCGTCGATTATCTGTTTAATCTCCATATTTTTTCACCGGGAATCAAATCCGGAAAGATTGTAATAGAATAATCGGAAAAAGTCAATACCCCCTTTTTACCTAATTCCCCGCAATTAATCAAGCCCCTCCCGAAGGGACGAAGGGACCGCTTTAACTTCGGGTGTGGCCTGTTCGGGCTAGGTTTATCGAAAGTATAAAGTATTTGGTCGCAATTCCGAAGTCTGGCTCAAACTCCGGTTTCAATATGCTTTGTGGAAGTCAGGGCAAAAAAATGATCTGAGAAATCTTAAATCATTTAAAGCCGCACAAGCATTTGACAATATCGCACTCACATTTTAAGTGGCAACGGCTTGACAGTATTCATATATTGTATTATATTCGTACAGAGGTAAATATGACAGAGTTTAAATGCGTTAGAAGTTGTCAGGCAAAAGTTTTGTACGGAAAGAAACAGTCAGTGATTAGTTTTTTATTCAGATTGTATAGTATTGTTAGTTTTAACGAGGAGATTTTTTGATGATCGGGTTTAAAGAGTTTCTGAATCGCCCCAGGAAAATCCGTGCTGAGGTGCCAAAGCACCTGCTGCCTGATAACTACGAGTCGTTGGATGAGGCAGTGAGAGCAAAAGTCGGAAGATACTCGGCTCGTTTGGATTCACCACATTTTCAAGGCGACGAACCTCACTGCCACATAAAAATGCCGGATGGGCATGAAGTATCATGGAACAAAAGTGGGACGCGTCGCCACCCGAACAAATTCCCTGCAAAAGCGCCTAGGGACGGAAAAGCAGCAGGGGCAAAAGCTTTAGGTGTAAGCCCTAACATCCTCGAAGGGTATCGGTTTTTTGACGAGACGATTGTTTTTGTGAGCAACGGTGAATAAAAGAAATGGAGACGAAAAAGTTAAAATTTGACATCCTGGGAAATGCTAAGGATTCACTTTCCCAGGCGGTTTCCCACTTGATAGAAAAAAAAGCACTTGATGAAAGTAGCCATAAAAGAGTAATTTTAAATTTAGCTCATGCTGTTGAACTATTTTTAAAAGAACGACTTTATCGGATCCACCCAGCTTTTATATGGAAAGATATAGATCGGTACCCATCCAACACAGCAATTACTATTAATACTGACGGAGCTTTGAATCGTCTCAGGAAATTGGGGGGCGTGAAGATATCAGAAAAGATGGAAAAAACTATAGCAGCACTAAGAAAAGCTAGGAATTCGATTGAACATTATATATTCGAAATAGAGGAGAAAGAATCAAAAGCAATTATTGGGGGTACACTCGCTTTTATTTTTGATTTCACTGAAAATCATTTAGGAATTAACCTTATTTCTGAATTTAAAAATGACAATCAATGGGCTCCACTCCTAAAATTACATTTTGAATTCAAACAAGAGTTAGCCCAGATTATGGAAGGACGGTTAAAAAATAAACCTGCGCGCTATTGTCCGAATTGTGGAGAATTAACATTCGATATCCAACAATTGGGATGCATACTTTGTGGTCATACTGAAGGTGAAGTTGAATGTGATATTTGCCATCGGACTGTGTGGGAATCAGAGGCACAAGGAATTGAAATTTTTGGAGAAGATGATAAAGGTAGAGATATTAGTGCTGGTATTGCAATATGTAATGAATGCGGGGGGAGTCCTGAACCTGATTTTGATCCTTATGAATTTTAATTTTATAGCAATTGCGATTTGTCCCTCAGAAGGCCACGGATAAGGTCGGAAATGTCTATCTGAATTGTTATTCTTCGCCGTACATTTCGGTGATGAGCCTTCTCAACTGGTGGGTTTTATATCTTTTTGGAATCAAATTCTTCTCCCGGGAGTCCATCCATAAGAGCAATATCATAATCGTCCCAATTTTCCTTTTCCGCGGCTATCTCCCTGTAAGTCTCCTCCCAGGAGAGTTTCCATTCATTATCATTATCCTCTACTGTCAGCTTTTTTTGCATATTCACCTGCTCTAGTCTTCATTCATAGCCATTGTAATACAATTCGATTCATTTTTAAACCCCCTGGAAAGATTTTCCGGGGGCCTGGAAAGTTGCCGGGGGCGAAACAGGGGACAGGCTGGAATAAATTAAAAAGCTCCTTATTAGCCCTCCATCATCCTGTTCATCCTTTCATCCTATAAATCCCGGTTCAGACAATTGACTTCGATAATGTGTTTGTAATATAATACCATCGGGTAAAAAAATGGCGATTGTAAAAATTTCATTGGAACCTCAGCACAATGCACACATTTATGTGCACTATTCTAAGGAGGTTCTGAATTTTTGGTCTGAAAATGGTGGTTATAAAATATTTTCAAACTGCCAGAGTCCAACAGGACATCCCCTCTAGAGGGGTACGGAAACAAGCCGTCACATGTATCATACAGGATGCATGAGTCCAACAGGACATCCCCTCTAGGGGGGTACGGAAACTCTTTAGAAGTGTGGATAAAGGTATTTTTTCTTCAGTCCAACAGGACATCCCCTCTAGAGGGGTACGGAAACAATAGGAAATACGAAACACCTGATTGTGCTTGTGTCCAACAGGACATCCCCTCTACTAGAGAAAGGGAACAGGGGACAGGCTGGAATAAACCTTTCCAAAACAATTAAAAATGAAAAACGAGTGCGACCTGAAGTTCTGGTTTGGGCTGTCCAGGTCTTAAGTATATATTCAGACCTCCTGGCTTCGCTATTTCGCCAAAGAGTTAAAATACCTTTAGGGTGTGATCTCTGTTGACAAAAAATGATTTTACCTCTAATATTAGAAGAACAAATCTAAAGCTAAAAGGAGTAATACCAGGAAATGAACAATGATGAAAAACAGGTGTCCAAAAAGCAGGACTCATATCTTCACTTACTCGATACCATTGGACAGGCATTTATGGATGCCCGGAGACGCGCCATTGGCATGGTACACAATGAGCAGGTTCGCGCCTATTGGAACATTGGACGGCATATCGTAGAGTACGAACAGGATGGGATACCAAAGGCAGAGTACGGAACAGCACTTCTTGAGCGACTGGCGGATGATCTGCGAAAACGGCATGGACATGGATTTAGCAGGAGCAACGTCAGCTATATGCGTCTTTTTTATGTGAAATATCCAATTTGTGAGACGCTGTCTCACAAATTGACCTGGTCGCATTATTTTGAACTCCTGAAAATCAGCAACGATCTTGAGCGCTTCTTTTACGAAAAGCAATGCATTAGCGAAAACTGGTCTGTCAGAGATCTGAAAAGACAAAAAAAAACTGCATTGTTTTTACGTCTTATGCATAATAACGATAAAGAAAAATTAATGAAAATTTCGCGTAATGGACAGGAACTCGAACATCCCGAAGACCTCCTAAAGGACCCTTATATTTTCGAATTCCTGGGAATTTCGGAAGATATTAAACCACTTGAATCAGATCTTGAACGCCGGATTATCAGTAACCTTCAGCAGTTTCTTCTAGAGTTGGGGAAAGGATTCGCATTTATCGCGCGTCAACATCGTATAACGATTGCAAATGTTCACTATCGGGTAGACCTCGTTTTTTATCACCGTATCCTGAAATGTTTTGTTTTGATCGACTTGAAAGTCAACGAAGTTGAGCATAACGATATTGGTCAAATGAACATGTATTTGAATTACTTCAAAGAAGAGGAATCTGCTAAAGATGACAACGAGCCTATAGGAATTATCCTGGCGACCGATAAGGATGAAATACTTGTGAAGTATGCAACAGGGGGATTATCAAGGAAAATATTTGTTTCACGGTATCAGACGTATTTACCGGACAGGAAGTTACTTGAAGAAAGAATTAAGACCTTAATGGAGGCGGAAGGAGCCATTCCGTAGAGGATTAGGGGCCAGGCAAAAATGAGGATTAGATGAGGGAATTTCTGCCCCTCTCTTGAAGATGCTTACAGACTGGTGAAAATTTTTCCCGCCTGTCCCGTAAATCTTCCTCGTGTACTGAAGCTACCGTATTGAGGTACTAATTTTGCCAACAGCGTCGGCAAAATTTTTTTACCATATTGCTCCTCACAAGAATCTGTGCATCCTCTGAAAAGCCTCCCTGACTTCCGGGAAAGTTCCTGCCACCATGGGGAAAGTTCCCGCGGGACAGGGGACAGGCTGGATTAAACCTCCCTCTCCAAAACAATTAAAAAATAAAAACGGAAAATGAAAAACTAAAAATGGAAACGGAGCCCTTCGGGCAGTGAAAAGTCAGGGACCGGGAGTCGGGCGCCAGTGGTAATAGGCATTTTCTGTAAGGGCAGACCTGCGTGTCTGCCCAATGATTAGGGGGCAGCCCAATTTTTCCCCCCCAAAGCTTTTGATTAAACAGGATTTTTTATTTTAGAACTATGATAATATTCCCGGGTGTGATATAATTCTAACTATCGTCACTAAATCAACTATAGTGACGATAGTTGGTTCTTGTTTTTGGAGGTGTAAACCCGTGGAAACACACTCTTTATTAAGGCTTGACGACTTAAAAGAATACTTTAAGGATAAAACGGTTTTTACTATAAACGACCTGCGGCAATATTACCAACGCATCGATACAAGTTTTAATGAGTCTGCTTTTAAATGGAAAATCCATGCTATTCAAAAAAAAGAATTCCTCCGAACCGTTAAGAGAGGCGTTTATACCTTTCAATCGGGATCGCGACTCTTATATCAACCGGGGATTTCAAGTAGACTGAAAAAAAAATATAAAGAGATCAAAAAGGAGTTCCCCTATACGGGCTGTTGTATATGGGAAACCCTATGGTTAAATGAACTGATGAACCATCAACCCGGCCATTTTATGGATTTGCTCGAAGTAGAAAATGAGGCGGCCCAATCGGTCTTTTATTTTTTGCAGCAACAAGATGAAAAGGATAAAATCTATTTCAAACCCTCGGATAAAGAAATCGAACAATACATTGCCTCAAATCGACAGAGTACTATCATCAGGACATTGCTTACTCAAGCTCCTACGCAAGAGCAAGAGGGCATCCGTATCCCCAAACTGGAAAAAATTTTGGTGGATTTGTTCATCGATCGCTCTCTTTTTATCGCCTATCAAGGGCAAGAGTTGATCACTATTTTTAAGAATGCTTACCGGCAGTTCCCGGTAAATATAAGTACACTCTTTCGCTATGCGCAGCGAAGAAAGAAAAAAGATCAATTGACGGATTTTATCCTGAAAAATGAAATAATTCCCGGGGAATTAATCGATTAAATGGACAGACCGGAGTAAAGAACATGATCGGAAAGGAATCGCATTCAAAAGAGTGGTTAGAAAATACCAGGAGGCTGTTAAAAGGAAAAGACCCAATCTTAATTGAAAAAGTAATCAAAGCTCTAACTTTGTTGGAGCAATTAAAGTTAAAAGGCCTGGATTTCATTTTCAAAGGCGGTAGTTCCCTTTTATTATTGCTCAGGGAAATCAACCGTTTTTCTATCGACATCGATATCATAATCCCCAGCGAATCCAGGGGATTGGATGAGCTTTTTAAGACAATCATCGCTGAAGGTGTATTTACCGGTTACGAAGAAGACAAACGGGATAACGCCACAACTGTTCCCAAAGCTCATTTTAAGTTTTTTTACAATTCCGTATTGAATATCGGGTTACAGAATGCGGTAGTACTACTGGATATCTTATTTGAACCGAATCCGTATCCCCAGACTGTTTCTTTACCGGTTGAATCACCATTTATCAGCACAGGCCCCCCATTGGTCAAGGTAACTTTACCTGGCGTCGACTGTATCCTGGGAGATAAATTGACTGCCTTCGCTCCCAATACTACAGGAATACCATATGGAAAAGGGAAAAGCCTTGAGATAATCAAGCAGTTGTATGATATCGGCAAATTATTCGATCATTCCGATAATATTCAAATAGTAAAAAAAACGTTCGAATACATTGCCGGAAAAGAATTGCAATACAGGAATTTATCTCAAACGGATATTGTCCAGGTTTTGGATGATATTTTTGAAACTACCGTCATCATTGCTTTTCGCGGGACATACAAAAAAGATTATTTCGCTGAGTTAAACGAGGGCATAAAAAAAATTATCCACTTTACATATTCAGAGCAATACCGTATAGAAGATGCTGTTGTAAGCGCTGGGAAAGCCGCTTATCTATCCCTGTTACTTAAACGGCTATTTAAGGTTTCCTCGCTGGAAGAGATTTGCCGTTTTGATAAAAAGGAAGATTTAAGCTACCTGGATATCATTCACCCGGATTTTACAAAATTCAACAAATTTAAAAAATACAGACCGGAGGCATTTTTCTATTGGTTTCGGGCAATTGATTTACTGGGGGAGGCAGGGGACAAGCTGGAATAAACCTCCCTAAAACAATTAAAAAGTAAAAACGAAAAATGAAAAACTAAAAATGGAAACGGCGCCCTTCGGGAAAGAACGGGACAGACCAATTTTTTCTCCAATATCTGAACTTTACCTCACCCCCCAGACCGATGGGGAAACTTCCCAGATACGTGGGAAAACTATCCGGCGTCGTGGGGAAACTATCCGGGGCCAAGAAAAATCTTCCCGGAGCCTTAAAAAATCTTACCGGGAGCGAGATATATCTTCCAGGAGCATTCTTGTTACCGAACTCCATGAACGGGTTCTTTAATGGAGTCCAAATAAAGTGTATCAGGGCATATATCTTGCTCATGAGGCCAAACAACCGTTCCATCCAGGACTTTTACCTGTTTGAAGTAACCGACATTCTTCAGTTCATTAAAAACCCCGAAATTTAATAAACCGGAGCAATCATAAATCCTTCGCTCTCCATTATTAAAAACAAGTACCAGTTTGTAATCATTGGTTGGAAAAACTTTACTGATTCTTGGGTTCATATTTTACCTCAAAGGATCGATCTTATATGGTTGCTCTCCTGAAACTGTAAGCCCCCAATCGGCAAGAAGTTCGTCTTGGTGCAATTCAATCCAGGCTTGAATAAGCCTTGTTTTCGATTTTGGAAAGTTACCTTCAAGTAATTCACCGTCAGGAATAACAAAAACAGCTTCTGACTCCTGATACCTGGCATGAATATGTGGTTTATTGTGGTGCTTGTTATCCTTGAAATACATGTAAATGACGATACCATAGAACATAGAAATTGAGGGCATTTATTTTCTCCTGTTTTTTAGAAAGATAATATAACATTAGAACCTCCTTCCGGTATATTACTATAAAGTCGATTTATTTTCAAGAAAGAAATGATTTTGCCGGGCGAAGGCGTCCCTTTGACAGTTTACCATGAAAGAACGGGAGTAAAAACGAAAAATGAAAAACTAAAAATGGAAACGGCGCCCTTCGGGCAGTGAGAACTCAGGGACCGGGGGCCAGGGGTAATAGGCATTTCCTGTAGCGACTGTCTTAAATGTCAAGAGTAAAATAATGTTTTTTTAAAAAAAAAGATCATTTTTCACCTTTTCGTACTGAAAGATTTTTTTCTTGCGTTTCAATATGAACTCTTAATGCGGCGTTGGCTCTGATAAGTAGTT
>JAPKZK010000052.1 GCA_026393835.1 Candidatus Aminicenantota bacterium | reverse complement strand
CGACTAAGGCATATGGGAAAGAGAGGGAGCTGCCTCTTGCCGATCAAAAAATGTATTATGGTCATATTTTCTGCACCTCGCGCGTCTATTGCCTATATTAATTTTATACATAAAATTAATATAATATTATACAAGGGGCAGGCCCCCGTGTCTGCCCAAACTTCATTTATTGTCTGATGCAATCTCTAAAAATAATGTCACTATTCCATTTTTCATCGTCAATAGAACAGAAAGTGATATGACTTTTTCATTTATTGAAAAAAATGTATATTCACTGTTGACAATATCTAAATTTTGTGTTACGTATTATGCCATGAAAAAAATATCTTATAAATGTACTTTGATTTCAATAACAAGGAGACAAGAACATGAGCTTTAAACCTAAAGATCGTGTAATTCATATGTCAGATAAAAAACCGAGAAAGATGGTAGTCGTTACTCAGGCGATTAAAGAAAATCCTCCGTCTAATATCCATAATGAGTATGCCAACATAGGCAAAGTAACGCCCGGATATTACTACTGCACCTGGATTTTCGGCGCTAAAAAAGGAGAAGGTTATTTTGCAGAGGCTGAGCTTGAATTGCAGACAGAGTAAGCGAATTGCAGTTTAATATGGAGATAAAATTGAAGAGTTTCAGACAGTTTCTAAAATCAAAAGTCTCGCAGTACGAATGGTTCACTTTTGAGATAGATGAATATATTATCTATATCCTTTTTGATAGAAAAGAGCTTGCTGTTTTTGAAGAAGCGAATCGTCGTGGCACTTTAGGTGGTGGGTTTTCTTATGAATTGCATAAAGCGGCGCACTCCTCGGTCGGCCAAGAACATATGCACGTTTATTACAAAAATAATCAAATCTTCGCATTGAATATTGATGGCACAGCGCATGATAGGAGCCATGGGATAAGAATCCCAAATAAGGTTGTAAAAGGTATTAAACAGAAGCTTTCTGGATTCAAGTTGCCAGCAAATAATTTTATCGAAAGTGCTCCTGCCGATATTATTGAGCTTTTCCGAGAACAGATACTTTTATTTGGCTAGTTCAACAAAGAACCACTTTTTTTCGTTTATCCCCATTCTTTGGTAATTTGAAGGAGTAAAAAGGGGACAGGCTCCGCGGCGTGGGTGCCTATTAGGATGGTTCGATGCATTGATAACATTAGTGCAAAGGAAAGCGTGCACGCGGAGCACGCACCCTATTGTAGAGCCATTGCAAGAGGTTGAGGTTCATTGCATCATCCAGGTCGGAACCTACAAAGGTTACTACCTCGTTACTACCTCCGGCGGCCAAAAAGCTCTGAACATGGCCTAAATTCGAAATTTAATTATGACACAGATTTCCACCCACTTCAAAAAAAAAAATTCCCATAATATTCCCGGACGCGACCACAACGTGACTATCGTTGAGCTTTAACCATATATTGCGTGAGCGCATCCCGATAGCAGAATACAAGATACAAAACCAATGAACAATTGCGTTAAGGTATATCAACAGTAGTTATTAGTACATCTCCCCAATTGAACTCAGGAGCCGAAATTTTTTTTTCGGCGATATTTTCGAGATCTGCCTTATATAGTTTAAACAGCTCATCTGGTTTTTTCTTTGCATTAGAAGGTAGTAAATCTTGTAGGGCTTGATCGGATACAATGCACGGAACTGTTTTACCATCAACCTCTGCAAAGAAAATAATGTTACCACTTTCACCATCTATCGAATGGTTCCCAGAAAATTTAATATTCATCTTAAATCTCCTTTTCAAGTTTAATTGTAGAACTAAATATAACATAGATTTTTATCCATGTCAAGTAATAAAACAGGAGTGCGTTTCCTTTGGTTTATGCAAATTCCTCGAAAACAGATTATTTCTAAAAAATTTACTTAGAATGACGTAGTCCTGAGTAATAAAACAACTCGAATGGAGAAAAAGGGGACGGGCAGGAAAAATCCCTCAAATGGTGCCGCGCAAAGTCTGAACCGCAGATGCCGCAGATGACGCAGATTCCACAGATTAAAAGTTGGAAGTCTTTAATCAGCGTCATCAGCGTTATCTGCGGTTCAGACAGTTTTTACCATCAAAAAAATAGGTTGGCCGTCGAATAGATCGACAACCGCATTTATGGCATTTAGTTGATGGGGTTGTGATTTATCGAATTGAAGCTTCATGCAGCACTCGTTTTAATCCATTTATAAATACCCGGTAACTATGTGAAGTGTTATTTTCTAAATCCATAAAGGGGCCTATTTTCCGGGAGCCATCGATTTTTTGATATTTAAAATTTGTTAATTTCATCAATTCTTCCGTGGCGTTCGCTAAATTATCCGGGTTTCTATATTTTCTTTTCTTTTGCTGTTTGGATAAGTTGGCTAAATTCAGACCTTTCTCCACTGCGCCCAGGTCGCCGATATACCAGCTTTCAAGCTCATGGCAGGCAATTCGAACAAGAGTATCCGGTTTCCCGGAGAGCGCGCATTTTTGTTTCAGGTTTAATTTTATTTGTTCGCAATTTCCGCTGTCTTTATCCCTGAGGACGATAAATCGGGCATGGGGGTTATTCCAACTGCGTAGTTTTCGGACGATATTATTTTCCAGGTCGGATTTTCCTTCAAAAACAATGTAGGCGCATTTGATATCCGGGTTAACCATTCGATTTAACAAACCTTTCAGCATTTCTTTTGCCGAGGGTTCTTCCAGGAAAAAGATCAATTCTTTCATGGATCGACTCTCTCAAAAAAACCTTGTTTCCAGAGATATCCCATTTGATCGCCTTCCGCTGTAAGTGTTTTTAATTGATTATCGGCGACGGCATGTTTTACCTGGGTATAACCGTCTTGCTTGATAAGCCAGAATACTTCACCAAGATTCACGGCGTTCAAAAAATCCGGGGAATGGGTTGAAACAAATACTTGTTTTCCCCGGAGTGAATATGCCCGGAATTCTTCGGCCAGTTCCCACAGCAATTTATGGTAAAGTTGGTTTTCGGGTTCTTCCACGCACAGGAGCGGGTGTGGTTTGGGATCATATAATAGAACCAAGTAGGCAAACATTTTTATGGTTCCATCGGAAACGTGCCTGGCCAGGAATGGGGCTTCAAAAGCGCCATCCGTAAATCTCAACAGCACCCGTCCTTCTTCAGTGTTTTTGGATTCTACTTTCGCTAAGCCGGGAACTCGTTTGGCTAATCGTTCAAGGATTTGGGCGAATATTTCCGGGTGTTTTTTAGAAAGGTATTCCGTTACCAGGGAAAGGTTTTCTCCTTCCCTGGAGAGGTGCTCCGCATAACCGGATTCTTGTTCCGGGCGGGCTTTGGTAATATGAAAGTCGGATATATGCCAATTTTCTATCAAATCCCCCAATGCTTTAACGGCAGGGAAGCGCTCAAATTGAGCGAGTCCTTTTATGGCAAGAATATCTTTCGATTTGAGAACCTGTTCTTCCCGTTTCAGTTGATTCGCATCTTTAACATCATCCAGTTCATTGGTTACGGCGAATCCTTTGCCTTTATTAAAATCCAGGAAATGCCACGGTTGCCCGCTGCTTCCCCGGCGGTATTCCAGGACCTCACGGTCTACGATGGGATATCCGTTTTCTTCGCTGATGGCTAGTGAATAGGTAATCAATGGCTCTGTGGGTTTTTCCCTGAATTTAAGTTCGATTTCGATATTATCGTTTTGACCACGACTTCGGACCTCCTGAATTCCTTTGCTGCCGCCGAGTGTTGTAAGGGCGGTATGGAGGTTTGTGTGAAACGCATCCTTAAGGAAACCAAAAAGCTGGAACAAGGTGGATTTACCTGTTCCATTGGCGCCTACCAGGACGCAAAAACGTGGAATATTTTTGATTTCCACATCCTGGAAGGTCTTAAAGTTTTTAAGCCTTATGGATTCTATTTTCATTTCTATTACCTCTCATTTTAAAATATCGCTTCCTTAATGAGCAATATGTCAATCAATCAATTGTGCCAGGGTCCTTATTATAAGGGAAATCCAATAGTTTTTCAATAGAGGGTAAATATTAAAAAGCTTTTGCGGGGGAGGAGTGATCTCCTTTGATTTATATTCGTTGTGTTTATTGTTCTATACCTCGCCGGGAAAGTTTCGCCAAAGCCCCGGAAAGATTCTTTTTGCCTTCCAAAAGATTTTCTTGGCCTTCCAAAAGATTTTCCGACCTTCCAAAAGATTTTATTGACCCTCCGGAAGATTTTCCCGACCTTCCGAAAGATTTTCTCGACCTTCCGGAAGATTTTCTTGGCCTTCCGGAAGATTTTCCCGACCTTCCGGAAGATTTTCTTGAGCTTCCGGAAGATTTTCTTGACCTTCCGAAAAATTTTCTTGACCTTCCGGAAGATTTTTCGAGGCCCCGGGAAGTAGGGAACTGGCATTGCCTGTTCACTACTGAAATCCCCGAAGTTTTCCCAACGGTCTGGGAAGTTGGGCAATGGAGAAGATCAGTTATTTCTGCCATTGACCATTCCATTTCATGACTCACGGAAGACTCCGATGCCCTCCCGGTTAACTTCTCTTTTCCAATCTTCCTGTTCCCTTGGGCTGAGACAATCCTATAATACCACCAGGGATGTATTTATAATAAAACTCTTGGTGTACCTTTGTGCCTTGGTGGCTTGGTGGCTATTTTTTGTTCGTTTGCATTATCCACCGGCTTTTGATACAATAAGAACGGCAAAGAAATAAGACAAGGAGTCGAATATGAGACGATTTAATTCGTATGGACCCATTGATACGGATGTGCATTATTACGCACCCAGGAAAGAATTAATTGACGGGGCTCTCACTCAATTGATGGGAGAAAATCCTCAAAAAGGTGGCCATTACATCACCGTATGGGCGCCCCGGCAGACCGGTAAAACATGGGTCATGCAGGAAATCCTCTTTCAACTGAAAAAAGACCCACGTTTCGATGTCGTGGTGGTTAACCTGGAAAATCTTAAAAATGAAACACATATTAAGACCATCATCAAAATCATTGCCAGGGAAATCGGTCAAGGACTGGGTAAAACGTTTAAAGACATCGATGACGAGGATAAATTCCAGGCAATCTTCAAAAACAACGTACTGGATAAACCGCTTATTTTAATACTGGATGAATTCGACGCCCTTTCTGAAAAAGCTATTAATACACTGGTCACTTCGTTCAGGAGTATTTATAATAACAGGCGCTATGAGAGCGATAAAACCACGGAACAAAAGACCTACCTCCTCCATGCCGTCGCCTTAATCGGCGTCCGTAGCGTCCTGGGCATCGAAAATGAAAAAGGCTCGCCATTTAATGTCCAACGAAGTGTTCATATCCCCAACCTGACTTTTGAAGAAGTAAAAGGGATGTTCCAATGGTATGAAAAGGAAAGCGGCCAACCAATCGAACCGGCAGTGGTTGAAAAAATTTATACGGAAACCGCCGGCCAACCGGGCCTAACCTGCTGGCTCGGCGAAATCCTTACCGAAGGCGTTGAAAACCTTCCCAACGATACCTCCAGGCCGATTCAAGTGAAGGATTTTGAGAACATCTACCGACTGGCCCAAAATGTCCTTCCCAATAATAACATCCTGAACATCATTAGTAAAGCCAAAATCCAACCGTACCGGTACACGATAATCGAGCTTTTTAAAACCGATAAACCGATGAAATTCCGCTTCGATGATATCGAGATCAATTATCTCTATATGAACGGCGTGATCGAGCCGGATACTATTACCGGCGACGACAGTTACGTTAAATTTGCTTCTCCATTTGTTCAAAAGCGGTTATTCAATTATTTTTCCAATGAAATCTTCAAGGAAATGGGCCAACTGGTGGACGCTTTTATGGACGTGAAAGAGGTCATCTTCCCTGACCATATGGACATTCCCGCCATGCTGGAGCTCTATCAAACTTACCTGGATAAAAACAAGGGCTGGTTATTTAAAGATGCCCCCAGGCGGAGCGATTTACGAATATATGAAGCCGTATTCCATTTTAACATCTACTCTTACCTGGATGAATTGCTGCGGGGCAAAAAAGTGCGCATCTTCCCGGAATTTCCCACCGGCAACGGCAAAATCGATCTTCTCCTCCAATATAATAATATGACCTATGGGATCGAGTTAAAAAGTTTCATGGACCGATCCGGGTATCGGGCGGCCCTTGAACAAGCGGCCCAATATGCAAAACGATTGGGACTCAAGGAAATTTACCTGGTTTCCTTTATCGAAAGCATCGATGACGCTAACAAGAAGAAATACGAAACCCCGTTTCAAGACCCCGGGAGCGGCGTCACGGTTTACCCGGTATTCATTCAAACCGGTAAGCCATAGTTAGCCAAAACAAAAACAGCCCACGAATTACACGAATTAACACGAATGAAAAGAAGAGCCACAGACGAACACGGACAAAACACGGACGATTAGACGTTAAGAACGCGAGGTAGGAGTAATTCATCATTCATCATTCATCATTCATCATTCTTTTTCTTCCTTGCCGCTCTTTCTCTATTTTATCCTTTATGCACGGGGCATAAATCCGGGCTTTCATAGCGCTTGCATTTGGGCTTGCATTGGATACAATAATCGATGGGTTCATTATTCATGGCTTTCTTTACCCATTGGGGATCCGTCAACATGTCTCTCGCTATCGCGACAAAATCAGCCATCTGATGCTCGATCAAGTATGACGCCCGCTCCGGCGTCTTGATCTCATTGACTACGATTACCGGGATATTTACATGTTTCTTTATTTGTGCGCCGCTGTATACGATCCCATTGTAAGCAAAGTTTTCGGGTACAGCCGGTATTACGCCCGTACTACCCCCATGCGAGGCATGAAGGATATCGACCCCGGTTTTTTCCAGGTATTTTGCGACCTCGATGCCGTCTGCAAGGGTTGGGGAATTGGAACCCAACCGATACCCGATAATAAAGTCCTCTCCCAGGGATTCCCGGATACCTTCGATTATCCCGGAGGCAAATTTTAAGCGGCCCTGTAAGGTCTGCCCGAACTCATCTTCTCTTTTGTTAATGATATGCGTCGCAAATTGGTTTAACAAGAAACCATGGGCGCCATGCAATTCGACGCCGTGAAAACCGGCTTGTTTTGCCCTTTTGGCGGCCTTAATGAAGGCGTCTTGCAGGTGGTGGATTTCTTCGCGGGATAAGGTGTGTGTGCGGCTGTTGGCGGGATCGGCAGTGGGTCCGACGGCTTTGTCCGCAATGGCCGGGGAAGTAACCAACCCCGAATGATGTATTTGCAGCAGCAGCATCGGGCCATGAGCCAGGCAGGCGGAGGTAATTTTACTTAAACCTTCGATATGGCTGTCCGACCATATCCCCGGTTGGGAATTCACAATACGGCCGTCCTTTTTTACACAGGTGGCTTCGACGATAATCATCCCGGCGCCGCCTGCGGCCCTTTCCTCATAATGTTTTACGTGGCGGTCATCCACATAGCCGTTTTCGTCCGCCCAACCGAAACTAACCACCGGGGGCATGACCACCCGGTTTTTAATTTCAAATGATTTAACTTTTAACGCGGTAAATAATGGGTTCATTTTGATATCCTTATTTTTAATCATAGGAAATTTTAAAGGAAATACTTTGGGAAGTCAATACAATATCATTTCAGCTAAAAATAAGGTATAATTGGATTTAAACATTTATCTTTCTTATTACCGAAGGAGGAACTCATGCTTCTTAATACCGGCGATTGGATTTATATTATCGGGTTCTTTCTCCTGTCCCTGGTAATCGGCCTGGTGGTAATGAAACGGGCAGGAACAAGCTCCGAGGAATACTTTGCCGGCGGGAAAAATATGCCCTGGTGGCTCCTGGGCGTATCCATGGTGGCAACCACTTTCTCTACCGATACCCCGAACCTGGTGACGGATATCGTCCGCAACAACGGCGTTTCCGGCAACTGGGTTTGGTGGGCCTTCCTGGTCACCGGCATGACCACCGTGTTTATTTACGCCAAATTATGGAAACGCTCCGATGTTTTAACCGATAACGAGTTTTACGAACTGCGTTACAGCGGCAAAATCGCCGTGTTCCTGCGCGGCTTCCGCGCCCTCTACCTGGGGATTTTTTTTAATGTCATGGTAATGGCCGTGGTTTCCCTGGCCGCCATAAAGATCGGCGTCATTTTATTGAATATCTCGCCGGGGGCGACCATCATCGTGTGCGGGACCATCACGGTGATTTACAGCGTGCTGGGCGGTCTGCGCAGCGTTTTAGTCACCGACCTTTTCCAATTTGTCGTGGCCATGTTTGGGTCGGTGGTGGTGGCCGTGGCCGCAGTCGGCCTACCGCAAGTGGGCGGCCTGTCGAAACTGCTGGCCCATGAAGCGGTGAAAGGGAAATTATCGATCCTGCCGGATTTTTCCGCCACCAATGTGCTGATGGCGGTCTTTGTTATTCCCCTGGCCGTGCAGTGGTGGGCGGCCTGGTACCCGGGATCGGAACCCGGGGGCGGAGGATACATCGCCCAACGAATGTTTGCCGCTAAAGATGAAAAGAATGCCGTAGGCGCTACGCTGTTTTTTAATTTTGCCCACTACGCCCTTAGACCCTGGCCCTGGATTATCGCGGCCCTGGCTTCACTGGTGGTGTTCCCGGACCTGGCGTCGCTGCAAAAAACCTTTCCCCAAATCCCGGCCGGCAAACTGGGGCATGACATGGCGTACCCGGCCATGATTTCGTTTCTGCCCCACGGGCTTTTGGGAATTGTCGTAGCTTCGCTGGCTGCGGCGTATATGTCTACGATCTCTACCCACCTGAACTGGGGGTCGTCTTACATTGTCAATGATTTTTATAAACGGTTTGCCAGGAAACTGGCCCCGGAAAAGGAACTGGTCCTGGTGGGGCGAATTTCCACCGTGTTTTTGATGATACTGTCGGGATTATTTGCGCTGATGCTCCAGAATGCCCTGCAAGCTTTTAAAATCCTACTGCAAATCGGCGCCGGCACCGGGCTGCTGTTTATTTTACGGTGGTTCTGGTGGCGCATCAATGCCGCCAGTGAAATCGTTGCCATGGTGGTATCGTTCCTGGCGGCGGTTTATTTTGAATTGATTCATGTTCGAATCGGGTTCTCGCCCCTGGAAGACTGGCAAAAATTCACCCTGGGCGCGGCCATTACTACCACGGCCTGGCTGATGGCCACCCTGCTGGGTAAACCCACGGATAAGGATACCTTGCTTAAATTTTACCGGTTGATTAACCCGGGCGGACCGGGCTGGAAAAAATTCCTGGAACGGGTTGAAAAAGAGGACGGCGGGTTAGGATTAGCGGGTGTTTCATTAACAACGAAAGATAAGTGGGATGTGCCGGGCAGTTTGCTGCTTGTGTTGCTGGGGTGTGTGACTATTTACAGCGCGCTTTTTTCCATCGGGTTCTGGATTTACGCCGACTACATCGCCGCCGGTATCGGTACTGTAACGGCCATTGCGGCCGGCGTGGGTTTGTTCAAAAGTTGGGGGCGGTTAAAAATTAAGAATAAAACGCAGCCGCGGACAGACGCTGGGGCGCGCGGTCAGTAAGCAGAGGATCCAGGTTATGGGAACTATTGAACTAGAAAAAGAATTAAGGTAAAATAGCGTCATGATAGGGAACCAACCCCAAAAATCTTCATTAGAATCGTTCGAACCGGCCTACCTAGTCACGCTGGATGAAATTTTCCACAGCCCATGGGCCGCCGGGAAACGTCAGCGCATGTTTTTCCTGCGCGAAGCAGTAAGCGATTTCTGGCCCAACGGCCACCCCTCCCGGCTCATCCACGTTACCGGAACCAACGGCAAAGGCTCGGTAATCCACTACCTGGAACAGGGATTCCCGGCAAGAACAGGCTCCTGGACCGGCCCCCATGTGTTCGATTACGCGGAACGGTTTCATATCGACGGAAAAATAGTGGGCCATGAAGAGATTGTCAGGATTTACCGGGAAACCCTCCTCCCTTACCAGGACCACTTTATAAAAAAATACCCGGGCAATGCCCTTTCATTTGCCGAATTGGGTATTTT
Organism: Candidatus Aminicenantota bacterium; assembly: GCA_026393835.1. Lineage (GTDB taxonomy): Bacteria > Acidobacteriota > Aminicenantia > UBA2199 > UBA2199 > JAKAGC01. The sequence goes on along the minus strand of JAPKZK010000052.1, from coordinate 102,240 downwards.
ACTGGCGCTCCATCTTTTTGAGAAATATAAGGTGGAATGGGGTATGATGGAAGTGGGCGCGGGCGGACGCTATACACCACTGATGGCCCTGGATATGGCGGCCTGTATTTTAACCAACGTAGGCGAAGACCACCCCCAAACCCTGGGCGCGGAACCCTGGCAGCGGGCCCTGGAAAAAGCGGGCATCGCACGGCCGGGCATTCCTTTCTTTACCGCCGCCGAAGAACCGACGCTGGAATATGTCCGCAAAGCAGCGCAAACCGAGGGCGCCGCAGTTCATGTCCTGCAACCGCAAGAAATCGATGCACTGGGTATCCCGGCGGACAAAGAACCGGCATTTAAACGCCGCAACCTAGCCCTGGCCTGCAAAGTGATTAAATATTTCTACCCGAACTTCGAACTGAACCCGTCGCGGATAACCGGCCATTTACCGGCCCGCTTCTGGCTGGTTGAACCGAATATCATTGCCGATGTGGCCCATAATGTGAATAAAATTTCAAAACTGGCGGAACAATTGAAAATCGCCTACCCCGGCCGGAAATTCCGTTTCCTGCTGGGACTATCCCGCAGCCGAAATGTACGGGAGGTGTTCGCCCCGATCCTGGAACTGGCGGAGCATATTGTGATGACCGGGGCTTCTTATGCGGGCCTGCCCCCCACGGAACTGGCTGCCCTGCTGAGTCAGGATTTCAATGCGGTAGAAGCCATCCCTAACCCGGCGGAAGCCCTGGAAATAGAAAAGAACCGCCTCAAAACCGGGGATATATTGATTTTAACAGGTTCAGCCTACATGATCGATCAAGCCCTTAATCCGAATCCGTATCTAAAACATCTGAATGCAACATTTGGAAGAAGAGTAAATGGACTTACAAAGACAAATCCTTCTTGAACGGGAGTATCTGGCGCAAATAATACTCTAACCCCCGGGCCGGGTTCCAATCGCGGGGATACCCGAAAGATACTTCCTCGAAACGGACGCCGTCGCGGTACCGGGTATCCCGCATATGCATATGGCCGTAAACCACGATCGAGACCGGGTAACGAATATGCCAATCTTCGGTGCGCCTGGCGCCGCACCATACGGAGAAGCGGGGAAACCGGGGCAGTTGCGCCATTTCTTCCCGTAAAGGGAAATGATTGATCAAGATGATGGACGTATCGGCGGAGATGTTTTGCAGTCGTTTTTCGGTATAATCGCAACGCTGGGCGCACCAGGCGGCCGGCGAATCGAAAGGATCGGAATGAAGCAACTCCTCATCGGTGCATACGACGCCGGACTCCGCGGCCCAATCCACGGCTTTCTCCTGCGGGATATAATCGGGCCGAAACGTGTAATCGTAAAGCAAAAACATGGGAACCAAACAGTAATCGCGGTTCTCTGTCTCATCATGCCAGACGGCATAAGGGTCTTCCGGGGTCAATACGCCGAATTCACGGCAAATGGAAACCTGATGCCAATACCTGGCTTCCCCCCTCAGCCTGCTGGGATGGGCCGGCAAACTCCATAAATCATGATTTCCCGGGACCCAGATAACCTGTTTGAAACGGCGGGATAAGATATATAAAGCAAATTTAAGATGCTCATCCAGTTCGCCGATGTCCCCGGCAACGATGAGCCAATCATCTCGATGGGGCGGCAGCCCCTCAAGGGCTTCGCAATTGACCCTGTTGGCAAGATGTATATCGCTGGTGCCGAAAAGCTTCATTATAATAGCCCACGACTGAAACAGGATGATTTTTGCGAATCCACTTCCGGGAGCACTCCCAGGAACTCAGGCTGAGGTTGAGGAGGTTTTCCGTTTCTTTCTCCTTAACCTTAACCTGACCCTGAGCGCCTGGTTCAAGACCTGTTCATTCTAAACTTAGAGTTCAAAACCTTTGTTAAACTCCACCCGCCATTCCAGTGGAGACAATTTTTTCTCTTCGTTCAACCTGTACTGCAACATCGGATGCTGGGCCAACTCCTTCCATATTTCATCCAATTTGGATTCGTCGGTGGGAGTCAGGAAAAATATCGCGGCGGTCAACCTGGTTAAGATATTCTCATAAGGGAGTTCCCAATCCGTCAACAAACCTTTTTCTTTGAGGTCATCGAGATGTTTCTTCACTTCTTGAATTTCTGGAACGTACATTACTACCTCCTATATTAGATAAATAGTTTGAAACTCGTTACTTTTTTTGTGAATTCACTATTTTAGTGCATTTTGGTAAAAAAATCAAGATGATTCACTACTAAAATCAAGATGAAAATTTTGCCGTCCCATGAATCCTTTGTAAACGATGGAATCCGCCATGAAGCCAGGATAAATTTTTTGTTTGACAGAATCCCGCAAAAAGGTTAAACTCACATATTCGAAAAATGAGAAGGTTAATGAGTAAGCCATGGTACAGGAAAAGGAAAAGGAAAACGAAAACGTCGATCCGAACGCTTCATACGAACAGTATGCCCCCGGGAACTTTTTGATCCGGCTGCGAAATAACGAAACCATCAGATTCTATCCCTATAACCAGTATTTGCTGCTGGCCAAACAGTTGACCGACCTATTGTATACCCAGCCGGAATTGAAGGTCTCGTTCCCCAATATTTTCCATGACCCGGCGCTGCCGGTGGTGATGGAAATCGGGTGTTTCATGGGGTACACGGTGTTGGAACTGGCCGGGAGGAACCCGGACCTTAATATCCTGGGCGTAGATATCAAATACAAACGGGTGGTGAAAAGCTGCCATAAAATCAAAAGGGCCGGCCTCCGCAACGCCGCCATTGCTATCGGCGACGCCAGGGAATTGCTGACCGTCATCCCGGATCGCTCATTATACGGGATCCTGGCTTTCTTCCCGGACCCGTGGCGCAGGCAGAAACATGAGAAACACCGTTTCTTAAACGATCATTTCTTTGAAACGCTTTCCAATAAATTAACGGCCGGGGGGTTTATCTGGGTAAAAACGGACAGCAAGCCGTATGTGGACGAAATTACGGAGAGGGTTAAAAAATACGATTTCATCATTACCGAAGGGCTCTCCCTGGATCGCGGCCGGCCATTGATCGGCGAGGACCACCGGACCTTTTTCGAGCAACTGTTCACAGAAATGCAGCAGCCCATTTACCAGCTCTTCATACGAAAAAAGGACGCCCTTTAAAGAAAGCACGAAATCCGAAATGCCCGCAAAACATAAGAAAAGATAGCCACGGACGAACACGGACAATCACGGACAAGGAAAAAGGAAGCGAGGAAGAGCGGAAGAGCGGAGAAAAGAAGAAGAGTCCGTGTCCGTCCGTGGCTCCTCTTCTTTCGTGATAATTCGTGTAATTCGTGGGCATGTTTTTCTAATTGCGCACGGTAAAATATCTACTGCCAATGCCGTCGGCGTTGCCGGCATTGTCCCTGGCCACCCAATAAATGGTATGCACGCCGTCGGCAAGACCCGCGGCATCGAAATCGAAATACGCCAACGCCCCGTTACTGTTGGCGTAACCGGGAAACAACGACGCCACGTCCGACCGGTAGATATTGTAAACCGGGTGTCCTTTGTAGGCCCCATCGATATATACATCGATGGTTTTGCCGTCGGTGGGAATGTTGTTGGGCATGGGGGTCAATACCCACCCCTGGTTCCTGTACTTGCTTCCCGAAGCCCCCCCGCCCTGGGCGGGCGCATCGATGGCGCCGAAGGGTTTCACGGCATGGGCATTATCGCAGGTTACGGTTTTGGTCCCCAGGGTGACTTCGCGGCCCGAAGAGTCCCTGGCCACGGCATAAAAAGTAAACGGTCCGTTTCCGCCGTCAGGCAGAAAATTGGTCAACATCATATAACCCCAGCCGGCCTTATAATTCATGGGGTAATCGGGGTACGCAATCTCCACATCCGGCCTGGCGCCTTCCACCAGCAGGGCATCGCCGATAAAAATCCGCTCCTCCCCACCCTGGCGGTATATTTTAACGCTTTCCACCCCGACATCATCCAGGACCCAACCGGTCACCGGGATACTGCTGCGCACGGTGGAACCGTCTTCCGGGGTGGCAAAGTTCCCAAAGGGTTCCGCATCGGTCCCTGAAGCATACACTTTCAAATTCACCGAGAGTGTGAGGGTCGCGTCTGAAGCATTGAGATCGGCGGCGGTAATGACGCCGGTGTACGCGCCCGCCGCCAACCCCGACGGATCCACGGATACGGTTACCCTTGAGGCGTCATTGCCGGAAGTAGGAGAACTGTCGATCCAGGGGGTATTCTCTTCCACGATCCAACTGCACGCACCGGAACCGGTATGGGCGATATTGAAAGACTGCGATGGGGGCAGACTACCGCCGATAATATAAGCAAAATTCAGTTTAGAACGATTTAAAGACATGGTTCCCGGGAGTCCGCCGGGATTTGAAACCCGGAACAATTCGACGCCGGTCCCGTTTTCCGTTCCCAGGTTCCTGCTGTACTGTTTATCGGAGGAATTGTTCCAGTGTTCATGGACGCCCAGGCTGTTCAAAACTGTCCCGTCTTTATCCGGGTCATAGAAAGTCCCGGAGGGTGGGTTATCGGCCTGGGCCGCTTCGTGCAAATAATCTTCCGCGCCGCCCTGCAAGCTTGCCCCACCGCCGTAATTGACTACGTCAGGCATTTCTGCCAGCATGAAATCATACCCCACGGAATCGATGGCCACGGGGTCCAGCGAACCGAAGATGCTGGAAGGCCAATCGCCGGTTGCGCCGTTTCCAAAGGGGGCCATTTTCCATTTGACCGGCTGCGCATCCCAATAGTAACCGGAATAAAGGCCGTCCAGCATGTACAGCATGGTTTTATCGCCGATGCCCGGGCTCCCCATTAAATCGACGTGGGCGCGGTAGCGTCCCAGGCCGGGGCCCCAGGCGGCGTTGGGAAGAGAGAGATGCGTGTTGTAATAATTTATTATGCCGACATCCCTTAAATAACCGTCCGGGCAGCGGATTAATGTACCGTAATGGTTTTTGGCGCATAAAGACACGCCGCTGGAATGGCCTTTTAATACGGCAAGATTTATAAGGTATTCAGCCCCTGTGACGGCCGTGGGTAAATAGTCCTGCAATTTGCCATCGGCGGCAGAAGTGCTCCAGTAAAATGGGGTAGTGGAAAACTCGGCGCGGGTGCGACCGGAACCGCCGTAATTGTCTACATATTTTACACCGGGAAACTCACCCTGCAGGAAGTCCCAATAATGATTGGGAACCAATGCAGTGGGATCGCCGACAGCGATATCGCTTTGCGCCGCGCCGGCGGTATTCACCAATTGCCTGAGCAGCGCCAGGATAACCTGCGGAGATACATCGATGCGGTTCAGGACCGCATGCTCCTTTTCATAAGTAATGGGGTTTACGGTGTTGAACCGGGCATTGCAGGTGACCAGGTTTATTTTAATGAAAATCTTTTCACCGGCCCGGTAGCCCACTTCCCCTTTTCCACGTTCCCGGTTATTGTATTTGAAAATAGCATCCCACGCGGCGGCATCCGTGCTCTTGCCGGCGGTCCCCCGTATCACCTGTGAAACCATTTTCTCTACCGCGGCCAGGTTGGTATGAGCGCTTTCATACCAATGTTCGGCGGAAGCGGGTCCGTCCCAGTCGGTGGCGTTGGGATCATGGGCCCAGGTTACGCGGCCGGGTTGGATGCCTTTGGCTGTACCGATGGGGGCATTGGCTTCGGAATCGGCGACGGCGGGTTCCTGGGGTACATGAATAAAAGCGACGACCACCGCGGCCAATAAAACAGTCATGCAGACAACGGCCCAGCCGGTGCGCGACTGCCGGAATAAATAGCGCGCTTTACGAAAAGCAAAGGCGGAGCCGATCAAACCGCCAAGCCAGAGGAGAAACCCCCCGGCCAAAGGCGCGGCCGCGCGCTGACAGGGATACGAGGCGCGGGAGGGCCTGGGTACGACCCGCACCAGGTACCAGATAAGCGCCGATAACCCGACTATGGGAAATAACATCCATAACCAACCATACTTTTTATTATGTTTATCCTTCATGTAAATACCTCATATTACTTTTTTAAATTTTTAGTTTTTAATTTATAATTTATAATTTATAATTTATAATTTATAATTTATAATTTATAATTTTTCAAGCCCCTGTTCTCTTAATTCCTGATAATAAAATACCGGCTCCCGATGCCGTCCACATTCCCGGCGTTGTCCTTGGCCCCCCAGGAAATCGTATGCACCCCGTTTTTATATAACGTGGTATCCAGTTCAAAATAACCATGGGCCCCATGGCTGTTGCAATAACCCGGAAATAGCGACGCAATATCCGCACGGTAAATATTATACACCGGGCTTCCTACTTTCGAGCCATCCACGAAAACATAGATCGTGGACCCGTTGGAATTTATACAATTGGGTTTGGGGGTCAATACCCAGCCGTAATTGCGGTAACGACTGCCGGAGGCGACGCCGCCCGGCGTCGGCGTATCGATGGCCCCAAAGGGTTTCACCGCATAAGCATTGTCACAGGTAACCGTTTTTGTTCCCAACGTCACTTCGTGGCCGGCGACGTCCCTGGCCACCGCATAAAACACAAACGAACCGTTCCCGCCGCCGGGCAATACATTGGTCAACATCATATATCCCCATCCCGCTTTAAAGTTTTCCGGGTAGAGGGGATAGCCTGTTTCCACATCCGGCCGTGCGCCTTCCACGCGCAGTGCGTCGCCGATATAGACCGGTTTCGCTCCTTCCTCGCGGTAAATCTTCACACTCTCCACGCCGATATCGTCCAGTACCCAGCCCGTAAAAGGCACGCTGCCGCGAACCGTGCTTCCCTGGATAGGCGTCTCAAAGGCCCCGAAAGGCGCGGCATCCTGACCGACGGCATAAACCGTAAAGGTCGCCTGGACCGACTGGGGAGAACCGATGGTATTGGGAGCGTCGATGGTAATCGCGGCCGTATAAGCACCCGCGCTTAATCCCGCCGCGTTGGCGGTTACAGTTACCACACCAGAATCGAACCCGCCCGGGGGATTGACGTCAAGCCAATCGGCATTATCGGTAACGGACCAACTTAGCACCCCCTTGCCGGCATTGGCGATCGATAAAGTTTGCGCCGGCGTAGCAAAGCCGCCCTTGACAGCGCCGAAATTCAGATAACTCCTGGAGACGCTTAAATACGGCTTTCCATTGGTTTTTCCCGTCATTAGACCGATTTTAACGACATCTCCTTCGCCGCCCATGCTGTTGGCCGCGGCGATCCGGTAATATACCACCGGGGCGTCGCCAACATTACTATCCTTATAGGAGTTGCCCCTTAACCTGGCAATTTCAGTAATGGGACCGGGTTGAAAATTCTCCGTATAGCCGCGATAAATCACAAACTCTTTAAAATCCCCCCAATTGCTCCAGGTATGATTTAAATCAGTCCATATATACCGGGACCAGCTTAAATCCGCGGAATCATCGACGGAATTGTAGCTCCCGGTAAACCCTTCTACCTTTTTCGGGGTAAACACCGTGTCCGTACTTTGCCGGGCTTTATCTTTCACCGCTGCGAAAAAAAGTTTAAGGGCCTCTTCCCGGTTGTTGCCTTTGAACTGGTGTTCCATGGTGCTCAGCCATTTAAAAAAACCGATAAAATGGACATTGTTATTATAAAGTTTCATAACCTGTTCATAAATCGATTGGGCCGAAGCAGGCTGGATGTTGTAACCCGGCCCCTGGGGAATGATTTCAGGGTTATACTCCATGGCCCCCCAGTTACCGGACAGCGACGAAATCACCGGCAAAATATACCGGGAAGTCCGGGCATACCAGGCGCCGAAATTTATGTCATACATGGTTATCCCCAACCCGATATCGCTATAAGCATTTGCGGTCCACAATGGGGAAGCGGAACTGTAATAGCGGGGATTCAAAAAAAGGATGTCCGGGTCATTGGGGCGGGTACCGAATAAATAATCGCCGGGAATCTGGTGGGTATAATAATGATTCTTTTCGAAACCGCTGGCCCGGGCAATGACGGCCATATCTTTCACATAATGATGAACCATAGTTTCACGGAAAAGCTGCCACAGGTCCCAGAAAGGGTCTTCGTCTTTTTGTTTCATCAGCCGCGGCGGATCGAACCCCCCATCGATAAAACGCGGGCCGACGGCGGGCATCATGCCGTTAAAAGTATATGAAGGAAAAGGAATCGCATTGGGATCGGGATTAATATTATCGGTATAATCGGTATCCACCGGGTCAGAGAGGTTCCAGTGGTAATATTTTAAGTTCCAGGTGGTAAAAGAGTTCCCGAAATCCAGGTTGAAATTTTGCAGGCCGTCGGCCCCCGCCCCTTTGTACCGGCTGCCGCCGTTTGCATAACCTTCGCCGGCATATTTTTTATTTTCGGCATAGAGGCCTTCATGTTTGATCCAGTCCCGGAATTCCATTACGGCAAAGGGTGAGAAATCGCAAAAATATTCTTGTAAAAAGCCAAAATGGTTCACCGGGTGAAGGTTCATTTCCGCTTCGCCGTCTGCGCTGATTACCAGCAGCAAATCCGGGTTCTGCCTCTGTTTCAAGGTTAAATAAGCAAAAGCGGCCTTTACTTTGGCTTCCAGGTGGTTTCTCAGTTTCCGGGCGTACCTGGACATGGTGGTACAAGCGTATTGCCCTACCAGGCCGGGGGAGGAGGCCTTTGCCGCGTCTTCGGCTTCGCCGGCCCCGTAGGACCCGTCGATCTTATTATGGTTGAAAACCCACCGGTTGTCTTGCGGTTCCTCCTGTGCGTGCGCCGGTAGAGTTTTGATAATGTTCCATTGGTTCTCCGACATCAAATTATTATCATTGTACCACTGGGCGGCGCGGATATCTTCATCTTTAGCCGGGTTATATAACTGCACTTCCCTGGAAATACCGTAGCTTAAGGTAATATGCAGGCCCACACCGTAAGTTTTGGCCCTTTGCAGCAAATCATCCACTTTCGTTTTAAAGTACTCGATATCGCTTTCCGCGCCGGCCGGGTTAATGCGCCAATCCATATCCAGGGCCACAAATGTACCGCACACCAACGGCGCATACAAGCCGCTGCCGAACCGGCTTTTCATGTATTCCATTTCCGTGTCCGCGGCAGGCGAGGTTAGCGAATAGACGATCGAAAAAACCAGGGAATTATCATAGCTGGGCCTGGGTAATTCGCCCGCTCCCGCGTAGCCCGCGTAACCCGCGTAGAGGGACTCGGCCCTAATAGCAACTAACGCGGCCAACAAGGCAACTATCACTGTGTACTTTTTCCTCATTGCGACTCCTTTTCGATTATCGCGCCTCATCTCTTTGGTCTTCAATCTTACCAAATCCCGGCGCTAAAGTCAAACCGATTAAAGATGAGCCACGGACAGACACGGACATTCACGGACAAAAAGAAACTGCCCACGAATTACACGAATTATCACGAAGGTTTTTGGTCCACCGGTTCCACGATTACACAGATTTACACTGATTGACACAGATGAGGAAAAAAGAAGGTGAGAAGAAAAAAATGATGAATGATGAATGATGAATGATGAATGATGAAAAAAAATCTGACTCAACTTCTTAACTTCTCAACTTCTTACCTTCTGTTTCTCTGTCCGTGAATGTCCGTGTTCGTCCGTGGCAAAAACGTCATTCACCATACATGACAAAGGCGCTCCAGTATAGAGGGGAGGAATATTTCTCGTTTTTAAGCAGTTCCAATTTGGCCTGTCTTAAAGCTTCTACTTTGTCCAGGTTCTTTTCCAGCATATTGCTGTAAAACTTCACCATTAATTCTTTTGTGGCCGCGTCGTCCACATCCCAGAGGCTGGCCACGACGGCAGGGGAACCCGCGTACATAAAGGCCCGGGTCAAACCGGTGATTCCTTCGCCCCTTGCCATTTTTCCCAAACCGGTTTGGCAGGCGGAGAGCACGATCAGTTTGGCGTTGTAATCGCAGTTCATGATTTCATTGAGGGTAAAATAGCCGTCTTCCTTTGATCCCGGCAACTGTGACAATACCAGGCACTGGAAATCGTCGTTCAGGAGGCCGTGGCAGGAAAAATGGATGTAAGCGAAATCTTTCATATTGTCTGCCCTGGCATTCTCTTCCGCGGCCTGGTCGCGGAGGTATATCTTTGTGGCCAGGGATTCTTTTTCAAAGAGTTGGGCAATGGATTGGATTTCTTCGCCGCTCTGGGGCAGGCGGTCCATGACGCCCCCGGCGCGGGCAAAGCGGTCGCGGTGTATTTCCTTAATTTCATCAACGATATCTTCCGCTTTTTCTGTGGTATTAGAAACAGCCACAAAGGCACGAAGGCACGAAGGTACACCAAAAATATTATTATAAAATAATTCTTGGTGCCTTGGTGCCTTGGTGGCAGTTCCTTGTTCGGGTTTGCCTTGTTTGAAGTTTCCATAATCGTAGACCGGGTCGCCGAAACCGATAAAGCCTTTCGTGGTGTTATCCCCGTTATAGTTCTTGCGCAGAATCGACAGGAGTGTGGCGCTCTGGACATATTTCAGCCGGTATTTTTCCAGGAGATAGACCGGGGGGCCTGGTTTTTTGTTATCGATGATCAAGGACTCAAAAGGAATGGTTTCCAGTTGCCCGGCGGGAACGATGATGATATCGCCGGTCTTTTCCAGATGCTTTTCCAGGGGTTTGAACAGTTTTTCGTAAAGGAGGCTGCCATATCTCTTTGTATCATTGGCATTGTTTCCTTTTATTGCCAGCAAATAGCGTTCGACTGAACTGTTGACTTCTTTTTCCTTTATCTTTAGCGGTTGCACGTGGAAATTGTTTTTTGAGATGACAAAGGCATAGGTTTCATCCTGGGAGATGAAATAGCTGAGCATAGTTTCGCCTTCTTTTAATATTTCCTTTTGTAAATCCTGAACAGATATGGGTTGGGGGTAATTAACAGAGGCATAGAGGGGGTTTTCCAGTCGGATTTTGATCAGCAGGTCGTCAAATTCCGATTCGACTTTGCGGTATTCCTCTTTTAATTCCAGAAGTTTTTTTTCGTCTTTACCGCCGGTTTCTTGCATTTGCCGGGAAAGCACGGACAGCTTTCCCACCAGCCTTTCCCGCTCCTCTTTTAATTCGGGTTTCAGCCCTTCTTCCAGACCAGACAATCCTTCGGACATCTGGTCAAGGAATACCCTTGCCTTCATGGATTCAGCATATTGGCAGCCCTTATTGAAGTAATTCTTCTTCAACATAAAAAGAACAGCTTCTTTATATTGATTATAAATCTTTCCCATAAAAGACATTTTCATTTCGGATAGTGGTGTTTGACTTTGAACTTTTTCTATGAGTGCTAGAGATTCCTCAAATAAAAGCAAAGCCTCATTCTTTCTACCAATTTTGTCTAATACCATTGCTTTCAAATATAAAGTAAATGATGCAGATTCAATATCTCCTATACTTTCGTATAATATTAAGGATTTTTCGAGGAGTTCCAGCGAATTTCGGATTTTTCCATTTTTAAAATAAATGTATCCCTTTGTCTGGTAAACGTTACCTTGCCCCATAGGCTCTTCACACTTCTCAAAACAACAAAGAGCCTCATTGTACATTTCAAGAGCCTTTGAGTAATCGCCATTACTTAAGTGAAAGTCTCCAAGGTTTATATAAATATTTCCCTGCCCTAAAATGTATCCAGCCTTTCTATAAAAATCTAATGCTTTTTCAGACATTTTTAATGCAAGTTCATTTTCATCCAATGAAAAATAAGTCATACCAAGAGACCAATGCACATCACCCAAACCTAAAATATAATCACTTTTTTCATAAAGTTTAAGTGATATTTTATAAATCTCAAGCGCTTTTGAATAGCTGCCTGTTTTTGCATAAATATCTGCTTTGCGCCTATATATACTAGCCAGGCTTATGGGAATCTTTAGTTTTTTGAAAATCTCTAAGGCTTTCTCATACATTTCCAGAGCCTTAACATAGTCACAGGTGTACAGATACATATTCCCTTTGTTTTTGTATATATCTCCTTTGCCAATAGGATTATTTGTTATATCAAAGAAATAAAAAGCTTTATCAAACATTTCTAAAGCCCTGGGATAATTTCCCATATATAAGTAAATACCTCCCTTACTTTTATAAACTTCTCCTTTCCCTACTAGATAATCTGATAACTCAAAATAATAAAGAGCCTTGTCATAAAATTCAAAAGCTTTAGAATATTCATTTTTTTGTTCGAAAATACTACCTTTTCTCAAATAAATATTACCAGCACCAATTGAATTATTCAAAGTGAGGAACAAAGTTAAAGCTGTATCATACATTTCAATCGCTTTAGAAATGTCCCCTGAATAAAAATATATATCCCCCTTATTCAAATAACCTCTGCCCTTCCCATCCGCGTCTCCTATTTTTTCAAACAGAAATAGAGCTTTATCAAGCATTTCAAGACCCTTGGAATTTTCTCCAATATAACGATAGATTCCCCCCTTTTTCAGATAAACAATACCCTGTTCTTGCAGGTCTTTTTCCTTGTCAAAAAATATCAGCGCTTTATCGTACATATCAATAGCCTTTGAATAGTTTCCAGTTCTTAAATCTATATCACCTTTACCCCGAAAAACATTTCCCTGTCCTTTTTTTTCTCCTTTCTTTTGGAAAAGTTGCAGCGCTTTGTCGTACATATCGTCAGCATCTGAGAATTTACCGCTTATTAAATATATCTCTCCCTGGCTAAAATACACATTCCCCCGGCCAACCAGATCCTTCAATTTAAGGTAGATTTTAAGGGCTTTATCTAAATAATTGGATGCTTTTTTATAATCATTGATTTTTCTAAAATACCGTTCTAATATATATAGCGCGTCCGCCAAAGTCTTTTCATCCTTTTTCTCTTCTGCCATAATTTCGCAAGCTTTCAACCACTCTTCCTTTCTTTCTTTCACGCCTGCTTCAGCGAAATCTACGATAAATTTACCGGTAATCTCTTTTCCTCTCTCTTTGAAGAAATCCCGCAAGCCCTGTTCTCCTTTGGATTGGTAAACCGCCAGGATTTCCTCCCTGAGTCCCTTATCTTTATCCTCGATACCTTGCTTATCCTGGCTAAAAACAGCCGCTCCTAAAACAAAAAACAGGATGAAAACGATTCTCAACCCTTTTCTTCCAATCATCGGCATACTACCTCCTGTCCTTTCCATCTCTTCCCCCTTAATATTATTACATTTGCTTCCCCGCGCTTCACGTATCTTATAACTTTCGCACGATTTCCGCATTCGCGATTCGCGATTTACCCCTGCATTTTACTACATTCCAGGGATTTTTTTGTTCACTTTTATAAAAACGTATACTTTTTTTGAATTTATGTCCCGGCTGCCAGGAAAAAATACAGACTTGCCCACGAATTACTCGAATTACCACGAATTGAAAAACATATTTGCCACAAAGTCACGAAGGCACAAAGGTACACCAAGGGTTTTTATTATTAGAAAATTCTTGGTGCCTTGGTGTCTTGGTGGCAACCTTTTCATGGTCTTTTGGCGACGGCAAGCCGTCACGATTGGCTGTCCCGGAAGCCTTCCGCATCACACTCCAGACTCTGCACTGTGTCCCGGAAGGCTTCCCTAACATGCTTTAATTATTCCCCGGAAAATTTGGGTAAGATAGATACCATTATATTCTTCCTGTTTTTCTCTCCTTCACGGTCAGTCTCGATAAATGCCATCCTGTAGGTTCCTATAAATCCCGGTCCCGGGATCCAACTGAACTTCCCGGTAAGTTTATCAAGGGTCGAACCGATGGGTAATTTCATCGATCGATTTCCAATGATCATATATCCTTCTACCTCATTTCCAGGAAGGGATACCTGGGCCTCTATTCGCTCCAGTTCCCGGCATTGGATATGCACAATACCCTCGCTGTCAGGGATAATTTCTATCGGTAAATCGCTCTCAGTATAACCTTGTCTTACTTCCACCGGTCTGTCAAACGAAATTGGGATATCGATTATATCTGTGTGTCCAGGAACCATGTTTGCCCAAATGAAATCGGAGTTCTGTGTATCCTGGATCAGGAAATACCTGCTGCCAATGCCGTCGGAATTACCGGCGCTGTCTGTAGCAATCCAATAAATGGAATGAACCCCGTCTGGCAATTTCGTTGTATCCAGGTAGTAATAGCCTACTGCGCCAAAACTGTTGGAATAGCCGGGGAAAAGATTGGCAATATCGGCCCTAAAGATATTATAGGTGGGATGACCGAGATTAACCCCGTCTACAAACACACTGATGGTTGATCCGTCAGCCGGGATATAGTTGGGAACTGGGGTTAAAAGCCAGCCGTAGTTCACGTAATTTTTCCCTGATGCCATACCGCCTTGTAAGGGTGTATCAATGGCCCCAAAAGGTTTGACTGCATGGGCATTATCGCAGTAGATGGTTTTAGAACCCAGCGTCACCTCATTACCTTCTTTATCGAAGGCTTTGGCATGAATGGTATATGAGCCGTTTCCGCCGTTGGGTAAGAAATTGGTCAGTAACATATAGCCCCATCCGGCTTTATAATTATTGGGGTATCCGGGGTATGCCAGTTCGATGTCCGGGCGTGCGCCTTCTATAAATATGGCCTCCCCGATAAAGGTTTCACTGTTGTATATTTTTACATTAGTGACTTCGATATCATCCAATGCCCAGCCTGTAACCGGAACACTGTTTGAGATTGCCGAGCCGTCTATAGGGGTGGCAAAATCACCGAAAGGAGTTTGCATTTGCTGTGAATTTTTTAATAAAAGATTTACCGTTATGGTTTGGGGGGAATTGGTGGCATTGGCATCGGATATCATTATTTTCCCGGAATAGGCCCCCGGATTTAAGCCGGAAGTATTTACCGATACATCGATTATGCCTTTGTTTGTACCGGACATAGGGGTACAGATGATCCAGGTCGAATCGGTGCTCAATTGCCAATTCAAATTTCCGCCTCCGCTGTTATCGATCCATACCTTCTGGGAACCTGTATTCAATCCTGATGTTGAAGCATTAAAATTCAATTTAGTTCTATTTACGCGAATTGTAGGATGTGAATCGGAAATGATAGAAAAAACCGAATCGCCGGTATCCGAAGGGTTTTCGTCCGATGCTTCGCTTATCTTAACCTTGCATTGCGAAGAAACGGTATTTGGTACGGTCCATGGATATGAGCCGTTATTGGTGGTGGAAGGGGTAATGGTCTGCCAACTTGAGCCATTATTTGTAGTATACATAATTTTAACATTTCCCACTGTTCCGGTGGTAGTCCAGGTTATGGAATGAGCAGAGCCTGTAAGCCAGTATTCTCCTCCATTGGGTGAGGTTACAGTAATTACCGGGGTAGGTCCATTTCCGGTAGTAAAATCCACGTTTGAGCCGTATGCAGTTCCTATACTGTTTGTGGCATATGCCCTGACATAATATTTTGTGCTTGGATTTAGCCCTGTAATATTGCCGGTAAAGGTTCCTGTACCGGAACCATTGGTGGTTTTTGAATTATTGATGATGGTAGGATCGGGTGTAATGCTCCAACAAACTCCCCTGGCGGTTACGGGAGTTCCACCATCCGATGTGACATTGCCGCCGCAGACAGCGCTGTTTGAAGTGATTGAAGATACGGTATTAGTCGTCACTGTCGGGATTACATTCGTATCAAAAAGTAGTTCCTGTATTTCTTCATATGTGAGAACACGATTATAAAGTCTAATTTCATCAAGCCGGTGTGATGGAGATACAAATCTTGTGCGACCGTCTCTTGCAGTTATATAGTCATAGGAGCCGATAAAACTTTTAGACGGATAAACGGCGCCTGTAGTCAAAATTGAAGTTGCGACTAATTGCCCATCGTAATAAAGTTTAATTTGATTATTTTCTCGATCAACCACACCAGCAATGTGATGCCAATTGCCAAAAAATTCAATTGGGTCCAATGTATAATAGATACTATTCCCTGTGTGGTTTTCTGCCTCAATCCCAAATTCGATTCGCAATTCATTTTGTCTCGTTATTGGTCTAAGGAAAAAACCATGACTGAAATCGCCATCCTGTGAAGAATATATCGGGGCCATATAGCCAAACCATAATTCATTCAGGTTTAATATTTTTACCCAACCGGAAATAGTTAATGAACTATTTACAGGAACCCAGGGTACTATACTAATTCTTGAATCAGGAGTTCCCGGAAGTTTAATCGCCTTTCCTTTGACTCCCTGGATGTATGAAACCGTCCCATTTATCATTTCGCAAGCATAACCGTGGCCGGTAACATCATTAAGATTATCATTGAAAGGCCAATAGGAAACAAGACCCTTATTAATATCGGCCCATGATCCCCTTGTTCCCAGGATAAGCCCGATTAACAAGCTGATAACAATAAAAAATAATTTTCTCATCGTTTCTTCTCCTTTTTTCCTTAAAATAGAGCCAGGCAAATATAAGCCCCACAGTTTTTTTTAATCAGCAATTTATTGCCAAATAGTCATACTGCAGGTTGTAGTTGAACATTTTCTCACTTCTTTGAATCGTCGCCTTTTTTCCCATTCATTATATATGCCCCCGATAACCCGTAGACCCCTAAACAGGTGACAAGTTCTATAGCGCCAGAGGTATTAAAATAAGACGAAGCTTCCGCTATTCCTTTAATAAAAATGTAACCACCGACCATACCAACTATTGCCCCTAAGATTCGTATTGCCATTTTTTTCTCCTTTAATTTTAATTTGTATTGTCAAAGAACATTTATCCGAGCATTTCCTTGCATCATGCCTAAATGCTTCTCTATACCAGGGGAACGGAAGCGGGGCCAGGCGACCCCGCTTTTGTTCTTATCGCATCATTCAATTCTTGAACCTGGGGGTAATCGTTACTGTAATATACCTCTTCATGTAGTCCCCATTTGTTTCCCTGGTAACAAAGAACAACCGGTATTCACCAATAAACCCAGGTCCCGGCTGCCAGTAGAAAATACCCCTACCGGCGTCAAGGGCCGATCCGACCGGTAGTTCTCTCCATCCATCGCCAACGATTAAATATCCGCTTAAATGACGGGGCGAAAGGCTTTCCGTTTTTTCTTCGCCCTCAAGATGGATTTCGACTCGTTCCAATTCCCGGGTTTCAATATTTATTATGCCGTCATTGCCGGGAGAAACTATTTTTAATTGGCTGTTCAAGTCGTTCCCCTGTCTAAATCCGATGGGCCGGTCATCGACCGGGGATAACTCATTAACCTTTAGAAGTGTATGGTAATCCGGTCCTTTATTAAGCACAGTGTCCTGTAAAGCAACGTCTTTGCATTGCTGAGTCCCGCTTGCATTTAATACCGAAAAATACCGGCTGCCGATGCCGTCGGAATTACCGCCGCTGTCGGTGGCAATCCAATAAATGGTATGTACCCCGTCTGTCAATTTCGTTGTATCCAGGTAGTAATAGCCCACGGCGCCAAAGCTGTTGGAATAGCCGGGGAAAAGATTGGCAATATCGGCCCTAAAGATGTTATAAGTGGGATGACCGAGATTAACCCCGTCTACAAAAACACTGATGGTTGAACCGTCAGCCGGGATATAGTTGGGAACAGGGGTTAAAAGCCAACCGTAGTTCACGTAATTTTTCCCCGATGCCATTCCGCCTTGTAAGGGTGTATCGATGGCCCCGAAAGGTTTTACGGCATGGGCATTATCGCAGTTGATAGTTTTAGAGCCCAGCGTCACCTCATTACCTTCTTTATCAATGGCTTTGGCATGAATGATATATGTGCCGTTTCCGCCGTTGGGTAAGAAGTTGGTTAGCAACATATATCCCCATCCGGCTTTATAGTTATTGGGATAGGTAGGGAATGCCGCCTGTACATCAGGGCGGGCGCCATCCACAAATATGGCGTCGCCAATGTACGTGTCGCCATTGTATATTTTAACGTTCGATACCCCAACATCATCAAGCGCCCAACCGGTAACCGGGACACTGTTATATGTTGCGGACCCCTCTAATGGAGTCGCGAAATCTCCAAAAGGCGCAGCGGTTGTTCCCTGGTGGTAGACGGTAAGCGAGACAGAAATGGATTGTGGAGAATTGGTGGCATTGGGATCGGTGATTGTGATTGTTCCTGTGTAACTGCCTACGGCTAAACCGGAGGGATTAACCGACACCGAAAGTGCTGAATCACCGGTCCCTGAAGATGGGCTGACAGAAAGCCACGAGACATTACCGGAAGCGTTCCAGTTTAACGCGCCGCCGCCTTTATTGCTAATCATTACGGTTTGGGCACTTGTCGATAATTGCCCGGATGACCCAAAGTGTAAGTTTGAACGACTGAGGGATATTTCCGTTTCGGAAATTGATTTGGCGACTGTATACCCCCATGAACTTTCTTTCTGTTCTTTTGAGGAGCTATCGGCATGGAACTTTAACCGATAGTACCCTGCCTGGGTAGGTGTGTTATAAGTGTTTCCATAAATACCATCGCCCGCACTCTTGTCATTATGTTTGCCATCGTCATAAAGGTTTATGGTTGAGATTTCAATCTGATTATTATCATAGGTTGTGGCTTGAAAATTCGTTATAGTAACGCCTGCTGATGAGCCATCGATTTTGGCATTTAGAATGGCCTGAGAATTAGGGTTATATTCTGTTTTATTGGAAACACCCCGGATGCCCCAGGTCGATTTTTGATAAACGCCGACTGCTACGTAGTCGCTCGTATTCTTTGCCGTCACCCGGACTTTCCAGACGCCAACGTTAGGATTGGTAATTGAATATTGTACTCCCCAGTCGGTCTTTGAATATTTTATGGAAGGATTGGAGGAATAGTTGGTCGATGTTATTACTTTGCCGGTGGGGTCTGTAAGACTCAATCCTATATCCATACGTTCGCTAAAAGCCGCAAACGTTGCGGACTCGGTGGAGGAAACATTAACCTGAGCTGATTTGGAAGAATTGGAACTTAAATAATATTCATCTTTAAAAATCGGTAAATCCACAGATTCAGAAGCTGGAGAGTCTTGGGAAGTATTTCTATCTGCATCGCAGCTATCGCTCTTTTCTATCTCGAGGCCCTCCATTAACCGAAGTATGGTATTAATTAAGATATCTCTAATTCCATCCTTGATAAGATTCGTATGTGCATAGCCAAAATGGTGGCCATTATCCTTGTAAACTGTGTTAAATCCTTCAAAATTGCCACCTGGAGTAGTTATATAATTAAAGTAATCAATTGGATTACTTTTTATTTGTATTAATATCTTAAATGGACTACAATTAACATTATCAAGCATAGGGGTAGACCAATAAACTACACCATCACTATTTAAGAAACAATTGTTAATAGACGGTTTTTCAGAGCCATGTCCAGAAATGGCATAAACAGGAACATCTTTGAAATTGGGATATTTCTCATTAAAACCCATCATCTGATCCACACCTAAACCATAGTGCCAAGCCGCTAAACCTAAACAATCAGTACCACTATGAGGTGTTCCGAGGGTATATATTTTTTTTATCTTTTTCGCAATACTTGGAAAATCATTTACAAAAGCTCTCATAACAACTCCACCTTCACTATGGCAAATGAACGTAATATCAGCCCTACTCTGTTGCCATAATACAACCTCAAAAAATAAACCATAAATGTCAGATGTATACTGATTCAATATTTCAAAGGCTTCATCTTTTTTAGTGTAAGAAGGATTTCTTTTAATATAATTGTGGTTTGGTGTAAAAACAATATAGCCAATCTTTAAAAGTTCTTTCGCCCACAAATTCCAGTTTTTCCACCCTGATATAATTCCATGAATCATAAATACAGGGGGAGGGAAATCAATATTTAAAGTATTTGGACCTTGTTGAATTTTAATCGATCCAATCCTCGTTGAAATCCTGGGTTCTTTATTTTCCGATGGCGGTGGTGTATTGCCGTTATCCACATTGATATAATCGTTATATTTCAGCGCTGCAGTCACATCATAAGTTTCCCCAATTTTAAAAGAGAATCCATCAACCCTAAAGGAACCATCTTCATTTATTGCCCATTCTTTATTAGCATTATTAATTTTAACATTAGAGCCTGATAAAGCCTTTATCGCGCTGATTTCACCGTTTGAATTTTTAATCCGTAATCTCCCGGACAATGAAGCGGTTGCAGAGCCAGTCGTCGTAAATCTTTCATCCGCACCATACGAAGTTCCTTTGCTATTTGTGGCATAAGCCCTGGCATAATACGTTGTGCCTGGATTTAATCCGGTAATACTACTGGTAAAACTTCCCATACCTGAGCCGTTGGTAGTTTTTGAATTATTGATTGTGGGATCTATTGCCGTACTCCAACAGACGCCCCTGGCGGTTACGGTTAAACCTCCATCAGAAGTAACATTCCCACCGCATAAAGCACTGGTTGAGGTAATTGCAGATACTGCGTTGGTTGTTACAGTAGGATATCCCCCACCTATCAGATATAAGGATTCAATTTCAGAGGCAGACAATGTTTTATTATATATGCGAACTTCATCGAGTTTTCCTTTTGTATCGTCGATGTCCGGGGCATATTCCCTTTCTCCGATTTTAATGCCGTCACTGGTAGTATTGAAACTCGGTAACCCCGAAATTGATGTTGAATCATACGCCCCATCTATATAAAACTTGTAAGTGCCTGAAGAAAAAGTAACTCCGATAAAATACCAGGTGTTCCATGAAATTGAACCAATACTAATACCAGCAGGATATGAGTTGTTGTTTTCCCCGATCTTGATTCTCCCATTGGTATCGATATACACTTGCCAATTTCCAGTCGTATCAACAATAGTTCCTTGGGCGCTTATACTGTGATTAGAGCTTTTACTACTAAGGTTAACCCAGGCAGTAAAGGTTAAATTAGTACTCACTTGTAATGTAGAAGACGCGCCAGTTTGCAAATAGTCATGGTCTCCATCAAAGTAATATGCCCTGTCTGACGTACCAAATCTATCTGTTGTTAAAGTTGCATTGCCATATGCTGTTGCATGATTTCCGTTTCCACTCTCGTCATTGGAGTTTCCATTAAATGGATAATAAGCAATTAGCCCATTGCTTGTTCCTCCAGTTGTAGTAAAATTATTGTTCGAACCGTAGGCTGTCCCAATGCTGTTTGTGGCATAAGCTCTGACAAAATATGTTGTGTTTGGACTTAAGCCGGTAATATTGCTGCTAAAGGTCCCAGTTCCACTTCCATCATTGGTCTTGGAATTGTTGATCGTAGGAGATGATGAAGTACTCCAACAGACGCCCCTTTGCGTTACAGGAGAACCTCCATCTAATGTGACATTACCGCCGCTGACGGCACTATTTGATGTAACTGAAGATGCAGAATAGGTGGTTACGGTTGGTATAGTAATATCTGTAGTGAAGTTTACATTCGAGCCATAAGAGGTTCCTAAACTATTTGTGGCATAAGCCCTGATATAATACATTGGGCCTGGATTTAATCCGGTAATATTACTGGTAAAACTTCCGATCCCACTTCCATCATAGGTTTTGGAATTGCTGGTTGTCGGATTTGGCGAAGTACTCCAGCAAACGCCCCTGGCTGATACAGCCAAGCCGCCATCCGATATAACATTGCCTCCACAAGTGGCGCTGTTTGCTGTAACTGACGATACAGGATTCGTGGTTACAGTCGGCAATGAATTGGATGGGGGAGTTGTAAAATAAACGTTTTGTCCATATCCGGTTCCTGCACTGTTTGTAGCATAAGCTCTTGCATAATAAGTTGTACCTGGATTCAAGCCATTTATATAGCTGGTAAAACTTCCCATACCTGAGCCGTTGGTAGTTTTTGAATTATTGATTGTGGGATCTATTGCCGTACTCCAACAGACCCCCCTGGCTGTTACATTCGCACCTCCATCCGATGTGACATTACCGCCGCTGACGGCACTATTTGATGTAACTGAAGATGCGGAGTAGGTGCTTACGGTTGGTATGGTAATAGCCATTGGAAGTGTAGTGAAGGTTACATTAGAGCCATAGGCTGTTCCTACGCTATTTGTGGCATATGCCCTGACATAATACGTTGTATTTGGAGTCAATCCGGTAATGTTGCTGGTGAAACTTCCTATCCCGGTTCCATTAATTGTCTTGGAATTATAGATTGTAGGCTCGGGTGATGTGTTCCAACAAACCCCCCTGGCAGTTATAGGATCGCAGCCATCTAATAAAATATCCCCGCCGCATACTGCACTATTCGTTGTAATCGAAGATACCGGACTGTTAGTGGTTATACCTCTAGGTAATACAGGATATACGGTAATATTATATCGGGTATATTCATTATTATTTTCATCAGATTCAATAACATTATAGGCTGAATCAACTTTCACGGTTATTGAATGGGGACCTTTATCTGTAAATGTAAATGGATGGTCGTAAGACTTAAAATAATAACCGGCCAATAAAGGACTGGACCAGTATCTGTCGAAATATTCAACTGAATCAACCCATATTTTGACCCTAAATCCACTCAATATATCTGCTGTACCGATATTTTTGGCAGAATAACCAATATCAACCATTTGATATGCGTAAATTTTATCATCTATTTGACTACCACTAACATTTGAGATAATAATTTTATTAGTCCACCCAGCAGGTAGATAAGGTGTTAAATCAGGTAATCCCGCTTGAGTATGACTTATTAACTCGCTCGGTATTTTGATGTCGGACATATCAGGATTTTCCAAATGAATTGGGTTATCTGATTGAGAAGGGATATAGTCGCTCAGTCGGCTGCCTTCTAGGAAAAACTGTTTCAAATTTCTAAGTTCGTCCAATTGAGAAGGAATGCCACCGATCAGATGATTGAGGCGCAGATCAAGATATTGCAATTCACTGAGATTGCCCAATTGCCTGGGGATAATACCGTTCAGTCGGTTTCCTTGCAAATCAATATTAATCACGCTATCTCCCGATAAAGTAACCCCATACCAACTTCCTTCCGTTCCCGGCATAGCAAAACCATCGGTGCTCAAAGGTGGAGTTTTCCACCCACTCATATTCGTCCAATTGTCTCCATTGGTGCTATTATACAACGCAATCAAAGCCGCACGCTCTGACGCCGGTATTGCACCCTGGATAAACCCTGAAAACTGTAAAAATATAAATACAAATATAACCATGATTATTCGTTTTTTCATGATACTCTCCTTTTCATTTTAATTGTCTAAGTACTTCATCCTTGCCCAGGCACTGTTTTTATTACCACATCTTCTTTTATAGATTCCAATGTTTTCTCTATCCTGGAAATCTTTAATATAACCTTATGCAGTCCAAAATAGAGCCAGGCAAATATAAGCCCGGAAATGAAGCCGGCAAAACCCAACATAATCAGTACACCATCTACCCTATATCCTTCGGATGCTTTATTAAATAATAGTATCGCCAGGATGGCTCCCGAAATAATATTTATCCACCCCCCCACCGATAGATAACCGCCATAATCATCTATAAGTGCTACCTCCCGCCGGTTCAGTTCAACCGGCTCTTCTTTTTTCATGCCGGAACCTATGCCAAACCCGCAGTTGAAGCAAAAATTCGCTCTTTCGGGTAATTCTTCATTACAATTTGAACACTTCATGATTCCACCTTTTGTTCACGTTACTCAAAAGAAAAAGAGGGACGTCTAATCGCACCAATAAACGGCGTCCCTCTTTCCCTTTCATTTCTCTTTTTACGGATTAGCTGTTGCCGACTTTTTCAAGTAACTTCATTTTGAATTCGTTGAAAACCTTATCCGCAACTTCCTTTACGCCCGTCCCAAAATTTCCGGCTACCAAAATCTCAATTTCTAACTTTTTCCCGGACTCTAATGTCCTGACAATGATCGACTTTGAAGCGTATTTTCCAAATAAATAAGAAGCATCAACGCCTGAGCCCGATGATAGGGATATGATCCCTTGTGGAACATCGAGGCCGGAAACCTCCAAAGACATGGATTTACCAACTCCTTCGATTATAGTCAAGATATCCGCCCTTGAATTATCAAGAGCGATCGCATATTTTCCTTGGAAACTACGCGTTTTACTCAATAGACCAGCTTCTACGCAGGACGTCATCGTTATACTTGCTAAGAGTAGCGCACATATAAAAACCAGTTTTCGATTGGATTCAAAAAAATGATTCATTTATTGCCTCCGTTACTTACTTAGCAGGAACGTTAATCCAAACTCTCCGCCTATCCCGGTCCAACTGCCCAGCGCTGAATAATGGGATTTCAGGCATAAGGCAAGCTTCTTCGATATATAATACCTTGCTCCCAGGACAGGGCTTAGATAAATACCGGATGATCCGGCATCGCTCCATGTAGTATCTCCGATATCCCATGACCAGGAAAAGATTGAATAACCGATGCTTAACCCGGCAAATAAATCGAATTTTTCCGCCTGTATATCGGTAAAATGATAGTAGGCATCAACAGACGGAGTAATAAGCGATTGCGAAACTTTGACATCAAGAAACTCGTCACTCCAGAAGGCAAACATACAACTGCCGCCTATTCCTATATTATCTGTCACGGCATACTCGACACTTAGTCCCAGGTTGGGCGCATAGGAATAATAGGCAAACTGGGGGGTTAAAAACAGTTTCCCTTTGCTAAACTCTTGTACACCGGCGAAAGCCGATGATACCAACGACAATACACATAAAACAAAAATGACTCTCGATTTCATCGTGAGTTCCTCCTTTAATTTTAGATTTACAACTATAAAATAGCATAACTTTTCAGGGCAGCGGTCTGAGTTTATAAAAACATAGCCTTTTTTTTAAACGCATGAATCAACGCATAGGATCAATGTCGAGGTCTACATTTTTATAAAAACGGATAGTTTAGAGCAGATAGAATGATGAATGATGATAGGAAAATCCAAAGCACGCCTCATGAAGCACGAAACTCGAAACAAATCCAAATGACCGAAACTGTGAATCAGGGATCAGGGGCCAGGAATCAGGGATAAGGATTCAGGGGCATTTAAAAGATAGAAGGTGAGGAGGAATTCTTCCCAAAATAAGGGTTTGATAAATCAAACCCCTACGGGGGATTTCTTACCGGACACCTGCTTATGACGTGGGGATATTCTTTGCCCGACGTCTTTTCTCCCTTCCCATTTCGATAATTTAATCCAATGTAGGGGTTTGATTTATCAAACCCTAATCCGGGTAAAATGTTATCCATAAATGTTTTCCGATGAGTTCCTTGGAAGCGACGAAACTGTGAAAAAACAAGTATTAAAAAACCAGGTTCATTCTCAGATTGAGTGGGTAAATCGAATTTTTTATAGTCTGTTTTTTCCCCCTTTGAATCCTTATGCCGCGCCTTCCGGCATATATATTAATCCTGCATGCCTACATTTCACAGCTTATCGAGCTTTTATCGATCCTTTGAGGGGCGCGATCAACTCTTTTTGCACTTATTCTCCCTTTCGGAGCGCCGACCTCACCCCTTTAAAGGTCCTGTATCAAGCCTTTTTGCTATTGTATCATCCCTTCTTACTATTATCTCACTCCTTCGAGCCCCTGCGTCGCCTCTCAAAAAAGTTACCAAAAAAAATTTTAGGGATGGCATCGATCCTAAAAGGACTGATACCGATCCTTTGGGAATCGAATTAACCTCTGTAAGGATTGAGATCGATCCTTTTAGATGTAAATTTACATTCCCCAGGGGGATGATATAATACCTTCGACGGCTGATATAATAGAAAAAAGGGGTGATCCGGGCGCTTAAAGGATTCAATTAATAGTTCTAAGGATTGGAATAGGGGCTCGGGGCATCGATCTATCAATCGAAACTCGAAACAAAGCCAAAAATACAAAGGTTCAAAATCCCAAACACAAGCAGGTTGCCACGGACGAACACGAGGAAAAGCAGAAGTTGAGAGGTTGAGAAGTTGAGAAGTTAAGATGAAAACAAAATAATTTGCCGCGAAAAAACAATGATCAATGACTAATCCGTCCACAGATTACGCAGATTTCTCAGATTGTTTTTTCCTCTCTTCCGCGCCCCCTTGTTTTTCTTCATCATTCATCAATCATCATTCATCATTCTATTTCCACCACCCAGGTATTTAAAGAAAGGGTTTCCAGGTTTTCAGCCACTTTTATACTGTCTCCCGGAAGCCTTCCTCGACACTCCGTAAAGTCCGCACCGTCTTCGGGAAGGCTTCCGCAACACTCCGTAAACTTTACACCGTCTCCCGGAAGGCATCCGGAACATTCCAAAACATTTGGGGCAAATGCCACGAGGGTTGGGACAAATGACAAAGATTCTTTGGCAAATGTCCGAGCATCTTTGGCAAATGCCACAGCACCTGGGGCAAATGCCACAACATCTTTGGCAAATGCCGGAGCACCTGGGGCAAATGACAAAGAGCTTGAGGCAAATGCCGCAGATCCTTTGGCAAATGACAAAACTCCTTTGGCAATTGCCCCGGTTCCTTTGGCAAATACCAAAGTAATTCCTCATGAGGACGCAACCGCCCGCCTTCTCGCCCGAAAACCATGAAAACTTTTGCCACCACGAAACGGGGCGCCAAGACACCGAGTTTTTTTCTTTTTTCCTTCCCTTACCTTCTTACCATCTTAACTTCTCACCTTCTCACTTTTAAATGACCAATGACCAATGACAAATCATTCTTTTTTTTTCATCATTCATCATTCATCATTTTTTTTCTTCTCCCCTTCTTTTTCCCCATCAGTGTTAATCAGTGTAATCGTGGAACCGGTGGACAAAAAATCTTCGTGATAATTCGTGTAATTCGTGGGCAAGCTCTTTTGTCCGTGCTTTGTCCGTGTTCATCCGTGGCTAAGTTTTAATTCGTGGGCAGTTTTTCTTCGCGGTCCTTCGCGTTCTTAGCGGCTAAACGTCCGTGTCCGTCCGTGGCCCTATTCTTTCGCGTTTTTCGTGTGTTTCGCGGGCAATAAAAACAAGGAAGAGCAGAGGAAAGAAGATATTACAATTTCTTTTCCACATAGCTGGAAAGGTTCCTTTCTTTGGCGTTGAATCCGACACCGATTAAAAGGATGGACTTCCCGGTTGACATATATTTCTCATAATATTTTTTTTCTTCGATTTGCGAGAGCGCTTCAGCCGAAGTCCCCATTTTGAATTCCATGATGTAAATATGTCTGGAGGTTTCTATTACGGCATCGATCCTGCCTTTGTTGGTATGAACCTCCACCTGGATATTGGCCCCCAGGAGCTCCAGCACCATATATATAATCGTATGGTAATAGGCTTCCCTATCCCGGATAAATAGGGACGAGGGAATGGCAGCAAATAAGGATTTTATAATGGTAAAAAAATTCTCCAGGTCGTCCGTCGTGATGGTTTTTACCAGGTCTAAAATCTTACTCCCGATGATGCCTGTCTCTTTCGTAGTATAATCGGCCAGGAAATGCTTCAAAAAGGATTCTTTTACTTCTTCATTGGGATAAGAAAGGATGTATTGCGATTTAATTCCCACCGGCTTTATCTCTTTTATGGTCAAATACCCGGTTTGAAATAACATGGCTGCCACTTCGAGATTTTCAATATCGTAACTGTCGAAGAAGGATTCGTCTACTTCATGTCTTTCCAGCAGTGTAATGTCCTGTTTGCGTTTTTTAATATGGTTGATGAGAAAAGTAGGCGTCCCGGTGGCAAACCAATAATTACTGAAACGGTTTTTAGAAAAGAGATTGATTAGCGAAAAAGGATTATATAAAAAATGACCGCCATCCCAGGAGTACCCGTTATACCAGTGCTTGACGTGAGCTAAAAAATCGGTCTTTGACATATCGATCGTTTCCCTCAAGCGGTCGATATGATCGGCAAAATAGTAGAGCAACTCATCGTGGGTTATCCCCAGGAGGGTGGAAAAGTTATCATCAATGGTGATATCATTCAAATTATTCAAATCCGAAAAGATCGACATCCGGGAAAATTTTGAGACCCCGGTAATGAATACAAAGCGGGTGTATTGATCCGCACTTTTAAGAACAGAATAAAATTTTTTCAATATTTTCTGGTTTGCCAGGGCGACTTTTTTCTGCCCGGTTTCTATAAAATCGATAATCGGTTTATCGTATTCATCCACCAGGATAACGGCCTTGTTCTTTTTGGAAATTTCGCTGATAAGTTCCTTAAATCGTTTGTCATAACCTTTCTCTTTGAGTTCTACACCGTGGACTGCCGCATTTTGACCGATAAGATATTCCAACGTATCGGTTAATTCTTTTTGGGATTCATATTTTAGTCCTAAAAAATCGATATGAATGACGGGGTAGGATTGCCATTGGATTTTATCGTAAATCCATAACCCCTTGAACAACTCCTTATTCCCTGAGAATATTTCCTTAAGGGTGGAAACCAGGAGGGATTTGCCGAAGCGGCGCGGCCGGGATAGAAAGTAGTATCTCCCTCCCGTGGCAAAAAGATCGTGGATTTGTTTGGTTTTATCAACGTAAATATAATCCCCTTCGATAAAATCACGAAATGTCTGGATGCTCAACGGTAAATTTTTCATAGGAATATTATAGTATTAAATGTTTTTTTTCGCAATAGCAGATCCTCATGATGCAAGCTTTGCCCTGGACGGTGAAATTTTAGCCACCAAGACACCAGGGCGCCAAGTTTTTCTTCGCGGTCCTTCGCGGGCTTAGCGGCTAAACGTCCGTGCCCGTCCGTGTTCGTCCGTGGCCTGGTTTTTTTTATACTCATTCGGCGTCATGCCGGTGAATTTTTTAAAGGCTTTATAAAAGACGCCCAGGTTATTGAAACCCACGTCGCCGGCAACCGTGGAATTCTTTTTCTCCGCGCCCCTGGGGCTTTCAAAAATCTTCCGGGCCTCTTCCACCCGGTATGAATTGATATACTCCGGGAAACTGCGATTCAATTTCTCATTAAGCACCTGGGAAAGGATATGGGGGGTAGTAGAAACTTTTTCAGCCAATGTTTGCAGGGATATTTTCTCGTCGCGGTAAACCTTTTCCTTTTCCATTAAATGGGTGAGCTTCGCAACGCATTCATCGGCTATTTGAGAATCCAACGAAGAACCTTGATACCTTTTCTTTTCTTCCATATTATTTTTCTTAAAAAGGCGTTTCTTATAAAAATAATAACCCGCGGCCGCCGGTATTGCCATCAAAAGAAAAAGAATCATTTTAAAAAAAACAGTCTGATGGAAATAGGGCTTAAGTGTAAAGGCGATGGCATCCCCGGTTTGATTCCACACGCCATCCGCATTACAGGCGGTTACCCTGAAAACGTAGGTCCCGGGTCCCAGGTTTTTATAAAAAACAGCCCGTTCTTTGCCGGCAGCCAGGGTTAGCCAATCTTTATCAAAACCTTCCAACCGGTATTTGAATCTTACTTTTTCCGGGGAAAGAAACGTGGGTGCAGTGAATTGGACGCTAAAGTCGCTGTTCCCCTTGAATATATAAGCTCCCGCTTCCTGGTGCAAGGCAATGTTGGCCTGGTTTATAAGAATGGCCGCTATCGCTGCCGGGGGAGGTGTCTTGTTAATGCGGATTTTCCCCGGGTTCACGATGGAGATGCCTTTATCGGTTAAAAACCATAACTCACCGCTGCCGGTTTTTAGCACTGAGTTACTGGAGAGTTTATTACTGGCCCCGGGGCTTTTCATGCCATCGGCGGTTCCGAATGACGCACAATAAATATTAGCCAATTCTTTCGCGGCAAAGCGATTCAATTCATTTTTATTGACGCGAAGGACGCCGCTGTCGCTCATTAACCAGAACCAGCCATCATTGTCTTCCAGGAATTGGAAGATACGATCCGTGGCCATGCCTTCGGCAGTGGTGTAAGATGCCCAGGAAATAAGGTTTCTATCTTTGATTGTTAAACGTTTCAAGCCGGCGCCATCGGTGGAAACCCAATAGACCCCCGGGACTTCGGGGTCTTCATATATACATGTGATGGAAATGTCTTTTAAGATCGCCTCCGGCGGCCAGGGGGGCTCTTTTCGAGAAAACCGCCCCCGCCGGTACAGACCCCCCGTAAAAGCTTTTGTTAAAATGAAGAGACCTTTGTCAGCGGCAATCCATATGTTTCCTGCTTTATCTTCATAGACATTATTTACCATTTTTCCCGCTAACCCATCCCCGGATACAAGCGATTCGAAGACATACTCGCCGTCAAGGTCATATATTATGCTTACCCCGGTCAACGTGCTTAACCATAAATTATTCCTGCTGTCCCGGTAAATCGAAGTCACGGTGTTGTCGCACAATTTGTTTTGGGTTGTTTCCCGCGTATACTGCTTATAAGTTCCCTTCTTCCTTTGAAATACCCCTTTATCGATGGTCCCCAACCACAAATTCCCCTGGACATCTTCATCAATGGCAACGATGCCTATACCGGCGATTTGCGGTGGTTCAAGCCTCTCGATAATCTCACGGCCCCGGCAGTGGAATAATTTCCCGCTGAGCGTACCGATCCAGGTATCCTTACCCCGGTCCTCAAATACCGCGGTGGGGGTTTCTCCCGCATAGGCTTCCAGGGGTTCATATGAAAAAAATTTTGCGTCTTTCAACCGTATAAGCCCATCATTATCGGTCCCCACCCATACATTTTTCTCTCGATCTTCAAAAATGCTCAATACAACAAAAGACTGCGAAAATCTCTCGATTTGAACCGTTTCATTTTCTTTTCTCCTGATGCGATTTAAACCATTTATCGTGCCTATCCAGAGATTTCGCTGGCTGTCTTCCAGGATATACGAGATATGGTTATCCATCAATCCATCGGAGGTAGTATATTTATTAGCGCCCTGGCCGGTTACCTCGAACAGACCGTTAACGGTCCCGACCCATAGATTTCCTTTCCAATCCTCCTGCATGGTAATCACCTGGGCGTTTTCAAGGTCTTTTACCGGGTATTTGGAAAACGTATCATCTTTGTAGATGAACACGCCGCTTTCACGGGCGCCGAACAGTAAATTCCCTTTGTGGTCTTCAATGATGGCGTTTATTTTTTTGCCTGTCAGTCCTTGCCCGGCGTTAAAGGTTGTAAATTTTCCTTTAAAGAACCGTTTCACATCGCTGTTAAAAAAACCGACCCATAAATTCCCTTTGATATCATCGTTGATTCGCCGGACTATGTCGCTGTTTATTTCCTCTGCCCCGGTAAATGGAAATGCCTGGATGCGGCCTGTTTTGCAATCGTAAGAAGTGAGCCCGCCGGGACTCCCAATCCATAGGATACCTGTCCTATCAAGGAATAACGTATCCGGGACAATGGTTTTTTTTGGATTATTCTTATCGAATCCGGGAAAAGGAGCGCTTGAAAATTTTATCCCATCGAAGCGAACCAGGTCTTTGGAGGCGGCGATCCATAAAAAACCGTCCGGCGTTTGAGCAATGGAGCGTATTCTATTGGACGGGAGGCCCTGGGTAATCTCCCATTTGTCAGCCAGGTATCCTTCGATAGGTTTTTCCGGGTCCAGCGCCCATAAGGAGGATAAAAATAAGGAAACGAAAACAATAAAAACCAGCGCTTTCTTTCCGAGACCGATCATTTTCTGTTTTTTCATTATTACTCTTTTGTATTTATCGTATATGAAATAATAAACCAAATGGCGTCAGAATTCAAGACCAATAAAGGAATGGCCGAACCCGAAATGAATTTTTCGGGCCCGGCCACTGCTGATTTTACCAATCGTTAAAGTTAGCAAAAAACTGGGGGTTCGGTGGTTCCCGGCTGGGTCGTTGCGGAACCGCCGTGAACCATTCCCAGTTCATCCCGGTCCAGGGCGACTTGAAGGTCCTGGATGGTGACTTTGTTGAGACTTAACTTTTTTACATTTTGTTGTTTCATTGTTTTTTCCTCCGTCTTGATTTTTTTCGGGCCGAATTTTCTTTATTAACTCAGCCTCTATATATTGAGACGAAGGGTTTGTGGTTTTGAAAATTTTTCTGTGGTTTCCTCAAAAAAACTTGCCCACTAATTACACGAATTACCACGAAGGTTTTTTGTCCACCGGTTCCACGATTACATAGATTTTCACAGACAGGAAAAAAGAAAGTAAGTGCTGAGTGGTAAAAAAGAATCAGTGTGAATCTGTGTAATCTGTGGACGAGTAACAAGCGTTTTTTATTCGTGAAAATTCGTGTAATTCGTGGGCTGTTTTTCTTCGCGGTTCTTCGCGCTCTTCGCGGCTAACGCATTCCTTCGAAGAAGATGGTTGAACTAGCCTTTCCCTCAATCTCTTTAATGGAAAATCCCCGCTCTTTATATACATAGAAATTCCCGCCGGTATGACGAACTATTTTACTCGGCGGCCCAAACCTCTCAAGTACCTTATCTATCTCTTCCATTTCATCCGGTCCGGATTCCTTTTCCACCAGTTCCACCGTATTATCGAGCGCCAGGAGGCGGATGCCGTCTTTTACCATCACCTGGAGATTAATAGACCAATTATCATTGTTATCCTTATCCTGGCTGCCTATCTTATAAGTATCCACATGGTCTTTGCCCCACTTTTTCTCGATCCCGCTAAAATCCTCTCCTAATTTGATCCCGTCAGGCATCCGCGGAACCCCTGTCAAACCCGCGGACCTTGACGGGTCTTTCCCATACAATTTATTGTGGGCATAATTATAAAAATTATCCCTGGGGGTTGTGGGGAGAGTTAAGTACATTTCCCAATAAAGCTTGGCCCCGGAGAGCCGGTTTCTCTTTTCCTTGAGAGAAGCCAGGTTATAAAGAACTTCATTATTGGTCGGTTTCAACCGGTGGGCCGTTTCCAGCGTTTGAATCGTTTTCTGGGTGGTGTCCATGCCCTCGTTTTGACCGTAATAATAAAAAGCAATGGCTTTGTTGTTCAGCGCATCAATATCCTGGGGATCCTGTTTTAATACCTCGTCGCAGGCGGCCATGGCTTCGGCGTATTCTTTTCTTAATATGGAAGCGGCCCCCAGGTTGTACCGGCACGCCCGATCATGCACATCCCGGGCCTTTGCCATTTGAAAATATTCCACTGCCTTGTTTAGATACCCGGCAATATCCTTATCCTTTAAATAATCCCCTTCACCCCGCGGATGCAGCGTTTCCGCGGTAGTGGAATAATCGATGGTGGTAGAAAGCCTGAACCGGTAATATTCCTCGCCGAACTTCATTTGAATAACGTCCAGGGCCAGGTTAAGATAACAGGCCCCGATATTATTGAAAACTTCCCGGGCCGGGTAAACCTTTGAAAATTCGATAAACGCCGCCGCCGCATCGTGAAAACTCCCCACCTGGAAAAGAAGCACCCCGGCTTTAAATAGTTCCACCTGCTTAACCACTGCCGACACCTGCGAACGGATAAATTCGGCCCGTTTCCGCATTGCCGGGTGTCCGGGATCGCCGCTCGCATCCGAGATGCCGGTTCGCCTGGCCCAATATAAAAGGAAATTGTCTTTCTCTTTCTCCCCCACAAGGGTATCGATAGGATACCCGGCCATCGAAGCATAAATAGCCCCTTTCTGGTCCGCCAATATTTCTTTGGTCTTGACTTCCGCTATTTTAAAATCCCCGGCCAACTCCCCCCTCTTTTTCTCGTCGCCATACTTTTGCAAAGTCATGAATGCTTCATGATGAATATAATCCTTATTGGCCAGGTGCGCCAACTCGTGCCCCAGGATGAACGCCATCCGCGAATTGCCCAATTCCCTGCCGGCCCCGTCATAACAAATTCCCAACGTCCCGGGATCGATGATGATCCCCCCATCGGGTAGCTCCATGGCAATGTTTCCCTGGGTTTTATTGATTATAAAAAGCCGGGGCAAACGCCCCTCCGCTTTATCCGCCGCATCCTTCACCCGCTCGAATACCCCAAACACCCACTTCACCCTGGGATCATTCTTCCCCTCCCCCTTCGCATAATCCCCGTGATTGTATATCCACCACTGCGTGTAATCCCTGTTTTGACTATTAAGATCGAAAATTACCGTTAAAAAAAATAAGAAAAATAATAAAATATGCCTCCGGTGTGTCAGAACCTTTTTGAAAAAAGCCCTCACGGAGGGCGAGGTTTCCGACACCTCCAAAAACTTTTGATTATGCCACTGTACCATTTTTCTGCTCCTGCCAACTATTCCGCCGCTAAAAAAATGTCCTTAATCCCTGTTAGAATTTCTTTACTTTCATTGATCCCTGTAACAGCGCCAAACTTGTTCAACTCCTTAAGAACCCCAGGAGGTAATTTATCATTATATTCACCGGCAACCAACCGACGATACCTCTCCACCTCTTCCACCAAAGGCCGCTTACCATCCACCGAAACAAGAATACCCCGCTCCACGAAACGCCCGAACTGGAAAAGCCCGGACAACCGCCGTTTCTCCAACATTGTCCCCATACTTCGGACAACCACATCAAAAGACTCCTCCTCCAAATGACCCGGATCCGGTAATAACGAAACCGCTTCATCATTGAAAAGCACTTTTAATTCATTAAATAACCTCGCCGCGAGCTTTCCTCTCAAATCCTCTTTGCCGCCGTAATCGATAAGAACGGAAATCTCTTCCACGAAGATACCCGCACGAACCGAAGCATACATCGGGTCGTTTGAGTCGGAAAACCGGTGAATTCCCCTGACCTCCATCTCCGTAACACATTCTTCGATATAATGAACCTGGGCATTCTCTTTTAAAAGAAAAGGCAGAAGAACAACGACGATGAGCAGTACGGCATAAACCGGCATCAACCGATTCCCCACAAAAAACGTGCGCGCCTGCCGCCGCCATCCGTCGATCACCGCTCCAACCCGCGGCAACTTCAACATAACCCTATTCTTATTCTCCTCTTCGATAAACTTCAACGACTCGCTGTAAACCGATAAACACGAATTACATCCCGATAGATGCACCAAAAAGCGTTCCCGCTCCCGCTTGCTGATTGTCCCATCTATCATCCTGGCAATATCTTCATCTTCCAGGTGCTTCATGGCGGCCTCCTTGTTTTAGTTTCCCCGATATTTCCCGGGAAATTTTCCACTCCATTTGCTTAATTAAAAGCCCTGCTTTAAAACGGGTACACCCTAAAGTCCTGGCAATGGCGCTGAGTTTCATATCTTGTTCATATTTCAATTGAATCGCCAGTTTTTCCTTATAATCCAATTGTTCCAACACCTGGGGCAGAAATACCGCAGCCTTATTCTTGAAGTCTTCATCCTCCAATTTAATTAATTTCTTTAAAGGATCATCCACCGGTGGATCGAATAAAGCGTCGAACTCAGGACCATATCTCGTCGCATTTTCTTCAATGCGGCCCCTCTGCCTCCAGGAATCGATTAAAAGGTGCGTCACTGCAGTGACCAGGAAAGTTTTAAATTTCGCTTTCTCCTGGAAACCCTTCAGCTTTTTTAAACCATCCTTTTCCAGTTTCTCCCGGATAAAGTCCCCGATTTCCAGGACCCTGATCTCGTTGGCGTCGGAAGCGCCCAATTTATTCATGATGATTCGCTGGATATATTTCTCTGCCAGGGCATAGTAAGCATTTTCAATTAAGAAATCCTTGATCAAACCCTCCAGGACAGTTTCCACCCCCTCGCAATCCGCCGGGATTTCTCGAATT
The DNA here is from genome assembly GCA_026393835.1 of Candidatus Aminicenantota bacterium. GTDB lineage: Bacteria > Acidobacteriota > Aminicenantia > UBA2199 > UBA2199 > JAKAGC01. Next base: position 66,715 of record JAPKZK010000052.1, on the reverse strand, counting down.
ACTTTATACTCCTCATCTTGCAGCCGCCGGATGAATTTCCGGGAAGTCGTTTTAAAGTCCAGCGGGTCATAGAGGGCGATTTTCCTTTTGATCTCCTTCCGTATATACCCCAGGCAGCGGTTAAAAATTTTCTCCGCCCGGGCTATGTCCAGGCCGACAGACTCATTAAACTCAGGCTGCATCGTTGCTTTCATGATTCATTTCCCTCATTCCGGTAAAGTACATTATATATTTTTTCAAAAAATTAATCCATAAACTTATGTTCATCATGTTCATCCTCGTTTCATAACATTAGACGTCGAAGTCCCGGTTTTTAAAATTTTCTTCAGTGAAAATTTGTAATACTGTCCATTAATTTCTGGTTTTTTAGCTATATCATATCCGCAATGAAATGGCGCAAGGCGCAAATTGGTAGGGAACAGGCACTGCCTCTGTTCCCTACAATAAGACGCGGCCGCAGGGCGTGATGTGGCGTCTGTGGCCCCCTGTTAAGAGTCATTCGACGGCTGTTTTAGCGGCTTCGGTATGAAAAAAAATGGGGGTAACCACCACTAAAGTGTTGACATTGTTCTCCTTTTGGATATAATCCAAGGATGAGACACCTTGAATGTAAAGAAGAAAAAAATAAATCGCTGCACAAAGATCGGCGAATTTCCTTACGTATCAGTATCGGGATGATAATATGACCAGCCAGAAAGATTTTGATAAACATGAAGCGCTTATGCGCCGTTACCTTGAAGAAGGAAACCACCTGGAGGCGTTGACACACGCTTTCGAGAGTTTAAAAATCGCCGAAACCCTGTTTCCGGCTGCCGATGGCCGCACCGGCGCCTGCATTATCAATATCGCCATCATACACTACACCATCGGCAATTATAAGGAAGCCGAGGCCTATTACCGGCGCGCCTTAGACGTCATCGAAAAATGGGGCGGATCGGAAAATCCTTTCTTATGCCCCGCCCTTGATAACCTTGGCCAACTTTTATATGACGTTGGCCGCCTCGCTGAAACAGAAATACTGCTGCTGCGCTCCCTCAAAATAAAACACGCCAATTACGGCGCCCTGCACCCCGAAATAGCCAGGTCACTGCATCTCCTTGGCTACCTGTATCGAAAGCAGGGACGTTTCAACGAAGCGGAAGCGCGCTTCCAACAGGCCATCGCAACCTGGAAAAACCTCGAAGCCGACCCCCACCTGGAAATCGCCCAATCCATCCTGGAACTCGCCGAAACTTACCGCCTAACTGGCAATTACCCCCAGGCCGAAACCTATCTGTACCGCGGGGTAGAACTCCTGCTCCAGGTCCTTCCCCATGATGATTTCCGGTTGATTCCCTTTTACATCAACCTGGGCGCCCTCCACCACGGCAAAGGCGAATATAAAAAATCCCTGGGCTATTACGGGAAAGCCCTTGATACCCATACCCAGAACTTCGGTGAAACCAATTTGCAGGCCATCCAGCGTATGAGCGATTACGCAAGGGCCTTTAAAAGCCTCGCCGAGTTCGATAAAGCCCAGCTCGTGCACATCCAGATAATAACCCTCTGGGATCAAATACTGAAAACAGACCACCTGGAAAAAACGCCGGCTTATTCCGACATGGCAATCAATGCCATGTATTTAGGCGATTTTGAACAGGCCGAATTGCAGCAGCGAAAAGCCCTGAAAATTAAGCGCGATAACCTTGGCCCCAACCATATCGAAGTCGCACTCTCCCTCGAAACCCTGGCCAATATCTTTTTTCGCCATGAGGACTATGAAAACGCCGGCGCATTACAGGAAAAGGCGCTGGCTATCCTGGAACAAACAACCGAACCCGGCAGCCCACTGCTGATCCGAAATTACGACGCAACCGCAAAGCTGTGCCGCCACCTGGGGCAATTAAAAGTCGCGGAAAAACTCTATAAAAAAGCAATCGCCGCATGTAACGCCGCCCAAAAACCGGACCCCGATGCATTGGCCCTCGTATCGGGCAACCTTGGTCGCCTGTACCGGTACAATCACAACTATATAAAAGCGGAAGAATATATAAAATTGGCCCTTCAAACCAGGGAAGACAAAATATCCACCCTGCACCCGGACAATGTCCTTCCCCTCCTTGACCTGGCCGCAATAAAAGTAATCCGCGGAGATTACCCCGGCGTAATCTCTACTTTCAAAGAAATCATGGCGATACAGGACCACTGTATCGACATGATCTTCTCCTTTGCCGCCCAGGAACAAAAAATAGCGTTCATCGATAACCTTTCCGCAACATATTCCGCCTGCCTTTCATTTATACATAAAAACGCGGCAACCGATCCCCAAGCCCTCAATTTTGGACTGGAAACAGTATTTCAGCGCAAAGGAACGGTCATCGGGGCCGAATGTCGCACCGTCGAAGCCATACTCCCGCTGCTGGCCGAACCCGCCCTGCAAGACTGGCTATCCCGTTCCGCCAAACTCTCCCGCCTGGCCCAACTTACCCTGGATATCGCCCCGGAAGTCATCGCCAACACGTCCGACAGGAAAAAAGATATCGCAAAACTGCGGGAAGAAATCGCTGAACTGGAAGGAAACTTAAAAACCATTTGCCCGCCTATGGCGCGCCTATTATGGCGCCCCGCCTTCACCGCCATCTCCACCGCCGAAGCAGCCCGGCTGCTGCCCAAAAATACCGCGCTGCTGGAATTCGTCAAAATACGGGATTTCGATTTCGAGAACAACGACGACCCCTGGGGACTCATTCGCTATACCGTCTTTATCTTAAAGCGGGACGGCCGGGTAAAATACATCGACCTGGGAAGGGCCTTCGATATCGACCAAACAATCACACAGGCCATCCAAAACATAAGAAGTTCCGTCACCGTGCCGGACCACATATTGAACCGGTTGTATACCCTATTGTGGGCCCCCCTGGAAAAAGAACTCAAGGGAATCGACAAAGTAGTTATCAGCCCGGACAGCCTGCTCCACCTCGCGCCATTTGCGGCATTACCCGATAAAACCCGGACATTATTGGTGGAACGGTTTACCATTACCTACGTCGCCTCCGGCCGCCAACTGGCGCCGTCGTTCCCTGGAAACCCGGTCGGTCCTGATGTATTGGTATTAGCCGCCGGGGCCGATTTCGATTACCAGGAAGTACTCCCCTTGAAACCGGACAAGGCCGGGCCAAAAGAAGCGACATTCTGGTTCAAACCGCTGCCCGGGACCCTCCAGGAAGCCGCCGAGATCCCCCCACTAATTCCCGGCGACGCCGGGCAAAAAAAAATTATCACCAAAGACAAAGCCACTGAAACCGCCCTACTGGACATCCAAAATCCACGAATACTGCATATAGCCACCCATGGATTTTCGCTCCCCGATCGCATCGACAATTTTTTTCCCCAGGTAAACGGCCTTTCACGGGGAATCTATACGTTGACCCAACTTGGATTCGCGTTTGCCGGCGCCAATCATGCCAATATACCCGCCGGCAACGACACCGGGTTATTAACCGCGCTGGATATCAGCGGCCTGGAACTCCCCGGGACGGAACTCGTCGTGCTCTCTTCCTTTAATACTGGAAGCGGGGACACCGCGGCCTGCGAAGAAATCGCCGCGCTCAAGCAGGTCTTCGCCATTACCGGCGCTAAAAACCTGGTTATCGGCCTCTGGCCCCTTAACGATACTTATACCCTGAAACATATGATAGAATTCTATAAAAATCTCCGGCTCATGCCCCCCGCCGAAGCGTTACGACAGGCCCAGTTAACAATAATCAAAGAGTTAAAGATAAATGAAGGATACGCCGGCGAGAACCTCTGGGCGCCTTATATCATCCAGGGAGGATAGGAGGGCAGGCATTAACGGCGCCCAATACGACCGGCATGTGGCCGTGATACGCTTCCGCCCCCAACCTATAGCCCCAACGGGATGGGATATTATTCGAATGTAATACCGGCGCATCGGTTTCCTACCGGATAGACAAAGGCGACTCCAACACGTCTATCTTGTTATCAAATTTTGGCGAGATAGTGATCCGGATGTCTTTGCGAATAACCCCGCCTTTCGATGCCGCGATAAAAGTCAGGTTATAATCGCCCATAAACCCCGCAACCGGCAGCCAGCAGAATTTACCCTTTCCCCTGTCCAGCGTTGATCCCAAAGGCAGCGCCGTTAACCGGGCCCCCGTCTCCAGGTAACCGGAGATGCCGGCGCCATTGCCCATTAATTGGGAAAAATCGATCTCAATTAGTTCATTTTCTTTAATGTCGATATGCGAGATGCCGTTTTCATCGGGAAACACATCCCGGTAAATGGCGGGCCCGGAAAAACTTTTCTTAACTTTGATTGGAGTAACATGGTCTACAGGGATGCAGGCATATGATTGGTGCAGGCTGTCCGGGACGAAGTCGCCGCCTGTTGGGCTGTCGGCGTTGTCAGTGACCGGTTTTAATCGTTCATCCTGGCCGTCATTTGCGGGTGCGCTGTCGGCGGAACCGGCGTTTTCGATGGTAAAAAACCGGCTGCCGATGCCGTCGGCATTACCGGCATTATCCGTGGCAATCCAGAACATCGAGTGATAACCCGTTTCATAGGCCGTCGTATCGATATTAAATTGCGCCATGGAACCGTCACTGTTGGCATAACCGGGGAAGAAACCGGCTATATCGGGCCTGTAGATATTGTAAACGGGATGTCCTTTGTTTACTCCGTCGACATATACATCGATGGTGGATCCATTGGTCGGTATGCTGTTGGGTTGTGGGGTCAATATCCAGCCCACGTTGGAAAATTTTGCGCCCGATGCCGTTCCACCCTGGCCGGGCGTATCGATGGCGCCGAAAGGTTTAACCGCATGGATATTATCTACGGTAATGGTTTTAGTACCCAGGTCCGTGGTTTTTCCTTCACTGTCGGAGGCGATGGCATGAAGTTTATATTCGCCGTCGCCATTGGGAAGGAAGTTGGTCAGCAGCATGTATCCCCAGCCCGCTTTGTAACTGCCCGGGTAAGTAGGATATGCCGCCTGGATATCGGGCCTGGCCCCATCCACGAATACGGCATCGCCGATGTAGCCGAGGCCGGCCCCGTTTTCATAGTAAATTTTAACGCTGTCAACACCGATATCATCGACTGCCCAGCCGGTAACGGCAACGCTGCTGCCGACGGTCGAGCCGTCGGTAGGAGTGGCAAAATCGCCGATGGGCGCCTGGTTTTGCACCGCCCACATAACCTCCAGGTAAACAGTAAGATATTGGGCCGAATAGGGATCGCGATTAGTTATATTCAGGTCACCGTAATAACTACCGGGAAAGTATTCGCCGGGATCTATGGAGACGGTAACAATGGCGCCATCGATACCATTCCCAGGGGTGCAAACGATGGCGTCATAGTGTTCATAAATTTTCCAGTCAAGCGTTCCGCCACCGCCGTTGGCGATGATAAATGTCTGCGGGGCCGGTGTAGCTTTACTAAATACATAGCCAAAGTACAATGCGCTGCGGTTCAGGGATATCGTCGGCGGAGTACTTGTATAATTAGCCGATGCCGTGATATTTTTGTTCATGGTTACAGTCACGGTTCGCGATATGCTGTCGGCGCCGGCAACGGTCCATCCGGCAAAATATTTCTCACCCGACTTAGATGGTGCAGTCAGGGTAACTGATTTATTGGCCACATAAGTCCTGGTAAAATTCGTAGTCCCACCACTGCTGGCGGTTTGGTCCGCCGGACTTACCGTGATCGCCACGCCGGCAACTCCCGAAGATTGGACGGACAGCGTGTAAGTAGTCACCGTGGGAGTTCCAAACACTGCCACGACGGTATGACTGCCGTTCATTGTCACATTAATGGTCCGGGAAGTATTGGCTGTTCCATCGACGGTCCATTTTATAAAGGCGCCCCCGTTCAGGGATGAGGGGGCGGTAATGGCCACCGGCGTACCCGGTTTGTAATTCCTGGTAAAATTAGTGTAACCGCTGCCGTTTCCATTATTGTCGCTGGGACTTACGGTTATATTGGCGAGCGTTCCGGGGGAAGACTGGACGGTCAAGGTATACACCAGTACTTCACTCCATTGGAAGGCATACTTATAAGTATAAGAAGAAAAACCACTGTAAGGGGCGCTCGCATATAAGAGAAAGCTTTCGGTGGCTCCCGGGGCAATTGCGGTATGTGTTGTCGTCCCGTCGTATTTATAATCACTCCCGGTAACATCAGCCTCACTCACATCGATGACTTTTCCAGCGTCATTATAAACGGCAGCGTACACTTTGGTAAAATAGGTCAGATAACAGCAGCCGGTATTTTTTATATCCCCGGTAATTTTTATTTTGCTGTAGAACTCTGAAAAGACGGGGGACCCGCTTAATTGAAGGGCGGCTTTTGCCGGGGTAAAAGATATTGTCGAATAGTCGAAAGTGTAAGTGTACCGAGCTACGTCCGCATAGTTTGTGGGGGTGTAAAGTTCAAAGAAACCGGTTTCACCCGCATTCAAGGCATTGGTATACATCCCCGAAGCCGACAATTGCACAACGCTGCCGCCATCAATATAGGTGGACCTCGTATCGAATAAATTATTACCGCCATCATACATTTTTACTGTGATGCCGACGAATACGGCCGGGGTGGTCCCGGTATTTTTAACTTCACCCAACAGGATAAAAGAACTGCTTGCATCTTGCATGGCGTTAAAAGTCCCGGTCTGGGCGGTAATGGCGACGGCCTGGATTGCATCCAGGTCGCCGGCGGATGCGAATTTTGCCGCTTCTGCCCTTTGCCGGTCTTTTTCCTGGTCTTTTTCCAACCACTGTTGGCGTTTCTTCTTTGCAATTTCGATTTCTGCCTGGGTGTATATTTTATTTTCAAGTTGATAATCGGACCGATTTACAACCATAACATTGGCTCTGTCAACAAAAGTTTCCTTTTTTTCCGCCGTGACGGTTTGGGAAAAAGAAAAAAGAAGACCTACCAGCAATGCAATATTAACAATTATTGATTTTTTCAATTTTATCTCCTGAATTAGTTGTTATCAAATTTTGGTGAGATAGTAACCCGGACGTCTTTGCGAATAACCCCGCCTTTGGATTCTACAATAAAGGACAGTTTATAATCGCCCATAAACCCCGCAACCGGCAGCCAGTAGAATTTACCCTTTTCCCTGTCCAGCGCTGATCCCAGGGGCAGAGCCGTTAACCGGGAACCCGTCTCCAGGTAACCGGAGATGCCGACGCCATTGCCCATTAGTTGGCAAAAATCGATCTCAATGACTTCATTTTCTTTTATGTCGATATGGGAGATGCCGTTTTCACCGGGAAACACATCCTGGAAAATGGCGCGTTTGGAAAAACCTTTCTTAACTTTGATTGGAGTAACATAGTCTGCCGGGATACCGGCATATGATTTGGGCGCGCTGTCCGGGACGAAGTCGCCGCCTGCCGGGCTGTCGGCGTCGTCAGCCACCGGTTTTAATCGTCCATAGTGGCCGTCTTTTGCGGTTGCGCTGTCGGCGGAGCCGGTATTATCGATGGTAAAAAACCGGCTGCCGATGCCGTCGGCATTGCCGGCATTATCCGCGGCAATCCAGAAAATCGAATGATAACCGGTTTCATATGCCGCCGTATTGATATTAAATTGCGCCATGGAACCGTTACTGTTGGCATAGCCGGGAAAGAAACCCGCTATATCGGGCCTGTAGATATTGTAAGTTGGGTGTCCTTTGTTTACTCCGTCGATGTATACATCGATGGTGGAACCATTGGTTGGTATACTGTTGGGCTGCGGCGTTAATATCCAGCCCACGTTGGAAAATGATGCGCCCGATGCCGTTCCACCCTGGCCGGGTGTATCGATGGCGCCGAAAGGTTTAACCGCATGGGTATTATCTACGGTAATAGTTATAGTCCCCAGGTCCGTGGTTTTTCCTTCCCTATCGGCGGCGATGGCGTGGAGTTTATATGCGCCGTCGCCATTGGGAAGGAAATTGGTCAGCAGCATGTACCCCCACCCCGCTTTGTAACTGCCCGGGTAAGTCGGATATGCCGCCTCTATATCGGCCCTGGCCCCATCCACGAAAACGGCGTCGCCGATATAGCCGAGATCGGTCCCGTTTTCATAGTAAATTTTAACGCTGTTCACACCCGTATCATCGACCACCCAGCCGGTAACAGCGACGCTGCTGCCGACAGTGGAGCCATCGGTAGGAGTGACAAAATCGCCGATAGGCGCCTGGTTGTCCCACTTAAACATTACTGTCAGATAAATGTCAACAGTTTGGGACCAATGGCTGGAATTCGAGACAAGCATGTTACCGGCATAGGAACCGATAAGGTATCCGGCGGGGTCTATGGCGACGGTAACAATGGCACCATTGGCGCCTTTTTCAGGGTTGCAAGCGACGTTGTCGTAGTATTGATAAATTTCCCAGTCCAGCGTTCCTTTGCCGGTGTTGGTGATGATAAATGTCTGCGGGTCCGTTGTACTTTCACCCAATACACAGGCAAAGTACAACGCTTTGCGGTTCAGGGACATTTCCGGCGGAATGTTTGCATAATGGGCCAATGCGGTGATATTTTTGTTCATGGTTGCCGTTACGGTTCGCGATAAACTGTCGGCGCCGGCAACGGTCCATTTAGCAAAGTATCTCTCACCCGACTTAGAGGGTGCAGTCAGGGTAACCGTTTTATTCGCCGCATAAGTCCTGGTAAAATTCGTAGTCCCGTCACTGGCGGCGGTTTGGTCCGCCGGACTTACCGTGACGGCGACGCGGGAAGCGCCGGTGGATTGTACCGTTAACGCATAAGTAATCACGTTGGGAGTTCCAAACACGGCAACGACGGTATGACTGCTGTTCATGGTAACATCGATGGTCCTGGAAGTATTGGCTGTTCCATCGACGGTCCATTTTGTAAAGGCGCCCCCATTCAGGGAGGACGGGGCGGTTAAGGAGACCCACATACCCGCCTTGTAAATCCTGGTAAAATTAGTGTAACCGTCGCCGTATCCCTCATTGTCGCTGCGGCTTACGGCAATATTAGCGCCGGTACCGGGGGAAGACTGGACGGTCAACGTATACACCGGGACTTCTTCCCACAAGAAGGCATACTTATAAGAAGAAAAACTACTGTAAGGGGCTTGCTGTATATATGAAGTAAAGCTTTCGACGGCTCCCGGGGCAATAGCGGAGTTGAATTGATACTTACTTCCATTAACATAAGCCCAATGGGTATCGATGACTTTTCCGGCGGCGTCATAAATGGCGGTGTAAACTTCGGTAGAATAGGTCAGATAACAGCAGCCGGTATTTTTTATATCCCCGTCAATTCTCAGACTGCCGTTCGCATTCGAAACGCGGGGGGTCCCGCTGAATTGTAGGGTGGCTTTTGCCGGGGTAAAAGAAGGGGTCAAATATTCGAACGAGTAAGTATAATGATCGACATTGGCATAGTCTGTAAAAAAGGTGTAGAGTTTAAAGAAACCGGTTTCACCCGCTTTCAAGGCATTGGTATAACTGCCGCCGGAGAACACAACGCTGCCGCCATCGATATAGGCAGGACTCGTTTCTAACAAAGTATTACCGGCATCATACAATTTTACTATGATTTTGACGAATACGGCCGGGGTGGACCCGGTATTTTTAACTTCGCCCAACAGCATAAACGTATTAAACCTATCTATGGCATTAAAAGTACCGGTCTGGGCGGTAATAGTGACTGCCTGGATTTTATCCAGGTCGCCGGCGGATGCGAATTTTGCCGCTTCCGCCCTTTGCCGGTCTTTTTCCAGGTTTTTCTCCAGCCACTGTTGGCGTTTCTTTTTTTCAATTTCGATTTCAGCCTGGGTGTAGACCTTTTTTTCAAGCCGATAATCGGACCGGTTTACAACCATAACATTAGCGCTGCCTTCAAGGGCCCCCCTTTTTTCTGCCGCGATAGTTTGGGAAAAGCAAAAAACAAGGCTCGCCAGCAACATAATTATAGTAAAATTTTTTTTATCCATTTTTTCTAGTTTAGATTTGATAAATCTTTGTCTTCCTCATGAATTTTAGCAGCGAAGGATAACACACTCTATATTTTCTGTCAATAAATTATCCCTCCGTGGCCCCCTATTTTCATATCAGTTCGTCATGATGCAAGCCTCGCCCTGAGACTATGAAAACTTTGCCACCAAGAGACGGCGCACCAAGACACCAAGGATTTTTTAATAATAAACCTCTTGGTGTTTCTTTGTGCCTTCGTGCCTTCGTGGCTATTTTTATGGCAGTTCCTTTACAAAAACCTCTTTGCCTGAAAAGGCAATGGCCAGTTTTTTGATATGTTTTATTCCTCTTTCCACCAGGTCGGTTTCGTATTTCTTTGCTTCTATCTGGGCCATGGCGGCTTCCAGCGCCGTATCCACCGTTTCATTATCATCTTTATCCACGGTCTTGAATTCGATCACATAGCCGATTTTGGCGAGGTCTTTAGGAATAATCATGATATCATACCTGCCGTAACCGGATTCGCGGTTGGATTTTATCTCGTGGGTATTGGATATCCAGATCAACAGGCCGGCCACCAGCGCATGATAGACTTTCTCCGGCTCGCCGCCGAAATCGTGGTAACTGAATACCGCCAGCATGACGGCTTTCAACATTTTTTCGAAAAGAATGATATCGCCATCGATCAAGGCCTTAAGCATAATCTCCAGTTTCGTATTTTCGATTTTATTGGAAAAATAGCGATCGATAATACCGGTTAAAATACCTTTCTCCAGGTATTGATCGGTATCTTTCAGGCCGCCGCCCAAGAAGATGCGTATGAAGTTAATGATCTCTTCATAATAACCGTGAGTAAAACCGGCATGGACCGGGGCATCGTACTCATCGATCAAAATAACTGCCCGTTCATCGTAAAACCGGCTTATGAAAATAAGGAGATTTTCCAGGCTATTGGTATAGTCGCTTTTATTTCCTGTTAGGGCAATGATCTTTTGGAAATATTCCCGTTCGTGCGGCATTAGTTTTTGGCTTTCAAGAAGGTAGTAATGCCGGGCATACTCTCGCTGGATAATCTTTTTTAAACTCTCTAAGCAAGATTCCCAGTCGGTATCCTTGATGTTCCTGAAGGTTAAAAAAATAACCGGGTGTTTGCCGATTTTATCCAGGTACTCCTGACCGGCCCCGAGGATGGCAAGGGAGTCGAATAAGTTCTTATAAGTATTACCGGGGGCGGGCGTACCTGGGGAAGAGATTCCCGGGCAGCAGTCGTAAAAGTATTTCACCATGGAAAGGTTGAGTGTTTTCCCGAAACGCCGGGGTCGGGGAATAAGGAGGGTTTTGTCGCCGCTGTCGATGATTTCTTTGATAAACAGGGTCTTATCCACGTAGTAATAATTTCCTGTTATTATATCTTTAAAATCCGATATCCCAATGGGCAACTTTTTCATTTTCATATTCTTTCACCTGCGGCTATTATAGCATAGTAAAGAATCATTGGCAATGAATGGTCTTGATCGTCACATACTTTGCCGCCAGGAGATGGCGCGCCGGGGGGAAAAAGATAGAAGCGAAGAAGAGAGGAAGCGAAGAAGAGAAGAAAAAACAAAGAAGAGCGGAAGTTTATTTTGCCTGTCCCCATGTTCGTGTCGCCATGTTCGCATGTTCGCCCCTCCAAATAAGGAGTGATTTTATTTCCATAAATTAACTTATAAAGGAATAAAATCCGGATGGCAACCAAAAAATCTTTTAGGCCATTTTTTCTTCGCGATCAATCATCTAAAAGTGTCTGCGCTAATTTTTCCGCAAGAAAACATCGCCAAAAAATGTCTGGGATAATTTTTCGGATTTGAAGACTCATCAAAAAGTCTCTGGAAAGGTTTTTTTTTACAAAAAAATCGTACCCGAGTCTTTTTTGCGATTTTTCATTTTTGAAAATCTCTTCCAGAGTCTCTGGAACGATTTTTCGAAACAAAAAAGTTGCGCCAGAGTCTTTTATGCGATTTTCCTGTAGAAAAGCGTGATAACGGATTGTTTTTTGCGATTGTTTTTGTTTTGGTCATTCGTTTTTTGGTCATTTGAATTTGTTTCGAATTTCGTGTTTCATGAAACGAGCTTCGGATTTAAAAGCTATTGCTGAATCAGGGCCAGGAACAAAGGCACCGGGATAAAAGGATTGACTTCCCTACCGGACTTCTTTAAAATAATGCCATACGAAAATATTCTATTACAGGAGGTTTGTTATGAACGACCGGCATAAATTTTCAATGCACATTCCCGATTTCCGGATCATGGCCGCCGGCATTGTCACCACGGCGTTAGCCCTGTTGGGCGTCTATTTACTGTCGAACGTCGACGGGGATTTCAATGTCATGGGCTGGTACGCGCTATTTATTGTCCCGGCGGGCGCCATCCTGGTAGGAATTGCTGCCGGCAGCGGTTACGGGCTGGTATCATGGCTGATGGGACGCAAAGTGAACGGCAGCCTCCTGGCGATCATCCTGGTGCTGCTGGTTATCGGCTACGGCAGCGCCCAATATGTGGAGTTCACCGGCATGCAAAAGGAATACCCGGCGCTTCGACAAATAAGCTTCTTCCAGTATTACGACGCCACCACACGCAGTATGACGTTTAGTTTATCCAGGTCCAAAACAAGCACCGGCGAACTGGGAATACTGGGATATCTTTTCCGGTTCCTGGAACTGGCCGGTTTTGCCGTCGGCGGCCTGGTTATCCCGCTTATGCTCAAATCCAAAGCATACTGCGAACGCTGCGGCGTCTACATGCGTAAAAAGAATATATGGTGGCTTGCCGCCGCGGTTCCCAACCGGAAAATCCCTAAAAAAGACACCGTCGCAATAAACGCCTATGACGAGGAAATGAAATCCGCTTTGGAAAACGGGATGAACTCTTCCCAACTTCTAATTAAAGCAGCCCGGGAGCGAAATGTCCCGGCTTTCCAGGAAATCATCGCCCGGGCTTTACCCGTAAAAGAAGCCCAAAAACTGGAACATCGTATCGAGGTGAGACTTAATACCTGCCCGCGCTGCGCAGACGGTATTTTTGTCGCCACGCTGCACTCCGGTCACGGCGATAAATCCCGGTCGGAAAAAATTGCCCACCAGCCGGTGGACAGCGGATTCACCCGCTCGATCCCTTCGGCGACGGCATGAAAATGGGATGAGAATAGCCATGTTGTGGTCATCACATGTGGGGCTAAAAGCCTTGCATGTAACCTCCCCTTGTGTTATTATTAAATTCTCTCATGACATAGAGGTATCGCTTTGATTTAAAAAATAAACCCACAAGGGTTTTTGAGGTTTATCATGAAGATAAAGAGGATAGAATTAAAGAACTTTTTCCAGTTTAAGGATGTCGCGATAGATCTGACCTATCCCAAAGGCCATGAAAAAGCAGGGCAACCCCTGGAAAAAGTATGTATCATCGGTCAGAGTGGAACCGGTAAAACCAGTTTACTCCGTTTGATGAAGTGGTTTATTTCACGGGACCGGGGTATCTGCGAAGATTCAATACTTGCCGTACCCAAAGATGGAATCGCTTCTATCGATTTCGTAGTCGGTGACCTTGAATACCGGTTGTCAAATAATGGTCCAGACCTGGAGTACTCCTCTTTTGTGATAAAGGGCAAAGGCAAGGGTAAAGGCAAACCGTCCCCTGCCGATTGCGACAGGATACTATTCGAGGAAATTCAAAAGATTGCCCCGTTAATGATCAATTTCCCAACGGAGTCGCTCAGCCAACGAAATTTCTGGGGAAAGAAGGGAAACCTCAACCTTTCTCCCTTCATGCAAGAAATTAAAGCGAAATTCGTCGAGCGGGTAAAATCCGTAGAGGAGGGGGCAAAGAAAAGTAAAAAGAATGCTTTCCGTGATAAACTGGATATCACACAACTTATCGATTTTGACTTCGAAGATATCGGGGAAATCTGGAACGTGGTTGAAAAAGATATCCGTAATTATTTATTGGAAGAAAGTGATCATAAAAGTAAAATCGCCGATATTCTCGATCAAAAAGATGCCGGACTCTCCAAAATACGAAAAATGCAAGACGAGCTTGAATCGTGGAGAGCCAATAATCCCCATCCCTTAACAAAACTGGCCGAATACCTGGATCTCATCCTCGCAAAACTGGGGCTCCGGGTTAAACGCGATATTGAATTGAAAACCATTGACAAACAAGGTGTTGTGCAATTGCAAACGATAGAAGGCCTGGATGTTCCGCTCGAATCCTGGAGTACGGGCACCTGGCAGATGATAAAAACCATTATCCCCCTGTATCAAATGAAACCGGCGCATGCCGTTATCCTGGTCGATGAACCCGAACGTTCCCTTTACCCGGATTTTCAAGCCACTATTATCGACACGTATGTAAGCCTGGCAAAAGGGAGCCAGTTTTTCTTCGCCACCCATTCGCCCATGATTGCTTCATGCTTCGAACCCTGGGAGATCGTCGAATTGAAATTCGATCCAGACTGCAAATCCGTTTTCCAGGAGCTGCAGTACGAGGACAAAAACCAGGTGGATCATTACATGTACTTTCCCGAATACTTACGGTGGGATTCCATTTTGCGGCGTATTTTCGACTTAAAAAAAGAGGGCAACAGTAAACGGATCCAGGCGTTGATCAAATTATCAGAGTTGGAAGTGCAAATCGAAAAACTAAAAAAAACCAATGAACTGAACTCCGAAGAAGGACAAAAAAAGAAACAACTCTGCCTGGAATTAAACCGGTTGCTTGGGTGGCGCACTGGGAGCGACGGGCAATGAGGCGTATCGATAAGGATAAGAGTAAAATCCTTTCCACGGAATATAAGAAATGGATAGAATCCAATAAAAAACATAACTCCGAGGAATATTATATAGATGTTGTAATGAACCTGCTTTACTGCCAGGGAGGAGTGTGCGCGTATACAGAGATGCGTTTATGCAGCCCCCGTCTTATCGAAGAAGAAAATTGGCAAGAAGGAAGGTATAAAAAAACAAAAAGCATTGTTGATGAATGTGGAAATATTCTATTTAAAGAGACTAAGAGCAGGAAAATTGGAAAATTCGGCAGCCTGGAACATTTTGATCCACGTTTAAAAGCGCAAAAATTCTGGGACTGGGATAACCTATTTATAATTCACACTGATATTAATATTGATAAAAGCGATGCGGATGTCGATTATATTTTGAAACCGGATTTGCCCGGGTATGATCCATTCGAATTGTTGGCATATAATAAAAGGACAAATTGCTTTGTGGCGCATCCGGATCGCAGCGATGATGAAAGAAAACGTATTGCTGAGATGATCAACTTACTTCAATTAAATCATGAAACCGTTCATTATGAACGGGAAGAATTCTTAAATGAAGTGCAATTTAAAGAAAAAATCAAAGAGCCTTTTAAAGTCGATCGCTTTTTTACTGCTTATGCAATGGCAATGTCCAGAGATCAGTCAATTCCACGGAGGGGATCGGAGAAATGACCGGTGATTTGAAATTAATCCATCAATTGGCAAAAGAAACCGGCGTCGAATTAAAGCCGGGTGATTTCGATCAATTGACGGATGCCGAACAAAACGGCTATTCCATCGACGAAACCGGGGCAGTCACCGGGTTGGTTTTACGGAATGTAAAAGCAAATGATTTTTCTTTGCTTAGACAGATGAAATCATTAACTCACCTGGATTTAGCGATGAACAACATCGAAGATATCTCCTTCCTCAGGGGATTAAAGCGCATCGCCCACTTAAACCTCGGCTGGAATCGCATTAAGAATATTTCACCCCTGGCGGACCTGGTGGATTTACTGAGTCTGGATCTTCGTAATAACCAATTGAAGGATATCGAACCTCTCCGAAGTCTACATTCTATTAAACATTTAGATTTGCAGGGTAATTCAATATCCGATATTTCTACCCTTGAAGAACTATGTGAAATTATCTACCTGAATATATCTAACAACAAAATCATAGATATCGCTTCTATCCGGGGATTAACCCGTTTAAATTACCTGGATGCGGCGGGTAATCAAATAGATAATATTTCTGCCATCAATCAATTGACCGGTTTGGTTTATTTGAACCTGACTAAAAACCAAATACTCGAAATATCCCCGGTCCGGGAATTGACTGACCTGGCTGTGTTGAACCTTGGGCGCAACCGCATATCCGGTATTGCTCCACTTGAGAAATTAAGTAAGTTAACACGCCTGGATTTAAGTTTGAATCGGATCACTGACCTCACCCCGCTGAAGGATTTGAAAAATCTGACAGAACTTTATTTATTCGGAAATCAGATCACGGACCTCACGCCGCTCCGGGAATTGACAAACCTGACTGATCTTAATTTAAAGATTAATCAAATTACAGACCTCACGACCCTTCGGAAATTGAAGAATTTGACAGTGCTTAATTTACATGAAAATGAACTCACGGACCTCACGCCTCTTCAGGACATGGCAAAACTTGAAGAACTTTACTTAAGTAAAAATAAAATCATGAAATTCACGGTGCTCTCTTCCTTTAAAAATTTAAAAAGGCTTGGCCTGGGTGCTAATCAGATAACCGACCTTAATATAAAACCATTGATCGCTTTGACGAATTTGGAAACACTTGCCCTATATGAAAATCAAATCACGGACATCAGTCCATTGCGGGAATTGAAGAATTTAAAAGTATTAGATGTAAGAAGGAATCGCATCGAAAAACTTCCGCCCGAAATCATTACCTGGTGGCCCAACCTGGAAATAAAGTGGGTAGATAATTTTATTCCAGGTTTGCTTCTCCTCGATAACCCCCTCACCGATCCCCCTGCCGAGATCGTTAAAAAAGGGACAGCCGCCGTTAAAAACTATTTCGCTGAAATGGAAGGGGCCACCGTGCTTTTCCTCGAAACCAAACTCCTCCTGGTGGGCAGCGGCGATGTGGGTAAAACCAGCCTTATGAAAAAACTCAAGGATAACTCTTTCGTGGTGGAACAAGGTAAAGAAGTTACCACTCCCGGCGTCGATATCCAACTTTGGCAACTTACCTGCACCTTCCCCGACAACCAAATCCATAATGTGAACATTCATTTCTGGGATTTTGGCGGCCAGGAAATCCTCCACGCCACCCACCAATTCTTCCTCACCAAACGCTCCCTCTATCTCTTTGTTTGGGACCCAAGAAAAGAAGGAGAAATACAAAGTTTCGACTACTGGCTCAATGCCGTCAAAATCCTGGCCGCGGAAAGCCCGGTCATCGTTGTGATGAACAAATCCGAACAGCGCATCAAGCAGATTGCGGAATCCGCTTATAAAGATAAATTCCCCAACATCCGGGGATTTCTCCAGGTGAGCTGCGTCACCGGTCAACGTATCCCGGAATTGACCGAAATTATCCGCACCACATTATCCGGGATGCCGCACCTGCTGGACAGACTGCCCAAACGCTGGATGGATATCCGCGATGCGTTAAAATCAATGGACCGTGATTACATTAGCCTCGACGACTATTTTAAAGTATGCCGCTCCCAAGGGATGAACGACGAAAAAGCCCTTTTTCTCAGCGATTACCTCCACGACCTGGGCATCATCCTCCACTTTCATGAGGATTCCAAATTAACCGATACCGTTATATTGAAACCCGAATGGGCCACGAAGGCGGTATATGCCCTGATCGACTCCCTTGATATCCAAAAGAACAACGGGAAATTTAACCATTCCGACATATGCAAATACTGGGACGCCGGGACGTACCCGAAAGATAAGCATTTTCTATTGCTTCGGCTCATGGAGAAATTCGAACTTTGTTTCAAAATAGTGGGTACCGACGATTATATCATCCCCGAACTCCTCCAGACGGAACGCCGGGATATCGACTTCGCTTCCTACAGTTCCCCTTTGAATCTCCATTACTCCTACGACTTCATGCCGGCGGGAATCATCACGCGGTTTATCAGCCGCATCCATTACCTGGTCCGCGATGCCCATTACTGGAAAAACGGCGTAGAACTGGCGTTCGACAATTCCAATGCCCTGGTGGTCAGTGACTCCCTACAAAAGCGTATCCGCGTTTCCGTTTCCGGGCAATCACCGGACCAGTTAATGGCAATTATTCGCAGCCATTTCGACCACATCCACGAAACCTTGAACATGGAAAAAGAAAAACATGTTTTCGAGGAGGTTCCCTGTAGTTGTCACGAATGCGTTCAATCCAAAGAACCCCATTTTTATAAATACGATGTGCTGCGCCGGTTAGCGGAGAAAGGCAAGGACGCCCGCTGCGACAAAAGCCTTGACGATATTCCAACGGAAAAATTACTGAAAGGTCTGAAAACGCCGGAAAAACCGGCGAATCTATTCGATAATTTGGTGACCATCGCTTCCCAAATCCATGGTATATCGAAAACCCTTCAACCGGATGAAAACAGCCGCAATACAGTTGTAGCACTTCTACTGAACACCATTGGGTTCCGAGTGAAAGATCAAACCTTGTGGAGTCGTTCAGCTTCGGCTTCGCCGAAACGACCGGGAGAATTGGATATCAAAGTCGAAGATGAAGACGGTCGAACCGTCTCCATTATCGAAGCCCTCAACCTGGGTGGATGGAATCAAACCACCACCGACGAACATATAAAAAAAATACACGTCTATGACTGCAATGGCGTGAAAGAGAATTTCATCCTGGTATATGCAACAGCCCCTGATTTCCCGGTATTATGCAAGCAATACCGGGAGAACCTATCACGCATCGAATATCAATACCCTTTAATCGGTGAAATCGAGGACACAGGCACCGGTTTTAATAAAATCAAAGCCTATCGCACCCGCCACCGTTGTAACGAAGGAGAGACATTACTGTACCATATCCTGGTGGAGATGTAGAGCGAAAGAAGAAAGATAAAAGGCAAGAAGGTAAAAACATGGACAATGAAAATAAAATAAATATGAAAAAAATCCTGGTCATCGATGATGAGAAAAACATCCAGGTTTCCCTGGCGTCGATACTACAGGATGAAGGATATAAAACCTTTTTTGCCGCCTCCGGCGAAGAAGGCATCGAAAAATTCAAAAACATCAGACCCGACGGGATATTCCTCGATATCTGGCTGCCGGGCATCGACGGCCTGGAAACACTGCAACGCATACTGGCCATCGACCCGAAACAGATCATCATTATGATCTCCGGCCACGGCAACATCTCCACCGCTGTCCGCGCCGTTAAACAAGGCGCCTACGATTTCCTGGAAAAACCCCTCAGCCTGGAAAAAGTCATGCTGGTCCTCAAAAGAGGTCTTGATTTCCGCCAGGTGCTGGATGAAAATGTCCGCTTGAAATCCATCCTCAAAGAAACCAAAACAGATAGTAAACAGAAAATCATGGGCGAAGAAGCTTCCTCCGATATCGCTTTTAACCTGGATGAAGCCGCCTATTCGCGAAAACAAAAAACCGTCCGGGCCAGTAATATATTCTACGGCCTGGGCCTTCACTCCGGCGAAAAAACCGGCATGGTCATCAAACCCCTACCCACCGGCAAAGGCATCCGCTTTGAAAATATCTCGGCAACCGGTTATATCCCGGCAAAAATCGAATTCGTGGATACCACCAGTTACGCCACTTCCATCCGCAAAGATGACCTGGAAGCTAAAACCATCGAACATTTCATGGCCACCCTCCACGCCGCCGGCATTACCAACCTCGCTGTTAAGATCAATAAAGAAGTCCCCATCGGCGACGGCTCCGCGGCGCAGCTCTGCGAATTCATCCGCAATACCGGCATAGTGGACCAGGAAGAGTTTATCCCTGAAATCGTTATTACAAAAACGCTGATGGTGGGCGAAGAAGAAGAGGACGGTAAGTTTATTAAAATAGAACCCGCGGACCGGTTTTCAGTAACTTATACAACGATTTACCCCGAACCCCTGGGAAAAATGACCTATCATTTCGTCATGAACAGTTTTGAAGATTTTGAACGGGAAATCGCCCCGGCCCGCACCTACGGCTTCGTGGACGAACTAAGCAAACTCTCCCAGATGGGCCTGGCCGAAGGCGGACGCATCGATAATTTCATCATGATCGATCACGGGAAAATCCTGAACACGGAGCTGCGCTTCAAAGAAGAACTGGCCCGGCATAAGATACTGGATATCATCGGCGATTTTTACCTCCTGGGCAGACCCATCCGGGGCAAAATCACCGCCCAAAAAACCGGCCATTCCGAAAATGCCCGTATGCTCAACCTGATCAAACAAACATTTGCCGATATATAATCTAACACCCGCGAAATACGCGAAAAACACGAAAAGAAAAAAGGAAAAAAATTTTTTTTTTAACTCTTTTCAATTAACCTTGATGCGCATATATAAAGAAAGCCATAAAAAAATAAAAAAAAAGACTTGCCAAATACAAAAAATTAAGATAAAATTTCACCTTTTCAAAACAGGAGATTTTCCATGTCAAGTACTACTCATGGTTGCGAATGTCAAACGTTAAACCACCGCATCGAAGAGTATACGGGCGTCTCAGTCGCCCAATGCTATCAATGCGGTAAGTGTTCTGCCGGCTGCCCGTTGGCGGAAGAGATGGATTATCCGCCAAGCCAGGTGCTCAGGATGCTTCAAATAGGAACCCCACCCCTGGAAGACAAAGTTTTAAGGTCAATGTCCATCTGGCTGTGCCTGACCTGCGAAACCTGCATCGCCCGATGCCCCCAGGAAGTGGATTTCCCCAAAGTAATGGACTACCTGAGAAGCGAAGCCCTCAAACGCGGTATCGCCAACCCCAGGGCCAGGGATATCATCGCCTTCCACAAAGCCTTCCTCGACTCCATCCGGACCACCGGACGCCTGTACGAGATGGGCCTGATCGTGGATTATAAAGCCCGCACCCGGCACTTGCTCCAGGACATACTGATAGCCCCGTGGATGTTCCTGGCCGGCAAATTGCACGTCATCCCGGAAATGATCAAAGGCAAAAAACAAATGAGCAGGATTTTTTCGGGAACGCTGAAAAAGAAAAAGGAGGAACCCAGATGAAAATCGGATTCTATCCCGGCTGTTCGTTAACAGGTTCGTCCCGCGAGTACAGCGAATCGGTCAAAGCCCTGGCCGACGCAGTCGGATTCGAGCTGTTGGAAGTGCCCGATTGGAATTGCTGCGGCGCTACAGCGGCCCATAATCTCAATCACGAGCTCTCCCTGGCGCTCCCTGCCCGCATCCTGGCGGCCGCGGAAGCCGCCGGAATGGAGGAAGTCGTCGTGCCCTGCGCCGCCTGCTACAGCCGGTTGTTCGTTACCCGCCACGAGCTGTTGGAAAATGATGACCTCAAGAAAAAAGTATCCGGGATCATCGGGACCGAATACAAAGGCACTGCCAGGATCATCAATATCATAGAAATGATCGAACGCATCCCGGAAGAAAAATGGCAAACGGCAATCAAAGCGCCCTTTGCCCACAAAGTGGCCTGCTATTACGGCTGCCTGCTGGTCAGACCCCATAAAATTTTGAATTTCGACCGCCCAGAAGACCCCCAAACCATGGACGCCATCATGAAAAAGATCGGCGCCGACCCCATCGACTGGGCGTTTAAAGTCGAATGCTGCGGGGCCGGGTTTTCCGTCTCGCGCACCGCCACCGTGGCCAGGCTCAGCGGTAATATTATTAATGACGCCGTCGAACGGGGCGCGCAAGCGATTATCGTCGCCTGCCCCATGTGCCACTCCAACCTGGATATGCGGCGGTCCGCCATCGAAAAATTCACTAAGAAAAAATACGATATCCCTGTGATCTACATCACCCAGGCCATTGGTTTGGCCATGGGCCTGGATAGGAAAAAACTTGGACTGCAGCGCCATCGAGTCCCGGTCAATATCCCGGTAGAAAAAGCAGCGCCCGGAACCGAAGCCCGGGCTCGTTAAAACGGAGAAATAAAAATGTCGAGAATCGGTGTTTTTATCTGTCACTGCGGTGAAAATATCGGCGCCACAGTCGACTGCGCTAAGGTTGCCGAAACAGCTTCCCACTTTCCCGGCGTGGTACACAGCATAGACTACAAATATATGTGTTCCGACCCCGGGCAAACCATGATCAAGGAAGCCATCAAAGAAAAAAACCTTACCGGCGTCGTGGTTGCGGCCTGTTCCCCACGAATGCACGAACCGACCTTCCGCCGCGCCTGCGGCGAAGCCGGCCTGAACCCTTTCCTCTGCGAAATGGTCAACCTCAGGGAACACTGCTCCTGGGTCCATGAAAAAACCGACAAAACCACGGAAAAAGCCATCGACCTGGTGCGCACCATCGTGGAAAAAGTAAAACTCAATCAACCCCTTTTTCCCATCAAAGTACCGGTTACCAAAACCGCGCTGGTGCTGGGCGGCGGCATCGGCGGCATTCAAGCCGCCCTGGATATCGCCAACGCCGGCCACAAAGTCATCATGGTAGAACGCGATCCATCCATCGGCGGCCATATGTCCCAACTTTCCGAAACCTTCCCCACCCTCGATTGCTCCCAGTGCATCCTTACCCCCCGCATGGTGGAAGTCGCCCAACATCCCAATATCACCCTTTATACTTACTCGGAATTGGAAAGCCTGGACGGGTTTATCGGGAATTTCAAAGTCAAAATCCGCAAAAAAGCCCGCAGCGTCGATGACAAAATCTGCAACGGCTGCGGATTGTGCACCCAGAAATGCCCCATGAAAAAAATCCCCAGCGAATTCAACGCCGGCCTGGATTTCCGCACCGCCATTTATGTACCCTTTCCGCAAGCGGTTCCCAATAAGCCGGTTATCGATAGAAAGAATTGTACTTTTTTCCTCAAGGGGAAGTGTAAATTATGTGAAAAAGTGTGCCCCACGGGCGCTATTCGCTACGACCAACAGGACGAAATCGTTGAAGTGGATGTGGGCGCCATCGTGCTGGCCACCGGCTTCAATGTACTGGAAAGCGATTTCTTCCCCGAATACGGGTACGGTAAATATAAAGATGTCATCAACGGACTGCAATTCGAACGGTTGGCTTCCGCTTCCGGTCCCACGCTGGGCGGAATGAAAAGACCCTCGGACGGTAAAGAGCCGGAAACCGTGGTGTTCGTCGCCTGCGCCGGTTCCCGCGATAAAGCCAAAGGCATCGAATATTGCTCCAAAATCTGCTGCATGTACACCGCCAAACACGCCATGCTGTACAAGCACAAAGTCCATCACGGAAACGCTTACGTTTTCTATATGGACATCCGGGCCAACGGCAAGATGTACGAAGAGTTCGTGCGCCGGGCCATTGAAGAAGACGGCGTGAATTATGTGCGCGGACGCGTGTCCAGGATATATGAACGAAACGGCAAATTGATCGTCAAAGGCGCCGACACATTAATGGGGCACATGCCGGTGGAAATCGAAGCCGACATGGTGGTGCTGGCAACGGCCGGCGTCGCCAACAACGGCGCCGAGGAACTGGCCCAGAAAATCCACGTCAGTTACGACTCCTATCATTTCTTTGCCGAAGCCCATCCCAAATTACGCCCCGTGGAAACCAACACCGCCGGGATATTCCTGGCCGGGGCCTGCCAGGCGCCGCGGGATATACCGGAAACCGTTTCGCAAGCTTCCGGTGCAGCCAGTAAAGTGGCCGGGCTTTTTTCCAATGACGAGCTTACCCGCGACCCCTTGATCGCGGTGGTAAACCGCTGCGCCCCGCCGCTCTTTTCCACCTGCGTCGGCTGCTTCATGTGCCAGTCCGCCTGCCCTTACCAGGCCATTGAAAAAGAAGAAATCCGCGGCCGCGACGGCAAACTCATCAAAACCGTGGCCAAAGTCAACCCCGGCCTGTGCCAGGGCTGCGGGACATGTGTCGCGTTTTGTCGTTCAAAATCAATCGATATACAGGGTTATACCCATGAACAGGTCTATGCCGAAGTCATGGCCGTATTGAATAGGAGGGACAGCGATGTCGTCGCCCTTTGAACCGAAAATAGTCGCATTTGTTTGTAACTGGTGTACGTACGCCGGGGCCGATTTAACCGGCACCAGCCGTATCAAGTATTCGCCCAATGTCAGCATTATCCGTTTTCCTTGCACCGGCCGCATCGATTTTATGCTGCTGTTAAAAGCCTTTGCCCAGGGAGCAGACGGGATCATCGTATCCGGGTGTCATCCCAACGATTGCCATTACACCTCGGGTAATTTTCATGCCCGCCGGCGCTGGATGGTGTTTCGCGGGTTGCTGGACTTCATGGGCATCGATTCCCGCCGCGTCCATTTCGCCTGGGTATCGGCGGCGGAAGGCGCCAGGTGGGCCGAGTTGGTCAATTCGGTGGACGCTGAAATTAAGAAACTGGGGCATTACGACTCTTATCAAAAGCTGGTCGGGGCCGGTATCGTATAACCGTTTCACCTGGAGGCAGTAAAATGGAAGCATTAAGAAAAAAAGCACATGAAATATTGACCGGCGGCCAGGTTAAGGTCATTATCGGGTATGGCGAAGGTTCCCCGGAAAGGGCCCGCGCCATCTTCGTACAAAATCCGGCGGAAATCGATCGACTGATATTCGATGGCCGCTGCCAACAAAACCTGGCGGTCTATTTAATGAAGCCCGAAGTAAAAGCGCTGGGCAAAATAGCAATCACCGCATCCAAAAGCGTACTGCGTTCTATCTTGCAGCTTGCATCCGAGAACCAGTTGACCGATGCGGATATCGTTGTGATCGGTATTACCGATGACGGCGGCGTGATCGAATTCGCCAATTTACAGGCCGTGGAAGATCATGTGAAAACCGCCGCCGGTACCTCCGCAAAAAATGAAGACAGGGCCAGGATCGAAGAGATCGATAAAAAACCCCTGGAGGAACGCTGGCAGTACTGGCAGGAACAATTAGCCGAATGTGTTAAGTGTTATGCCTGCCGTTCCGCCTGTCCCATGTGTTACTGCACCCGCTGTACCGTGGAATGCAATCAACCCCAGTGGATACCGGCGCCTTCGCACCACCTGGGTAACCTGGAGTGGCATATCATGAGGGCCATGCACCTTTCCGGCCGCTGCGTCGAATGCGGCGAATGCGGTAGGGCATGCCCCCTGGGGCTCCCTATCCACCTGCTGACCCAAAAATTGGCCGCCGATATCGAGCGCCAATTCGATTGGCAGGCCGGGATGTCGCTGAAAGTCGAGAACCCCCTCTCCACGTTCAAACCCGACGATAAAGAAAATTTTATCAAGTAAGGCTAAGGGGTAAGCAAAATGGCAACTGAAAGAAAAATATTAAAAAAAGAATCATTGGGACAATTGTTTGAGAAAATGACCGCCGCCGGCAAACGAATCCTGGCCCCCAGGAAAACCGGGGATCAAATTCGTTTCGAGCCGGTAACCTCCGCAAAGGAAATGGCCGCGGATTTCGTCCAGAGCACCGCATCGGCCAAATGGGCCGTTTTCCCGCCCGTGGAAGAGATGCTCTCTTTCCGCGCCTTGGATAAAGAGACCAAACTGGAAGAAAAGCAGTCGAAACCCCAACCCACCGTGGTATTTGGGATTCGCCCCTGCGACGCCGCCGCCTTCAAAAGTCTTCATGCGGTATTCGCCGCGGATTACAAGGACGACCTGTTCCTGGACCGCTGGGCGCAAATCACCTTGATCGGTATGAGCTGCACCAAAGCCGATGACTATTGTTTCTGTACCTCCGTAGGCGGTAACCCGGGCGGCACAGAGGGGAGCGATATTTTACTCACCCCCCTGGCTAACGGCGATTACCTGGCGGAAATCCTGACTGAAAAAGGACAACAATTGGCCGCGTCGTCAGACGGGTTGTTCACCGCCGGCGGCAGCGATATCGACAAGGAAAGCCTGCTGGCTAAAGTAATCCCGAAATTCGACGCCAAACAAATAAGAGCCAAGATGGATGCCTTGTTCAATAATGAAAATTTGTGGACCCGGCAGTCGCTTCGCTGCACCGGCTGCGGCGCCTGCGCTTACGTATGCCCTACCTGTTCCTGTTTCGACATACAGGATGAACGCTACGGCAGCAAAGGCCAACGGTTGCGGTGCTGGGATTCCTGCGGCTTCGCCCTGTTTACCCTGCACACATCGGGCCATAACCCCCGGCATACCCAGGCGCAGCGTTGGCGCCAACGCCTGATGCACAAATTCTCTTACGGCCCCGAAAAATACGAATTATCGGGCTGTGTCGGCTGCGGCCGCTGCTCCAGGGCCTGTCCCACCGATATGAATATCCTTGAACACCTCTTAGAAATCGCGGAGGAAAAATTATGAGCGCTGAAAACCTTTATAAACCTTATATAATGAAAATAGAAAAAATCACGGCGGAAGCCCCTGATGTCAAAACCTTTAAATTGGTCTTCACCGATGAAGAAGAGGGCAAGAATTTCAATTTCAAAGCCGGACAGTTTGGGGAATATTCCATATTGGGCGAAGGGGAAAGTACCTTTTGTATCGCCTCTTCACCCACCCGCAAAGGGTATATCGAATGCACTTTCCGCCGCGCCGGCCGCGTGACCTCCGCCCTCTCCCGCCTGGAAGAAGGCGACACCATGGGGTTCCGCGGCCCCTACGGCAATACTTTTCCCATCGACGATTGGAAAGGTAAAAGCCTGCTTTTCATTGCCGGCGGTATCGCGCTGCCGCCCATGCGCTGCGTCATCTGGAACGCCCTGGATTTGCGTGAGAATTTTAAAGACGTCACCATTATCTACGGCGCCAGGACCGTCAACGACCTGGTCTACAAACACGAGCTGGAAGATTGGGGTAAACGCCCCGACGTCAAGCTTATTACCACTGTAGACCCGGGCGGCGAAACCCCCGATTGGAAAGGGGAAATCGGTTTCGTACCCACTGTTCTGGACAAAGCGGCCCCTTCCAGCGCCGACACCATTGCTATCGTGTGCGGCCCCCCCATCATGATCAAGTTTACTTTCCCCGTGCTGACCAAACTGGGATTTGCGCCGGAAAATATTTTCACGACGCTGGAAAACAGGATGAAATGCGGCATCGGTAAATGCGGTCGCTGCAACGTAGGCAAATATTTTGTCTGCAAAGACGGCCCGGTATTTACCTTTGCCCAGGTCAAAGAACTACCGCCTGAATATTAAAAAAAAGACCAGGGACCTTTTTATAAAAAGGTCCCTGGACCCCCAAAAATTTTTGATTATCAAAAGTTTTGGGAGGTGTCGGAACCCTTTTTCAAAAGGGTTCTGACCCGCCGGGGGCAAAAAAAAAATTTTTTTTGCAACTTTTTCCCTAAAGTAGTCGTCTAAGCAAATTTAAAATAGTACTCCTACAGCGCCAAAAAACTATTAAATCATTCAATAATAGGATAATATCAAAATAAGGAGACACAATGAAAACCCCACACAAATGTTTTACGATTGTCTGTATGGCAATCATGTTGTTTTCCGCAGTGTTGTTTTCCGCGGAACTCAGAGGCATTATTAAGGACCACCGGGGGCAGCCCCTGGCGTCGGTTACAGTTACCCTTAAAAATACCAGTAACGTAACCCTATCCGACGTTGAGGGAAAATTCTTAATCCCCATACCGGGCGACATGGACACGAAAGGCATGATCTTGAATTTCGAACGAACCGGTTTTTATCCCGAAGAGAAGCGCGCCCGGTTGAGCGACCAGGTCCAGGTATTTAAAATATATTTTATCCCCGGGGATTATATCCGGGAGAAGATATCGGTAACGGCTTTGGACCGGGAAGTGGAAACGATTTCCATCCCTATGGCCGAGACCAGGATATCGTTGGGTGAGATGCAGGAAAAAGTTCCTGAAAATATCGTTGAAGCCCTGGCGGATACAGCGGGCGTCCATTTCGTAGGGAAGGGCGGATTTTCCGTCACCCCCAGTATTCGCGGTCTGGCCAGGCAGAGGGTATTGGTTATGGTAGACGGCGAACGTAT
This sequence comes from Candidatus Aminicenantota bacterium, assembly GCA_026393835.1. GTDB lineage: Bacteria > Acidobacteriota > Aminicenantia > UBA2199 > UBA2199 > JAKAGC01. The sequence continues at coordinate 38,893 of JAPKZK010000052.1, read as the reverse complement.
TACTAATGACCGGCGTGTAGGCAGTTCCGCTTCTTTTGTACCCCCGGAAATGGCCCAACGGGTCGAAGTGGTACGGTCTTCTTCATCGGTGCTTTACGGTTCCGATGCCATTGGCGGCGTGGTGAATATAATGACCCGTCCCAGGGACAATGAGCAATCGGCGCCCCAGTTGAATGCCGTCAATCTCAACCTCAATTCCGTTAGTAAGCGCATTAACAGCGGCATTACTTTCGGTGTGAGCGCGGGTAAATGGTACATTTATTCCGGGTTCCAGTATACCACGGCCGGAGATTATTCCACGCCGGATAAAAAGATTAATCATTCCGGTTATTCTTATTATTCCGGTATCCTGGACGTTTCCTATATGAATGAGAAACGGGATTTTTACCTGGGTTATGTGGGAGGATATGGGGAGGATATCGGCAAACCGGACCGCGCCAATGACCCGACGAAATATTCCTTTGTACCTTCTGAAAGCGACCATTTCATCCGTTTGGGTTTCAATGAAAAATCGCTGGTAAAGAACGGCACATTGAATTTTTCCATGTATGTGAACCCGTCCACTTACTATGTGCAGAACGAGAATACCAAGAAGAAAACCACTGACTATGCCGATACGACAGGGGTGAATATGGGTTTAAAGACCTCGTTAAAGAAATCCCTGGGCGAATCGTTCTCTTACCAATTGGGCGCGGAGTGGTTTTCGCGGCAGAACCTGGATATGGTAAACAGGGCAAAAAGCGGGGATAGTATTGTTACTACGTATCCTCTTAGCAATGGGCAGCGTAACGACTATGCCGGGTTTTTCGCTTTGAATTGGAACGCTCTGCCTACGGTTGATATTAATGCCGGGATTCGTTATACGTTTTTTTCCATTGCCGGCGATGTGGATGGCGTTAAGAAGAAAAAGAATACGGATTCGGCTTCCTATTTCCTGGGAGTCATTAAGAAGTTTGGTTCCTCGGTTTCTTTGTTTTGCAATGTGGGGCGGGCGTTCCGTACTCCGACCCTCAGCGAAGCTTATTATACGGGTATTACCAGTCGTAAATATGTGGTGGCCAACCCGAACTTGAAACCGGAAAGCAGTTTCGATATCGATGCGGGATTGAAATTCATCACTAGAAATTGTTTTATCGGGCTTTACGTTTTCTCTACCCAGGTGGACAATTTAATCGAGTTATATAAAGGGGCGAATGATATTTATTATTATGACAATATCATGGAAGGTAAAATCCAGGGCGGTGAGCTTGAAATCCAGTATTCGCCGGTCAAAAATCTAAACTTGTTCGGGCATTATTTTTATTACAAAGGTAAGAGTAATGCGAATGATGCGCCGCTTAACGATGTGCCGGCGCCCCGTATTTTCGTGGGTGGGAAAGTTATTTTTGGTCGGCTTTGGTTTGAAGGTGATTATCTTCATTCGTTTAAGAAGAGTGACCCTGGTCCGGCGGAAGTGGCGAATGCGGCTTATGATTTAGTAAACCTCAAAGGGGGATACTATTTATCTTCCAGTCTGTTTATTTACTTGAAAGTGGCAAACTTGTTTAATGAGACGTATTTTGCCAACACTGACCCGGATATTCCCGAGGCCAAGGGCATCGATTTTTCAGCCGGCATTCATTTTTATTTCTAACCAAAAATTTTAGGAGGCAGCATGCTGCTGCACCCGATTGCACGGCAATGAGTTTTCCGATGCTTTAACCGGCATCTCAAACTTTGAACGGTCGTAAGTGACAAAAATTTTAGGAGGGTCAAGGGAACCCTTTTATAAAAGGGTTCCCTTGTCGCCGAAGGCAAACTCAACATTTATCACCATAATTTCCGAATCTCCGGCGGTACGGACGGGGGGTCCCCAGACCTGGGCGCCGCTGGTGACGAATAAATGGGTGTTGCCTATTTTCTTGTGGCCCCAGCCTAATTCATAGAGGTTATTGATTATAAAATTAAGTGGGAATAATTGGCCGTTATGGGTATGGCCGGAGAGTTGGATATCCACATCGCGTCGGCTGACTTCTTTGATATCGGTGGGCCGGTGATCGAGAACGATAACGGGTAGATTACCCGGTAATTGCGCCAGCAATTCATCGATGGATTTTCGGTTATTCGAATGGGCGTCGTTTCTTCCAACCAGGTAAAAGGAGTTATCGATGGTTACAGCCGAATCTGCCAGGACGATAATGCCGGCGTCGGCGAAGAATTTGAATTTATTGTCTCGGCTGTGGGATTCGTGGTTTCCTGGCGATGCATAAATGCCATATTTGGATTTAATTTGCCGGAATTGTTGTGCAAATCCCGAAGTTTCTCCATCGTCGCCGTGGCCTTCAAGCATATCGCCGGGGAGTAGTACGATGTCGGGGTGCAGTGCATTGACGCGGTCGGTAAATTTTTCCAGGAATTCTTTATCGGTTATTTGTCCCAGGTGAAAATCGGCGGCCATGATGATTTTGAGATGATCAATTTCGGCTGATTTTCGCGGTATACTGACGTGGTATTCGTTGACCCGGAGGGTGTTCACATGGACAGCGCCGAAAGCCACGATGAGTACAGGTAATAGAAAGATTATCCAGGTAGTAACGGCCTGGAATTTACGGTCCCGGGTGATTTCGGTGGAAACGATTTTCAGCAGGCAGTTCACGCCGCGCAGTATATCGGAAAGCAGGGTCAGTAGGAATAGGTATAGCATGTAAGGCAGGGTATAATAACCCATGAGGATTATATATCTTGCCGGGCCTGCGCCGGCGTCGGCGCGATGGGACATGATTTCCGCGATAAAGAATCCCAGGGCAAAGGTGATATAGCAGAGGGTGAACAGTATTCTATACAGGCGGCGGGAAAACAAATTTTTTAGGCGCACATATGTATAGATTGTAGGCAGAAAATAAACCGCTAAAATGAGGAATAAGAACATGATTGAAACTCCTTGCATGGTATTTACCAACGGACCATTCTAACCGATTTGCCGGGATTAGTCAACCGCTTGTATTTTTTCGCAGTAATTCTCATTTTGGCATAGAAATAGGAAATTTCAATTGGGGCAGACACGGGGGCCTGCCCCTACGGAATTGAAAAATCATGATTACTCCAAATTTCGATTAATTTTTGTAGGGGCGTCCCCCCGTGGACGCCCGAAATTTTTTAAGGGGATTAGGGGGCATGCAAAAAAAACCTTGCTAATAAAATAGAGATCGAAGTAGTCCTGGGAGTGGAGAAAAAAGAAGCAAAAGTAGTCAAACTACAAGAATAATTCTATAAAGAAATAATTAATCAATTTATTATAGAAGTCGATCGACTTCAATCAGAAGTCAAGCGGATACATTTAGAAGTCAATCGGACACAAACGAAACTCGATCAGATACAATTGGAAGTCAATCGAACACGAATGGAGATTGATCAGACACAATTAGAAGTCAATCAGACTCGATCGGAAATTGATCGGACACAAATAGAAGTTAATCGGACACAAAATAAATAGGAACAGTATATTTTTCACTATTCACCCTCTTTCTTTTTAAGAAAGTTTTTGGTAAGATTACATTTTCTAAAGATTGAAGAGGTTGAAACCATGAATAGAAAAACAATTATGCAGGAAATTGCCCTTCGGCTAAAAAAAATACGCGAGACCCTGGGGATTTCACCCGTTGATATGACGAAACGAATCGGAACCTATCGAACCAACTATTACAAATACGAGAACGGCAGGTCTTTTCCTCATTTTACCGTTTTAGCCAGGTTGGGGAATAACCTGGGGGTTTCGTTGGACTGGTTGATCCTGGACAAAGGGCCGATGTTTTTCAAGGAGAAAGATTCAGCAATTCTCATTTTGAATAATTTTAGGGCGACCTGTTTTTTCATCATTCATCATTCATCAGTCATCATTCATCATTCCAAATCTCAACCTTCACCTACCAGGCAAGTTTATATGGAATCGATATTAATTCTTTTACCGGTCTGCCCCCCTCTTTTCCCCAACGTTTACTTATACTTTTCTAAAAACTTTTTACATAGGGTATAGGTTTCCATTAATTTTACGGGTACCGGTTTTCCTTGTTTCTGCAGCGTTTCCACCTGCTGCACGATTTTCGTAGAGTCTTTAAAAGCCTTTTCAAATTCCCGGGGATTGTCTTTGGGGTTGCGTTTGACCGGGCTATTTTTTCGTCTCCCTGCACCGGCGCCCGGACGCCCCCGGTACTGGACCAGCAGGTCTCTACCGGCCGCTTTACTTGCTCTTTCCACGAACCGAAGCGCCTGGACATAATCCATCTCGGCTTTTTCGGTAATAGGGGCGCCCTGGTTCTTAAGCTTCTCCACCGCGCCGATAACCGCCAGGGAACGTCTCAAAGCCCCTTCATCCCCGCCGCCGGACGCCGCCGTTTCCCCCCGGGGTGGCGCCGGTTTAGCCAATTTAGCCATTATACAGTCGCCTCCTCCCGGGAAACAGGGAGATCGACGCTGAAAACACTTCCTTTTCCCGGTTCGCTTTCCACGCGAATTGCTCCCCCATGAAGCAGCACCAGCCCCTTAATAATAGAAAGCCCAAGGCCCGTGGAAGTTTCGCCGCCGGTAGGTCTGGCGCTGAGCCTCTGGAATTTGCCGTATAATTTGCTTCTATCTTCAATGGTTAAACCCGGGCCTACATCCCGAACGCTAAATGTAATAATAGATCCCCCCCGGGCAGCGGAATTATCCCGACTTCGCTCATCATATTCAACCGTTACCCATATCGTTTTCTCAAAGGGTGAAAACTTTATGGCGTTGCTGATTAAATTTTCCATCACCTGTTGCAGCATCATTTTATCGCCGGCGACGACACACCCTTTTTGAAACGTAAGGAGTATTGTTTGTCCCTTCTTTTCCGCCACGTGTCGCATATCTTTGACAACTATTTCCGCCAATTGTCCCACATCCAGGGGAATCGCCTTCATTTTTAATTTTCCATTATCGATGGATGAAGTTTCCAGTAGATTCGTAATCAGTTTAAGTATTTTGTCGGAGGATTTATTGATCATATTCAATTTTTGAAAGGTTGTGGGGTCATCTTTCATTTTTTCTTGCAAAAGGCCTGTATTGCCGATAATAACCTGTAAGGGATTTCTAAGATCATGGGCGGCAATACCAAGGAGTTCGCTTTTAATTTCATTGGCATCTCGTAATTCCTCGTTTTTCCCGGACAGCTCCAGCGATGTCCTTCCCAACTCTTCATTGATATTGCGCAGTTCCTGGAAAGTTTCCTGCAACTCCTCGTTGACCTTGTGAACGGCGCAGTGATTCTCATAACATTGTTTCCTGATGTTATCGAGGAGAAATACCGCCAACAGGGAAACCGCTAAGGCGGCTATCAAGTTGTACCCGCCGTATAATTGATACCATGATTTGAAATTCATATGTAAAGGGGCGCCGACGGCAAGAAATATTATTAGCGATGCCCCTAATATCGTCAGCGTATGTTTCTTTTGAAAAGGTAAGATGGGAAGAATAAGGATAAGAAACGAAAAACCGCCCATATAAGCGGGGTCCGCGGTCACAAGTCCCAGGATCAGGGCCGTTGCCGACTCCAGGTAAATGACGAAGAATAACAGTAAGTAATAGCTTTTTTTCCGGGAAAATGGCGTCAGGAACAGTATCAGGCACAGGGCCCCGACAATGGTGAGCCCAACCCTTAAATAGGGCAGCAGCGGGAGTTGGGGATAGAGGTTTATATCCAGTTCGATATAGGGCAGCCACGAGAATAGTCCGACCAGGAATGCCGGCGCCGCGATTATTTTGCATTGCCGGTTCAACTCTGCCTGGAAAGTGGGCAGCGGTTTGTAATCGCCGCCCCTTCTAAATAATTCCAATATCTGTCTTACGATCATGGCATACCGTAATTTCCTTCGCTTAAAACGGGCCGGCGCCGTCCAATAACTGGATGGCGGAACGTAATTCAAGGACTTCCACCGGGCAGTCTTCCCAATCATGTACCCAACAGGTAATGATATCTGTTTCCATTTCGTTGTGACCCGGGGAATTGAAATCCGAGCTTTTGTACACGAAATCGATTTTTACTTTTTTCCAGAGGTCATTGGCCGTATCGATGCACCTTTTGCCTTCGACATCGGGGGGCGCGGTTCTAAAAGTTTCAAGAACAAACCCCATTTCCGCGCCGATCATCCCGAACAGGTACGCGACCCCTTTGGCATTGACCGGCGCGAATTTTAAGCCCCGGAAATTAATGGGGCCCCCGACAAGTTTCGGTTTTTTTTTGGCTATTTTGGGTTTAATGGTTTGCGGGACCTGTTTTATTTTTGGGGTCCCCGTCATTTTATCAGCGACCCCGTCGTCACGGAACAATTCTTCCGCGGCTTCTACCTCTCGCTCTCCCTCTGAGGCGACGGCGATTTCCCGGATAGATGGGTTTTTCTCCATTTCTCCCGTTTCACTGCCAATTTCTTCAAAATCGGCTTGATAAATTCCCAATTCGCTGAAATCAGAAAGACCTGAAAAAAGTTTTTTATTAAAGTCGCCGCTGTCTGACCCTGAAGGCGGGGACGGCGGCGGCGGCGACGGCGACAGAGTTGAAAAGGTCCGGGATTTGGGTGGGAATTTTTTAACGGCCAGCTTAAGGGCTTCGCCCAAACTTTTCCAGCGGGCGCCGTAGTGGCGGTAATGGTACCTGCCCCTGGAGTTCACCAGCGCCGCGGTGGGCGTCTCCCCGGTTTCTTCGAAAAGGCGAACCAGGTCTACAAGTAATTCATCTTCATTTTGGGGTTCCCGTTTGCCTTTGATTTCCGCCGGTGTTTCCGGCCCCAGGCCGGCTTCTTTCAGCGCCCGATCCCATGAGCCCAGGTAGAATGAGATGGTATCGTTGGGTATGGTGGTATTTTTTTCAAAGTCTTCTCTTTTTAATACTTTTACCCCCAGTTTCTCGGCGACCCGTTTGATTTCCGCTAATATTTCTTCTTTGGTATACATCCTTTACTCCAAATGTGTATTACCTCTAAAATTTGTTTTGTTTTTTGCTACAGCAAGATTATACTCATTTTAAAAACTTTTTCAACCTTTCATCTGCTCTTAATTCCGCCAACTGCTTATATTAGCCGCGAAAATGCGGAAAATAGGGAAAAATTAGTTTTACGGCTGCGCCACTATACTATTAATTTCCCGGATTACCGAAGCCGGTTTGCGAATGCCCTGTGAGGCGCATATCGCTTCACACCGGGCGCACACATAGTCGTCGTACAACTGCCCCTTTTGTCCGCGCTCCCTGACGCAGTTGGCATGGTCAAAATCGAGTGCGTCTCCCCAGAAGCGGTGTTTCTGCTCCGCCAGGTGTTTATCCAGAGCGCCGCCTGACGACGCCGACGAGTTCCGAAGCGCACCCGAAGGGCATGCGTCGAGACACTTCCCGCAAATACTGCGGCCGCCGGTATCCACCGTGTTATAGGTACAGTAACGCTGGGAAACGATACTTGGGTCCACATCCGTATAATCATTGATGCGCATTAGCCGCATCAAACGATGGGAATCCACGGGAACGATGCCGCCGGTATTATCCGCAACCGGGGGCTCTTTATCGAAGAGTACGATGCTGCGGTACCTTCCGAAAAGGCGAAAGGTTTCTCCATTGGCCCCTACTTCATCGCGGAACGGTATCCGGTTCACACCGAAACGCAAAAGCCCCGCCATAACGGCGATGCTGTTGCCGGGCCAATGATCGTTACAGGGACCGTGATAACGCCCGGTTAAGTACTCGGGCCGGGTCCGTTCGATGATGGCGCCCGTGACCTTCTCCGTCATGGGGACCACCACGCGACCGGGAGTCATCAATGCCAGGGCCGCTTTACCCATGGCTTTGTTTATAATTGCATTAACGTCCGCGCTTGACCGGCTGTAGTAATCGAAAGGGTCCTGGTCTCCGCGCGCGATTTTCTCGCCGTAGGTCCGGTATACCTGGGGATTGACCGCCAGCATCCCGATTAGTATGACAAAACGGCGGTATTGTTTTTTGGCGTCCGTGAAGGTTTCCGGCATGGCCAGGGGGTTGGATGAACCGTCGTCCCTTGTGGTTTTGACCGTCATACACGCATAGTGACGCCAGATGTCTTCCGGCCCCAGGGGGTGCATGCCCACATGGGCCGGGGTGCGCAATCCTTCCCATATGTCGGCATCCAATGAGCAGTTTACAATGCCCACACGCACTGTGGGCGGCCCGTCGTCATCGGCCCGGAAACTTTTGAACCGGTCGTTCCAGTTGTACTCGGGCTCGTTGATGACTTCGCTTACCTTGCCTCGGACAAGGTCCAGGATTGATTGTTGATCGATTCGATACTCTTTCATGAATAGTCTCCTTGCCCCGGCGGGGCCGTACACGTTAAAAAGGTTTCGCACTTCATGGGAATGTTCCGGTAGTAAGTTTATTTTTAACACAAAGAGGAGGAAAAAGCAATGACCCGTGGCAGTTCGGCAGAAGAAAAAACTTGTGTGTCTCTTTCTTAATTTTCTGTCTTGACAAAGGGGTCCACTTTATCCATTCGTGATACATGAATTTGGAGTAAAGGACTTAAACATGACTCGACTGGAAGACCTGGTAGTAGGATGCCTCGTAAAAAGGTTACTTATCGATGATATCGTTACCGTACTGAACATTCATCGGTCAATATTTTAAATGATCCGGATAGAGGTTAACCCAGAGATGAAATAAAATAATACTGCCATTTTGCCTGGAGTTTTCGGAACGATATTTTGCGGTACTGGCTGTTTGGTTCAATAATTGTAATTTATCCTTTTCCGACCAGCGCGAACATGAAGAGATTTTCCCTACAACCAGCTCATCGATCCATCCATCGATGGTTCTTTGCCAGTAATGGAAATCGTTTGCCTGTACATAACCGATCATAGCCCCAAACTGAAGGTTTTTCCCGTGGATCGCCATTTTAAATCGTTCCACACCGCCGCAATGTTTATACTTTCCATCTTCTTCCCGTCCGATCAAGTACTCCTTCTCCCTGGTTTTCTTCGTTTGCCCCAATCGTTTGGCTTCCATGGCAAAAAAGGATTCCTGCGTGTTATAGAACTCTGAATTAATGGGTAATACCCTTACGCCAAAATCCACCCTGGGACTGTTGCTTTTTTCGACATCTTCCATGGATTCTTTATCAAATATAAAAAAGCAGCACTCTATTCTTGCATAAGCATTGAGTAATTTACATAGTTCCTGGTTCAGGCCATTCTCATTTTTAATGTTGGAACCGGTATATTGTTTGGAAAATTGGGCAAGATGTTTTTCCACGAAAGTTACAACATCCATTATCGCGGAATTCGCTTCCGGTCCTACCATTGGCATTGGAGTTATTGTGGGTATGTCTGCCAGCATCTATTAATACCCTTGTTTAATCAGGTCTTCATAGGTTTCATCGGCGTCGCGCACCGCCGCGGAACGCAGCCAGTACCTGGCTTGTTTCGGTTTGATCAAGTAGATAACGTTTTTATCATATAATCGCAGCACCCGCGCTATTTTCAAATTTCGTCCCAGCGTTTTATGTACCAGTTGATTGAGACTCTTCTCGAACTGAGCAGGATCAGTGGTTTCCAATTCGGGCTTTTCCCCATAATATACAGGAAAATAGATGAAATTGTCCGCCTCCACCGGTTCATGGGGTTTAAATTTTTCATACACAGCGTTTAGCATTTTGCAATAGGTTTCCCCGAACCGGAGTAATTGAGCCCGGGTTACCGGCGCCATGGCCGAGGAGTTTTCGCCTTTTCTGCGAAACTCCAGCATATAATCCAGCACATCATCCATCAGGATATTTTCAACTTCGGAAAAATCAAAGTCATTTTTGTCTTCGGGATATGGCAAATTATCGATATCCTTTTTAAGGATCGATGTCGCTCTCCCGATCATATAACGGCCACTAAAAACCGCGGGATGAAAAAGGTAAGCCCTATTACCCTGAATTCTATTCTCAATTTGCTTTAGCTCTTCAATATCTTCTTTTGGGGAATGAACTCCGATAACCTGATGCATGAAGCAAAGGTCTTCTTCAACAAGAGCAACGGGAATGGAGTCTGCCCCGGCAACTTCTTTGATTAACACATGTGGTCCCTTAAAAATATCTTTGTTTTCCACCCTGGGACGGAGGAAATATTTCTCTTTTAAAGTACAAATTTTTGATTTGTCGATGCCATTTACGGCGAGGGCTTCAGTAGGAAGAGTCTTAGCGCCGGTAAGATGGTCGGCTTTTTTGTATTTTTTTTGGAGGCCGCTTAATTCTTCTATCTCTTCATTAGTGAGTTGCTCCACTCTATCAGCAAGGGTCTGCAGGCGTGCGATTTCATTTTTGTTTCCAATAATGAACCCCTCGGCAACGACCCAACCATTATTTTTTATCTTTTCTTCCAGATAGCGTCCCAATGTCCTAAATTCGGAAAGTCGTGAGATCAAACCATGAAGCCTGCCGCCCCCCAAAAGGTTGGCTTTCCAGATAAGCGGGCTGTTAAGTGCGTATTTATAAGCAACCCGATGGAAATCATAATGATCCAACTGGAAGTAGATTTTTTCCTTTGACACTTTGGTTCTGCGAAAGGTGGCATGAAGAATAGTTTTAAGATTGGGTTCTTCCTTTCTGGCAAATACTGCCGCCGCAGCCACGTTGGCGCTGCAAAAAAGGATATTGCTCAAAGGCGTAAAATCCAATATCTGGATGACATTACACAGTTGTAAGAAATACGTTCTGAAATCGAGGGAACCGACATTGTAAAGAAAAGGACCGGTGGGTACGATCAAGCACAGCAGGCCGCCTTCTTTGCACATGAACGTGGATTGCTCCAGGAACAAGAGGGCTAGCTGGTTATCGGGAACCGGGGGCCTCTGCTTTTGTTGTAGTATTTCGATATATTTTGCATCCCCGGTATCGAAACTCGACTTAAACGGCGGGTTGCCGATAACCAGGTCAAATTGGGACTCCATCTTCCCGTGACGTAGCAAATGGAAAAAGTCTTTTTCAAAGAGATTCCCGGATTGTTCCAGGTTATCGAATTTAAGGTTTTCCCAGATTTCTTTGGGGGAGAGTTCATCCAGCAAAACAAGACTAAGACTGAAAATAGTTAATCGTACGGCTCCAGGCTCTATATCGACGCCGTAGATATTTTCTTTGAGCAATTTTTTCAACGTCGCCAGTTCCGGTTTTTTCCAATCGTTACGAATGCGCCACCAGTCGATAATCCGTTGATATGCGGCTACCAGGAAAACACCGGAACCGCACGCCGGGTCGAGAACTTTGAAATTCTCCCGCGGTGATTCCAGGGGCATGGACTCGTCGATCAGGAAATGAACAAGGTACGGGGGTGTATAAACTACCCCTTTTTTATTTCCCTTGCCCAGGAATTCTTCATAAATATTGCTTATCAACTCTATGGGCAGGTCGTTAAAAGAGTAGAGGGGCCATAATGTTCTTTGCCCGCCGGTTTCGCTTCTTGCTTCGGAAAAAAGCGCCAACGGCCTCAGGTCGGTTTGCGCCAGCAGCGCCCTCTCTTTTTCGTCTTCCCACTGGAAGATTTCGCCATTAAAATGTTTGCTGAGATAATCGAATAAACGCAGGCAAGCGCCCTTCTCTTTTAAGATATCGGTAAAATTCCGGGCGCCCGCTGAAAACCGGTGAAAAAAATCTACGGGAAAGACTTTATTGCCTTCCGGATCGGTCCTATCTTCCAGGTATTTGAGCAGGATGGACATTACCAGGAGCTTATCTATAATCGGTTTTGGAAATTTTTTCTCTTTGATAATATGATCCCGTACCTCTTTCAAGTATTCGAGAAGTTTTTCATAAGAGCTGTCTTTTAGTTGGAATTCCTCTCTATATTTGGAAGTATCCCAGAAAGAGCCGTTATCGAATTTCCCGGCGGAAAACTCATTTAGTTTCTCTTTTTCCAATTGGTCTTCAATGTCAGCGGCCAGGTTGATGGTCTCCATGGGAGTGGCGGTTATTTTTTCAGTCTCCGGGTCGAAGTCGGGACTCTTTAAACAGTTGAAGATTTTGATTTCGGTTCGGGTAAAGATGAAAAACATCGGCGTCTGCCCGGAATTCCACAGCTTCCTGTGCAATTCCCCGATGTCCTCGTCATTGACATCTTTAACTACGGAGGTAAAATCATAAATGTAAACCTGGGGAATCGAAGTCATGCGGTTTTCAAATCTCCTGAAATAGATGGCGTCGGCTTTGTATTTGCGGGCTTTTTCCAGGGCTAGACGTTCGTAGTTATTGCATGAAAGTGAAAGAGAATCGGTAAAGACCAATCCAGAGGATTCTTGAAATTCGTGCGATTCGGTATCAAGCATATCAAGTTGCTCAAGGCCATATCTAAACTGTTCCGTCAACTGCTTGCTCAATTTTTACTCCACTGGGTTATTTCATGAATGCTATTATTATATACAAAATATAACTTTTTACAAGCACCGGTTTCATTATCTTGTGAGGAGTTTAGGGGGCAGGCAGATATAAGACGCCCCACGTCTTACAACGTGGGATTCGCATTCACAATTAACCATTAACCATTGACCATTGACAATTGACAATTATCAATTATTCCCTGGAGTTTCTTTGTGCCTTCGTGCCTTTGGGGCTATTTTTTTACCGCTTAATGGTTTGTTCCCGCAGGGCGCCGGAGGAGATATAGCACAAGGGCGCGTTAATGAAATTCTCGATAAATTCGATATATTGCCTGGCGTTACCCGGTAGGTCTTTGTACTCTTTTAATCCACCGATCGCTGTTTTCCAGCCGGGAAACGATTTCCACACGGGTTTGACCTGCCCCAGGAATTCGAAAGAAGGAGCAAATTCATCTGTTTTTTTGCCGGCGTATTCATAAGCAGTCACTACTTTTATTTCAGCGAATTCATCCAGTACATCCATTTTCGTAAAGAAAATTTCATCGACGCCATTAATCATTATGGCATATTTTAACGCCGCCAGGTCCAACCAGCCCACGCGCCGGGGACGCCCGGTGGTGGCGCCGTACTCACCGCCTTTTTCCCTTAAGTATTCCGCTTCCTGGCCGAACAGTTCGGAAGGAAAGGGCCCCTCCCCTACCCGCGTGGCATAGGCCTTGGATACGCCGATGAGTTTCCCCACGGCCCTGGGGGGCAACCCGGTGCCGGTGCAAAGTCCGCCGATAGTGGGATTGGATGAGGTCACAAACGGATAGGCGCCGAAATTGATATCCAGCAGCGCCCCCTGCGCACCCTCGAACAATATGCTGCGCCCTTCGCGGAAATATCGGTTCAATGAATAAATGGTATTTTTGGCAAACTTTTTCAAAAAAACGCCGGCGCTTGCGTATTCATCGATATAACTCTCAACGGCAACCTCTTCGCCGCCATTGACCATCATTAGTTTATTGTAATACTCGTTCAACGGTTTCACTTTCCGGTAAAAGGTATCTTTATCCAGTAAATCTCTCACGAAAACGGCCCGCCGTCCTACCAGGTCTTCATATGCCGGGCCGATGCCGCGCCGCGTGGTGCCGATCTTAATGTACCTGGAATTCTCGAAAACTATATCCAGGCGCTCATGTTCCGGCAGGATTAACGGGGCGAATAGACTGAGTTCGAGGTTTTCGTCCCCCAGGGAAACCCCATGGGTTTGCACCCCGTTAATTTCCTTGACCAATTCGATGGGGTTCACCACAACGCCGTTTCCGATCACGGAGATAGCGCCCTTTGAAAAAATGCCGGAAGGCAGGAGATGGAGGACGATTTTTTCCCCTTCATGGTATATGGTATGGCCCGCGTTGTGCCCGCCCCCGTAGCGCACTACCACATCGAAATCACGCGCCAGGTAATCGATGGCTTTCCCTTTACCTTCATCGCCCCATTGAAGCCCCATGACTGCCAGGTTCATGTTAGTGTCTCCTTTAATTAATCTTGTACTGTTTCGCTTTTTTTTGAAATAAGATTTTATCAGAGAAACCAGTATGATGCAAATTTTATTTAAAAAAGTAGGGAACAGGCAGTGCCTGTTCTTTGTTCCTTCTTATTCAAATGCCACATGGGAACAGGCAGCGCCTGTTCCCTACAATTTTAAATATCTAACCGGGAATGCATCATTCCAATATTGCCCCGATTTTGCTATAATTCTCCTTAACAATAAAATATGGAGCGAAATCATGAATGAAATATTTAAAAAATGTATCCTGTGCCTGGTGGGGATCTTAATTTTCCTGCCGACGCCGGTAATGGCCGAAGATTTCAAACCGGGCGAAATCCTGGTGAAATTGCGGAAAGGGGTTTCCTTTCACCAACTCCAACTTCAAAATAGCAGCGAAACCAGGAACCTGGAAATGGTAAAACAGTTTTCCACCCTGTCCCAATTAAGGGGGCAGGACTACTTGCTGCTCAAGATGGCCGACCTGGGAAGTATTTCCGCATGCGCCGCCGCGGATTCGCTGCTGGTTCTCCCGGGAGTGGAAGCGGTATCGTTAAATTATACCCGGCGGTTGTTCCGGGTTCCCAACGACCCGCTGTTCGACCGTCAATGGGGGCTTCATAATACGGGTCAAAAGGCATTAATCACCGCCGGCGCCGTGGGCGCGGATATTAATGCCCTCGACGCCTGGGACAGCAGCACCGGGTCCGGCGACGTGGTCATCGCGGTCATGGATACGGGCGTGGACTACCTCCATGAAGACCTGCGGGAAAACATGTGGATCAACCCGGGCGAAATCCCGGGCAACGGCATCGATGACGATGGGAATAATTATATCGACGATGTGTACGGTTATGATTTCGCCGCCGATTTGGCCGGCCATAATGACGGCGATCCCATGGGGATCGAAAGCCACGGCTCTCATGTGGCGGGTATTATCGCCGCCAAAGGCAATAACGGCATCGGCGTCGCGGGCGTCTGCTGGGACGCCGGGATCATGGCGATAAAGGTCTTTAGACCCACTACCCCGGAACCTTATATTTATCTCAGCGATGAAATCGAAGCCTTCGAATATATTGTGAAAATGAAAACAGGGTACAATGTCAATGTAGCGGCCATCAACTGTTCCTACGGAGGCACAAATTTTTCAGCCCCGGAAAAAGACGCCATTGAGGAAGCAGGGAATGCGGGGATCATTGTCTGCGCAGCCGCGGGGAATGGCGGGGATGACGGCGTCGGCGACAATAATGACCAAACACCTTTATACCCCGCTTCCTATGACCTTCCCAACATCATTTCCACGGCGGCCACCGACGCCAATGACCAATTGGCGGGGTTTTCCAATTACGGCGTTAACTCCGTGGATATTGCCGCGCCCGGCGCGGAAATTAAATCGACGACCCTCATGGGCCAGGGTGACGGCAGCGCATATATCGAAGCCTATGGAAATGTCATTTTTGCCATCCCCATGACCTATTCCGGTTATACCGCGCAAATAACCCGCGCAGTTTACTCCTGTGGAAAAGGGCAAAACGCCGGGGATTTCCCTGCGGTGGTTTCCGGGAATATCGCGCTCATCGAAAGAGGAAATAACACGTTTGCCGAAAAAGCCGCCAATGCGCAAAACGCCGGCGCAGTGGCCGTTATTATTTATAATAATATTGAAGGCGACTTTTTGGGCACCCTGGGGGCGGCCGGGAACTGGCTTCCTGTGCTTGCGGTGTCCAGGGCAAACGGCCTGGGTTTGCTGGGTATGGGGAACGGGACCCCCACGATTACTTTTGAAAACATGGTGACCAACTATGGTTTCAGCGACGGCACTTCCATGGCGGCACCCATGGTGAGCGGCGCAGTAGGACTGATGGCTTCCCGTTACCCACAGGATGACGCCGGTATGAGGGTTCTCCGTGTCCTGTTGGGCGCGAAACCGCTTCCCTCTCTTCAAAATAGGGTGCGTAACGGCGCACGTCTGAATATCGGTTCATTGAAAATCCAGGCCCCCTTAAACCTTCAAGGCCAGAAAGTGGAAAATCGTTCTCTTTTCCTCACAGAATACCTCAATCGCCTCACCTGGCAGGCCAACCCCCTGAATCAAAATTCCGAAATTACCGGCTACCGGGTTTACCGTTTAAATGGGAAAAGGATAGAGTTGATCACCGAATTGGAATCCACCCGGCTCCAATACCTGCACCGTAATTCGGAACAGGGTTCTTATACCTATGCAGTGACGGCCGTGGGTGTTGACGGCGCCAACGGCGAACCGGCCATAGTAAAAATCGAATAGAAGGAAAAACAGCCCACGAATTACACGAATTTGCACAGATTTAAAAGGAAAGCACGAAGCACGCCTCATGAAGTACGAAATTCGAAACAAATTCAAAAATTCAAAATTCAAAACAAAAGCAATCTACCTCAGGAGGCGGCTGTTTTCGTTTTGGTCATTTGTTTTTTGGTCATTTGGATTTGTTTCGAATTTCGAGTTTCGAATTTCGAATTTTCCCTTCATCATTCATCATTCATCATTCATCATTTCAATTTTATCCAGTTATTGTATGGTGAAATTGGCGTTGCTTAAATCGTTTCGCTCCTGGCGTCCATCGGAAATGATAGCGATTCGGACCTTATAATCGTTTCCTACCGGGGCCGTTCCCCCGATATATTGGCCGACCGTCCAGGAATAAGTCCCATCGGCTAACGACAATCCCCCGGCAATTTCTCCAAGCCGGGTATTGTTTTTATACAGTTCAAGAGAGCACAATGCGCCTGCACCCACGTCTGAGGATGACCAGGTAATGGCCTGGATGTTTCCCGATATCCAGGTCTCGCCCCCATTGGGCGACGTAATGGTTAAAGTAGGTGGATTGACGATGGTAAAAGAGCTGTCCATGGCATCGGCGGGGCCGCTGTCGGCAATAATTTTTATTTTGTAGCCCGGGCCCGCCGCCGCGGCGCCACCCTGGTATTGCCCCACTGTCCATAAATAGGATTTAGTAGACACGGGGCGATTGCTGACAATGGTCCCGATTTTCCCCGCCCCATCCTGCCATAATTCGATGGTGCAGGAACCGCTGACCCCGGAAGATAACCAGGTTATAACCCGGAAACCACCAATGGGTAACACATCTCCCCCGGATGGCTCCAGCACTTTTATATAGGGTTGAGATACCAGGGTGAAACCGGCATCGCTGATATCCCAATAAGAGGGCACATTAGGAATTATTTTCACTAAATATCCCGGCCCCGGCGTCGCCATAACTCCACTGCAATTGCCGGCAACCCAGTAATAAGAGCCATTGGTTACGGGAACCTTGCGGGCGATAACGCCTACTTTAGATGCGCCGTTCCACAATTCCAACCGGCAGTAACAATTCATCCCTGAGGAGTTCCAGGTAATGGTTTGACCGGAACCGATTTGCCAATTTTCACCGCCATTGGGCGAAGTGAGAACGATGAACCTGGTATTACACGCTGCTTCCTGGCTGTCGTCGCTCTCCAGGGGGTTGGCCTGGCTGCCGTGGGCAGCGGTTTGCGTCCGGATAATAAAGTAGTAAGGCCCGGGTTTCAAACCTGTAAAATGCATCGAAGACGTTGATTTGTTGGCGGTTTGTTGGTAAAAGGTGTAGGGACCTCCCGGAGTACTACCGTAAAAAACCCGGTACCCGCCGTTATCGTCATGGTATTGAATGGGCGTCCAGGTTAGATCGATGGACGAGCCGCCGACTACAGATGCCTGTACATCCGTGGGGGCCAATGTCTGGGTTTGTTTCCAACCGTAATTCCAAAGATCAAGAAAAGTCTCCATCTCTGCGCTCGTGGGATACAACGCATTGTACTCGATATCGAGATACGTCAGGTTGCTCAATAATAGCAGCGTGTCCGGGAGCGGACCTTTTAATCCGTTAGACTCCAGGTTAAGAGTTCGCAGCGCGCTGCAATTGCCCAGTTGCGCGGGAACATTACCGGTTAACCGGTTCTCTCGCAAGTAAAGACCTTCCAGGGCGGTCAGGTTGCCCAATTGGGCCGGGATGCCCCCAGTTAACTGGTTGGAACTTAAATCGAGGCCCTGTAAACCGGTTAAGCTTCCCAATTCAACAGGGAAAGCACCTGTAAGTTGGTTGGATTGCAGTTCCAGGATTCTTAATATACTCAAATTGCCCAACTGTGTTGGGATACCCCCGGTCAATTGGTTGTAACATAAGTATAAACTTTGCAATTTTGCCAGGTTGCCCAATTGGAAGGGGATTTCCCCGGATAACGAATTGGAAAATAAACTTAAACCGTAGAGGTTGGTCAAAGCCCCTAACTCTGCCGGGATTGTCCCGGTCAATTGGTTGCTGTTCAAATCCAGGTATTCAAGTTTCGAGAGGCTTCCCAGTTGAACCGGGATAGTCCCGGTCAATCGATTATGCGATAAATCAAGCACGCGAAGATTGGTTGCCCCGGCGAACTCAACCGGTATTGCGCCGGTTAAGTTGTTGGAACTGAGATACAGCAGTTGCAAGTTCGCCATGTCTCCCAATTGGGGAATTAATTCCCCGGTTAAATTGTTGCTGGAAAGATGGATTTCGGTTACGGTTCCAGCGGACGCGGCGATACCGAACCAGGCGCCTTCCGTGCCCGGGAGAGCAAAACCGTCGGTATGCAGCGGCGGAGTTTTCCACCCGCTGTTGTCATCCCAGTTGTCGCCGTTTGTGGAATTATACAGGAGGATTAAACGCGCCCGGTCGTCGGCCGCGGCGATAGGAGAAAAATTGGCGGTTATGGTCATATCCTCTGAAACGGTGCTAATGGTGAGCGGGTTTTCGGCCCCGGTGTAACTGCCGGTCCAATCGACAAAATAATACCCGGCGTTGGGGACAGCGGCAACCGGGGTGCAAGGACCGCCCCCGGCATACACATACTGATCGGCATCGCCGGAAAGACTGCCGCCGGGACCGGCTATAAATTGCACGTGACATCTCGGGGCATTAGATAAAAAGTATTCCGCGCTGGGGTCGCTTATCACGGTGTTCTGCTGGAGATCATGCGCATCAGTGGCGGTCTTAATTATAAAATAGTACAAATTACTTTTGTCCAGTCCTTCCAATTGCATGGAAGAAACTGTTTTATCGGCGGTTTGGCCGTAGAATGTATAGGGTCCGCCGGGGGTTGTGCTGTAATAGACCCGGTACCCGCCTGTCCCGGACGTGTAAGCGATCACATCCCATTCGATAAGAACCGTTGTTTCGCTGTTCCAATCGGCAAGGATGCCGGTGGGGGCCGCGGTTTGAGTATCGGACCAACCGGGATTTTTGGCGTCCAGGAAAGCTGTTAAACCGCTGTCGGTGGAATAAAGGCCATTGTAATCGATATCGAGAACACTCAATACGGTCAAACCCGTCAGCGACGTTGGCGCAGCGCCGGTCAGGTTATTACAATCCAACTCCAGGTATTGCATTAAAACGCAGTCCCCCAGTTCCGCCGGGATGTTCCCGCTTATCCGGTTGCACTGCAAATACAGGCCGTACAGGTTGACCAGGCTTCCCAACTCAGTGGGGATATTCCCGCTTAATCGGTTGTCGGAAAGATTCAAATACCCCAGGTTTGTCATGTTCTCCAATTCAACCGGTAAAGCGCCGGTGAATTGATTGGCCGATAAATCCAATCGCTGCATGTTTACCAGGTTTCCCAGTTCGGTGGGGAGGCTGCCGCTCAACTGGTTGGCATACAATTCCAATCTCTGCAAGGTGGTCATATCGCATAACGCGGTTGGAATAGCACCTGTAAATTGATTATTCGATATATCCAGGGTCAGGAGATTCGCCAGGTTACTCAATTCGGCAGGAATGCCCCCGCTTAATTGGTTGAAATACAAATACAAAGCATTCATGTTTGCCAGGTTGCCCAGTTCGGTGGGGATGCTCCCGGTTAACTGGTTATATCCTAAATTCAATTGCTGCAGGCCGGTCATGGCGCCCAATTGGGTGGGGATATTACCGGTTAATTGGTTGTTGGACAGGTTCAAACGCTGCAAAAGGGTGAGGTTGCCCAATTGGGTGGGGATACTCCCACTCAAGGTGTTGGAACGTAAATCCAACCGCTGCAAATTGGACAGGTTGCCGAGTTCCGTCGGTATTGATCCGGTTAGCGTGTTCAAGGATAAATTAAGAATTTGCAGGTTGGTAAGGTTGCCCATCTGGGTGGGGATGCCGCCGGTTAATTCGTTTTGGGACAAATCCAGGTATTCCAGGTAAGACAGGTCGCCCAATTGACTGGGGAGCGGGCCATAAAGGCCATTATACCAGAAATCGATGCTTACCACATGGTCGCTAACCACTTCGACGCCGGCCCAGGAGCCTTCCGTTCCCGGTAGGGCAAATCCGTCCGTATCCAGGGGGGGCTTTTTCCAATCTGAGTTATCGAACCAGTTATCGCCGTGGGTGGCGTTGTAAAGAGCGATTAATGCTTCACGTTCCGCCGTGGGAATTGCCCCGGTTAAACCGGCGTTCAACCCCCTTTTAACCGCCCCACTCCCCGGCTTTTCATCTCTCTCAAAGCGGACCGGGACATCCAATTTGCCGAATAGTAAAATCCCTTCTTTGCCGTTTTCAGATAACCGTAACGGTAGTTGAATACGCGGCTGTGCAATCATCGCCCGTGTTCGAATCGAATTTTTTTCATACACCGAGATAGGAAATGTATTATTTCCAAACCGAAGTTGAAGGGAAAGCAGGTCGATTTCGAAGGCTGGGGGTTCATGGCGTCGCGGGTCTTGTTTTTCCGCGACAACATTTCCCCGCGTATCCATCGTGCATCTGACCGTGGAACCGTCCAGCCCCAGGATTACCGGCGTCCCGGTCCTATTTGCCCGGTATGTTTCGATTGAAATACAGGCATTCGAGCCGTTCAGTGTATAGGTTAAATTCTTCTCCGGGGATTGAGCGCCCGGGAGAGAGATATTCAATGAAATAATGATAAATATCGAGATGAGTACTATCAATAATCTTTGCATAGTATACCTCCAGTTGATAGAGTGTTAATCCTCATTAATGTGCCCTGGCGCCCTGTCGGCTATTTTCACGGCAAACTAACTTACAGCAGCGCCGTTTAAGATATAATTTTACTATAAAGCCGGGAATCTGTCAATAAAAAAGGGGAAGGGGACAGCCGAAGCGGCGGTTGAGTTGATAATTTGTCTTTTCCTTTCCTCTCCTCATACCGGTTCTTCAAGATGGCGCGTGCAACCTCGCCCGGACACTGTAGGGGCTTGATTTATCAAGCCCGGCACAAGCAATTCATCTTTCGGGTTTGATGAATCTTTTGGTTCCAGGGCCAGGGGAAGGTTTCCCCTACCTGGGGGAAGGTTTCCCCTACTTGGGGGAAGAGTTCCCCCATCTGGGGGAGGGTTTCCCCTACTTAGGGGAAGAGTTCCCCCACTTAGGGGAGGGTTTCCCCTACTTAGGGGAAGAGTTCCCCCATATGGGGAAGGGTTTCCCCTACTTGGGGGAAGGGTTCCCTCACTTAGGGGAAGAGTTCCCCCACATGGGGGAAGGTCTCCCCCACATAGGGGAAGAGATCCCGGGCTTAGGGGAAGAGTTTCCCGGCTTAGGGCGAGAGTTCACCAACTTCGGGGAAAGCCTCCCCCAGATCAATGGGAGATAAAAACAGGGAGAAAATTCAGGGGCAGGCAGATTTCGTCGCGTTAATTCTTCGCAGTGCTATCTCAGGATCGCTGCCAATTTCTCCAGGTCATCGATTGCCATCTTTACCTCTTTCGTAAACGGAAAAAGGGTCATGCAAGAAAAATACCCTTTCCGGCATATACATTAAGCCCGCCTATCTACATTTTATACCCAATTGAGCCTATATTGATCCTTTGGGGGGCGAAATTACCTTTTTTTGCTGCTATTCCCCCTTTCGGGGCGCCGGTCTCACCTCTTTAAAGGCCCTGTATCAACTCTTCTTGTTATTGTACCACCCCTTTTTAATATTGTATTACCCCTTTTTACTATTATCTCACACCTTCGGGCCCCTGCATCACCTCTTCAAAAATTTACCAAAAAAATTTTGGGGGGTGGTATCAGTCCCTTAAGGATCGATGCCGAGCCTTTGGGAATCGAATTAGCCCTTGTAGGATTGAGATCGATCCTTTTAGATGTAAAATAAGAACCCCCGGATGGTTGATATCATGCCTTCGAGGAGTGATATAATAGAAAAAAGGAGTGGTCCCGGCGCTTAAAGGAATCAATTAATATCCCAGGGGGTTGGTATAGGGGTTCGAGGCATTGATGCACCGGCAAAAAATGCGTTACCCATTCAAAGTGAGAAAGAACCATTATTTTACTACGTCTCTACAGGGTCACACTCTCAAATACTACTGCACTTTCCCCATTTAAATTGTGGTAAGGCTATTGACTTCTTACAGGGTTAGTATTAAAATTTCTAATCATGCGTGAAACAAATGTGTCAACGAGTCGGCTCAGCAAAAAAAAAAGATGGATTTTTCATCAAAAAAGTTTTCTAAGTTATTTATCTGTGCTGGCACTGTGGTACTTGGCTTCCAGGTTGGGTTGGTTTGAATCCACGATACTTCCTCCTCCCACTGAGGTCATAAAAACCTTGATAAATTTGATTGTATCCGGTCAATTGTTTGCAGATGCGGGTATAAGCATATGGAGAGTTTTGGTAGGGTTCACAATTGCAGCGATAATAGGTATCGGTTTTGGAATTTTAACAGCTTCAAGCAGCCGTTTCAAGGAATACGGAAGTCCACTTCTGGAAATATTACGTCCCATCCCCCCGGTGGCATTTGTGCCGATAGCGATTCTCTGGTTTGGAATAGGGAATGGTCCGGCGTATTTCCTGGTTTCTTTTGCTGCATTTTTTCCCATATACACCAATACTCTTGCCGGAATTCTTTCAGTGAGCCAGATTCATTACGATGCTGCTCTATGTTTAGGTGCTAAGCGACGACTTCTGTTAATGGAAGTATCACTCCCGGCTTCAATGCCTTATTTACTTGCCGGTTTAAAAACGGGACTTGGAACGGCATGGTTTGTTGTAATTGTTGCCGAACTTGTCGGTGCTCAATCTGGATTAGGATATATGATTCAATTAAACCGGCTGACACTTCAAAGTGAAAAAGTGTTGGCTGGAATGATTGCCATCGGTTTCTTGGGGTTTTCCATGAACAAGGGGATGTCCTTTTTACAAAAAAGGTTTATTCCCTGGTATGCCGAATCTTAATTATTATGAACTTGAACCCAAATAGACAAATTGAGAACTCTGATTTGAAGATAGAAGTTGTAGACCTTCATATGGCCTATCCGATAAATGGGAATTCGATAGGAGCAAAGGTTTTAGACGGGATTTCTTTTTCGGTAAAAAACGGCTCTTTCGTCTCTGTGCTTGGGCCGAGTGGATGTGGCAAAAGCACTCTGATTAAAATTATTGCCGGGCTTTTACTTCCTACTCAAGGCATTGTCAAAGTCGACGGTAATGGAATCAAAGGACCCAGTTCCGATAGGACGGTGATATTCCAGGAATACGGATTGTTTGAGTGGAAGACGGTTATTGAGAATGTCGAGTTTGGATTAAAAGCAAAAGGGATGCCGAAAAGTGCAAGGTTGGATATCGCCCAAAAATACATAGACATGGTCCACTTGCGAGGTTCGGAACGGAAATATCCCAGGGAGCTTTCCGGGGGAATGAAACAACGCGCCGCAATTGCCAGGGCGCTCGCTGTAAACCCTGAATGTATCTTGATGGATGAGCCTTTTTCGGCGCTTGATTCCCAAACGCGGCTTCTATTACAAGAAGAGATACTTGAAATCTGGGAAGTTACCAGGAAAACTATTCTACTCATTACACATAACGTTGAAGAGGCTGTCTTTTTATCGGATCGAATTATCCTACTGTCTAATATCCCGGCCCGTGTATCCCATGATATCAATGTTGACCTTCCCCGGCCGAGGTCTGCAAATTTGCGTTTTGACAGGCGCTATAGAGATATAGCTGACTGTCTCTGGCAATCGTTACGAAGTGAGGTCAAACATGACGAGCATTTTTAAAATAAATATTTCGATAAGGAGGAGTGCTTGAATGAAAAGTCAAACAATGAAATTATTGGTTTTTAGTGTAATAGTCTCTGTTTCAATAGTTGGTCTGCTGGGATGTCAGAAGACCGAGGAATCTAAAAAGGGCTTCACATCTGTCCAAATCGGTTGGCAGATTCCACTTGCCACACAAGGCCAAATTGTCCAGGTACTTAAGCAAACCGATATTCTTGAAACACATGGCCTAGAGGCAAATTTTATTCCTTTCAGTTACGGTGGGCCGCAAAGTGAAGCAGCTCTAGCCGGTGAGCTTGATGTAATATTCGTCGGAGATCAACCTGTCATTAACCTGATTGCCCGCGGAGGAAAGTGGAAAATCGTATCTCGCCTTTTCTATACAAAGACTGCGATTATGGTACCGATGAATTCCTCCATCCGGAAAATAGAAGATTTACGGGGGAAAACGGTTGCCAGCCCTTTCGGCTCTGTATCTCATAGGGAAGCGATATTGAAGGAACAATCGGCAGGGTTGAATGCAGACAAGGATGTGAATAATATAAATATGGATATTTTAGAGATCAGTAATGTGGTTCAGTCTGGCGGTGACAAATCATGGGGAAAGATCGATGCGGTTGGAGTATGGGAGCCATCGACCTCACTTTTTGAAGCAAATAAACTTGCCCGCGTAGTGGACTACACCCGTACTTTAGGTGTCGTGGCTATCTCAGATGACTTTATGGCAAAACATCCTGGAGAAACTGTGAAATTCCTCCGGGCTATCCTGGAAGCCTGGGCTTATTTTGCCGCTCACACGGATCAAGTGAACCAATGGTATATCAAAGATGCAAAACTATCTTATACCCCTGAAATTCTTAAAATGGCTGCCAGTGTGGAACCCAATTACAATGCAAAGTCAATTAAGGATATTGACCTCGATTTGAACGATGAGCACATCAAGACCCTTGAAAAAGGAGCAGAATGGTCTTTTGAAAGGGGTTTTTCAAAAACCATAGCCCAGATGAGGCCAGCAGTTGACACATCGTTTTTAGCCAAGGCATTGGAATAGGAATTTATAATTATGAAAAAAAATAGCGAAAGAGTGGGTGCCTTGTTTTTTAGATTTCTAAAATTTATTTTTAGTAATGGCAAATTAGGCGCGTGGATAATAGGAATTCTAACGGTATGTGCATTTTACATTCAGCCTTTTTTCGAAAATTACTTAACCAATAAGCCCTTCGGAGATGTAGCTAGATATTTGGCGATTTCCATAGGGATTTTTTTATCTTTTTTGGCTGGATATTTCTTCTCTCTCCTTTTCTGGCTTACCTCAAGTAAATTCCCATCCATCACAGAAAAGATGGAAAAAACTTACGATGACACACTTATAAGGTTTCAGGATTGGGAAAAAACGGCTAGCGGTGTACTTAAAGAAGCACAAAGATTGGTTTTTAAATCAATGTGGATAAGCCAACCTTGGGAATACATAACTGAAATCGAAAGAGCAGATAAGGAAGTTTCTGGGAAAAATGCTGCATACACGCATATTAATTCAATTACATTATATGGAACCATGGTCGGTTTTGCTTTTCTTTTGCCGGAAGCTTTAAGAAACCATCTCTGTAGAGCTAAAAATCAATTCCATACTTTATGGCTTTATGCCTCAGATGCAAAACTTGCTACTATTGATGGAGAAAAACCTCTTGTAAATTATCCCCTCTATCTAACAGCACAATTGGTATCTATATTACTCGAATGCAAATCATTCCTTGAGCTTTTAAAATCCGATGATTTTCAATTCACAATAAAAATCGGCTATTTTCCTCATGATCTTTTTAATGCAGTCATACATCTATCGAATCATGAAATTGCTATTCTACAAGCTCTTGACAGAGATGGGTTGGCCAGAATCCTCAATGGAGAGGAATTACAGTATGGAACTCGTTTTATTAATACTCCAGAAGAAATAGGAGCATATGAAAGATTCGCAACTGCAATAGCAAACCTCAATAACACTTTCAAAAGGAAAAGAGAAATATGGACTATTAGAGGTTGTGGAGGCAAAGATACTCCAGTGATAAAAATTGAAAACCCTCATTGGAATTATAATAAAGTAAAGAGAGAGGCTACTCTCATTTTATCCTCTGATAAGTATGATGAGACTAACACAGAGATATCATTAAAAGATTTAAACGAAACAAGGGAGTGCCTAAATGCGTTGATTTATGGGATAAAATTTGAACCGGAATCAGGTGGAGATATTAGGTGTTTAGATGGTTTAGCTGCCACAATGAAATCTTCCCATAATATGAAATGTCCCTGTGAGGAGGAATTGACTCCGAGCACTTCTACTTGATTAATTAATTTTAAATAAGGAATAAAATTGCATGAAAACTTTAAGAGGTACCCCGAAACATTTGAGTAAAACCGGTGAACTGGAAGGATTTACCTATCTCATGTTAAATTTTCCCTTCTCATGTAACTACCAATGTTTGAAATGCTTCAACCTGATGGATAACCATCCGGTTACAACCGGAAATCCATTGTCTCTTGAAGAAATCCGCCGTACAATAAAAGAAGCCAATGAACTTGGGGCGAAGGCCGTTGTTATCGCTGGGGAAGGGGAACCGACGTCACATAAAAATATCATCGAGATTGTGTCTCTGATCGACCAATTGGAAATGATCCCAATAATTTACAGCAATGGGAGCACTTTAAATTCCAGGTTTGCCCAGAAATATCATGATTTAAACGTTTGCCTCGTGATTGCCCTCGATTCACTGAACCCCCAGGTATATAACATGTTAACCAACAATAAAGGTGATGCTTTATCTCAAGTGTTAAAAAATCTTGAAAATATTCGTCGCGTTTATACCGATACCGTCGAATACAAAAATGACTTAAAGATCGTTCGCCTTGCCCTTAATATGACGGTATGCAGCAGAAATATGAGTGAGATCGAGGATATTAAAAAAATTGCAGGAGACGACATATATTTTGTATGTAACCCCCTGGCAAGATCTGGTAATGCTGTAGCCAATTGGAAAAAATTGGTAGAAAGTGAAGCGGATTTTGAAGATTTTCAAAAACTCGCCAGGAAGTACTCGGAATCCGGTGGCCCACTAACTCTTAATAGTTCAGGATTTTGCGGTTATTCACTGAATGGAATCGGAATCGGCCCTTTTGGGCACTATATGACATGCGCATATACAACGGAAACAAATGGATTGCTGGGAACAATACGGGACCGAAACCTTCAAGATGCATACAAGTTAAAGACAAATCATGAACGTAAGCACTATGAACTCCATGGTCAAATTCCATGCCTGGTTCGCGATTTGTCTTTTAAAGATTTTCTGAATTCATTAAGATTAAAAGAGTAAGGATATACTAATTCCAAAGAAAAGATTTTCCCCTGTTGGGAAAAAATGGGGCATAAAATGATTGATAAAACCATCATTGTTAAAGCCGCTGTAGTTCAGGCAGCACCGGTGCTTTTCAACCACGATGCTACAGTGGAAAAAACTGTAAGCCTGATCGCTGAAGTCGCCCGGCAAGGTGTAAACCTGGTTCTTTTCCCTGAAGCATTTATTCCTGCATACCCCCGCGGTCTGACTTTCGGCACAGTTGTAGGAAACCGAAGCCCTGCAGGCAGGGAAACATGGCAGCGGTATTGGGATAATTCGATAGATGTCCCGGGACCAGCCACGGAACGCCTGGGCATTGCAGCACAGGAAGCAAATATATATCTTGCCATAGGTGTTATCGAAAGAGATAGCCACACCAGGGGAACACTGCATTGCACAACTCTCTACTTTGGTCCAAATGGTCAATTGGTGGGAAAACATAGAAAACTAAAACCCACAGCAGCAGAACGTATTATCTGGGGCGAAGGCGACGGCAGCACCCTGACAACGCTGGATACAGAAATCGGTAAAATCGGCGGCTTGATCTGCTGGGAAAACTACATGCCCCTGGCCCGCATGGCCATGTATAACCACGGGGTCGAAATCTACCTGGCGCCTACAACGGATGCACGGGATACCTGGCAGGCCACCATGACCCATATCGCCTGCGAAGGTCGCTGCTTTGTACTGGGCTGCAACCAATTCGTCACCAAAGAGATGTACCCCACTGATTTACCCGGGATCGAGGAACTGGCAAACCAACCGGATATTATGTGCCGCGGCGGCAGCGTCATTGTCTCCCCCATGGGAAAAATCCTGGCCGGCCCGCTTTTCGACCGCGAAGGTATCCTGTACGCCGACCTGGATCGGACAGAAACCGTCAGGGGGAAAATGGATTTCGACGTCGCCGGCCACTACGCCAGACCGGATATCTTCCACTTATCCATCGCTAACCAACCTGAGCCGATTAAAAATTTAAATGATGAATGATGAATGATGAAAGGAAAAAAGGAAGAGCGGGAAAAGATGGAAGTTGAGAAGGTCAGAAGGTGAGAAGGTGAGAAGGTGAGAAAAAAGAAAAACAATCTGCGTTAATCGCCGTTACGTGTAATCGCCCATACGTGGACATATGTTTTTCTTGTCTTAGTCCGTGTTTGTCCGTGTTCGTCCGTGGCTCATCTTTTTTCGTGCAAATTCGTGTAATTCGTGGGCATGAGACTTGACATAAAATCATTTTTCTGTAAAAATGGAACATGTTATTTTTTACGCCGGGTTTTGAAACCTGTGAGCAAAAGGAGCATCATCCATGAGCGCTGAAATCTGGGCCATCGGCGGCGGAAAAGGAGGTACGGGGAAAAGTTTCCTGGCCTCCGGACTAGCGATGTATTTAGCGGGCATCGGGAAAAAAGTAACCCTGATCGATGCCGACCTGGGGGGCGCCAACCTTCACTCCATTATTAAAATGGAAAAACCGGCAGCCACCCTGAGCGATTTCTTCGAAAGAAAAGTTTCCCTGGAAAGCATCAGCCAGGAAACTGCAATCCCTAATTTGCGACTGGTTATCGGTGATATTCGCACGTTAAGCCCGGATACCATAAAATACGGGCAGCGGGTCAAATTGTACCGCCATATCAGGAATATGACCGATGATTACGTAGTAATCGACCTGGGCGCCGGGTCAGGTCTTAATACGCTGGATACGTTTCTCCTGGCCGATAAAATGATTACCATCACGGTCCCGGAAATCACCTCCATCGACAACCTGTACCATTTTTTGAAAAAGGCGTTGTTTCGCAAATTAAATGTTTTCCTGGCAGACCACCACCTCAAAGATGCGGCCAAAAATACCTGGCGAACCCGCGATGAAAACGATATCAGGACCATCAAACACCTGGTGGATCATTTCAAAACAATCTCACCGGAAGTCTGCGCTATGCTGGACAGCGAATTTTCCCAGCTTAACATTTACGTCGTGGTCAACCAGGTCAGGCACACCCCCCACAACCATATCGGCCCATCGGTCAAAAGCGTTATCATGAAATATTTCGGCGTCCCTGCCCATTACGCGGGGTCTATTTCCTATGATAATTCCCTCTGGAAATACATGGACAGCGGGGAACCTTATTTCGGCCTGACTTCCACCGCAACCATTATGGAAGAGGTCGGGAATATTGCCTGGAACCTTATGGAAAATAAACAGGTTAAATTGTTGGATATTTCCACAGAGGCGCGCTATGAATAACGAAGACCTTAAGAAATACTATGAAATACTGGAACTGGACAGCGATGCCTCCAGGGAAGAAATTGCCGGGGCATATAAACACCTCAAAAATCTTTATTCTAAATCTTCGCTGGCCACTATCCCGGTAGACAACGATTGGAATGAGTCTGATAAACGGGGCATCCTGGAACAGGTGGAAGATGCATATCTGAAGCTGCTGCTTCATGCCCGGGAAGAAAGGGCGGATGAACTCACGGAAGACGAAGGCCCCACCATGACTCCCCTGGACGAATATCAACCGAAGGAAGAACCCGTAATTACCCGGGACGAATACCACCCCCCCGAAGAACCGGCGGTTTCTATCGACTTTGATGAGGAAGAACCGCCAAAACAGGAACCGGGAATTAAAGAAGAATTGTTCGATAGTTTCGTCGAGGAAGAAGTCCTGGCTTTCGACCTGGAAGAGGAATTGGAAGTGGAGGAACCCGGCGTAGAAATAGAAGTGGAAAAGGAAATAGAAAAGGAAACAGAAAGGGAAACAGAAAGGGAAATAGAAAGGGAAATAGAGAAGGAAGATACGCAGGCGGAGAAATTTATCGGCGGGGTTGATGCGCAGCCGATTACCGGCGCCGTTTTAAAAGAATTACGGGAAAAACAGGAACTGGGACTCCCGGACCTGGCCGATTCTACCCAGGTCCCGGTGGAAAAACTGGAAGCCATCGAGGCGGAAGCTTTCGATACACTGCCGGAGGCCGGGTACCTGAGATATTATGTGACCTCTTATGCCAGGGTGCTGGGACTGCCTGATCCCAAAGACGCCGCGGATCAATACATGAAACGCTTCAGGGAATGGAAAAAAGAAGCGGGATTTACGGTATTATAATGAGACCCGCACTGCGATTTTTATCGGATGATGCGATCCGGGATATCCTGTCTGAAGCCAGGGATTTACTCTGTAAATTAGGTATGAAAGTTTACCATAAAGAATTGCTTGCTCTTTTATCCGATCACGGGGCCGCGGTGGACAGCAGCAGTAAAAATGTAATTTTTACCAATGACATCATCGATAAGGCTTTAAAAACCGTACCCCCATCCTTTCAATTATATGACGTGAAGGGAAACCGGACGCATGATTTTTCTCATTACAATGTGCATTTTACGCCGGCGTCATCCGCTTTGAATATTATCGACGCCGGGGCCGATGGGATGCGCAAGCCCCACACACTTGATTTTATACGTTATGTAAAATTGGTGGGCCGCTTAAAATACCTGGCCGCGCAGAGTACGGCCTTTATCCCGGCGGATGTCAGCGAGAAAATCGCCGACAGTTACCGGCTTTACCTGGCTTTACTTTACGGGGAAAAACCCGTGGTGACCGGTACTTTTAATGATGGCGGTTTCGCCGTGATGAAAGCGATGCAGACAGCGGTGAGGGGGACGGAAAAGGCTTTAAAGGATAAGCCGCTGGCTATTTTTTCCTGTTGTCCCACCACGCCGTTGAAATGGAGTGAGCATACTTGTGCGGACATTATGGCGTGCGCCCGCTGCGGCATCCCGGTGGAGTTGGTTTCCATGCCGTTGGCGGGATTTACCGGGCCGGTGACGTTGGCGGGGTCCCTGGTGGGGCATACGGCCGAGACGTTGAGCGGGATCGTTATCAGTCAATTGACCCAACCAGGCGCGCCGCTGCTTTACGGGGGCGCGCCGGCAGTTTTCGACGTGCGCTGTGAAACAACCCCCATGGGCGCCGTGGAAACGCAGATGATGGATTGCGCTTACAATGAAATCGGCAAATTTCTTAATATTCCCACGCAGGCTTATGTGGCGTTAAGCGATGCGAAAGTCCCGGATGCGCAGGCGGGGTTGGAAACTTCCATGGGCGCCGTGATGGCGGTTCTTTCCGGGGTCAATAGTATTTCAGGGCCTGGGATGTTGGACTTTATTAATTGTTTTAGTTTAGAGAAATTGGTATTGGATAATGAAATTTGCGGCATGGCGTCCCGGATAGTGGAGGGGATTGAACCCAGGGAAGATTTCCCGGCGGTTCCCAGGTATGAGGAGTTGTTAAAAGAGCAGCATTTGTTGATTTCGAAGCATACGCGCCGTTATTTGAGGCAGGAGCATTATTTTCCCGGTCCGGTCATCGATCGTACGTCGCATGAGCGGTGGCAGGAGCAGGGGAGTTTGTCCCTGGTGGAGCGCGCGCGCCGGGAGGTAGAGCGTTTGATCGGCGAATATGAGCCGTCATCCCTGGCCCCGGAGATTAAGAAGGAGTTGACAGGAATTATGGAAGTCGAAGCCCGGCGCTGCGGTATGGATAAATTGCCGGATTGTTATTGAATAAATGCCTCCGGCGGCAAGGGACCTTTTTGGAAAAAAGGTCCCTTGACCCCCAAAAACTTTTGATGAAAACAATAATAAACATTCCAATCGATAAAATCAAACCCGACGTCGCCGGGGTCTTAAAAACGCAAGGGGTCCCCCCCCCACCCGGCCCCCCGCCTCCCGGGCGGGTCACATCGCTTTACCATTCCGCGGAGGAACTTTTCTTGAAACTGGCGGCCCCTACTGCCATCATGGCCGAAGTTACCATCCCCCAATTTACTGAAATATTTAAAGGCAATGGCCTGAATGAACCCGATACACCCCTGGAAAAAATATTCCCCAGGGCTTCTCAGCTCGCCTTGTTTGCTTTCACCTTAGGCCCTGAGGTCTGTCTTGAGATCGAGGAACAGCTCAACACGCACAACTTTGCCCTGGGCTATATGCTGGATGCCGTGTCCTCTTACAGTACGGACAAAGGCGCCGGGGCGGCGCAAAACATCTTTTTAGAACATCTTACTTCCACGGGGCAGGCGGATGCCTCCACGCGGGCGCTGCTGTATAGCCCCGGTTACTGCGGCTGGCATATCAGCGGTCAGCAGAAACTCTTCGAATATTTGAAACCGGAAGAGATCGGTATCCATTTGAATAAAAGTTTCCTGATGACGCCGTTGAAATCCATTTCCGGGGTATTGGTGGCCGGGGATAAGCGGATTCATCGTTTTAAAAATAGTTATACTTTTTGTGTCCACTGCCCCTCCAAAAACTGCCGGGAAAGGATCGCCCAAAACCCCTGATTAATTATTTGACATTTGCATACCTTATATATTATCATTAATCTCATTTAGAACACAACGAGGAAGAAAATGACAAAGAAATTTTTAACCTGCGTATTGATGGCGTTGTTTTTGTTTTATCCGCTGGCAGCGGAAGATGCGGTAAAAGCGGAAAAAAACGAAGAAAAGGAAGAAAATCAAGCAAACACCCCCTTCTTTAAAAGCTTATGGCAAGATGAAGGTCGCATCCTCTCTTCTCCTTTCCGCATGAAAGGAAAAGATTTTGCCATCTGGGGCAGCGTGGCCCTGGTAACCGGCGTCCTGATCGCCAATGATGAAACGATCTACAGGGAATTCAAGGAGTACCAGGGCAAGCACAAATGGGTCGATGACGTAAGCCCCAGGATAACCAACCTGGGACTGGGTCAATGGACCCTCGGCGCAGCCGGGGCTTTTTATCTGGGTGGTCTTATTTTCAAAGATAAGAAAGCCAAAGAGACCGCCCGTTTGACGCTCATGACCTTTATCCATACGGGCATCGTGGTGCAGTTGGGGAAACATCTGACCGGCCGGCAGCGACCTTCCTGGAACGACGGCACAGGCAGTGGCAAAGACGATTGGCATTGGTTAAACGGGTTCTTCAACCGGTACAAAGATGGCCAACTGGCCCGGTATGACGCTTTCCCCTCCGGTCATACAATCACCATCTTCGGTACGGCCACGGTGATTGCCGAAATGTATAAAAAAACCGTTTGGGTCCCGGTGCTCTGCTACTCCCTGGCCACAGCGTGCGGCTTGTCCCGCATAACCGAAAATACGCATTGGTTGTCGGATGTGTTCCTGGGCGCAGTGCTGGGATATGCCATCGGGAAGTACGTGGTGAAAACCCGGAACCGCCTGGGCAAATTAAATATCTATCCCGTGGCCAATACCCACCAGGTGGGCCTCAGTTTGAATTATGTTTTTTAGCCACGGACTGGCACGGACGAACACGGACAAAAAAATGAAAATAAAAACGATTAACTTACTTTTATTTATATGCATTATTTTAGTAACGGCCAACGGCTTTTCCGAAGATGATTCCACTGTCGAGTGGCCCGGGGCGTTTTTTTTCGATCTCTCCCTGGCGAACCGTCTGCCCGGCGGTAATTTTTTCCCATTTATCATTGAGAATTACGCGCCGGACGCCACCTCTCTGATCGAGGAAAGTAACGGGTTCTCCCTTATCGATAACCCCAGGGTCTATTTCGAAGGCGATTCCTTCACCAATTTCAATTGGTTTTACAACGGGTTCAACCTGAACTCATCGTTAAATGACGGCTCGCCGGCCGTGATCCTGCCCTTTTCCAGCGTCGCCGCCTTTCGCTTGCAGGGAGAATCGCCCCTTAGCAAAGACAATGGAATGAATTTCATCTCCGGGATGCCCCGGGGAAGTTTTTCCCGGTTAACCCTTTCCTCGGTATATACGGACCTGGGCGGTTACTGGATGAAATTCATGATCCAGCCCTCCCACCCCAGCGAACGGGCCGACCGGCTCTATAACGAACGCCGGAAAATAAACAGCAACTATTTTATCGATTACCAATGGGCCAAACATTTTGCAAAATCCGCCTCCCAACTCACGTTTTCAGCCAACTATTACGATATCAAGCGGCAATTCAATGATTTCAACCGATTCGATGCCACTTTCCGGGAAGACGGGAAACTATTGCTGCTGCATACCCGGTTTCGCAAAGAGTTAACGCGGGGGTTTTATGAACTCTTCGGCGTATTCAACCTCCTGGACCGCTCCCACCAGGGCGCCGAGATCGCGGCGTACCCCCAGGAAACCACGGACAGGAAGCGGTATTCCATTATGACCGGGGCGCATTTAAAAAAGAAAAACGCGGATTTAAAAATTTCGCTGCTGCATGAAAACGAGCAAGCGACGCCCTATGTAAAGAACTTTTCCAAAGACCTGGTAGATACCGACGGCGACAGTTTCCTCCCCTTTTATACCTTTAACAAACTGGGAACCTTTTCCGCCACTACATTGAATGCAAATCTCAATATCCCTTTTCAATTCTCTATGTTGGGCCGTGGGGCCAGGGCCGATTTCTTTGCCGACGCACGCTATTCCCAATTAAGCGGCAAAGAGAAAATCCATGATTACAATTCCGTTGCCTTCGCCGGGGAACCCTACCTGGCGGCGGTCTGGAACCCGGGGCAAAACTATAAAAACACAAACGCCGACGCCAGGGTGGGGATTCATATGACCTGGGATGTTTCCGCGAATATTTCCTTGCTGGCCAAACTATTATTCCAGTACAATCACCTGGCTTTTGATACCGCCGCCAACAATTTAAATTTTTTAAGCCCCGGGTTCGATGTCGGGGTGCTGTTGTTTAAAAATAAAAAAACCAAAGTGCTGGTGGCTTACGGACAAACCCCATACGACCTCCGGGAAAATGTCAACACTTTCCTTGAAACCCGGGGTGCCTACGGAACCCTTTACCGATGGCAAGACGCCAATGGCGATAAAATCTATCAGCCCGGCGAGGAAAGCGGGATATACGGATATACCGGCGGGCGTTACCATTTCCTGGATAAAGATGCGTCCGCGCCGATTAAACAAAGACTCCTGGTGCATTTCTCAACCCCACTCTCAAAGCGGTATATGTTAAATATCAAGGCCCTGTACAAACGCATAAAAAATAATTTGCGGGTCAGGTTCGACGATTACCGGGATTACGGATTTTTCGAGGCGCATGACGGGTATAACCTCTTTTTCTTTGATCAACCCTTTAAAAACTATTACCTTACCAACAATTACCTGGAAAAAGACCCCTTTTACGCCCAATTCCTTATTAATGTTGAGGGGGGGAAAAAGGATAAATGGTTTTTCTCGTTTTCTTTTATGGCGCATATGGGAATGGGGGATACCGCTTTCGGCAACGGACCCGGTTCCAATGACATCGGTTTATTAGCTGAAAGCCAGGCCAATCCCAATTCCTGGATCAACGGATTCGGTAGGGTGGATGGGGACCGCGGTTTTGTGGCCAAAACCTATTTCGGGTTTAACCTGACCCGGAAACTATCCCTGGGGGTCAGTCTTAAATACCGCGACGGCGATCCCTTTGCCTTTATTAATGCCCTCTCCGGGCATGACCAGTGGGTGCTTTACTACAAAACCATTAAAGCCGAAAATGAGAAAGGAATCAAAGGCGGACCCAGGGAAGACTATATCGGCGATATCAGTGTGCGGTTGAATTACAATTTTAAAATATTAAACAAGGAAGCCGTGATAAGCCTGACGTTTTTCAATCTCCCGGATATCGGCGGTGAGTTGTCCGAGTATGTTTTTTCCGGCGGCTCGCGCGACGCCGTGGAACTACAGGTTCCCAGGAGTCTCCGTTTGACCTTTGACTGGAAGTTTTAATTATCAAGAGTTTTTGGGGGCGGCGCCCCATTGAGTAAAAAGGTCCTGACCCGCCGGGGGCAGTACAAATGCCGGGGGCAGACTTGAATAAATAAAAAAACATCAGGCTATTGAAATGAACCGCGATTTCATTTAAAATGTACCAATGGATATAGAAACCGATAATTTGATGAACGATGACGATATGAACGGCGACGACATCTCCATCAGCCCTTATAATTACTGCGATTACTGGTGCGAGAAGTGCATCGCACAAGACCAATGCGTGGTCTATACTAAAGAAGTGGAAGCAGAAGAGGAAGGCAAAAATGCCTTTGAAGTAGCCAGCGAAAACCTGGAAAACGCCATCGATATGATCCACCAGTACATCGAAGACAATAATATCGATATCGAGGGAATGCTGGAGGAGGTAGATGATGACGGCTCCTTTGAAAAAATTCGCCAGGAAATTCAAGAAAACCCCCTGCTGGAAATGTGCCATATTTACATGGAAAGATCCGAAGAATTTTTCGAACACTACCGGGAGCGCTATTTGACGCCGCCGTTCCTGGTGGACGCCTTTTCAAACCTGGGCTGGTACCGCACCCTCTTGCCCGTTAAAATGGAACGCACCCTGCACTCCCTCTACGAATTTGCCGCCAATGAAGAAGAATTCACCCTCCAGGATGCCCTACTGACCTCCCTGGTGGTCTATAAATCCCTGAGATTATCTTTATCCGCCGTAAGAGAATTAAAAGATAACCTCGTGGACTACCAGGATATATTAACAGAACTGGAAGATCTCCTGTCCACCATAAACACCGATCTTAAACATGAATTCCCTTTCTGGATAATTCTGAAGATACTGTGCTGCTATTTAATTACCAAACCGAATCATCCTGGTAAAAACAGGCGGAAAAAAGGAAATACTAATGGGAAAAAAAATTAAAAAACATTCCGGGTATGTCGCCCTCATCGGCCGCACCAACGTGGGAAAATCGACTTTCTTAAACGCCATCCTGGAAACCAAAGTCTCCATCGTCTCCAACAAACCACAAACCACCCGCAAACAAATCCGGGGGATTAAAACCACAGAGAATGGACAAATCATTTTTTTCGACTCGCCGGGTATTCATAAACCGTATTTCAAACTGAACGAACGAATGATGAAAGACGTCCACGCCTCCCTGGTGGACGCCGACCTGGTTCTCTATTTCATGGAAATGGATGACCAACGGGAAGATGATTTTGCCATCTCTATGTTTGAAAATGCCGGGAAACCAATTTTCCTGTTGATTAATAAAATCGATAAGTACAACAAAGCAAAAGCCCTGGAAAAAATCAACCGCTTCAAAGACGCCTACCAGTGGAGCGAAATTGTCCCACTGTCCGCACTCAAGGGCGTCAACGTCGATTTAATCGAAGAATTGATCTATAAGTACCTGCCGGAAAATGAGAACTTCTACCCGGAAGAAGAATGGACGCTGCAAACTGAACGATTTTATGTCTCCGAAATAATCCGGGAAAAAGTCCTGGTTTCCGCCGAAGCCGAACTGCCTTTTACAACTACCGTAAAAGTGGAGGAGATCACAGACAAAGAGAAAGTCATGTTCATCCGGGCCGAGATTTACGTGGAAACCCGTTCCCAGAAAAAAATCCTGGTGGGCAAACACGGGAATTTCGTGAAACATGTGGGCGAAACCGCCCGCAAAGACCTGGAAGACTATTTCGAAAAACAAGTCTACCTCGACCTATTTATAAAAGTGGTTCCCAACTGGAGGAATTCCCCCCATATCCTGAGCCAGTTAGATGAATAGCTGTCGGATAATAAATCCGAAGCACGAAATTCGAAACAAATTCAAAATTTAAAACAAAAACAGGCCCGCGAAACACACGAAAGACGCGAAAGATTTTTTTGTTTGAAACACCACGATTTCGGATTTCACGTAACGTGATTTCGTGCTTTTTTAGAATGGCGTAGCCCTGCCAGTTTTTCAAACAGGCATTGACATTCTTTTCCCGGTGTGGTAAAAATATTCTTACGGTGCAATCGGCGATGGTAGAATGGAGTAGATAATTATGGCCCTAAGCTGGAACGAAATAAAAGACAGAGCAGTTCAGTTCTCAAAGGAATGGGGAAACGCATTCAACGAGGACGCTGACGCAAAACCCTTTTTGGTTGCCTTCTTTAATGTATTTGGCATTAATCAACGGAAAGTCGCTTCGTTTGAACATCGCGTTAAGAAGCTCGATGAGCATGAGGGCTATATTGACATGCTCTGGAAAGGCACATTGCTTGTGGAAATGAAGAGCAAAGGAAAAAATCTTGATAAAGCGTACCAACAAGCAAGAGCTTATTTGCAAGGGTTAAAACAGCACGAATTACCCAGGTACATCCTGGTTCGTTTATTGTTTTGTTTATTTGCCGATGACAGCACCATTTTTAATAGGGACATTTTTGCCGACTTCATCGAGCAAAAAACAACGGAAGATGGCAGCGATCTGGCTGCGCGTTTAAGCGAATTATTCTATATCCTGGATACACCCAGGGAAAAGCGCTTAAAAAATATCGACGAGCAATTGAATGAGTTCCCCTATGTAAACGGTAAACTATTTGAAGAAACACTTCCCCCTGCATCATTTGACAGCGAGATGAGACGGATTTTAATAGAGTGCTGTTACCTGGATTGGGGGAAAATTTCCCCGGCCATTTTCGGTTCCATGTTTCAAAGTGTGATGAATCCTGTTGAACGAAGAAATCTTGGCGCGCATTACACCAGCGAAAAAAACATTTTAAAGCTCATTAAACCATTGTTCCTGGATGACCTTTGGGCAGAATTT
>JAPKZK010000017.1 GCA_026393835.1 Candidatus Aminicenantota bacterium | reverse complement strand
GCTTTGCCGTCGCTATTAAAAATTTTTAAAAGATTGACATGGGTCTTTTCACCCTTAATATCCAGGAAATTAAGACCTGTTAGGAACCATTTATTATCCAGGAAAAGTGCATCTCGTACGACATGCGGATAATAATCCCGTTTTAGCCAACGAGTTTCTTTCCATACATAGATGCCATCTTTTTTGGTAAAAATTTTTATGCTGTGCCCCAACTGTATAAACGCCAGGTCATCGTTGAATGGGCACATGGCCATAACCATGTAAAGATCGCTGGGACCCTGGCCCGAAGGGCCAAAGGATTTTATCTGGGTGGGAATGATCACACGCCAACCTATAGTTTGACCAAAATCGGCAACCAGGTGGTTATCCTTATCGACAATTGCATAATTGACTCCCCCATATAATTCTTGATCTCCATGTCTCCACTGTTGGATTTGTTTCAACTCTTTTGCATCAGACTCAGGAGGGATTAGAAGCGATAAAATTAATCCCGCCGAAATCAGTGACAGTATTTTCTTCATATTTTTACTCCTTCTTTCTTTTATTTATGAATTTTATCTTTTTGCAAAAAATTAAGAAAAAAGTCTACCAGGAATCTGAAACCATGTCAATATCGACTTGGAAGAAAAATTTTTTCTTGTCCATCGCCATTCCTACTCATCCTTATATCAACCAAAGGGGATAAAAAAGGGACACGCAGAAAGCGCCTCTTGGTGAACCTTTGTGCCTTCGCACATGCGTGCCTTTGTGGCTATTTTCATATCAGGTTAAGGCATTTTTAATTTTATCTTTTGCGGATCAAAATACTTCTGCAGCAACCATTCCGCCCTTGAGATCCCCTCTTTGGTGACAACTACCGAATGGTCGTACTGGCGAACCAGGTTGTATTTTTCCAGTTCATTGAGGATATCGAAAGGATACCCTTTCCAGCCTCTTAATACCTTGCCGCCCGGTTCTCTCCGCGAATCTTCTTGCCAACCGTTTAGATAAATTAATATCAGGTTTAGCTCCAATATTTCCGGGTCTATTTTTCCGCTCATGTAGGTCATTGCAGCCCCCCGTTAAGCGACACCTCATGTACTCTTTCGTATTCCCGGATTCGATCTTTGAAAATAGTTTTGAGCTTTTTCAGTTCATTAAAAATGTTTTCTTCAATTATAGGCACCCGCATAAGTTCAAACAGGGTTTCGTAAGCCTGGGTTTTAGCCTTTGTGATTCGTTTATCGCCGGTAAGCAGCCAGTTTTTGTTGATTCCCAGGAAGCGGTCCATTTTGTCTCCCCATGAGGTAGGTAGAAACAATTCCCCTTTTTCCACCTGGATTATTTTAGTTCTTGAGGCGCCCAGGAGTTCTGCCATTACTTTGGTGGTCAGTCCCAGGGATTGCCGGGCCTGGCAAAAGCGTCGGCCCACTTGCCGGGCGCATTCCCGGTCGGTTAATAATGATACGTCATCGACGTCATTTTGATTCATTTGCTTTCCTCCTCAAACTTTACATTTTACATTTTGCATTTTAAAATTAATATTGAAAAACAGGACATGATCACATGATGAACGGGTGAAGTGATGAACGGATGAACCGGGTGTTTTGACTATTTACACCCGGTTCATCCTGTAACTCGGAAATCCTGGGTGATTACGGGTTACTTTTTACTCTTATGTTTCTTTTTTGTCTCTTGATTTACCTGGACTTCCTGTTCCGCTTGAACATCCCGCGGCGCGTGCGTCTCTTGTGCTTCTTGCGCCTCCTGGGCTTTTAGGGCCTCCTGTTTCTTTTTCTCTTCGGCGGCGGCCTGGCTCTTCGCGCTGACATACCCTTTGGTATAGACGACAATGCCCAGCTTCTCAAGCAATTGTGGGTGGTCTTTCAGGGCGATCCGGCAAATGCCGATAAACTCGCTCCTGAACTGTTCACCATGAAGTTTGACCTGCTCTTTTTCCCAGGTATAGGCGTCGCCGCAAAGTGATAAACCCAGGTCACATCTTTCAGCGCCTACATTGTGTCTTTCCAGGAGTGGAAGGATCGTCTTATCCTTGGCATTGGTGAACATAAGCTCTGAATGTTCCAGGTAATCGCTAACTCTTGAATTTGCATACGGCATGATAATCTCCTTTTAGATAAATATTTGTTTTTATTGTTTCATTTCT
>JAPKZK010000187.1 GCA_026393835.1 Candidatus Aminicenantota bacterium | reverse complement strand
CTCATCGATCAAAACAACGGCCCGTTTATTGTAAAACCGGTTTAAGAAAATAAGAAGACTTTCAAGACTATTTGTATAATCGCTTTTACTTGCCGATAGGTCTATAATCTTTTTAAAATACACCTGTTCATGTGCCATCAGGTTATGACTCTCCAGCAGGTAAGAATGCCTGGCATACTCTCTTTGGATAAGCTTTTTTATGCTATCCAAACACGATTCCCACTCCATATCCTTTATTTCCCTGAAGGATAAATAAATAACAGGGTATTTTCCCATTTTGTCCAGGTACTCCCGGCCTGCCCCCGATATAGCCAGGGAATCGAATAAATGCGCATTGGGATTTTGAGACCGGGGGCCGGTTTCGGGAGAAGACGGCAGAGCGTCGGTGGCGTCGGTGGCCCATGTATCCGGGCAGCAATCATAAAAGTATTTCAACATGGTAATATTAAGTGTTTTACCGAACCGGCGGGGACGCGGGATAAGAAGAATTTTATCCCCGCTGTCGATGACCTCTTTGATAAAAAGGGTCTTATCCACGTAGTAATAATCGCCGGTTATCACATCTTTAAAATCCGAAAACCCGATGGGCAATTTTTTCTTTTTCATTTTCGTTCACCCTTTATATTATAGCATACCGGGTTTGGTTAGACAAATCGATTGGATTCAACTCTCAAAAAACGCTTGAATTAGCTTCGGGGCGAATTAATATTTTGTAACTCACGGGGTTGACAGAAGCTTCTCCTTAATTTTTTCCCAGGGCTGACCTGCTTCTGGATTTTCATAATAGGAATTCAGCCGAGTGTCAAGTTCCTGCTGTTGAGCAGGGGTTAAAGGAAGTGAATCAGGACTTTGCGCAATGCTCTCCCATATCTGGCTCATTATCAATAACTATCCTGCATCGGCTAGTTCCGGCCCGGGATAAGACGATGGGGGATTGAAAGTGATACCGACTTTTTTCCCCAGGTAGTTCGTAATCTCAGCGACGAAATCCCTGGCATTTTTAAGCTGCTCTTCAGTCTCCTCTCTTGAAACAATATAGAAAAATTTATAATCGGATTCAATTCTTATTTTTTCAGCAGTCTTTATTATCTTCGAATATTTTTTGTCTATTTTCCCTCCGGCAATATAGCTCTTTATAAATTCGGATATTAAACCGGAATGTTTACGCCTTTGCAGCCCATCCGTTATTAACAATCCACGAGTGGCATGAAAAATCGCATAATAAGAACTATTTAGAGATTTGCTTAATTTTTTGTTTTTGAGAAGCAGCTCCGAGATTTCAAGCTCATCGTTTGCTTTTTCTATAGAGTATTTACACATCTCAATGATATAATCAGGCAGCATAGATGATTTTCCCATCCGTTATGACGTTCTGAAACAGGAATTCAGAGTTTCTATTTTTATTGAAATATTCTTTGTTTTCGATCAAAATCGATGGCATAAGTCCATATTTAATAGTGAGGTCGATTTCCAGCTCGATCACTTTCTCTCTATATGATTTTAATTCATCTTCTTCTACGAGGGCTATAATATCGATATCGGATTCTTCATCGTAATTCCCGCGGGCATAAGAGCCATATAAGATTATATCTCTCAGTTTTTCGCCGATTATGGCTTTCAATTCATTCTTAACATCGCCGAGCAGAGATTTTAAATTCTTTTTCATTTTTTTCCCTCTGAATAATTATAGTCTCAAACGATTCGCATGTCAACTTGTTTGCAGCAATTCTCATTTTGAAAAATTTCGGGCGAACACATAGGTTCGCCCGTTTTTTGTTATTTTAGGCATTTATTAGAGCTGGCGCCGGCAGGATAGATAGGGGGCAGGGTAAGACACGGAGGGCAGACACGGGGGCCTGCCCCTACGGAAATTCGTGAAAATTCGTGTAATCTTGTAATTCGTGGGCTTTTTTTTGTTTGAAACATTTTTTTATTTGAATTTTGAATTTGTTTCGAATTTCGAATTTCACGTAACGCGATTTCGAATTTATTATTTGAAGAGCATCTTCAGCTCTTGCCGCTTCACGAAGCACTACTTTCTTTCAGCTTTTGCACCAATTCTTCACCCAATTCATTCTCCAGTGTCTCGATCTGTTCCGGGGAGAGTTTGGGGAAGATGCAGGCCAGGCTTTCCAAAATTACATTAGCATGATCCTGGTTCCCATTTTGAAGGGAAATAAGGAGCCCGGTTTTATAGAAGGAAAGGGCGTTGGTGATATCCTCCTGCTCTTCGTAGACCCTGCCGATCTGGTGGTAGGTTCCACCCAGTTCAAAATGGTTGCCGGTTTTTTCGTTCCACTGGAGGGCCTGTTGATAGTTTTCCAATGCCGGGTCCCACTGCCGCTGCTCTTCGTAGATCCTGCCGATCTGGTGGTAGGTGCCACCCAGTTGAAAATGGTTGCCGGTTTTTTCGTTCCACTGGATGGCCTGTTGATAGTTTTCCAATGCCGGGTCCCACTGACGCTGCTCTTGGTAGACCCTGCCGATCAGGTGGTAGGTTCCACCCAGTTGAAAATGGTTGCCGGTTTTTTCGTACCACTGGAGTGCCTGTTGATAGTTTTCCAATGCCAGGTCCCACTGACGCTGCTCCGCATATATATAACCGATCTGGTGGAAGGTGGAACCCAGTTGAAAATGGTTGCCGGTTTTTTCGTTCCACTGGAAGGCCTGTTGATAGTTTTCCAATGCCGGCTCCCACTGCCGCTGCTCTTCGTAGACCCTGCCGATCTGGTGGTAGGTTCCACCCAGTTCAAAATGGTTGCCGGTTTTTTCGTACCACTGGAGGGCCTGTTGATAGTTTTCCAATGCCGGCTCCCACTGACGTTGCTTTTGGTAGACGATGCCGATTGAGTTGTAACAATTACCAATATACGTCTCGGGCATTCGGCTGTCGGCTAACATCCGCGAATAAAGAGCCAATGCCCTGGAAAAAAGTCGCATTCCCGTTAATGTTTCCGCACAAAATCCCAGGGTAAAAAATGATAATTC
The DNA here is from genome assembly GCA_026393835.1 of Candidatus Aminicenantota bacterium. Classification (GTDB taxonomy): domain Bacteria; phylum Acidobacteriota; class Aminicenantia; order UBA2199; family UBA2199; genus JAKAGC01. The sequence goes on along the minus strand of JAPKZK010000187.1, from coordinate 2,799 downwards.
ATCCCCCATGGCAAACAAGCGCTCTTCTACCCGGCCAACCATATCGGCAAACACCGAGCCGGGCACAAAACCGTGAAAAACATTTGCGCATTCCTGCAAGTAAGAGTTGATCAAATCCATGTCCCCCTGGGTCAATACGTTTTCTACTCCCAGGCGTAGAATGGTTGCTTTTTGAGGACGCCCCTCTGTTTGCTTAGCCAATATCAAAAAAAACTGCCCAACTGCGTTACGCAGGTCCTCAATTTTTTCCCCGGTTTGCCGGAATGAACTCTCCTCATTGTCCAATAGTTGGAATACCAACAGGGGATCCATATGAATTACATTCTCTTCCACTGCCGCCAAGCTCAGTTTAGTCCATTCTTCCGTTGCCTGTGCGAAGGTTTTTTCCATGACTTCGGCATCCTCCACATCATCCCGGATTATAAGGGTATTCATAATACCGTACTCAAATCGCGGTTCCGGGAACACGGCGGCCACGATCAACCATTCCAATGCGTCCGGCGACAACATGGATAAAAAGCCATCCAACCGGGCATACGCGGCGGTTTCTTTTGAGGCTTTTAAGATGGCTTCCGGCAGGTCGCGGTTTCGCTGCACATATTTTAATACCATTTTTAATAAATACGGATGCCCACCGGCTGTCTGCAAAATTTCCTCTTTCTCCTCCCAGGTCTTGCTGCGCAAATCCGCCCAGCGGTTCAAGAAACACAAGCGCTCCGTGATGCCCAATTCCCCCAGATGAAACCAGCGCCCTTCCACGATATCCCGGCCATCCGGGAAAAACTCGAAACGGAAGCGACAGGTCACCAATATCCTGGTGGCTTTGGAGGTCTGCCCCACCAATAAACGGAACCATTTACCCAATTCTTCATCCCGAAATATTCCTTCTTCATCCAGGGCCGATTCCAGGTTGTCCATTATCAATAACACTTTCCCCTGGAAACGACTGTCCAACCAGCGGCGGAACTCCCTCAACTTTTCCAGTGCCGTGGGGAATTTTTCGTCATCCTCCACCACCTTTTCATATTCCGAAAACCCCAGGTCATGGGCAATCCCTATCAACTGGTTCAAAAACAAACCCAGGGTATGCCCCGTACCCTGGCGGAAATCGATGAAGATGCATTTATTCAAACGTTTGGCCGGTACGGCATATGTTAACACCCGCTGCTGCATACGGGAGCACAGGTAAGTCTTGCCGATACCGCCCAGGCCGTGAAGCCCCACCACGTGGGCCGACTCGTTCCACCAGGCCTCCTCGATCCGGGAGATATACTCAAAACGTCCCACGAAATTTTTATCCAATTCAATATAATGTTCGCTACGATAAGCGGCCTGTTCCTCTTCCGTTAGTCTCACACCCTCTTCTTTGGGCCGGGGCCGGATTTCCCATGTCTCATTACCGGTCCAGGTAGAGAGATGAACGAAGTGGTAAAAATCGTGGTATGGGTTGGCGTCGTTATCCACCGCCGCGCGGGCGGAAACAAGGGCGCGAATGGGATTAAACACCCCCTGGCCCAGTTCCTCGAAAAAAGTTTTCATGGCTTCCCTGCCGGTGTCGTCATAAATGGAAGCCTGCGTGGCCACCACGTGGGGCACGCCCATTTTAAGTATCTTGCGGGCCACATCGCCGAAACCATTTTTCCCGGTTGTTTCTTCATCGCCCACGGCGGCGGCATTGCAGCAATTTAAGAAGACCAGCGAAAAAGTTTCCCGCTGCCTGCGCAGCAAGGTGACCACATCGTTGGCCGAGACGGGGTCGGCCGCGCCGTCGCCTTTTTCCAGGATCAAATACCCATCTTGACCGTCGAAGTGGCCGTGGCCGGTGAAATAGAGAATATCATAGCCGGAATCCACATTGCAGCGGAGTATTTCCCCCAGTTTTTCCCGCGTGCAGTTTAAAACTTCATCCACGATTACACGGCGGTTGGCCATGGGTTCTTCCAGGGCGTAGGCCGCTTTCAGCAGTTCATTTTCTACGTGGAGCCGGGTTTGATCTTTGGGTGCAGCCGAAACCAATAACAGTTTAAGCGGCTCGTGCAGGGGCCATTTCTTTTTGGTTTGCAGTCCTGCGATGGGTTGGGGTCTGCGGATAATGGGAATAAAGCGTTGGGTGGCGATAAATTCGCTGCCGATGCAGGCGATTTCCCAAGGGAATGCGGGCGATTTCCGGGAGGGCGGTGTTTTCCAGGATTAAAATTTGCGTGTTGGTTTCGTTGTCCGCTGTGTTGGGTTCCAATGCTGCCAGGAAGTCGCGGCCCTGTTGACCCAGCAGCACATGGGCGATGTGGTTTCCTTCTTTGGACAGTTCTTCCCGTGAATATTCATGGAGCGGTTTGCTCCATTGCCAGGTTTCCGGGGAGTGCCACTGTTTTTTAATCTGGATATCCTGTTCCGTGACGCACTTTCCATCGGGAAAAGTCACCAGTCGTGTGTATTTTTCGCCCTGTTTATCAAACTTAACGGTAATAGCATTCATGGGTCAATCCTCCTCCGCCGATTTTAAAGCCTATTATAATGGAACGGCATAAGAAATACAAATTTTCTGCAATGAAAATAGCCACGAAGGCACAAAGGCACAAAGGGGAAAAGATAGAAGAGAAGTTGCGCCAGGATAAGCCCTGGAAGAGGGGAAACACTGGCATATAGATACATATATGCTTAAGAGTAGAAACTCTTCAACGAAACCCTGTGGGTATGGTTTAAATCCCACCCGGCAAAGGTTGACCACCAGTGCCACACGCGAAACGAGTTTTGCATAGTCGTCAGTAATGGCGGCATGAAGCGTAAACAGTGAGCACA